>NZ_MATO01000011.1 GCF_001700325.1 Caryophanon latum
GCGAGCCGCAATACGCGAACTGCCAGTTGAATGGCTAATCAACAAGCTTGGTGCAACATATGAAAAAGCACAAACGCTGTTAAGTCAACGTTTGTGCTTTTTTGATTATAACGGGTATTCGCGGTAGCCGTTTTGTACGCCAATCCATTTCACTGTTGTAAATTTATCAATTGCCCATTCGCCGTTGAAGCGACCGACACCTGAATCTTTTTCGCCACCAAATGGCACGTGTGCTTCGTCGTTTACAGACTGGTCGTTAATGTGTACCATGCCTGATTTAATTTGCTTCGCGAGTTCGACACCATGGTGTAAGTTTTCGGTAAAGATCGAGCCTGTTAAGCCGTATGGAGAATCGTTCGCAATGGCGATCGCTTGTGCTTCGTCGTCTGCTTGAATGATGCATGCGACTGGGCCGAAAATTTCGTTGCTCGCAATCGGCATGTCGTTTTTCACGTTCGTTAAAATCGTCGGTGTGAGCACGCAGCCGTTCACTGTACCTTGTAGTTGGACATGTGCACCTTGCTGAATGCTCGCTTCGACGTCCACTAAAATGCGATCGACTTGCTCGCGGTTAATGAGCGGTCCGATAAACGTCGCGTCATCATGTGGGTCACCAACTTTTAGTTTGCTGACGATCGCTGTGAAGGCCTCTACGAATTCGTCATGCACGTCTTTTTCTACAATAATGCGGTTGAGCGCCATGCAAATTTGACCTTGGTGCATGAACTTACCGAATGCCGCTGCACGTGCTGCACGCTCGATGTTCGCGTCTTTTAACACGACCATGACGTTGTTGCCACCAAGCTCAAGCGCGACATCTTTTAAGTGGTAGCCTGCAAGCTCACCGATGCGACGACCTACTTCTGTTGAACCGGTGAACGAAATTAAGCTTGGAATTGGGTGCTGTACGAACGCATCGCCAATTTCTGAGCCGCGCCCGACGATGACGTTGACAAGTCCTGCTGGGAAGCCTGCCTCCTCAAAAATTTCACCGAACAATAAGCCTGATGTGACCGGTGTGTCCGACGCTGGTTTAATAACAACGCCGTTACCTGTTGCGATCGCTGGGGCAATTGAGCGCATCGATAATAAAAATGGGAAGTTCCATGGGCCGATGACGCCGATCACACCTTTTGCAGTACGGTATACGCGGTTTTCCTTATTCGGCACGTACGACGGTAAAATTTGCCCTGTTAAACGTGTTAAAAAGCTCGCCGATTCTTTGACGATGCGCAACGCTGAGTTGAACTCCGACGTTGCTTTTAGCTTCGTGCCGCCTGCTTCGTTAATGAGCCAGTCGATGATGAGTTCACGTTTGCTTTGTAAAACAGCGACAAGCTGCTCAAAACGTTGCTGCTTTTCAACGAGCGGTGTTGCTTCCCATACTTTTTGTGCGCGTGCTGCTGCTTCGTATGCGTCATCTAAATCTTGTTGGTTCGCCGCTTGAATTGTGACAAGCTCCTCGCCATTGTATGGGTTGTAGCTCGTAATGCTTTTTGTACTTGAGCCGTCTTTCCATTCACCGTTAATAAACTGCTTTGTGAATTGCTGCTGTGCTAATTGTTCCATGTCGATCCCTCATTTCAATTAGTAGTTCAGTGCGTGCTGCTTACGTGCTGCATAAATCGCTTGGAAAATGCCGCGCTGTTTATATAAATCAATTTCAAGCTGTGTATCTAAGCGAAGGTGCAAGCTAATCGTTAGTGCATCGCCGTTTGGACGAATGATCGCGGCTTGAACGGTTTGTTTTGGTTGCAATGTGTCAGGAAGTACAATCGTAAATGTTTCCTCACCTGTTAAAGCATACGTTTGTGCGCTTTCGCCATGTTCAAACTGAAGTGGAATAATGCCCATCATCGCTAAGTTGCTGCGGTGAATGCGCTCGAAACTTTCCGCAATCACTGCTTTCACACCGAGTAAATACGTGCCTTTTGCTGCCCAGTCGCGCGCGCTACCTGTGCCGTATTCTTTGCCAGCAAGTACAATTAGTGGTGTATTTGTTTCACGATAACGCTGTGATGCATCGTATACGGTTAATTGCTCGCTACTTGGAATGTGACGTGTGTAGCCACCTTGCTCTGTACTTAGTGCATTTTGCAATCGTGGGTGGGCGAACGTGCCGCGCACTAACGCTTCAAAGTTGCCGCGACGTGCGCCGTATGAATTAAAGTGTTCATATGCTACGCCGATTTGCTTCAAATAATGCCCTGTTGCGCTATGCTCCTCAATATGTCCAACTGGTGAAATATGGTCAGTCGTAATCGAGTCGCCGAGCTTTAGTAATACGCGTGCATTGTTGATTTGCTGCGCGGACGTGTCGTGTTCGAAAAATGGTGACGGTTTGAAATACGTCGATTGCGGATTCCACGTAAATGTTTGTGTCGCCTCATACGGTAATGCTTGCCACGCTGCATCGCCTTGTAATACGCCGTCGTACGCTTCTGTAAATAATGTGCGCGTCACCGTATCGGCAATGACAGCTTCGACTTCGTCATTTGTCGGCCAAAGATCACGTAAGTATACGGTTTGTCCAGTCGTATCGTACGCAATTGGCTCGCTCGTTAAATCGATGTGCATCGTGCCTGCTAATGCGTACGCAATAACGAGCGGTGGTGATGCTAAATAATTCGATTTCACGAGGCGATGAATACGACCTTCAAAGTTGCGGTTGCCACTTAATACAGCCGCGACAGATAACGATTCATTCGTGATCGCCTCTGAAACGTCCTGCGCTAATTCTCCGGTATTACCGACGCATACGGAGCAGCCGTAGCCGGTAATATAGAAGCCGAGCTGCTCTAAATAGGGCAGTAACCCAGCTTTCGTTAAATAGCTTGTGACAACTTTTGAGCCAGGTGCTAAGCTCGTTTGAATCGTTTTATTCACCGTTAAGCCCTGTTCGACAGCACGCTTCGCCAGTATTCCAGCGGCGATCATATTGTATGGGTTTGACGTGTTCGTGCAGCTCGTAATAGCCGCGATCACAACGGAGCCATCTGTTAACGTTTCACCCCGCACGATAACTTCTTTGTTCGTTTGCTCAAATTGCTCCTTCACTGCAGATAGTGCGAGGCGGTCTTGCGGGCGTTTTGGTCCTGCTACGCTCGGTTCGATTTGACGTAAATCAATCGTAATGACTTGCTCATACGTCGGTTCCGTCGTCGCATCATACAGTAAGTGCTGCGTTTGGCAATACGCTTTTACGCGCGCAACTGTATCGTCATCTTTACCTGTTAAACGTAAAAAGGCGAGCGTCGCATCATCGACTGGGAAGAAGCCACATGTTGCGCCGTATTCTGGAGCCATGTTCGCAATCGTCGCACGATCGGGTACACTGAGCGCATGCACATCACCGAAATATTCGACAAACTTGCCGACGACGTTCGCTTTACGGAGTGTTTCGGTAATCGTTAAAGCGATGTCTGTTGCTGTTACGCCCGTTTGTAGTTCACCGATAAGCTTCACGCCAACGACTTTTGGTAACGTCATGCTCGTTGCAACACCCATCATGGCAGCTTCTGCTTCGATGCCACCAACGCCCCAGCCGAGTACGCCGAGCGCATTGACCATCGTCGTATGCGAATCGGTGCCAATGACAAGCTCAGGGTGCGCGATACCGCGGTCGTTCGTTGCGACGACGTGCGTTAAATATTCGATGTTGACTTGATGAATGATGCCGTTTGCAGGTGGCACGATCGCGACGTTTTGAAATGCTTGCTGTGCCCATTTTAAAAAGGTGTAGCGCTCCTCATTGCGTGCATATTCTTGTGCGACGTTTTCAGCGAACGCATCGGCATGACCAAACGTATCGACTTGTACGGAATGGTCAATGACGAGCGCTACTGGAATAACAGGGTTTACAGTTGCTGGGTCTACCCCGTCACGCGCGAGCTGCTCACGTAACGTCACTAAATCAACGAGCGCTGGTACACCAGATGCATCTTGCATAATGACGCGCGTTGGCAAAATCGGAATGTCGATTGCCTCGCGTGCAGCGATGCGCTGAAGCAATAGGATGCATTCATCGTCGCTCATGTTTAACGTTTGTGCGTTTCGAAGCAATGACTCGATGATGATTTTTAAAGTGTATGGCAGCTTCGCGAGCGCAATGCCTGCAGCTTGTGCGGCATGCTCGACGCTATGAAAAGTGAGCTTGCCATTTGTCGTCTCATACATCGCGCCACCTCCTATGATTCCACTTTCACTTGCTCAGCAGGTCGCTCTGATAAATCGCTGCTTTTACCTGCTTTTAACACGAAGCTATCGATGTGGCTCGGCAAATGTTGCTGAATGAGGCGTGCTGTTTCAAGTACACGGTCCAGTGATACGTTCGTTGGAATGCCCATCGCTTCAAAGCCGTGAATTAAATCTTCCGATGCGATGTTACCACTTGCACCAGGTGCGTACGGGCAACCTCCTAAGCCACCTGTTGAACTATCAAAGTGGCGAATACCTTCCTCGTAGCCAGCTACTGCGTTCGCAAATGCCATGCCGCGCGTATTGTGTAAATGTAGCGTGAATACAAGCTGCGGGAAGCGTTGTGTTAATTCGCGTACAGTGCGTTTAATTTGCGCTGGGTTTGCCATACCTGTCGTATCGGCAAGTGACACTTCCTCAATGCCAAACGATGCGTAGCGCTCACAAATCATAATGAGACGCTCCACTGGTACGTCGCCTTCGTACGGACAACCGAACGCAACCGAGATCGAGCCAGCAATTTCAATGTCGCTTTCTTTTGCGCGTTCAATGAGTGGCTCAAACTGCGTAAGCGCTTCTTCTGTCGTACAGTTGGCGTTGCTAATGCTGTGCGAATCAGACGCCGACAACATGAGCTTTGCTTTATGTACGCCTGCGTTAATTGCTCGTTCTAAGCCGCGCACGTTCGGTACAAGCGCACGAAACGTGACGCCATCTCGTCTCTTCACTTGTGCGAGCACGTCGTCTGCGTCCTTTAGCTGTGGAATTGCTCGTGGGTGCACGAACGACGTCACTTCAACTTGCTTGTAGCCACAGTCGATCAACGCGTTGACGATTTCGACTTTTACCTCAGTTGGAATCCACTCGCGAATGCTTTGGAAGCCGTCGCGTGAGCATACTTCTGTTAAAAATACTGCATCTGACATGAGAAGCCCTCCTAAATAATGTTTTGTGCTTTTAGCTCGGCAATTTCTTCTTCGCTATAGCCGAGTAAGCCATGTAAAATTTCGTCGTTATGGTCGCCTAAGTCTGGTGCGATATCGCGAATCGAGCCTGGTGTTTCCGAAAACTTCGGCACGACGCCTGGAATTTTCACTTTGCCTAAACGTGGGTGCTTCACCTCGACGATGTTTTCGCGCGCTTTATATTGTGGGTCGTTGAAAATATCTTCAATGCTGTAAATTGGGCTCATCGGTACGCCGCACTCATCTAAATATGTTTGCAGCTCGTCTTTCGTTTTCGTTTTCACCCAATCTGCGACGATGCCGTTTACTTCATCAAATCGTTGTAAGCGCTCTGAGTTCGTATGGTAGCGCGGGTCCGTTAACATGTCCGCACGCTCCATCGCATGTGCAAGACGCTCAAACGTTTTATCTGAGCTCGTCACTAAAATAATCCAGCTGCCGTCTTTCGTTAAAAAGTTACCAGCCGGCGCTGAGTGACCGCTTAAGCCTGGTGAACGTTCTTTAATGTGCCCTGTTTGGTCGTAATCCGTCACTAAAAACTCAAGCATGCGGAACATCGACTCATATAAGCTCACATCGACCGATTGTCCAACGCCGTCTTCTTGACAGTCGCGGTAATACAATGCCGTCATCGTCGCAAACGCTACGTAAATACCTGTTACGTAATCGGTTAATGAAAACGATGGGCTAATTGGTGGGCGATCTGGGTAGCCGTGTAAGTACGTGAAACCACTGAACGCGGTAGCTGGTGTACCGAACCCTGCTTTATGCGCGTACGGTCCTGTTTGCCCGTAGCCTGTTACACGTACCATAATGAGCTCTGGATTCACTTCCTTTAGCGCCTCATAGCCGATGCCCCATTTTTCAAGCGTGCCTGTGCGGAAGTTTTCGATGACTACATCTGACTGCTTCACAAGCTCCTTTAAAATTTCTTTTCCTTTTTCTTGGCGCAAATCGAGCGTTAATGATTTTTTATTGCGGGCAATGCCTGACCAGCGCAGCCCTTCCCCTTCGTAATACGGTCCTAAGTTGCGCAGTGGGTCTCCTACGCCTGGCATTTCGACTTTAATGACTTCTGCTCCGAAGTCACCGAGTAATGTTGCGCCAAATGGAGCCGCAATAACGGTTGATAAGTCGAGTATGCGAATGCCATCTAATGCCCCTCTTTTTTGTTGAACTGTCACAATTCCCACGTCCTTTGTATTGAGATAATATGTTAACTGCTGTTTAGTTGAATTGAATAAGGTTGTAAGAGCTGCATGAACGCTTACGTCACTTATGAATAAAGACAAAGAAAAGACTATATCCTTGCGTAACAGAATATAGTCTTCTCGCTTATTTATCGTGATATGTCTTAAACAGACGCTGTTTTTCGTTCTTTGTATAACCACTCTAAATAAGTGTAATCGTCTGGACGACGGTTGAGCATGATCGTGTCGCGTAGTAAGCGTGTCACTTCATCCTCGGCGTGCTTAATTTCGCCCCATTTACGTGCACCGCGTTGTACTTGCGCTGTACGTGGAATACGTTCTTCCTCATATTCCTTAAAGGCCGCTGCAACAGATGATGTGCTGCGTAGCTTATCAACTAAACAAGCGGCATCTTCTAACGCTTGGCATGCGCCTTGTGCTAAATATTGCAGCATCGCATGGGCGCTATCACCTAGCAGCGTCACGCGATTTGTTGACCATTGATCAAGTGACTCGATATCGTGCAGCTTAGATACGAAGCCTTCTTGCACGAATTTCAGCGACTCTTGAATCGTTGGGCAGCAATCTTTAAACATTTCACGAAGCTCATCGATTGAGCCCCAATCATCTGATTCTGCGTTGTAACGGTAGCTTTTGAATACGGCTACTTGGTTAATGACGCTTTTATGACGCACTGGGTATTGCACTAAGTGGATGCCAGGACCGATCCACGTTAACTTTTCATCCCAGTCAATGTCGATCGTCATTTCATCCATCGGTACAGTGAAGCGATATGCGACGTATTTTGATGGCACAGGACCCGCTTGCGTAAATAGTTTACGTGCAGCTGAGTGAATGCCATCTGCGCCAACAACTGCTTCTGCGCGTAACGTTTCGCCGTTTGCACATGTTAACTCGACAAAGTCCGCATGCTCCTCAACGTTCGTTACTTTATGATTCGTTAAAAACGTAATGTTCGATAATGTACGGCAATGCTCCAGTAATACGTGGTGCAAGTCTGAGCGGTGGATTACGATGTACGGATAGCCAAAGCTTTCCTTGAATTTGTCGCCAAACTCCACTGCTGATAATTCCGTACCGCCTAATGCGTCCATAAAAATATGCTTGCGCGGGAATACCGCTAATTTGTATACGTCCTCTAGTACGCCAAGCTCATCTAATGCACGTAAGCCGTTTGGTCCAACTTGTAAGCCTGCACCGACTTCGCCAAATTGCTGCGCTTGCTCTAGCACCGTGACGCGTTTACCGAGCTTCGCAATGCCGTAAGCTGCTGCTAAGCCACCGATACCGCCACCGATGACAATTACTTCTTCCACATTTCCCATCCAATTCACCCCACGTTGTTATTTAATTACGACAGAGCCTTCCGCAAATTCCGGCTCAAACACTTTTTCAATCACTTGGTAGCCTTCATTTTCGCTGTACGCTTCTTCACGCTCGAAGCCGAATAACTCCATGATTGGTAAATCGTTTGTTGAGAATAAAAACGCTTCTTCTGTTTCTGATGTATTTACATGCTCATGCACTGCCCATACTGGTACGACGAAGAAATCGCCTGCTTCCCAATCGAAGCGCTCACCATTGATTACTGTGTAGCCTTTCCCTTTATGCACAACGTATACAGAGCTGTGCGTATGGCGGTGTGCTTTCCCTTTGAAGCCGACTGGTAAGCCTTGCATACGTGCACCGATGCGTCCATTTGCATCTTTACCTGTTGATGGGTTAATGTACTCTACCGCAAAACCGTCATATGGATCTGGCTCAAATTGTGATTGTCCATCGATTGCTTGCTTCGTTAAATCCCATGTGTAACGACCAAGTGGCGCTGGTGATGGCTTACGATCTGAAATCGGACGAACCATACCACCTGCGTAACGTTTTGTGCCGTAATCTTCTGGGAAGTCGATTGGCTGCTGGCTTGCTGGGTACATTTCAAAGAATGAGCTCGTTAACGCTGACGTGAACGGAATGTCTAAGCAGTCCATCCAAAGTACAGTTTCGTCGCCTTCGTTAATATGGTCATGCCAGCACCATTCAGGCGTAATGACATAATCACCTGGCTCGAAGTTGTATTTCACGCCGTTTACAACACCTGATGCGCCTTTTCCTTCCATAATGAAGCGTAGCGCTGATGTCATATGACGGTGTGGCGGTGCGATCTCACCTGGGTTTAATGCTTGTACAGCGGCGTAAAGCGTTTGTGTTGCCCCGCCCCAGCCGTGTGGTTGTAAGTATTTCATGCCTGGGTTTACTAAGTATACGGCGCGGCGATCAATTGACCCTGTACCAACTTGCAGTAAGTTTTTCGCTTTTTCTAACATGTCTAAAATTAATTGCTTTTTCCATAAGTAAGGAATGGCACGTGGTGTTGGCTGTGATGAACTAAACACAGACGCCCAAAGTGGCCCCATATTTTTTGATTGTAACTCCTCGTGAAACTCTAGTAATTCCGGTGTCCATTGTTGCTCTAATTTATGTTCTGACATCGTATTTCCTCACTTTCGTATAAGTAGTTTTGATGTGACGGCTAGTCGCTATATAAAGCAACTAGCGATCACGTCGTGCAATTAAATACCTGGCTTGTAGTCTACGCTGACAGAAAACTCACCGATGCGCTCGATATGAATGCGCACTGTGTCACCTTGTACAATCGGTGCTACGCCTTCTGGAGTTCCTGTTGTCACAATGTCACCAGGAAGCAGTGTCATAACGCTTGAAGCAGCTTCTAAAAACTTATAGCAGTCATAAATTAAGTCGCTCGTGTTCGCTGATTGACGAATTTCTTCGTTTACCCAAAGGTTCATTTGTAGCTTATTTGGATCTTCTACTTCATCGTTCGTTACGATCCACGGTCCAATTGGTGTGAACGTATCGAACGATTTACGCCAAGGACGATCTTCTTTCCCGCGTACGGTAATGTCCATTAACGCTAAGTAACCGAAAATGTAATCTGCTGCATCTTCTGCTTTTACGTCTTTCGCTTCTTTGCCGATAACGAATGCGATTTCTGCTTCGTGATCAACGCGGCGGTCTTTGAACGGTAATAACACCGTGTCGTTTGGTCCGATAATAGAAGATGGTGATTTTAAGAAGAAACCTAAACGGTCAACTGTTAACGCTGTGTTCATTTCTTCCTTATGCAAAATGTAGTTGATCGGTGCAGCGACGATTTTGCTTGGATTTGGCACTGGTGCACGTAACGCTACATCATTTACTGGATATGAAGGGCATGTTGCTAAGCCTTCTTCAATTTTTGGCTTTAAGTCGTTGAAGTTTTTCATTAGCTGTACAAGTGAACGCTGTGGCTCTTCCTTGTTCCAGCCTGTTAATTCTGTAATATCGACTACATTGTCGCCGTTAATGACGCCAACTTGATTTTCATTAAACACTGCAATTTTCATAAGTATAGTGCCTCCTAATGTTTCAGTAATGGTGTTTCTACCGCGTCGTGCACCGCTTGAAGCCAGTCGCTAAATCGTGCAATTGTCTCCAATGCCATCCCATCATCATAACGTTGAGAAAATTGGCTTGCCGGTACGTCCGGTGCGTAATAATGTAAGCAGCTCACCCATTTTTCGCGGTGCTCGTCTGCTGAAAGTGGAAGTTCAACCGACCCTGGTGCGATCGGTACGCTTAGCTTGTACACTTCGCCGCGCGCATGAATGTGAAGCGTCACAGGTAATAGCCCTTCTACTGGTGTTTCAGGTTCTTCTAACACGTGCACGCTCACCTTTTCAAATGCTTGCTGAAGGTGCGGGCGCTGCACTTGCTCGTCTGTAAAGCTCGTTAACGTCACTTGCTCATCGACAAGCGCCGCAAGCACGGTATATTGTGCGCTAAACTTTCCTTGTAAGCCTGTTTTCGGACGATGGTGTACAAGTGGTAGTAAGCTGCGAGACTGCGCATGAAGTACGATTGCTTCAATGTCATCTAGCGTTAAGTTGTGCTGCGTTTTCAGTAGCTGCATGCCATGAATGAAGCGATGTGTCGCAAAGCAGCACGGGAATTTTTTGACCGCTAAACTTGTAAGTAAGTCATACGGAGACCCGAACTGGAGTGTCGCTTGTTTGGCAATGACGTCTTGCTCGGTCATGCCGCCGTACGCTAAGAAAAAGCCGCGATCTTTAAAGATGTTTGTATTGCCTGTAAAGCCAGCATGTGCGAGCTTTACGGCTTGAATGCCATGCGATGCGGCAAGTCCGACGTGCAGCGGTTTCGTCATCGAACCGAAGTTTTTTTGTAAGCCGCCGCTCATCGACGCTGCAATCGCAATCGCATGTGCACATTGCTCATCATTTAAGTGTTCTAAGTATGCACACGCCGACGCTGCACCGACCGTCCCAAGTGTGTCGGTCGCATGCCAGCCGAGACGGTAATGTTGCACACCCATGATTTCACCGATGCGGATCATCACTTCTGTACCAATCGCATACGCCGTAATAACGTCTTGCCCAGAGCTTTGTAATCGCTCTGCTACAGGTGTAATAGCTGCTAAAATCGGTGCGCTCGGGTGTATGATCACACCAGCAGATGCATCGTCGTAATCGAGTACGTGCGTTGCCGTTCCGTTAATGAGTGCCGCATTTTCCTCAGACGTCTTTTTCGCCTGGGCAAATAACGAAGCGTTACCAGCTTGTTCGCCGTACACCGCAATCGTTTTTTGTACCGCGTCCTCGCGCCAGCCGGCAATCGACACACCGAGTGTATCGATCATTGCCTGCTTTGCTAGCGTAATCATTTCAGCTGGGAGTGAAGCGTACGTCGTCGTTGTAATGAACGCGACAAGTCGATCCATGACGTCGTTATTTACACTGCCAATTTGGTTTACGTTTTTCATTGAAAGCCGCAACCCCCTCCAGGCGATCTTCAGAAGTTACTAATAAGTTGTATGCCGCGATGTCTAACGCATACGCACTATGGTAGTCCGTTTCTGAGCCGTTGTTGATTGATACTTTCGCTGCGCGTACAGCCATTGGTGCACTTGCCGCGATTTTAAACGCAATTTCGATCGCCTTATCTTTTGCTTGACCTTTTGGTACGACTTCGTTTACAAGACCCCACTCGTACGCTAATTCCGCGTTTAGCTTGCGACCTGTGTAAATGACTTCCTTCGCTCGGCGTACACCGATTGCACGCGCTAAGTTTTGTAAGCCACCACCGCCTGGTAAAATGCCACGCAGCGCCTCTGATAAACCGAATACTGCCGTTTCTGAAGCGATGATGAAGTCGCTTGATAATGCCAACTCACAACCACCTGCTAATGCGTAGCCTTCAACCGCTGCGATGATTGGCACCGGGAAGTCACGCGTTAGCAGCACTAAATCTTCAATAATTTGGTGTTGGCGCTTCCATGAGTTGTTACCCATGCCGTTGCGCTCTTTTAAATCGCCACCTGCACTAAACGCTTTATCACCAGCGCCTGTAATGACGATGCATCGAAGTGTTTCGTTATACGCCTGCTCGCGGAACAACGCCAGTCTTTCTTCTAGCATTTTTGTGTTCATCGCGTTCATCACGTCTGGACGGTTTAACGTCACGACTAATACTTCTTGGTCTTCTCCGAGAAACTCAACTTTTAACGTTTCGAACGTTTGTGTATCGACTGTCATGCGGCAAACTCCTTTCTTAGTAAGATCGAGGCATTTTTAATACGTGCTGCCCAACGTAGCTTAAAATTAAGTTTGAAGAAATCGGTGCGATCTTCATCATGCGCGCTTGCATCCATTTACGGTTTACGTGGTACTCGTTTGCGGCTGCGTAACCACCGAACGTCTGCATACATGCTTCTGCTGCATGGTACGCTGCGTCTGAACATAAATATTTCGCCATGTTCGCATCTGCACCCGCTGATGGGTCTTGTGCATCAAACTTCGCTGCAGCTTCATACATTAACGCTTCTGCTGCACGTAGCTCCATGTACGCTTGTGCGATTGGGAATTGTACACCTTGGTTTTGTGTAATCGGGCGGTCAAATACAACGCGCTCGTTACCGTATTTCACTGCTTGATCGACAAACCATTTACCGTTACCTAAAGCTGAGCCTGATACTAATAAGCGCTCTGCTACCATGCCGTCCATTACGCAATATAAGCCGCGTCCTTCTTCGCCGATTAATGCGCTTTCTGGCACTTCTAAGTCGCTGAAGAATAATTGGTTCGTGTCACCACCAAGCATTGTTGGAATTTTCGTCGCTTCGATCATCCCTTCTCCAACTTCACGCGTATCGATTAAAAATAAGCTAATGCCGTGTGTTTTCTTTTTCACTTGATCTAGTGGTGTCGTACGCGCTAGCAATAACATTAAGTCTGTATTGTTGAAGCGAGAGATGAAGATTTTTTGACCGTTAATGATGTATTTGTCGCCTTTTTTCACAGCGAACGTCGTTAATTTCGTCGTGTCTGTACCCGCGTCTGGCTCTGTAACGGCGAACGTTTGTAAACGCAAGTTACCTGAAGCGATTTCTGGTAAATACTTTTGCTTTTGTTCTTCGCTACCGTGACGTAGTAATGCACCCATTGTGTACATTTGTGCGTGTACTTGGTTTGCGTTACCACCTGAGCGGTTAACTTCCTCTAAAATGATGGCACCTTCTGTAAAGCCTAAGCCTGATCCACCGTACTCTTCTGGAATTAACGCACCTAACCAACCTGCATCGCTCATCGCTTTTACGAACTCTGTTGGGTATAAGTTTTCCTCGTGCGACTTGCGCCAATACTCTAAATCAAAACGCGCACATACTTCGCGCACCCCGTTACGAATGTCTTGCTGGAAATCTGAATACGATGTTGTTGTTACCATTTTTTCATTCCTCCTAATATAGTTATCCTTGTACTTGCTTCCACGTTTTTGGTCGAATGTGCTCCTGTAAGCCACCTTTTGCTAAATGCCCTGGCAATGCGCGACCGACGAGTTGCTCTGCTTTGTTTGCACAATCAATGAGCGCGGCTAAATTCAGCCCTGTATCAATGCCCATTTGCTCGCATAAAAACGCGACGTCCTCTGTTGCGATATTGCCGGGTGCTCCTTTTACTGCCGCAAATGGACAACCACCTAAACCGCCGATTGCTGTATCAAACTCCCATAGCCCTTCTTGTAGCGCTGCGTACACGTTCGCTAAGCCAAGCCCGCGCGTGTCATGCAAATGCAAGTGAATATCAAGCTGTGGCCATTTATCTTGAATCGTTTGAACCGTGCGCTTAATTTGCTCTGGGTTTGCCCAGCCCATCGTGTCGGCGAGCTTTACTTTTTGAATCGTTTCGCCTGCATCAGCAGCTAAATCAATGACGTCCCCCATCAGCCTTATTAAATGTGGCAATGGAATGTAGCCTTCGAAGTTGCAGCCAAACGATGCCATAAAGCCCATTTGCTTCACGCGAATGTTAGCGGCTTTGTACGCGGCGATCCATTCTGATAAGTTCGAGAACATTTCGACTGTTGATTTGTTCATATTGCGCTTTGAAAACGTATCGCTCGCTGATAGCACTAAGCTGCCATCGAGTGTGACATTGTTGTTTAATGCGCGTTCTAATCCTTGTACATTTAAGTATGCGGCGCGGTAAATGACGCCTGGTTCACGGTGAATGCCGGCAAGTAACGCCTCGGCATCGGCCATTTGCGGAACCCATTTCGGGCTCACAAATGACGTCACTTCGATATGTCGTAAGCCGGTGCGACTAAGCGCATCGACAAATTCAATTTTTTCGTTTGTGTCGAGTACAGGCTCCGATTGGAATCCTTCACGCGGCCCGACTTCGTACAGTTGCACGCGCTCTGGTAACGTCATATGAACCGCCTCCTATCGCGCCACTGTTTCTTGTTGTAAATGCGCAATTTGCTCTTCTGTTAAGTTCAATGCGCGTAACACTTCTTCTGTATGCTCACCTAAAAGTGGTGGCAGTGACTGAATGTGACCACGCTCGTCGTTAATGCGGAACGGTAAGTCCACGATGCGGAAGTCTTCAACGCGGAAGCCGTCTACATCTTTAATCATATTCAGCGCGTTCACTTGCTCATCTTTTAAGACGCGATCTAACGTATTAATTGGGCAGCTCGGCACGTTGTATTTTTCCATTAATGCGACTAAATCATCGACATCAAATGTTAACGTACGCGCTTCGATTAATTGCTGCACTTCTTTGCGATTTTCAACGCGTGCGGCATTCGTCGCAAACTTCGGATCGTTCACAAGCTCTTGCAAGTCAAGTGCTTCACATAACGCTGCGAATAAACGGTTGTTACCAGCCGCGATAATTGCCCACTGATCGCCCTTTGTTTTGAACGCTTGGTACGGAACTGTCGTCGCCATGCCTGTGCCCCATTTACGAGGTAAGCGTTTTGATGCCATGAATGTCGACATTTGAAGCGTCGTCCAAGCAAGCCCTGTTTCAAGTAAGCTGCTTGCCACTTTACTGCCCTCGCCTGTTTGGTTGCGGTGCTGTAGCGCACTTAAAATACCGATTAAGCACCACATACCTGTTGCCATATCGACAATCGATACACCAACGCGCGCTGGGTCGTCACCTTCATTACCTGTTAAGCTCATAATGCCGCTGTACGCTTGAATAAGTGGGTCGTAACCTGGCTTGTTTTTCATTTTGCCCATGTCACCAAATGCACTAATTGATGCGTAAATAAGCTTTGGGTTGTTTTTTGTTAGCTGCTCGTAACCTAAGCCGCGTGATTCTTCACTGCCTGGCTTTAAGCTATGAACGAAAATGTCAGCTGTTTCGCAAAGCTTTTGAACGATTTCTTGCCCTACTGGATCGTTTAAGTCAACGCATACGCTTTTTTTGTTGCGGTTTAACGCTAAAAACGTTGATGACTCCTCTCCCCATAATGGTGGGTGCCAATGACGTGTATCATCGCCGTGTCCTGGACGCTCGATTTTAATAACCGTTGCACCTAAGTCCCCTAAAATTTGTGAACAAAATGGACCTGCGACGTTTTGTGTTAAGTCAATGACCGTCAGCCCTTCTAAAATGTTACCCATGCAATTTCCCCCTTGTTTATACTGGCACTTTTCTAAATTCTTCTGCGAGTAACGGTAGCACCTCGAATAGATCGCCAACGATGCCGTAATCTGCTACTTTGAAAATTGGTGCTTCTGGATCTTTGTTGATCGCGATAATAATTTTTGAGTTCGACATACCAGCTAAATGTTGTACCGCACCTGAAATACCGCACGCGATATAAAGGTCTGGCGTTACAACTTTCCCTGTTTGTCCAACTTGCATTGAGTAATCACAGTAGCCTGCGTCACATGCAGCACGTGAAGCGCCAACTGCTGCGCCAAGCACTTCTGCTAGCTCGCGAACAGGTGCGAAACCTTCTGCACTTTTTACGCCACGACCGCCTGATACGATAATTTTTGCTTCTGTTAAGTCGATCGCACCGCTCGTTTTACGCACGACGTTTTGAATGACTGTGCGAATGTTCGTTACGTCCACGCTCGTTTTCACAACGTTTGCCGTACGCGCTGTATTTGGCTCTGTAATTTCGATGTTATTTGGACGAATTGTCGCAAAAATTGTGCCGCTCGTTACTTTTCTCGTTTGGAACAGCTTGCCCGCATAAATTGGACGTGTGAACACTACGTCGTCGCCTTCTACTGCAACGGCTGTACAATCAGAAATTAATCCTAAGTTTAAACGTGCTGCAACGCGTGGTGCATAGTCGCGACCTGTCGCTGTATGCCCGATTAAAATCGCATCTGGTTGAATGCTGTTAATGATTTGTGTAAACGCTTGTGTGTATCCGTCTGTCGAATACGATGCTAAGTCCGCATGCTCGGCAATTTGCACTGTATCTGCGCCGTGCTGTGCAAGCTGCTGTACTTGCTCCTCGCTTGCTTCGCCGAATACAACGGCTGTTACGTGCCCACCGTTTGCGATTGTTTGTGCTGCTGTTAATACTTCAAACGACACGTTACGTAAATTGCCGTTACGGCTTTCTGCTACAACTACTACATTTTTACTCATCCGTTACTCCCCCTTATACGACTTTCGCTTCGTTGCGTAGTAAGTTCACAAGCTCTGCTGTTTGCTCGTGTAATTCGCCTTCTAAAATGCGACCACCTGATTTTTTCTGTGGTAAGTTTAACGTTAACGTTTCTGTTTTTGAGCCAATTGCGGCTACGTCAATGCCTAAGTCCGCTGCTGTGACACGCTCGATCGGCTTTTTCTTCGCCTTCATAATGCCTGGTAACGTCGGGTAGCGTGGCTCGTTTAATCCTTGCTGCGCTGTTAATAACGCCGGCAGCTGCACTTCGATCGTTTCAAGATCACCTTCTACGTCTTTTTCTGCACGTGCTGTTTGACCGTCGATCGTTAAACCAGTAATCGTTGAAATGTGTGGAATGCCGAGCAATTCTGCAACGCGTGGTCCGATTTGTGCCGCGCCGTCATCGACTGACATATGCCCTGCTAAAATAAGGTCATATGATTCTTTTTGCGCGATTGCTGCTAACACTTTTGAAATTGTGTACTCATCACCATTTAATGATTCGTCGTCAATTAAAATCGCATTGTCCGCGCCAACTGCAACAGCTGTACGTAATGCTTCTTCTGCACGTGCCGGTCCAGCTGATACAACCGTTACCTCTGCTCCTTGCTGCTCTTTTAAAAGGATCGCTTGCTCTACCGCATACTCGTCATATGGGTTGATGACATATTTGACACCGCTTTCCTTTAGCTTGCCATCTACTAAAAAAATTTCTTCTTCCGTATCAAATGTTTGCTTCATTAGCACTAAAATTTTCATACGTAACCTCCTAAATAAGTCAGTTTCACTCGGACTTTATCAGTTCGAATATTCTGTTTTTTTAAAATTAACATTGTTCTTCATAGATTACTAATATGTGTATAATACGTTTCGTATACTTTTTAAATATGAATTAATACAACATGCAATAAACGTTGATTTATCGCGATTTATCACTTGGTAGCTGCTCTTTTTTCATCAAAAGACGTATTAAAATTTTTTTGAAATTATTTTTAAAATACGTAATAAACAGAAAAAACAACACGTTAAAAAGAAAAAAGGAGCGAATTATGGAAATTCGCTCCAAAGAGGATTTATTGATTATCATGTAACAAAGGGGATTGTTCGTATCGCTAATTTTTATAAATACAGATTAAAAAAGTATATGAATTACATTTCAACATCGGCTGCTAGTTTGCCACGCTTATTTTTTACGCCACTGAAGATGCTCAGTGCAAACACGATAAATGCGATAATTAAAATAACCGCAGAAATCGGACGCGTTAAGAAAATTAAGAAGCCTTCAGTTGAAATCGATAATGATTGCAGCATTGAAGATTCTAACTGTGAGCCTAAAATGAACGTGACGATCATCGCAGACATCGGAATATCGAGCTTTTTCATTAAGTAGCCGATAATACCGAATACAAGCATCATGCCAACGTCCCATAAGCTACCTTTTAAGCTATACGTGCCGATTAAAATGACCATTAAAATAATCGGATACAATAACTTGTAAGGAATCATTGCAATTTTTGCCCACATGCCAACGAGCGGCAAGTTTAAAATTAATAATAAAGCGTTTCCAATAAACATGCTGGCAATTAAGCCCCACACGAAATCGGGGTTTTTCGTAAATAACGCAGGGCCTGGTGTCAAACCATGCATAATGAATGCGCCTAAAATAACGGCCATCGTTGGCGAGCTTGGTAAACCTAACGAGAACAACGGAATTAACGCTGCGCCACTATGTGCGTTGTTCGCTGTTTCTGGACCTGCCACACCTTCGATTGCCCCTTTACCGAAACGACTTGGATCTTTCGCCACTTTTTTCTCCAGCATATAGGAAAACGTCGATGCAATAATCGAGTTCGCACCAGGAATCATACCAAGAATCATGCCGATGCCCGTACCACGCCCTGCCGATTTTAACGTCGGGCTCCATTCACCTTTTCGTGGAAGCAATCCTTTTACTTTCGGCACGTTGCCAATTTGCGTCGGCTTTTCGGCATTGAGTAAAATTTCAGAAATGCCGAATAATCCCATCGCCATAACGGCAAAGTCAATGCCTTCCATTAACTCAAGTGACCCGAACGTAAAGCGGTACTCACCGGATACTAAATCTTGTCCAATCATTGCAAATACAAGCCCAAGAACTGCCGCAATCATACCGCGCACGAGCGACTTCCCCATAAGCGCGACAATCATGAGCATCCCTAACAGCATGATCGCGAAAAATTCTGGTGGACCAAAGTTTAACGCAACGTCAGCTAAAATCGGACCGAAAAACGTCAGCGCAACAACTGCGACAATACCGCCGATGAACGAGCCAATCGCCGCAACACCGAGCGCAGCGCCAGCACGACCATTTTTCGTCATTTCATAGCCATCAATACATGTAATAACGGACGCTGCCTCACCTGGTACGTTAACTAACACAGACGTAATCGTTCCACCGTACATCGAGCCATAAAAAATACCCGACAACATAATAATGGCAGATACCGGCTCCATTCCGAACGTAATCGGAATAAGAAGCGCTGTTCCGGATACAGGACCAAGCCCCGGTAATACACCAATAATCATGCCGAGCATAACACCAATAAAACAATACAATAAGTTCGACCACGTTAATGCGGTCGCAAAGCCATCAAGTAACAAGAAAAACGAATCGATCATAAGGTGTCCCCCTAAAATAAAATGCCGTTCGCTGGTATATGCACTTTCAATACGTTATTAAACATCACATAAATGAACATCGTAATGCCAACTGATAACGCAACTGTTTGCCACCATTTGTATTCCTTGAAAAAAAGTACAATTAAAAATACAGTGCCTGCAACTAAATAGCCACATAGCACAAACAATAAAAGGAATAGTAATAACGCCATAATGATAAACACAATTTTTTTCAACGAGTGCCCAGTCGGCCATTCTTCATCGCTTACATTTTTACCTTTTATACTTTCGTAAATGTACAGCACAGCTAAAATCATTAAAATGAGACTGAGCCAGAATGGGAAAAATCCTGGCCCAGGACCAACAATTCCTGAATAGCTATACTGAAACGAGATGACAAACGCTATAACGGCGACCGCAAGAATAACAAGCCCTGCCCATACGCCTGCATTGAATTGTTTCACGTTTATGTTCATGTTCGCTTCATTCCTTTCAGTAACGAGTTAGTCGATTAAATTTAATTCTTTTAAAATGACTGCAGCTTTTTCGTTTTCTGCATCTAATTCTTCTTGCACTTGTTCAGATGTGCCATATTGTACTTGTAAGCTTGCTTTTTCGAACTCGGCAATTACTTCAGGGTCTTCCATCGTTTTCTTAATTGCTTCTTGTAATTTCACTTTAATATTTTCTGGTAAGTCAGGCGGTGCCATTAACGACGTGTTGCTGTCGTATACGATGTCAAAGCCTTGATCTTTTAAAAGAGGAATGTCTGGGAAATACGGAACAGGTACGCCACCTGCATTGAAAATCGCGCGTAGCTCACCTGATTCAATTAACGCTTTCGCATCACTTGGCTGTAAAATTGCACCTTGTACGTGACCGCCTAAAATCGCGGTAATCGCTGGCGGTGTGCCTTCAAACGGTACGGGCTTTACTGTAATGCCTGCTTGTAGTTCAAGCTCTGCCATTGGTAAATGTGAGCCACCACCAATGCCGCCTGATACGCCGAATGTGAATTCATTCGGATGCTCTTTTACGTACGCTAACCATTCGTCAAAGGTTTGCCACGGTGCATCTGCTTTTACGACTAAAATTTGTTGGTTACCAAATACTTTCGCAAGTGGTGTGAAGCTGTCATGCTTGTATTTCGTTTTACCGTATAACGGCTGAAGTGCTAATGCACGGTGTGTCGTTAGCGCTAATGTGTAGCCATCTGGTTTTGATGCATATAAATCAGATAGCGCAATTGTGCCACTACCACCTGGTTTATTGACAATGACAAATTGTGCATTATCTAAATACTTTGGCAAATACTTTTCTAAAATACGCCCGCCAATATCCGTTGAGCCACCTGGAGCGAACGGTACGATAATTTCAATCGCACGCTCTGGGTAATCCGTATCGCTCGACTCTGCCTTCTCACTTGAACAAGCCGCCAGTAGTAACACCATAAATAAACTACATACTAGTAAACATTTTTTCATCCGCGTTCCCCCTACATAATAAGATTCACCAATTCTTTGCCTCTAATACGATGTTTGTTGAGAAATTGCGGCTAATCGCACATCAACGACTGCACTGCGCCCTTCTTTCACGCAGTCCATCGCTTGCTGAAGTGCATCGACTAGCTGTGCTGGGTCGCTTACAGTTAATGCAAAAGCGCCTCCAGCTGCCTCTGCAATTTTTGCTAAATCCGCTGACTGATCAAAGTTCACCCAATAACTATCTGTTTGTTTTGCGACACCATCTGGGTAGCGCTTTAATAAATTCATTTTCGTTGCGTTCCAGCCTTCGTTGTTATAAATGACCGTTAAAAACGGCGCATCGTAACGACGTGCCATCCAATGTACAGCAGCTGGCTCGCTAAATAAATACGTCCCGTCGCCAGTTAAGCTCACGACTGTTTTTTCCGGATGTGCAAGCTTCATGCCAATTGCTGCACCGCCATTCCAGCCAAGTGACGTCGCACCGCTCGTAAAGTATGTACGCGGCTTCGTACGCGGTAAATGCTTGCATACCGTCATCGTGCTCGTAATCGTTTCATCAAGTACAATCGTATCTTCATCGACTACTTGCGCGATGCAGTGCGTTAACCATTCTGGTGTAATAATGTCACCTCGTTTTGCCTCTTGTGCCCATTGCGTGCGCTGTGCGTCGTATCGCTCCTGCCATTGTGCGACATTTGAAGGCGGAAGATGCTTGCTACATTGTACTAGCTGCTGTAACACTTCCTCTGCATCGGCTCGGTATGTTTTCGTCGCCGCAATATGCCATAGTGGAATATGCTCCTTCACTGGGTCTACATCAATGAAAAATACGCGACAGTCGTCCTGTGGCTTTTGCTGCGTTACGACCCACGGCACGTCTGTATCAAGCGCGATAATGACGTCGGCGTCCGCAATGAGCGTATGTGGATCAAAACCTGCATGAAGCACATGGTCGCGCGGGAAGTTCATGTACGTCGGAATGTGCTCGACAACCGGCACAGCGAACTGCTCACATAATTGTATGAGCGCTTCAACTGCTTGTGGGTTTTTGCCGACATACGACGTAACAAGCACTGGACGCTTTGCCGATGCTAATGCTTCGACAATGTGCTCTGCTTCGCGTTGTGGAAGTGCACCTTGAGCAATCGCTTGCCATTGTGCCCATTCACTTTCACGCGGCGTTACAGCTTCTTCCAACACTTCGCGAGCACCTGTTAAATAAACCGGTCCAGCTGGAGCACTCGTTGCCAGCTGCATTGCACGGTAAACAAGCTGCTTCACATTTTTTCCTGTGCGAATATCACCCTCCCATTTCACATATGAGCGCACGATGCCACGCTGGTCGTACACATTTTGTAAATAGTTTACATAGGAGTTGCGGCTACCCGGCAACTCCCCTTCCATTGTGTACGGTGTTTCTCCAGCGAAAATAAAGACGGGCACGCGTGCGCGAAATGCGTTGTGTACAGCGCCACCTAAGTTTTGTGTACCTACGTCGGTATGGATGATGACCCCTTGTGCTTCATCGGTCAGCATCGCATACCCTTGCGCTGCAGCCATTGCGACGCTTTCATGTGGGCAAATAATCGCTTTTGGTAATGTGCGCCCTTCCTGCTTTGCTTTTGCTAGTGCTTCAATAATCGATGGATGATCGCTTCCTAAGTTACAAAATACGTACGACATACCAACTTCATGTAATGCTTCCATAAACGCATCGCCCGTTGTCATTGTCTTGACTTCCTGTGCGGTTTTCATCTACTGAACGCCCCCTTCTGTATACACGATAGATCGATCTAAAATTTCAGCAATATCTAACGTTTTCACGTTTTCTTCTACTTCTAACGCTTTCGTACCGTCCGTTAACATCGTTAAGCAGTACGGACAGTTACTACCGATGACACTCGGGTTCGTTTCAAGTGCCATTTCAGTACGTGCTAAGTTAATGCGCGTGCCTTCACGGTCTTCCATCCACATACCGCCACCGCCTGCACCACAGCACATCGCATCTTGACGATTGCGCTTCATCTCTAAAATTTCAACACCTGGAATGTGGCGTAAAATGTCGCGCGGTGCATCGTAAATATCGTTGTAGCGTCCGATATAGCATGAATCATGGTACACAATTTTTTCCTCTACACGATTTGTCGGCACAAGCTTTTTTTGTGCTACTAAGTCGCGCAGTAATTCTGTATGATGCACAACTTCTACATCTTTTAATCCAAAATCTGGATACTCATGTTTAAATGAGTTAAATGCATGCGGATCCGTCGTCACGATTTTACGTACATTGTATTCTTCAAACACGGCAATGTTTTGTGCGCATAAATCTTGGAATAAATATTCATTCCCCATGCGGCGTGCTGTATCACCAGAGTTGCCTTCGTGGTTACCTAAAATCGCAAATTTCACGCCAGCTTCATGCATTAAACGAGCGAATGCTTGAGCGATGCGCTGGTTACGAATGTCGAACGAGCCCATTGAGCCAACCCAAAAGAGCACGTCAAACTCCTCAACTTCATCTACTGTTTTAATGATGTCTTCCATACCTTCGCGCCACTTCACACGCTCGTTACGGTTTGTGCCCCACGGATTGCCTTGACGCTCAATGTTTTGGAAATAACGAGACGCCTCAGTTGGCATGTCTCCTTGCGTCATCACTAAATAACGACGTAAATCGATAATTTTATCTACGTGCTCATTCATTACTGGACATTGATCTTCGCAGTTACGACACGTCGTACATGCCCATAGCTCTTGTCCTGTTACAACATCGCCAAGCAGCTCTTTCGTTTGTACTGGCTCTAGTTCTGGACTGCCACCAGCTGCTTGTAATGCGAGTTGATTTCCTGACGTATCGCTAAACGCAAACGCTGGTACCCACGGCGAGTGAGACGTAATGAGCGCCCCTTTTTCCGTTAAATGGTTACGTAAGTTCACAATTAAATTCATCGGTGATAACATTTTGCCTGTTCCTGCAGCTGGGCACATATTCGTACAGCGTCCACATTCAGCACATGCATATAAATCGATTAATTGCGTTTGTGTGAAGTCTTCAATTTTCCCAACGCCAAACTCTTCTAATGTCTCGTCCTCAAAATCAATTTTGCGTAAACGTCCAACAGCTCCTGCTTTTTTAAAAAATAAATTAAACATCGCAAACAGCTCATGCGCTTGCTTCGATTGTGGTACAAATACCATAAATACTAATACCGTTAATAAATGAATCCACCAGAATACATAAAACAGCACGGCACCAATCGTCGGACCAACAAAGCCAAATACGACAGCGACTAAGCTAGAAAACGGCGCATATACAAAGTTTGCTTCGCGCTCTAACATGACAGATTCAAATCCAAGCGTTAATAAAATCGTTGTCGTTAGCACTGTTAATGCTCCAACGACGAACGCAGCTTTTCCATCACGTTTCCACTGCAAGCGCTTTAACTTTTCAACGTAACGACGGTAAAATGCGTACAGCACAGCCGCAAGCATTAAAAATGTTGTCCATTCCTGTAAAAAGCTAAAATATTTGTGGAAGCTGCCTAGCGGATATTCATACCCTTTGCTAAATCCTTTAATGACAACTTCGATCAAGCCAATTTGAATAATGAAAAATGCATAAAATAAAATAGCGTGCATAATGCCGCTCTTTTTATCTTTAAACAGCTTCTTTTGACCGAAACCGTTAATGATCACCGTGCGTACACGCTCCCCAATATTCCACTCCATATCCGGCTTTTTTCCAAGCTTAATGAATACGTAACGGCTATACACTACTTTCGTAAATAAATACAACGCGTACACAGCCACAATAATTACTGCGGCTAAATTGATATACATTAACATATGAATCACTCCCCCAAAACATACTTATAAAGTTTACTTCTCCGTTTTTTTGTGGCAATATATCCCTGAAAGATATTTCGCGAATTCAATTCAAATAATCTGCATTTCATTTATAAATAGCTCGAAAAATACTATTTTTTATAGAAAAAGATTATTCTGAAAATAATTACGTTTATCTTATCACCACGCATGATATAGCACAAATATCTTAAAGGTATGTTTTAAATACTAAATAAATATGGAAAGAGGGATTTTGTGGACATTCGTCAACTTCGCTATTTCGTGACGGTCGCAGATGAAGGGCAAATTACGCGTGCGGCGAAAAAATTAAACATGGCACAGCCACCGCTTAGCCATCAGCTTAAATTAATGGAAGAAGAGCTCGGCACTACGTTATTTTTCCGCAATAGTCGCAGCGTCGAGCTTACAGAAGCAGGCTCACTTTTATACCAGCGCGCCATTAGCATTTTGCATCAATTAGAGGACACTGTTGTGGAAGTAAAAGAAACGGGGGATGGTATTCGTGGACAGCTCGCAATCGGCACCGCAAAAACATGCGGCATTAATTTTTTACCACCGCGAATTCAAGCGTTTCAGCAAACATACCCACTCGTAACGTTTCGCATTTTAGACGGGCATCCGTACGAGGTGCTGAAATTTTTAGACGAGCGTTTAGTCGAGTTCGCTGTCGTTCGATTCGCTGCGGACATTCATCTCGACTACGATGCGAAAACATTACAAGTCGAGCCGTACGTATTATTCGTGCCAAAGCAGTGGCAATGGCCAGCTTCGAAAACATCTATTTCAATGAAAGATTTATCGGATATTCCACTCGTTATGGTTGTACGAGAAGAGCGTTATGGCATGTATAGCTCATTTCATAACTTATGCTTAAAGCAAGGCATTAAGCTCAACATCGTATGTGAATGCCACGATGCGTCGATTATTTGCTCGTTCGTCGCAACAGGTATGGGTGCAGCTGTATTACCTAAATCTACGCTACTATCACATGAGCATGAAATCGACATTATTGAAATTGAAGACTGTGATCTGTACAACAAAACATCGCTCATTTGGAACAAAGATCGACCGCTTTCCAAAGTCGCACAGCATTTTTTAGAATCGTTTTAACGAAAAAAAGCAGGAGCATCTCATACTCGAGATACTCCTGCTTTCCTATTCGTAACCTTGAAACTATCTTCTATCTGATTATCTCTCTAAAGCTCTTATCTTTCTTCTTTAACAAAAGCTTTACGTTAGTTTATTTTTTCATGCTGTTTCGCATATTTAAGCTTGCGATTTACTAGGTTTTCAACTCAGGCTGAGATGGTAGTTACTAGGCTGTGGCATGAAAAAATGCCTGCCTAACTCTCAAAGATTAAAAAAATAGATTTAATCTAAGGAGTCAGACAGGCATTCTATATATGTTGTTTCTATGTATGATTGATTGTTTGTACATCTCAGTCATCGAAGTATAGCCCTGAGTATGCGTATATGCTCCCTTGAATGCTCGATTTCTCGAAGTGACATCTACTGTTACAAATCTGCCCATAACAGTTCCTATAGTCTGTACACACGCTTTTTTGCCTGTAACATGAATGCCTATTCTACTGGTTATGAGAAACTCAGCAACAACTATAGTATGTGATGCACCTGCTACAGCCGTAACTGTACAGATAACCCACCGCGCCCTTAGTGGTGGCGCACACCATTCACACTCTGACTGCAAGGGAGAGCAGCTTTTTTGAGTGCTAGACTTAATTATGTGCGGCGGCTAAGTCATAACCTTTCCTGTTGTTTAAGGAGGTTTTGTGGCATTGGTCCCTCCGCCTCACTCTTTGGAACATTAATCTACTGTATCAATATTGACAGTAAGAATGTTCCTCTGATAGAATGAAATCATTGGTTGTGATTCAATTCTGTGAGGACTTGAATATACGAAGGGCTTAGAGACTGCAATCTCTAAGTCCTTTTTCTTTGTCTATAGAGTATTCTATCATTCCTCTTTTCTTTGTGCAAATGTTGATTTTTTCGTGGATCTGACAAACTACTCCATCATTTTCTCTGTTGTTGTTAGCTGGCATTTTCAATGAAAGACAAGTACCAGTAAGCCCTCTTAACTGAAGACTATATATTTCGTCTGCTTTCGGTAGCGAAATGCGCATCGTAAACAATTGCTTTGTTGTTTCGTTTAAAACGTTAGGCAACGTCATGACGTTAAGTTCGTTAGTGGAATGGATGTTTGTTTCTACGAACGGTATTTTAGTAATATAGTTCTGTTTATCAACAATTTGGATCTTTCCTTCAATGAAAGTAGGTTGGATGAACTGTTTTTCGTACATGAAAGATGCTAAAAAAATAAATAATATCGGAAAAATAAGGACAATTGCCGCTTTTTTTTTTGAACAAACCATAATATCCTCCGTTTATTTGAGAAATCTGTGAGAATGATAGTATATAATTATAGGTACATAGAACTCAATTTATTATAAAGCAAAGTGTAGGAGGTTACTATGACGGAGAAGAAACTATTGCAAAATAAATTGCTACTGCATTTCTCGTCAGTGTTAGTTGTACTTGCATGGCTAGTCTTCTTACTTCATCGCTATTTAGGCTTTCTACAAGCAGAAGTGATGTATCGAAACGGACAGCTTATGACAACGACAGCAACATACATTGTATTAATGCTAATGCTATTCATAACGGTATTACAAGGAATAGGAATCGTTATGTATTACAAAAAACCTGCAAATAAACGATTACCATTATTAATTACGCTAACGTTAACGATGACAAGTATTGCGACGATTGCGGCGGGCAGCGGTTTAATAGAATATCACTTTTCAATCTTTGTTGTCATGGCATTGATTACGATGTTCCAACGTAGAAAGCTCGTGCTAATTGCGTCAAGTATTTTTTTAACACAGCACATTGGTGGTTATCTATTTTTCCCAGAGCTATTGTGTGGCAGCACAACATATAGCTTTTTATTATTGCTTATTCACGCAATATTTTTAATTGGCATTACGATTGCGGCAACGGTTATGATCAATCAAACGAAAAGAACCGATTTGGAATATGCGAAGGTGGAAAAGCAGAATGAAGAGAAAATTCAAGAGTTACTACGTGAAGTGAAAAAAGCAAGTCAGCACGTATATACCGATGCGACACAACTTCAGCAACAAACAGAACGCGTATCGAGTGCGAGCGCTGGCATTGCAGCAGTTATTGAGCAAACGAGAGCACAAGTGAACGAAACGACGGAGCTTGTAACGGCAGCAAGCAAAACAGGGAATCAATTAGATTGTCAAATGAATGAAGTGGAGCGTATTACACAGCTAATCGCGAATGAAGCGCAATTTACGACAAAAATGGCAATTGAAGGTGTGACAACATTAGATCATGTGACGATGCAGCAGCATAGAATCGAGCAGTCATTGTATGATTTACATCAGCTAGTGGAAAATGTTGTTGAGGATTCTAAAAACATTTCGTATGAAGCGAATGATATTGCCCGAATTAGTGAGCAAACGCGCTTGCTTGCACTGAATGCCTCGATTGAAGCAGCACGAGCAGGTGAATACGGTAAAGGCTTCCAAGTTGTTGCATCCGAAGTACAGAAGCTTGCGCAGCACTCACAACAATCAACGAAGCATATTTTTGAGCTCATTCATGAAATTCACGACAAAATTGAGCTCATACAGCAAACGACGATGCAAAGTCGTACTGAAGTGCAAAAAGGCAACGAAATGATGCGCCAAACAGAGGAAATGTTTGAGCGTATTGTTACACAAGCCAAAAGTATGGAAAGTGAGACAGAATGGATTACATCTATTATTCACACAGCTGTTACGATGACGACAGAAATGAATACGATGTTTGAAACGGTATTGCTTGCGAATGCAGAATTGCTCGAAGTGTCTGATAAAGCATCTACGACATCGGATCGCCAGCTGCATAACATTGAAGTGCTTGAGCAAGTGACGAGCTACTTATATGAAATTGTGGAGCGCTTAAATACGTTAATGCAAGACGAAGAAGATGTGTTAAAGCTTGATTAACGATAAGTTCGTGAAACATCTTTGAATAACATACACCCTAGAACAACCGATCATTTTTTAGTCAAGTACGTTATAGCATGTCATAATAAATGAGGATTTTGATCATTTGCTATAAAACTAGTGGAATGAAAGGATGAAATACAGTATGAAAATCGGCACGAAATTAAGTGCGGCATTTTATTTAATTATTGCGGTTATCATTTTAACGACCATTTTAAACTTTGGGAATTTGCAGCGCATTGAAGAGGTGCAAACACAAGCATTTGACCATCGAGTAGAGCGTATTTTGTTAGCGGAGGAAATTCGTTATGACATCGCGCAGCAAGGGTTGTTTTTACGTGCGTACTTTTTAGAGCGTACGGATGAAAATTTAAAACAACTTGAAGTGTTTGCGACACAATTACATGAAAATATCGAAACGTATCGTGCGACATCAAGCGCGCAGTCGATGGAAAGTGTGGAACAGCTCGAGCGCTTTAATGAGCAGTTTAATGTAGCGCTTCGAAAGGCGATTACGGCAATTGAAGCGGGAAATAACGAGGAAGCGTTAAACTACATTAACGATCCACTAGATGAGGCGAACGCGGCGTTATCTCAAATAGCAGATGAAATAAAAGAAGGTCAGCAAATCGGCTTGCAAATGGCAAAGGAATCAAATGAGCAAGCACTTGGAAGTTCAAAATGGAGTTTACTGCTCGCATTATTTGTGTCGTTGATCATTACAATATGCTTAATTGTATTAATTAAACGTACCGTGACGCAGCCGTTACAAATTTTATATAAAAGTGCTAAGCATATTGTAGAAGGTGATGTATCTCAGCCTGACATACAGTTAAAACAAAAAGATGAAATTGGTGACCTTGCGAACGTATTCAATAGTATGAAAGCTAACTTAAACCAGTTGCTACAAAGCGTTCAGCAAAACTCCGAGCAGCTTAGTGCAGCAGCCGAACAGCTAGCTGCAAGTATTGAAGAAGTGAGCGCTTCAACGGAGGAAATGACGAGCCAAATGAGTGTGACAGCAAAAACGGCTCAAATTGCTGAACATGCTGCACTTGATAGCACATACGTTATGGATGAAGCAGCAAATGGTGTAAAAAACATTACAGATGCATCACAGTCATTGCATGTCGCGTCACGCAATGCTGGAACGATCGCGATAAACGGTTCAACAATCATTACGAAAGCGCAGCAACAAATGATCACGATTGAACAGTCAACAACACTTGTAAACGAGCTCGTACGCAAGTTAACGAAGCAAACGGAGGAAATCGAAACGATGGCAGATACAATCAATGCGATTACCGACCAGACAAATTTACTTGCGCTCAATGCCTCAATCGAAGCGGCACGTGCAGGGGAAAATGGCAAAGGATTCGCGGTTGTAGCCGATGAAGTACGTAAGCTAGCTGAGCAGTCAAAAATATCAGCAACGGCTATTTCCGAATTAACGAGCGAAATTCATAAAGAGACGCATGACGTTGTAAACGCAGTGGACGGTGCAATCTTTTCTGTACAAGAAGGAGTAGCCATCATTGGCGAGGCAGGCACTTCATTTACAGATATTACGAACGCAGTCGATCATATGACAAATCAAATTGAAAATGTGTCGGCAACCGTTGAGCAATTGCACGTACAAACGCAAAAAGTATCAAGTTCTGTACATCATTTATCACAAAGCGCAGCAACGACAGCTAGCAATATGAAAAACGTTGCGGTGTCGATGGAGGAGCAAGGCGACGCGATGCAGCAAGTAAACGGTGTAGCGACATTGCTTGCGACGAGCGCTACTGATTTACAGCGAGAGCTAAATCATTTTAAAGTTTAACCAAGATCCGCGCCTGTTCATACAGCAGTAATTGACCAAGCGCGTATTATGGCTCGCGTTGCCTCTGCGATTATTCGAGGCAACAATCATTTTCGCTTTTTCTCAAGGAGCCTCACTGTGCGCGTCTTGTCATGACGACAGAGCCTTTTATTCGGATTTTATACTTAAAACAGCCGTTTAACTGTATAAGAAATGTTAATCAATACGCCTAATATAGGACTTAATGCATAATGTGAAACTATAAACTAGAACACTGTGAAATTTTTCTTGTGTTCTAGTTTTTTTTTGAGCATTTAATGATGTGCAAGCATAATTTTAGGAGTAAATGTGTATTAAATAAACTAAAAATTCATACTTTTATGGTAATATAGGAGGGGTGTCTTGTCAGCCTGCTATAGATAAGCGAAGAAATGTACATAAAACAGAGAGGTGGAATAGTGATGTTTCGGTCACTAAAAAGTTATTTATGGGTGTCACTTTTAGCGCTCACAATTATTCCTGTCGTGTTAATTGTTATACTAAATTACACGGTGTTTTCAAAAGAGGTGAACGAATCAGCTGAACAAACGAATAAAACGTTTGCGGAAACGCTAGCAGACAACATCGCCTCAAACATTCAGCAATCATACAAAGTAACTGAAATGTTAGCGACAGATCCAAGCATTACGTCCATGGACCGAGTACTACAAACTGAGCGCTTAAAGCAAGTCATTGCCGAAAATCCACATTTTGATTTGTTTTATATTCAAGATATGACGGGCATGCAAGTTGCGCGTTCAAGCGGTGAACTCGGCTTCCGCGGCGATCGCTGGTATTATGAGCAAATGATGAACGAGCGCGCCCCATTTATTAGCCCTACATATTATTCGGTTAGCGGTAACGTACCGGTCGTATCGATGTATTTCCCGATTGAAAATAACGGAGAAATGGTCGGCTTTTTAGGGGCAGATATTCAGCTAAGTCGTCTGCAAGAAATTGTTGACCAATATGCAACGAAGCAGGACGCGACATATGCGTACTTACTCGATACGGAAGGAAAAATTGTAGCGCATCCAGATGCAATGTACGTAGAGGAACTATTCAACTACATAACGGGAACGAAAACAGTACTGTTGCGCGATGCAAATGGTAACGTACAAGTAGACGCAGAAGGCAATCAACTAACAGAGGAACAGCCAATCGAAGTACCAAAGGAGCTATATACGATTACGAAAGGTGCGTTAAATGGCGAGCATGGCGTCACGCAATATGCGAGCTATAATAACGAGGATGTCATTAGCGGCTACGCACCAGTTGAGCTAGCGGACGGTACGAACTGGGCAGTCATTACAGTGCAGCAGAAAGAGGCGACATTTGCAGCGGTCAATCGTTTAGCGAGTGCAAATGGCATTGTAGCCATTATATTAACGATTTTAGTCGTTATGTTCACTGCATATTTAATGAAGAAAATTATCCGACCAATTATCGAAGTAGCTAACCGTATGAAAGACATTCACCAAGGCGAAGGAGATTTGACGAAGCGTATCGACACGAAAGCATCGTTTGAAGTGAAAGATTTAACGACACATATGAACGGTTTTTTAAACAACGTGCAGCACATCGTTAAAGAAACGAAACATTCGTCAGATGAGGTGTTAAAGCATACGCAATCGCTTAGTGCACAAACCGAGCAAATTAACGATGCTTCACACGATGTTGCGCTAACGATTAATGAAACAACTGAAAGTACTACGTTGATCAATGAGCAAATGCATGTGACGACGAACGTAGTTGAACATGTAACGAGCGGGTTACAAACGATTTCAAATAGCGCGACTGAAATTTCAAAAATTACCGAGAAGACCGAGCAAATTTCAGAGGAAGCGAGCTCATCATTCATTCAAATTCATAAGCAAATGCACGAAATCTCAACGAACGTATCCAGCTTAAATGATGTAATGCAATTGTTAAACACCGAGTCACATGAAATTTCACAAATTGTGGACGTCATTCGCTCAATTGCGGATCAGACAAACTTGCTTGCACTAAACGCTTCGATTGAAACAGCGCGTGCAGGTGAGGCGGGCAAAGGATTCGCAGTCGTAGCCGAGGAAGTTCGTAAGCTCTCTGATCAAGTAAGCGAATCGATTGATCAAATTTCCGTGAAAATTCACCGCATGGAAAACGTTATGGGCAAAGCGCTCGTCTATATGGAAAATGGTCATAAAGAAGTAGCAGTCGGCATGGAGCTCATTACAGCTGGCACTGAAACGTTTAAAGAAATCGGCATCATTTCACAGCACGCGAACGCGGAAGTACAAGAAATTTCAACGTCCATTGCAGCGATGGTTGACGAATCCGAGCGTGGTTTAGCCGCAATTCAAGAAGTGAAAGAGCACGTCGATCAAGTGAATGCGACGTTACTAAACGTTAGCGCCGTGTCTGAACAAACACTCGCGTCGACATCTGAAATTTCAGAAGCGAGCCGCACGTTAGAGGAAGTGAGCAATCAGTTGAACAAAGTGATTGGGCAGTTTAAAAGTTAATACGAACGGGCATGGTGCATGATGCATCATGCCCGTTTTTTCTTAAACGTAATTGAGAATTGCATGTAAGAAAAGTAAAAATGTATGATGTGCATAATAATGAAAATGAATCTTTCTATGTATGAAAAAATGGCTTTATTTTATTTTAAAGTAATATTGTTTTTACGTGCAAGTGTATTTTTCCTATGTATATTTTGTATTTTCGATAATGTTACGTTTAGATATTATACTTTTGGCCTTATGAATTTCCCTCTTTCTAGCAGTTCATGAGTTAATAAGTGAATAAAACTGACGACGTTAATAAAAATTGTTATTATTTACGAAAAATTCTCGTTTACGCATTTTGCATTGAAAGCATAGGTAAAATTAAGCATAATTTAAACTGAAATACATATCTATAAACTAGAGACAGAATAGGGGAAATAAATCATGGCATTAATCGGTAAAGAAATCGCACCGTTCCAAGCAAAAGCTTTCCAACAAGGCGAGTTCATCGACGTATCTTCAGAAAACTTCAAAGGACAATGGTCAGTAGTATGCTTCTACCCAGCAGACTTCACTTTCGTATGCCCAACTGAATTAGAAGACTTACAAAACGAATACGCAACATTAAAATCTTTAGGTGTAGAAGTTTACTCAGTATCAACTGACACACACTTCACACATAAAGCATGGCACGATTCTTCACCAGCAATCGGCAAAATCGAGTACATTATGATCGGTGACCCATCTCACCAAATTTCTCGCGCGTTTGACGTATTAATCGAAGAAGACGGTTTAGCTGAGCGTGGTACATTCATCATCGATCCAGACGGTATTGTACAAGCTATCGAAATTAACGCAGGCGGCATCGGTCGTGACGCTTCTACTTTAGTAAACAAAGTAAAAGCTGCACAATACGTACGCAACAATCCAGGTGAAGTTTGCCCAGCGAAATGGGAAGAAGGCGCTGATACATTAAAGCCAAGCCTTGACCTAGTTGGTAAACTTTAATATTCACCGTTTGAATAATAGAACATCGCTAACAACTTAGCACATCACGGGGGGCTTCTGGACATGTCTAGAACGCCCCTTGTTTTCGATTTAATCGGACGTGTTGTGGCAGGAAGCGTGTTGCGGCTCGCCCGACAAATTTCAGCTATGTTGATACGCTTTTGATATAGCACGGAAGCTGAATTAAGTTTTCAACTGTAAGAGCAGTGAGCATGCGGCGAGACTCCTTGTGGTGAGACCCCACAGCGTAGCGAGGAGGCTCAAGGAAGGCAGTAAGCGCCACGTCTATGTGGCACTGCCTTCAGAACTATAGCCCCCACGCCTAAGGAAAGCGAGCCGCCATACGCGCAATGCTCATAAACTAGCGTAGCGACATGCACAAAAACATTTATTTAGGAGGAACTACCATGCTAGATCAAGCAATTAAAGACCAATTAAAACAATACTTAGCAATGCTCGAGGGCGACTTAGTCATTAAATATAGCGTTGCAGACGACAAAGCATCACAAGATATTTTAGCGTTAGTAAACGAGCTAACGAACCTTTCAACACGTATCACAAGCGAGGAAGCAGCGTTAGAGCGCACACCGAGCTTCTCGGTAAACAAAGCAGGTGAAGCGGATTCAGGTGTTATTTTCGCAGGCTTGCCACTAGGTCACGAGTTCACATCACTTGTCCTTGCATTACTACAAGTATCAGGTCGTGCACCAAAAGTAGAAAAAGCGACAATCGACCGCATTCAAGCGATTAAAAAGCCGTTAGTATTCGAAACGTACGTAAGTTTAACGTGCCATAACTGCCCAGACGTTGTGCAGGCTTTAAACATTATGGCCGTATTAAACCCGAACGTGACGCACACGATGGTTGAAGGCGGTACGTTCCAAAATGAAATTCAAGCGCGCGATATTATGGCGGTGCCAACTGTGTTCTTAAACGGCGAAAACTTCGGCGGTGGACGTATGGAGCTTGAGGACATTTTAACGAAGCTTGGCGAAGTATCAGACGGCTCGGAGTTTGAAGGCATTGAACCGTTTGACGTGCTCGTTGTCGGCGGCGGTCCAGCAGGTGCAGCAGCGGCAATTTATGCAGCACGTAAAGGCATTCGTACAGGGATCGTAGCAGAGCGCTTCGGTGGTCAAGTCAACGACACATTAGCAATCGAAAACATTATCGGTACGAAAGCAACAGAAGGTCCAGCATTCGTATCAAGCTTAGAAGCACATGTACTGGATTACCCAGTAGACATTTTCAAATCACAACGCGCAGCTCGCATCGAGAAAAAAGAGCTTGTTGAAGTAACACTTGAAAATGGTGCGGTATTACAAGGGAAATCGGTAATCGTGGCAACAGGTGCACGCTACCGTCAGCTAGGTGTTCCAGGTGAAGTGGAATTCAAAAACAAAGGGGTTGCGTATTGCCCACATTGTGACGGTCCAATTTTCAAAGGAAAAGATGTTGCGGTCATTGGTGGCGGTAACTCAGGTGTTGAAGCGGCAATCGACTTAGCAGGTGTTGTAAAGCACGTAACATTAATCCAACGTAGCGGCGAGTTAAAAGCTGACCAAGTATTACAAGAACGCGTACGTAGCTTACCGAACGTAACGGTGATTACGAACGCATTAACGAAAGAAATTACAGGTACGAACAAAGTAAACGGCTTAACGTACATCGATGCATTAACGAACATCGAGCATCACATCGCACTTGAAGGTGTATTCGTACAAATCGGTTTATTACCGAACACGGAATTCGTTGAAGGTTCACTTGAATTAAACGGTCACGGTGAAATCATCATCGACGGTCACGGTGCAACGAGCATGCCAGGCGTATTCGCAGCAGGTGACTGCACGAACACAGTGTACAAGCAAATCATCATTTCAATGGGTGCAGGGGCAACAGCAGCACTTGGCGCATTTGACTACATGATTCGCCAAGCACCAGTGCGTGAGTTAGTCGAAGCATAATGGAAACGCGAAAGTAGGGGAAACCTTGCTTTCGCGTTTTTCTATTCAATCGTACTTAGCTGATTGTTCAAATGCCCTGTAAGTCGATCTTTAGGAATTGATGTGTGACGAGTAATCGCAGAGACAAAGCGAACGACCATACGCATCTGCCAATTGAATGACTCATCATGAACGTTGTAACAAATCGTCACAATGATGCGTTTCATAGAGGAAAGCAGGAGTTTTATGCGATGCTGTCGTAATAAAGAGATAACGGAAAGGGAGTGGCAACATGAAAAAAATTGCACTACCAGTACTAGGTGTCATCATTTTTTTAACAGCAATGCTCGCGTTTCACTTTTTTGTACCGACAAACGTGACGGCAACGGACGATGACATTGTGAAAATTCGCGTGTTTGACGGCAATGACGGCACCGAAACAATTATTACGAGCGAAGCACAAATTGAGCGTATTGTGACGATGCTTAACGATATCGAGTTTTTGAAAACAGGTGTATCGATCGGATATATTGGCTACAGCTATGATGTGACGTATTACACCGCTTCTGGTGAAGAAGTACAGCAGTTCATCGTCAACAACGAGAAACAAATTCGCTATGAAGGGTTCTTTTATGAGGCACAAAACGGGGCGATTGATATGGCGGTACTTACAGGTGATGCATTATGAAAAAATGGTTATGTGCAGCACTTTTACTCGCAGGCTGCTCGCATACAGTAAGCGAGGACGACTTGCCACAAGCGCACGTCATCGTCGGAGGGAAAACGTATGACACATCGATCGGCACGTATTGCTGGGACGAAGTGTGCGTCGATAAAGTGAGCCCAGACGAACAGCTACAACACGCTGAGCCCATCATTGTAAGCAGCGGGGAGCCGCTTAGCATACAGCTTGAAGGAGAAGAGCCGCCAACGAATATCGATGTATCACGGGTAAACGGAAATGACGTCCAAATCGTGCCACTCGAACATGGGCAAATGACAGCGCCGATTGAACGAGGGAAATATACGTATAATTACCGAGCATCGTGGCTGGACGGTAACGTGTCGTACGGTGATATATCGTACGTGTTTGTAATTGAAGTGCAATGAGCTGTGTTACATGTAGCACGGCTTTTTTCAGGCTCATAAAAAATATTTTTTGTAACGAATGCATCATTTTATTGAATCGCTTTGGCAATCATAATTATTTACGATCTAGTTTGTGCTTTTCGTATTAGGCGGTGCATGAAATGAAAAAGCTATATTACGATCGCATTATTTGCGGTATGATGCATAGTATATTTGCAATACGTAGTGCAGTCGTGTCATCATTATGAAAAAGAGTATGTTCAAAGGAGGAAGGACGATGAAGCGCAACTTGTTCATTTCACTTGCAGTCATTGTTTGTATGCTTGTGCTATTTCTTTACGTGTCGTTTAATGGTAATTTTATTACGAAATCAATGGCGATGAAAAAAATTGAGGAATACGTTATGACGACGTATGCGGGTAGCGATATTACTAAAGGAGATGCGAGTGGCTTTAATTTTAAAGACGCTAGCTATTACACGTATTACACAATTGATAAAAGAGAATACTCATTTTCAATTCGCGGTGCAATCGTGTTACAAGAACGCATTTATACAGATGTTGATTATAGCGCGCTTCACGAGGCACAAACAGCCGCCTTCACAAATAGTGGCACAGCATGGCTTCATGAGCAGCTAAAGCGAGCGAATGTGCCAGTCGAATCAGCGTATTATAGCGCATACGTGTTTAAAGACCTTGCTGATAATACAGCTGTATGGAAGCCAACGCTTAGTGACGAATTGCGCATCGTTGTCGATATTGAGCTAGCGTACACGAAACAAAGCGAAGAAGCCTTTTTACAGCAAGCGACAAACATTCAGCAACTGTTAAATGCAAATGGCTTAACGTATACAGAGGCGGCCGTTTATGCACGACGCGACGTACGAAGCGGCAGCGACACGCATTCAGAAGTCGCATACACAACTGTGTTTACACCAACTACGAAACAATTAAATAGTATAAAATAACGACAAGTGCGGCTACGTTTTGTAGTCGTGCTTTTTTATGAGATAAACGCCTGTTGTTTTGTAGTCGAATCACTCCTATACTCATCATAAGGAGGTTGGACATATTGGATCAGGACATTAACCTATTTTTACGCGAAACGCTTGTCGGTGAAACGGTCGATGCGCTCCATTTTTGGTGGCCGGCACTTATGTTATCGACAGATCATAGCACCTATGATGACATTACGATTCGTCTAGAAGGTACATACATATTGACAGATGCAAACGGTGAACGCATTGTGCGCCGCGATGATTTCGGTCGCTTAGAGCATTTGTGTGCACTTGCACGTGAAAAAATTGCTTCGGCGTGCATCGTCGGCGATAATGATTTATCACTTCAGTTTGAATCAGGCATCACACTTTATCTGTTCGGTGACAACGGCTCATTTGAAGGGTGGCACGTTGAGGCGAAGTCAGACGAGCAATTTCGACTACTCGTTGCGGGTATTGGCAAGGAGCTAACATTTTTCAATGAATAATTTTTATAGGGCATTTTCGTGACAATACAGCAAAAAAACGCTATAGTATAAGCAAATAAATGGAAAGAGGCGAACTTATGTCAAGACTACAAAATAAAGCAGTCATTATTACAGGCGGTGCTGGCGGGATTGGTGCTGGCATGGCAAAAGCGATGGTAAAAGAAGGCGCTAACGTATTAATCGTTGACGTAAATGAAGAAGCGGGCGCAAAAGTATTAGCAGAGCTTCGCGAGTTTTCACCAAAAAGCGAATTTTTACAATTTGATTTAATGAAGCACGATGAGTTACATAAAATTGTCGACTTTGCTGTAGAGAAGTTCGGACGTTTAGACGTGCTTGTAAACAACGCACACGTATCACGCCAAATTATGTTTGAAGAAACGAAGCAAGAGCACTTCGATTTATCATTTGGCACAGGCTTCTACCCGACGTTTTACTTAATGCAAGCAGCACTGCCACACTTAAAAGAAACAAAAGGTAACATCATTAACTTCGCATCAGGTGCCGGCATTTCTGGTCAAAAAACGCAAACAGCATACGCAGCAGCGAAGGAAGCAATTCGTGGCATGACGCGCGTTGTGGCGAACGAGGTTGCACAATACGGCGTAACGGTGAACATCATCTCACCAATGGCCATGACTGAAGGCGTAGAAAAATGGAAAGCGGCATTCCCAGATATGTACGAGGATACGTTATCAAAAGTGCCACTAGGTCGTTTCGGTGACCCAGAGCAAGACATCGGTCGCGTAGCTGTGTTTTTAGCATCAGAAGACAGCAAATACATGACAGGTCAAACGTTTATGGTTGACGGCGGCGTGAATATGCGTCCGTAATATAAAAAGACCCACCTTACATTTTCAGTAAGGCGGGTCTTTTTTAATTTGCAATTTTTGTCTTATGTTTAATGAGCGTTACTTTGAAATTGCTTAGTAAATATAATGTTAAACGCAATAAAGACTTAACATTTTCAAAAGTAGCAAATTTCTCTAAATCACCATGAAAAATAGGGTTTCGAACATGTTGATATAAATAACTAAGCTCTAAAAGTTCATTTAAACATTTATTAGGATTCGGTGACAATTTCATAAACGTATCTATTTTCTCTGCAAAACATAGCCATTTATGCGAATTGTCATTTTCATTCGGAGTTGTCATCGGAATGTTATATGCCTTCAGCAATTCGTTAATGATACTTTCAGCTAAACGAATTAACGCGAAAAATTTTAAATCATTGCTCGAAGTTTTAAATGCTTCTTCGACAGTATCAATTAAGCGAGCAAACCTTTCATAATTAGTCGGATCTATCTTATGTTTAGGAAATACTTTTGGCGCAGTATAAATAGTGCGAGGTGAAGTAGCACTTTTACGTAATACAAGCTCCTTTTGAAGTAATGAAGATTGAGATAAAACTAATAGATTTTTGTACATGATAAATTCCTCCTGAGTGATTGATTAGTTAATAATACATATCTAGGTGCAGAATCTAACACGTGTTATAGTACGTGTTTGTTGTACCTTTATTATTACACGTGTAATAGCACGTGTCAAATGATTTATTGAAATTTATTAGGCATGAGACGAAAAAAAATCAAATCTGTTGATTAGCTACTTTTTTACAGTGGAATCGCTTGTTTTGAACAGCAAAACTGGAATCATTTCTGAATGATTGTAGCAGGAAACATGCAAAGAGACTGTTCGAGGAAGGCAATTTTCATAACTAACATCGTGTTTGCGACTATGATCAATTAAGCTTATGTTTTAAATATAAAAACCCTTCCAACAAAAATAATTGTCGGAAGGGTTATATAAGATGTAAGTTTTCCAGGTCTGTTGATTAGCTATTTATATACAGTGGAATCGGCTGTTATTAGCAACCATTTGGAAATAAATGCTGCATGTTAATAGATAATCAACACGCTTGTAAGTTTTCGTTACTAATTATATGAAGAAGGATCATCAGGATGTAATTGTTCTTTTAATGCATTTTGCAAAACAAGTGAAAAATTAATGTTTTCTTGTTCAGCAGCATCATTTAACCATTTTGGAATAGTTAATGTTTTTTTCACTGAAGCTTGCTTAATTTTTGAGCGAGCAATTGCCATATTTATGCGTAACAAAATAGGAACTTCATTTTCTTCTAAACTTAAATCTTTGAGAGATGTAGGAACAGGTAAAGGTTCATTTAAGCTTTCCAATGTAAAAATATGCAAGGCTAATGCTTGTTCAGCATCTTTATATAGTACATTTTCTTCTTTTTTTTCTTGAATAAATACATTTGGAAAATCTGGAATTCGTACATGTATTTGCCCGTCATCTAGGAATGAAAGTACTGCTAAATAATTGTATATGTTAGGCAGTTTCGTACTCATAATAAAAACCTCTTTCATAAACTTCTTTATACGTATCATAACACGTGTTTTTTATGTGTGCAATATAAAAACCTCTTTCCGATTATGCAAAGAGGTTTTTTATAGCTTATGAAATTTTGATAATAGGAGGGCTACTGTTAACTGGAAAGAATCTTTTACATGTTTTTTAGAGGATTGTTAGTATTTATGTAAATAATATAGCTTTTTCAACAAGTAGTTCAGTTCATCATTTAATACAAATTTTATTCTCATATTTATCAACTAACTATAGGTGTTGAATGGAACTACATTAATCCCATTCAACACTATTTAGTTAAACAATTAAAACTTTTTTCACGTTTTCAATAGACAACGGTTGTAATGTACAAGGCGGTTTAGAATCGTGCTTGTAACTACGAGCATTATCGTATACGGCGAACAAACGCCAACCGTGATCTAAGAGTATCTGTTCTAACTTCTCGTCCGAATATTCTATGTATGGCTCGTATACGATAGATACAGTAGTTTCTTCTAGAGTGTAGTTGATATTGGCCATGAGAGAGCCCTCCTATTATATATTAAATTGGTGTTTCCAAATACTAATTATATTTCAAGTAAATTCTAAAATCAAATAAATATTTACTATTCATTCAATTCGGATAATTTAAATGCATTAACAATCCCTAACTTCTTACAAGCATGTTCCCACGCCTCCAGATCGACGGTTTCTTCAAAGTAAAACACACTTTGCTTTGGCACATCATTTAATAGTTTGCGATAAAACACTTTAAATAATGGCTTGTCCCAATAGCTTTCGTCAGCAGTAATGCGGTCACGGCGGCTAAAAGGGCGCACTTCTTCCTCCTTCAAATACGTACAATTCATTCCTTCGATACGCACGTAACAAATACGCGTATAAATCGGCTTGCCATTTGGATGTTTTTCGTAACGAAGTGTGACGCGGTAATGCTGCTTTTGTGTTGTTGATGGAACAGCCATTTCTTTCATAGTACGCTCATCTAATAATTGTTTTAATGAAAACGTCATGTACAATCCCTCCTTTTTTAACATATTCTGTGCGATTGAGTTAAATCCCTTTTTATTATATGTGGATATAGAATGTGATTAATTTTAGTTATATAATGGTAATTAATTAAACGGTAAAGGGTGGTTTCATGAAATTTGCAAAAATGTTTTTGTTATTGTTGCTTCTCATTGCTACGTGTAATACGAATGTAGTGAATGCGACAACTATGCCAACGATTGGTGAGGCACAGTTTTCAAATAGTGCTACGTTTAGTCCAGATGATGCATTTTTAGCGACAGGTGTGTCTAATGAGACGACGATTTGGCATGCGAAGTCTTTAGAAAAAATTCAAACGTTTCAAAATGTAGGTGCGGATCAAGCGTTATTTTTCGATAAGCAAGGATACTATTTGTATGCATTGTCAGACAATCAATTGTCAGCGATTCATTTTGAAAGCGGTGAAGTAACATATCAATTTGCTTCTCCATCTAGAAGCTTTACAGATGCCGTATTGAATGACGATGATGATGTCATTTACGTCGTAGAAGGCGTTACACTTTATTACATATATATAAGGTGATTAATATTTAGATTTAAATCCTTTTTCTTC
>NZ_MATO01000012.1 GCF_001700325.1 Caryophanon latum
GACTTTGTTTGAAACTCTAATTTTCTTTCACCGTCTATATAGATAAGTATAACTTAACAAACTTACGCCAAGCTGTATCAGCGGGTGAGCCGTTAAATCGTGAAGTAATCGAAGTGTTTTTAAAGCATTTCAACTTACAAGTGCGTGATGGCTACGGGCAAACGGAAAATACGTTACTCGTTGGGACGATGGTTGGCATGGAGCCGCGCCCAGGATCAATGGGTAAACCGACACCAGGCAACTATGTTGAAGTCATTAACGAAGACGGTGAACCAGTGCAACCAGGTGAAGTAGGCGACATTGCCGTGCACGTTTCAACGCCAGCGTTATACAAAGGTTACTTAAAAGACCCAGAGCGTACGAGCATGCAATTCCGCGGCGAGTGGTATATTACAGGTGACCGCGCAACGAAAGATGAGGACGGCTACTTCTGGTTTGAAGGACGTGGCGATGACATTATCATTTCATCAGGCTACACAATCGGACCTTTTGAAGTAGAGGATGCGTTAACAAAGCACCCAGCTGTACGTGAATGTGCCGTTGTCGCGAGCCCAGACGAAATTCGCGGACATATCGTAAAAGCATTCATCGTGCTACGCGAGCCAGAAAATGCGAGCGACGAGCTAATTAAAGAGCTACAGCAGCACGTAAAAGATGTAACAGCGCCGTACAAATATCCACGAGCTGTTGAATTTATCGACGAGCTACCGAAAACAGCTTCAGGTAAAATTCGTCGCGTAGAGCTACGTCAGCAAGAATTTAAAAAAGTACAAGCATAATAAAAGTAGCTGTGTTAATCGTCGGTGGCGACGTTTAGCACAGCTTTTTTGTGCGCGACATCATAAACGTGACGTGTCAGGCTGCTTCTTTTTAGCAAGTTTGTTGATACGCCGTGTTTATGCAGCTGAATGGCTTGTTTTTAGTAGCATAAAGCGTGCGGCGAGACTCCTTACAGAACGAAATATCCCGTAAAGCGCGACGCAGAGCTTGAGGAAGGTGGTGAATGCCACACCTTCAGAACAAACATCGTGTTCGCCTCCGAGCTTTAGGAATTGATGTGCGACGAGTCATCGCAGGAGCACCGCGAGCCGCAATACGTGAAATGCCGGTTGAATGGCTAATTAACACGCGTGTCTTTTTAGTATAAATTTTGCATCGGCTACAGAAAAAAACGACGCGCAGTGAAACTTTTTGTTACACTAGAACGTAGAAACGGCTAAAGGAGTGAATTTATGAACATTAAACGATGGTTAGCGCTTGTTGGAGCAGTAGTGTTATTCGCTATTTCAATTGGTATGAACTCATTAGTAAGCATTGCATCAACAGATTGGGATGCGATATTTGATCCAAATGAGTTGCTCGGTTCGTCGCTTGCAGCAAATGAAGTGATGCTAGAAGAGGGGAATATGGAAGAGCGTATTGCAGTTGTGAAAGTAAATGGCACAATTCAAGACGTTGGCAGTGGCTCATTATTTACAGAAATTGAGTACGACCACCAATTTGTATTAAATCAACTTGCAGCAATTCAAGAGGATGAGACAGTAAAAGGTGTGTTATTACAAGTAGATACACCAGGTGGCGGCGTGTATGAATCACGTCAATTATATGATGCGATTATCGAATTAAAAGAAGCGCGTGATATGCCAATTTACGTGTCAATGGGTTCGATGGCGGCATCAGGTGGGTATTACATAGCGGCCCCAGCGGACAAAATTTATGCATATTCTGAAACGTGGACAGGTTCAATCGGGGTCATTATGCAAGGCATTAACTACGGTCAGCTAGCAGAAGATTACGGCATCGTCTTTGAAACGTTAAAATCAGGTCCGTACAAAGACATTATGAGTTCGACGCGTCCGATGAGCAATGAAGAGCGTGCGATTATGCAAACGCTTGTTGATGAGGCGTACGACGAGTTCGTTAACGTTATCGCAGCAGGTCGTGGCATGACAGATGCAGAAGTGCGTCAAATTGGCGACGGCCGTATTTACACAGCGAAGCAAGCTGTAGAAAATGGTTTAGTCGATGCAATCGGTGATGAGGAAGCGGCGTTACAAGCATTGCGTAAAGATTTTGATTTAGAAAAAGCAGAAGTATTTGAATACGGTTACGCAGATGCAACGTGGAGTGTATTAATGTCTGCAAAAGCAGCAGAGTTCTTTGGTCCATCAGCAGAAGAGCGTGTGTTAAACAAGCTATTATCTGACTACGAAGCGCCGCGTGCGATGTATTTATACGGTGAATAAGGGGGCGAGCGAGCATGTCTGAATTTCATGATGAACAGCAATTGCCACAGCCACAAACACCAGAGGACATTTTATTAGCACCGCGTCCGCAAGCGAAGGAAATGGTGATGGAAACGAAAACAGCAGGCTTTTGGATGCGTTTTTGGGCATATATGATCGATTTGCTCGTAATTGGTGCGGTAACGTCGATTGTCATTAAACCGGTGTTTTACTTGCTCGATGCAAGGGCGGAACAATACGCTTGGTATGCACCGTTTACAATTATTTCAGCGATTATTTTTTACGGCTACTTCGTATGTATGACGAAATATCTTGGTCAAACAGTTGGCAAAATGATTTTCGGTTTACGTGTCATTGCTGATGATGGTGGAGAGCTTACGTGGAGTGCGGTCGTATTCCGTGAATGGATCGGTCGCTTCATCTGTGTGAAAACAGTCATTTTTTACGTGCTTGTTGCCGTTGTACCGAACAACAAAGGCTTGCATGATTTGATCGCAGATACAGTTGTTATTCATGAAGGTACGTTTTTACGTAAAGAAAAAGAGGAGCAACCGGTATGGAAAAATGAGCCGGTTGAGCCGACGATGTAATACGATACGAGGTGATAGGAGGCGATGCTTCTTTATCACCTCGTTTTAAGTTTTCGCATCTTTTCACTATGCTTTAGTTGCATAAGCGCGTCGATGTTTAGTAAGATGAAACTAACCCAAATTTAGGAGGCGGAATGATTCATGGCAAACATTACATTCAAAAACGGTCCAGTTACATTATTAGGCACAGAAGTAAAGGTTGGCGACAAAGCACCAAACTTCACAGTGTTAGCAAACGACTTATCACCAGTAACATTAGAAAACTCAGCTGGTAAAGTACGTTTAATTTCAGTTGTTCCATCAATCGACACAGGTGTATGCGATCAACAAACACGTAAATTTAACGAAGCAGCAGCAGAGCTAGGCGAAAACGTAGTCATCTTAACAGTATCAGTTGACTTACCATTCGCACAAAAGCGTTGGTGTGCAGCAGCTGGCATCGAAAACGTACAAACAGTTTCTGACCACCGCGACCTTTCATTCGGACAAGCTTACGGCGTAGCAATCGAAGAATTACGTTTATTAGCACGTGCTATTTTCGTTGTAGACGCTGAAGGTACCGTTACATATGTTGAGTATGTATCAGAAGCGACAAACCACCCAGACTACGAAGCGGCAATCGCAGCAGTAAAAGCGTTAGTATAATTTAAACGTGTTATGTTGATTAGCCCTTTTTACACAGTGGTATCGAGATTTTCAATATTTAATTGGAATAGCGAACGCAATGTAGCTGGCCGCGTGAAGCAAACAGCCGAGTCATTGGCTAATCAACATATATACAAGGTGATTGAAATTTAGAATGTGAACGAGGCTCGAAGCCACGCCCGCGGAAAGCCTGCCTCGATGTGGAGAGCCGACGAACAAAATGCTAAAATACATTCACCGTCTATATATATGTAATCTAACACACGAACGATTCACCATCTCGGCATTGACTGAGGTGGTGAATTTTGTTTTGTATTCATTCGTACAGTTGTTATAATGAACAAATGCGACAATGGAAAGGACGTTTCAAATGGAAAACTTCGAGCAATTATTTTCGATTTTAAATACAGAGGCACAAAAGGAAACAGAGGGCACATATTTAGAAGGGCTACTCGTAGCGCTTGAAAAATGGTTAGACGGCGATTTACACGTCGATGTACACAACTTATCAAAGGAAGAAATTCGTAAAGCGATTCAAATCGCCATTTTAAAAGGAATGCGTGAAGGTACGCAGCCGAACCATCAAATGACACCAGACACATTTGGTTTTTTATTGTCATTTTTTGTCGAGCAGTCATTTGAGGAGCAGCTACAAGCGGGGCAGTCATTAAACGTGACGGATTTAGCAGTCGGTACAGGCAATTTATTGTATGCGCTTATGAATGCGTTTGATGGGAAAATTGAGGCGACGGGCGTTGAAGTGGACGAGTTACTTATTCAGCTTGCGGCGGCGACAGCAAATTTACTCGAGCAGCCAGTGGAGCTTCACCACCAAGATGCGCTGAAGGATTTACTCATTGATCCAGCCGATGCGATCGTATGCGACGTACCGTATGGCTATTATCCGAACGAGGAAGTGGCGCTTGATTATGAACTATGTGCACCAGAAGGCATGAGCTATGCGCATCATTTATTTATCGAGCAGTCGGTGAACTACGTAAAAGAGGGCGGCTACATGTTTTTCTTAGTGCCAGCGACGTTGTTTGAATCCGAGCAAGCACAGCAACTGCACAAATATTTAAAGAAGCACGTATGGATTCAATCAGTTATTCAGCTGCCTGAAAATTTATTCACATCACGCGTGCATGAGAAGAGCATTTTAGTGCTACAAAAAAAATCAGCGACGATGCGTGCACCTAAGGAAGTATTGCTTGCGAAAGTGCCGAACATGCAAAATAAAGAAGCGCTTGCGATGTTCTTTGAGAAAGTGCGCATGTGGAAAGAAAATAAATAACGTAAAAAAGGTGTGCCATCGTCAAGTTGACGGTGACACACCTTTTTTTTATTAGTTTTCTGGAGTACGAACAACTAATACGTCACAAGTTGCAGAACGTACGATTGCTTCAGATACTGAACCGATTAAGAAACGCTCGATTGCATTTAAACCTGTAGCACCACAAACGATTAAGTCTGCATCTGTTAAGTTCGATAACTCGCGTGTAATGATTGTTTTTGGAGAACCGTGCTCAATTACAACTTTAACATCTGTAATGCCGTATTCTTCAGCTTGCTTTTTGTAATCAGCTAATAGTTCTTCAGAATGTGCTTGCGCGCGCTCAGCTACTGAACGATCGTATGCTTCGATTGCTGCGAAAGAACGAGTGTCGATTACGTTTACTAAGTGTAAAGCTGCTTCGTGACGTTTCGCCATTTCTTTTGCCTTTTTAAATGCATAGTTTGCTTCTTTTGAACCGTCTACTGCTACTACGATGTTGTTATATGATAGTGCCATTTCCCAACTACCCCCTTGAATATGTATACGTTAAGTATAACAAAAATACATATAAATGAAAGTGTTGATTTGTGAAAAACTAATGTTATTTGTGCGTAGTGTGTTGATATTGTTAGAAAAAGAGACGATTTTGTTTATCTGATGAATTTTATTATAATAATAAAACGATTTATTTGTTAATAAAATGATATGTGATTGTTGATTTTATAAGTTTATACAAAATATATAGTGTAAACAGAAAAGGCAATCGACAAATGTGTGTCAATCGCCTTATTTTTTAGCGGAATGGAACGATTTGGAGTGCTTTCGGGTAGTGCGTTAAAACTTCGACGCCATCTTTTGTCACAACGACGTCATCTTCAATGCGCACACCTGCGACATCGTCTTTATAAATGCCTGGCTCAATCGTAAATACAGTGCCTCGTTGTAACGCATAGTCATTTGCGCCGTTGATCGAAGGGAACTCATGAATCGAAATGCCAAGACCGTGACCGAGACGGTGCGTGAAATAGCGCCCGTAGCCTGCCTCTTCAATAATGTCGCGCGCGATTTTGTCCAGCTCCATCGCGCGGACGCCTGGCTTCACTGCCGCAATCGCCGCTTCGTTTGCACGCAGCACTGCATCGTACAGCTTAGCTTGAGCGTCCGTTACATCACCGAATGCGACCGTACGTGTAATATCTGAGCAGTACCCTTCATACACGACGCCTAAATCAAATAAAATCATGTCGCCGCGGCGAATTGGACGATTGCCTGGTGTGCCGTGTGGTGAAGCGGTTTTTTCACCGGCAAGCACCATCGTATCGAAGCTCATTGAATAGCCTTTCGCTTTTACAGCGGATTCGATGATGTTTAAGACGTCCATTTCAGTCCGTCCTTCCTGTAACGCATTGATGCCGACTTCAATTGCGTAATCAGCAAGCTTAGCCGCCTCGCGCATTTTTTGCAGCTCCTCTTCGTTTTTAATGACGCGCATGCTACTAAGCGTCGTATCGATTTCGGTAAATGCGGCATTAAAGCGTTGCTGCATTGCCTCAAAGCGTGAAACTGTTAAATGATCCTTCTCGATAGCGATCGTTTGTAGCGATACATTGCGTGCGTCACATGCTTTCTTTAGCACGTCCCACGCATTTTCTGTATCTTCATGCCCGACTGCCTCGAACGCCCAGCCTGCCGCATATACATCAGGCACTTCCATTTTCGGACAAATTAAAAAAGGCTCCGCTTGCTGGAAAATCATAATGCCGAGTAAACGTTCATGTGGATTGCTCGCAAAGTTAGACGTGTAAAATACGTTATGTGGTGTCGTAATGAACGCCGCGTCGATGTTGTGCTGTGTTAAATAGTGCTGTATGTTTTGTAATGGCTTCATGAAAACGCCTCCTGTAAATGAAAGTTATCGTCTATATTACGCTCTTTTTGCACAATGTACAAAAAAATGAAGGAAAAACGCTCAACATCTCGAATAGTAGTAATTAGCTTTTTCAGTTCACGCATTAAAGTGAACAGCTTATTTCAAAGGAGGAACAAACATGAACATCTCATACCATGGACATTCAGTAGTAAAAGTACAAATTGGAGACAAAACGATTTTAATTGACCCGTTTTTAACAGGCAATAGCTTAACGGATTTATCAGCAGATACGGAGCAGCCAGACGTGATTTTATTAACACACGGGCATAACGACCACGTAGGCGATACGGTAGCGCTTGCGGCGAAAAATGATGCAGTTGTCGTTGCACCAGTAGAAGCGGCGGATTATTTAAGCAAGCAAGGTGTAACAAATACAGTGCCACTTGGTCTAGGCGGCACATACGACTTAGGCTTTGCGAAAGTTAAATTTGTGCAAGCATTCCATAGCTCATCATACACAGATGAAGACGGTGTTGTACATTACATGGGTGTAGCAGGAGGTATTTTATTATTTGCAGAAGGGCTAACGATTTATCATGCAGGCGATACAGCATTGTTTGGCGATATGGAGCTGATCGGTCGCCGTCACCCAATTGACGTTGCATTTTTACCAATTGGAGGGCATTTCACGATGGATCCGGTCGATGCAGCACATGCTGTATCACTCATTAAGCCGAAGATTGCTGTACCAGTTCATTACGATACATTCCCGCCGATTAAAGTCGATGTAAACGATTTCGTGTCACACGTAAAAGACGCAAAAGTTCAAGTGTTGCAAGCGGGCGGGCAAGTACAGCTAAACGCATAGTGTAATGTAACAGCACCATCACTGTATCACCTTGTTTCTATATTTTGTCGAAATGTTATGGTACACTATACGAATGACGATACATGGAAAGATAGGTGAATACATTGTCTACGAAACACGAGAAAATTTTACAATACATTGAATCGCTACCGGTTGGAACGAAAATTTCGGTGCGCCAAATTGCTAAGGAAATGCAAGTAAGTGAGGGCACAGCATATCGCGCGATTAAAGAGGCAGAAAATAGCCGTTTAGTAAGCTCGATTGAACGTGTCGGCACAATTCGTATTGAGAAGAAGAAAAAGGAAAATATCGAACGTTTAACGTTTGCAGAAATTGTTAACATTGTCGATGGGCAAGTGCTCGGTGGACGAGACGGCTTGCATAAAACGCTGACGAAGTTTGTCATCGGTGCGATGCAGTTAGACGATATGATGCGCTATACGGATGCAGGAAGCTTACTCATTGTCGGCAACCGTGTGAAAGCACATCAGCTCGCACTAACAGCAGGTGCTGCCATTTTAGTAACGGGCGGCTTTGAAACGACCGAGGATAACAAGCGTCTTGCCGATGAGCTTAAGCTGCCAATCATTTCAACGAGCTACGATACGTTTACCGTTGCGACGATGATTAACCGCGCGATTTACGATCAGCTCATTAAAAAAGACATTTTACTTATTGAGGACATTTACGTGCCGCTTGAGGAGACGTCGATTTTACGTGCAGATGAAACGGTGCGTCACTTCCACGAGCAAAACGAGGCGACGACGCACGGTGCATACCCAGTCGTAACGCAAAACAACAAGCTTGTCGGCATGGTAACGGTGAAGGACGTGATCGGCAAAGCGAGCACCGAATCACTCGATAAAGTAATGACGAAAAATCCGATTGCCGGCTCGATGAAAACGTCTGTCGCATCGGCTGGGCATCGCATGATTTGGGAAGGCATCGATTTACTGCCAATCGTCGATGAAGACAATACGTTAAAAGGCGTTATTTCGCGTCAAGACGTGTTAAAGGCGCTTCAGCTTGCTCAGCGTCAGCCACATAACGGTGAGACGATTGACGACATCGTAAAAAACGAAATGAAAGTGCTTGGTGAGGACGATATTTTTGTCGAGTTTAAAGTAACGCCGCAAATGACGAACCAATACGGTGCCATTTCATACGGCGCGTTTACGACGTTGCTTGCAGAGGCAGGGGCATTTGCGTTAAAGCGTCATAAGCGTGGCGATGCGGTCGCTGAAAACTTAACGATTTATTTCATTAAGCCTGTGCAAATGGAGAGCCGACTAACAGTAAAGCCAGTCATTTTAGACATGTCACGTAAGTTTGTGAAAATGGACTTTGAGGTATACAACAAGCAAACACTTGTCGGCAAAGCGATGATGACGTTCCAACTATTAGAGCGCTAATGAACACGAGTGCGAGTGGTGCGATCACTTGCACTTCTTTTGTCACAAAAAAGCGTGTGAAAAGCCGAAATGACTTTCACACGCATTCTTTTATGATTGGGCTTGCTCATATAGCTGGCGTTCTTCAGCGACAAACGCACTGTAATGTTTCGCGCGCTTACGATTTTCGTACGCAACAAGTGCGCCAAGTGCGATAAAAATACCGCCGACGATGTATGTCACCCAGTCTGGAAACAGCACGAGCTGATTCACACCGAACGTCAAAATGAAAATGCCTAAGCAGACGTTCGCTTTTGCTTTATACCATTTATGGCGAATTTCTAAAGCAGCAGGTGTGCGAAGCTGCTTCGTTTTATTGTATAAATAAAACATAAGCGCAACGACGATAATGAAAACACAAATGAAATTAAAATACATACATGCCCTCCTTCGAGCGAATTACTATCATTGTATAAGTTTTAGAAGAAAAAGGCAATTTGGAGGAAACTAAAAAGATGAAGCAGCAAATTATCGAAAAAATCAAACAATACGATACGATTATTATTCACCGCCACGTTCGTCCAGACCCAGATGCATACGGTTCACAGCACGGTTTAAAAACGCTTATTCAAGCAAACTTTCCAAACAAAAATGTATACGCAGTTGGACAGCACGACGATTCATTAACGTTTATGGCAATACCTGATACGGTGGATGATGAAACGTATAAGGGGGCGCTTGTCATCGTAACGGATACAGCGAATACAGACCGCGTAGACGACCAACGTTACACGAACGGCGACTTTTTAATTAAAATCGATCATCATCCAAATGACGATCAATACGGCGACATGCTGTGGGTTGATACGACGTCAAGCTCTTGCAGCGAAATGATTTATGAGCTATTTGAAGCAGCGCGTGAGCTAGAGGGCTGGGTGTTAAGCGACCGTTCAGCAAGCTTATTATTCTCAGGTATCGTTGGCGACACAGGACGCTTCATGTTCCCATCAACGACGTTAAAAACGTTCCGCACAGCAGGCGACTTAGTCGAGTATAACTTTGACCGTAACGAAATTTTCAACGGCATGTACGAAATGGATCGCAAGCTGCTCAATTTACAAGGCTATTTATACCAAAACTTCGAAATTGACGAGCTCGGTGCTGCGTACGTACGTTTATCAAAGGAAGTGTTAGCGCAGTTTGACGCGACCGCTTCAGAGGCGTCGTTACTTGTAAGCTCACTTGGCAACGTTAAAGGCATTACAGCGTGGGTTATTTTCATTGAAGAGGGCGAATCCATTCGCGTGCGCCTACGTTCAAAAGGTCCAATCATTAACACGCTAGCGAAGGAATTTAACGGTGGTGGGCATCCGCTCGCTTCAGGTGCAACAGCGTATTCATGGGAAGAAGCAGACCGCGTCATCGCTCGTTTACAGGAAGTTGTACGCGATTATAAACAACAATAAGTGTGTTGAATAGCCTTTTTATACGATGAAATCCATTGTTTTGAGCAACAAAATGGATTTCACGTCGCATGTTAGTGGCAGTGCGTGTGCGGCGAGACTTCTAGGGAAAAAGCTCGTGCTTCATGACCAACATCGTGTTCGTCGCCGAGCCCGAGAAACGCGAGCCGCAATACGCGTTTGCCAGTTGACTGTCTACTCAATAACTTTGAAATAAAAATAAAACAATAGGAGGCGTTTTGTATGGTGGCATACCCACAACTGAGAACGAGTGCGGATTTACTACAAAGCACAATTCGCCTTGAACAATGTGTACAATTTTTACAGCAACAAAAGGCAGAAGCTTGTGCAATCGTCAATTCGACGCTATACGGGCTAATGCCTTTTTGGCGTTCGATGCAGCAAGCGAGTATTCACGCAGTCGTCGGCTTACGTGTTGACGTAGCAGTAGATGATACTATTATGCCGCTTGTGTTATATGCGAAGGCGAATGACGGCTATCAAGCGATTGTGAAAATTTCAAGTGCAGTATCAACGCGAGCAGATCATGTGTTGCCACTCAAATGGCTGCAGGCGTATCAGCATGGCACGATTGCGATGATACCGTACGCAGAAGGCTTTATTGAGCAGCAAACAGTTGAGGCGTTTCAGCAGATTTATACACAACAAACGTATATCGGTATTAGTCGACCAAACGGCGTCCGCCACATTACTGAGGAGCGCACCGTATTATTAGCAGAGGCACTAAGCATGCCGATTATTGCGACACAAGAAAATCGTTACGTGCAGCCGGAGCAATTTTTTGCGTATACAGTTGCGCAGGCGATTCAAACAGGCATTAAGCTCATTGATGAAGAAACGTACGCACAGCCAGAGCATTTTATGCCGACCGCGCAGCAATGGCATGACGCATTTCGTGACGTGCCGCATTGGCTAGAAGCAGCGAGTGCGATGCTTCTAAGCTGTCACGTGACGATGCCAGAAAAAGCGCTTATGCTACCACAATATCCACTTGCAGACGGTGTCAAAGCGGACGAGGCACTTCGCGAGCTGGCGTATGCCGGTTTAGCGAAGCGTTTACCGGAGGCGACTGATGCGTACAGCGAGCGACTAAATTACGAGCTCGGTATCATCGCACAAATGAACTATAGCGATTACTTTTTAATTGTTGCAGACTTTATGCGCTATGCACGCGAGCACAACATTTTAACAGGGCCTGGGCGTGGTTCATCGGCAAGTTCGCTCGTTGCGTATACGACGTTTATTACCGACGTCGATCCGCTGCAATACGACCTAGTGTTTGAGCGCTTTTTAAACCCAGAGCGTGTGACGATGCCAGACATTGATATTGATTTCGTTGATACGAAGCGTACCGACGTCATTCAATACGTCGCACAAAAATACGGCGCGCAGCACGTCGCACAAATTATTACGTTCGGTACGTTATCAGCGAAGGCGGTCGCTCGTGACGTTGCGCGCATGTTTAACTTTCCACCAGATATGCTCGATGCGATTTCAAAAGCGATTCCGAATAAAAACGGTGTGACGTTAGACGAGGCGTATGCGCAGTCACCGGCGTTGCAGCAGCTCGTTCATATGAGCCCGCGTCATGAGCAATGGTTCGCCGTCGCAAAGGAGCTAGAAGGTTTGCCGCGTAACGCGTCGACGCATGCAGCTGGTGTCGTGCTAAGCCCGAAGCCGCTTGTGGACGTCATTCCAGTTGAGCAAGGGCATGACGGTGTTTATTTAACGCAATGGCCGATGCAGGAAGTCGAAGCGGTCGGGCTGTTAAAGATAGACTTTTTAGGTTTGCGGAATTTAACAATTTTAGAAACGATTCGCCGTTCGATTTATTATTCACATGGGCGCATGCTCGATTTTGAGAAAATTCCACTTCATAACGAGGCGACGTTTGCACTATTACAGCGCGGCGATACGAGCGGTATTTTCCAACTTGAATCAGCAGGTATGAAAGAGGCGCTGCGTCAAATTTGCCCGACGCATTTTTTAGACGTCGTGGCAGTTAACGCGCTCTATCGTCCCGGCCCGATGGATTTCATTCCGAGCTATGCAAGACGAAAGCACGGTGAGGAAGCGGTCGTCATGCCACATGAGGCGCTACGTCCGATTTTACAAGAAACGTACGGCGTCATCATTTACCAAGAGCAAATTTTAAAAATTGCGGCGGTGATGGCAGGCTTTACGTACGGCGAGGCGGATTTACTGCGCCGTGCGATTAGTAAAAAGAACGAGACGGTATTAAAGGAGCAGCGCGGCAAGTTCGTGAGCGGTGCGATCGCTAAAGGGTTTGACGAGGCGACTGCGCGTGACGTGTATGCGTTAATTGAGCGCTTTGCTGATTACGGATTCCCGAAAAGTCATGCGGTGGCGTACAGCTACATTTCGTATTATTTAGCGTATTTAAAGGCGAACTTCCCAGCGAACTTTTATGCGGCGCTTTGTACGAGCAGCATCGGCAATCAAGAGCGCTTGCATCAATATATACAGGAAGCGAAGGAGCGCGGCATCGTCGTGTTACCGCCGTCGTTGCATAAAAGCCAGCGTATTTTTACGGTTGAAAACGAGGCAATTCGCTACGGTTTATCGGCGATCAAAGGTGTACCGCAGCCATTTTTAGCACAGCTTATGACGGTGCGTAAACAAAAGGGCACGCCGTTTACGAGCATGTACGAGCTAGCGATTTATTTATCGGCGAAGCATTTTACGCAAAAGCATATTGAGCCGCTTATTAAAGCTGGAGCATTCGATGATTTCGAGCATGATCGTGCGACGCTGCTTGCGACGATGAACGGAGCAATGCAGCATGCGTCATTGTATCGACCAGACGATGCAACGCCGATAAACGAAAATGTCGCAAGCATGCGCTTAAAATATACGAAAGTACCACCTTTATCGATGAAGGACGTGCTACAGCATGAAAAGGAAGCGCTCGGCTTTTACGTGTCGGCACATCCAGTCGAGCAGCTTGCACCAGAGAATTTGCAAGGACGCACAACGATGCTACAAATTACAACGATACAAGATGGCGCATGCGTCAAAGTTGTCGGCGCAATCGAGGATATTCGTTTGTTGCGCACGAAAAAAGGCGAGCAAATGGCATTCGTAACACTTGAGGACGAAACGGGCACGATCAGCTGCACCATTTTCCCACAGCTATTTGCGCACGTAGGTCAAACGTTAACGAGCGGTCAACTCGTCGTAGCAGAAGGGCAAATTGAAGTTCGTTTCGGTAAGCGTCAGCTAAAGACGAAAGCTTTGCATCACCTATAATAATGGAAAAGGGCGATCTCGCATTTTATGAGGTTGCCCTTTTCGCTTTACAACGGAAAAAAAGTTCGATACACTACTAAAGGAAAAATGGTCATACCACTTTTTATTTTTTTACGAAAAAGTGGTCATACCAATTGAGGTGATCGTCATGACAACAGAGCAACAACCGAAGCGCTTTGTCGAGCTCGTTACACAGCTGCGCCACATAATCGACGAGGATCGCATTCAGCCAGGCGACAAATTACCGTCTGAGCGCGTGTTAGCGGAGCGGCTTAGCGTATCGCGTTCAGCGGTGCGTGAGGCGCTGCGCAGCTTAGAGTTACTCGGCTTAATTGAAACACGTCACGGGGGTGGCACGTTTTTAACGGCATTTCAGCAGCATCAGCTAGTCGAAGTGTTATCGATGTTCATTTTGCAGACGAATCAGCAGCATGAGGACGTGCTCGCAACGAAAAAAATGCATGAGCGTGAAGCCATTTTGCTCATTACGTCGTCCAAGCAGCTGCGTGCGTTGCCGGTATGGGACAGTTACTTTCAGCAGCTAGAGCTAGAAGGGAGCATTGAACGATTACAATTTATTCAAGAGCTCATCGTCACATCGGGCAACCGACTTAGTTTAAAAATTTGGCGACAGCTCGTAGCATACAGCAATGAGCAGCATACACGAACGAGCGCAGAGGAAAAGCGACCGATTCAAATGTTATTAAAGGCGATGCAGCTCGGCTACACAGTCGAAGCAACAGTCGCTTATAACGAATGGGGAGACGTTCGCTTTCATTAACAAGGGGGAATAACGTATGGCGATTTTTCGTGATTTATTAACAAAGCGAAAACGTAAGCATGATAGTAAAGAGGAACTAATTGTACCAGAGGGCATGATGACAAAATGTGAAGATTGTCGTCACATTCAATATACAAAAGAGCTACAGCAAAATGGGAAAGTGTGCGTCAAATGTGGACATCATTTAAAAATGACAGCCGATGAGCGCATTGCGTACATATTTGACGAAGGTGCATTTGAGGAGCTAGATGCGCATTTACAAACGACGAATCCGCTTAACTTCCCGCATTACGTTGAGAAAGTGCAAGTGGACGTTGAAAAAACGGGCATGAACGAGGCAGTTAAAACGGGCGTGACGACGATTGACGGTCAGCGAGTTGTTGTCGCGGTTATGGACGCACATTTCCGCATGGGCTCAATGGGTTCGGTCGTTGGCGAAAAAATTACGCGCGCTGTTGAGCATGCGACAAAGCTGCGCGTGCCGTTCATTATTTTTACGGCAAGTGGCGGAGCACGAATGCAAGAAGGCGTGCTGTCGCTTATGCAAATGGCGAAAGTTAGCGTGGCACTTGCACAGCATGCTGCACAAAAGTTGTTGTTTATTTCGGTATTAACACATCCGACAACTGGTGGTGTATCGGCAAGCTTTGCATCGGTCGGCGACATTAATATCGCTGAGCCAAAAGCGTTAATTGGATTTGCAGGTCGACGCGTAATTGAGCAAACAGTGCGCGAAAAGTTACCGGCGAATTTTCAAACAGCGGAATTTTTACTAGAGCACGGACAACTTGATGCAGTTATTCATCGACACGACTTACGTAAGCAGCTGAGCTTACTTATTCAACTGCATGTAGGAGGCGAAAAGCAATGACAAAGTTATTACCGTTTGAGCAGCCAGTCGAGCAGCTGCGTACAAAGATTGAGGAATTAAAGCGCGCAACAGAAGATGCCGACATCGACATGTCAGCTGAAGTGCAGCGTTTAGAAGATAAGTTACATGAGGTTGAAACGGCGGTGTATACGAACATTTCTGCGTGGAACCGCGTACAAATTGCGCGTCACCCAGAGCGACCGACGACGTTGTTTTACATTGAAGCATTATGTGATGATTTCATTGAATTGCACGGCGACCGCTTATATGGAGACGATGCGGCAATCGTTGGCGGTATCGGCACAATCGATGGGCAAGCGTATACAATTATTGGGCATCAGCGTGGGCGCAATACGAAGGAAAATGTCAAGCGCAACTTCGGCATGCCGCATCCAGAAGGCTACCGGAAAGCGCTGCGCCTTATGAAGCAAGCTGAAAAGTTCAACCGTCCGATTTTATGTTTGATCGACACAAAAGGTGCATATCCTGGTAAAGCAGCCGAGGAGCGTGGTCAAAGCGAGGCGATTGCGCGCAATTTAGTCGAGATGGCTAGTCTTACAGTACCGATCGTTAGCATTGTAATCGGTGAAGGCGGAAGTGGTGGCGCGTTAGCACTCGGCGTTGCAAACAAAGTGTATATGCTTGAGCATGCGACGTATTCGGTTATTTCACCTGAGGGGGCTGCGTCGATTTTATGGAAGGACGCAAGCCGCGCACAGCAAGCAGCAGAGGCGATGCAAATTACAGCACCACATTTACTCGCACAAAACGTCATTGATGATATCGTGCCAGAAGTGTTAGGCGGGGCGCATAAAAATCCAACTGAGCAAGGGCGTATTATGAAGCAATTCGTCACTTCAGTTTTTGCAACATTCAAAGGAATGACGGTTGAACAGCTCGTGCAACAACGATATGAAAAATTTACGAAAATTGGGCGCTTTATAGAAAATGAATAACATGACGTAAGCGAATGGTGCTTTTTATCGTGTGAACAATTACGCGTCGAAAAATCATTCGTTTACGTCTTTTATATTTTCGGTTAAGTTATGTAAAAACAACTAGCCGGGTACTTACAAATGCCGCACTTTTCTGTTAATGTTGGTAATAGATATGTATGGAGTTCGTTGTTTGGGAGGCTTTAAAATGAAAAAAATAGCAGTTTTAACTAGTGGTGGCGACGCGCCTGGCATGAACGCAGCAATTCGTGCCGTTGTGCGTAAAGCGATTTATGAAGGGCTAGACGTTGTCGGCGTTGAACACGGCTACCAAGGAATTTTAGAGGAGCGCTTTCAACCGATGACGCTCGGCTCTGTCGGGGACATTATTCAGCGCGGTGGCACGATGCTTTATTCAGCACGTTACCCGCAGTTTAAGGAAGACGATGTGCAGCAACAGGCGATTGCGAACTTGAAAAAGCATGGCATTGATGGTCTCGTTGTCATTGGTGGAGATGGCTCTTATCGTGGTGCGATGTCGCTAACGGAAAAAGGCTTTCCGTGTGTCGGTATACCAGGAACGATCGATAATGATATTCCAGGAACAGAATATACGATCGGCTTTGATACAGCGCTTAATACGGTGATGTACTCAATCGACCGCATTCGCGATACAGCTACGTCGCACGAAAACTCGTTCATCGTTGAAGTAATGGGGCGCGATGCAGGTGATTTGGCGCTATGGGCAGGTGTTGCAGCAGGGGCAGAGGCAGTTATCATTCCAGAGGTCGATTTTAACATTGATCGATTGATACAGCGCTTAACGAAAAGTTCGATGCGTGGTAAAAAGCATAGCATAATGATTGTAGCAGAGGGCGTTATGTCTGGTCACGAGCTAGCAAAGCAGCTAAAGGAAAAGGCTCAAATTGAAACGCGTGTATCGGTGCTTGGACATATGCAGCGCGGTGGTTCGCCAACAGCGCGAGATCGTGTACTTGCAAGTCGATTCGGTGGGCGTGCAGTCGAGCTATTAATCGAAGGAAAAAGCGGTGTCGCAGTAGGCATTCGCAATCATTTACTTGTTGACTATCAACTATCAGAAGCATACGAAGGTAAGCATGAAGCGGATATCTCACTTTATGCATTAACTGAACAACTATCAATTTAACTATAATGGAGTGACATAATTTTATGAGAAAAACTAAAATCGTTTGTACAATCGGACCGGCAAGTGAAACACCAGAAACGCTAGAAAAATTAATCGAAGCTGGCATGAACGTTGCGCGTTTAAACTTTTCACACGGCACGCACGAGGAGCATGCACTGCGCATCGCGGCTATTCGTACAGTAGCAGAGAAGCTAGGTAAACATGTCGGCATTTTACTTGATACGAAAGGTCCTGAAATTCGTACACACAATATGGAAAATGGCGAAGTGCACTTTACGACAGGTCAAGTAGTCGACATTTCAATGACGGAAGTGCTTGGCACGAACGCAATGTTTTCTGTTACGTATGAAAAATTAATTGAAGACGTAGATCAAGGCTCAATCATTTTATTAGATGATGGATTAATCGAATTGCGCGTATTAGCGAAAGACGAAACGAACGGTTTAATTACGACGATTGTTGAAAATGCCGGCGTGTTAAAAAATAAAAAAGGTGTCAACGTGCCAAACGTTTCTGTGCAGCTTCCTGGTATTACAGAAAAAGATGCACAAGACATTTTATTCGGCATTGAGCAAGAAGTCGATTTCGTAGCAGCATCATTCGTGCGTCGTGCATCAGACGTGCTTGAAATCCGCGAGCTACTTGAGAAAAACGGCGGCGCGCACATTCAAATTATTCCAAAAATCGAAAACCAAGAAGGCGTTGACAATATCGATTCAATTATCGAAGTATCAGACGGCTTAATGGTTGCCCGTGGTGACTTAGGAGTAGAAATTCCAGCTGAAGAAGTGCCGCTTGTACAAAAGTCATTAATCGCAAAATGTAACCGTGCAGGTAAGCCGGTTATTACAGCGACACAAATGCTTGATTCAATGCAACGTAACCCACGTCCAACACGCGCTGAAGCATCAGACGTAGCAAACGCTATTTTTGACGGCACAGATGCGATCATGCTTTCAGGTGAAACGGCAGCAGGGCTTTACCCAGTAGAATCGGTGCAAACGATGCATAAAATTGCAGAGCGTGCAGAGCAGTCAATGAATTACCACGCGATCGTTTCAGCGCGCTGCAAAGAAACAGAAACGACGATGACGGATGCGATTTCACAATCTGTATCGTATACGGCACTTAATTTAAATGCAAAAGCGATTTTAGCACCGACAGAAAGCGGCAACACAGCGCGCATCATTTCGAAATACCGTCCAGGTCGCAGCATTATCGCAGTAACAGGATCAGTTCAAACTGCGCGTGCACTAACGCTTGTTTGGGGTGTCCGTCCAATCGCAACACACCGCGTAGAAACGACGGATGAAATTTTAGAGCTAGCAGTGGACGAGAGCTTACGTTATGGCTACGTAAACCACGGTGACGTTGTCGTTATTACAGCGGGCGTACCAGTTGGTGAAGCAGGCTCAACGAACTTAATGAAAGTACACGTAATCGGCGACTTATTAGCGCGTGGACAAGGCATCGGCAAATTAACAGTTGTCGGCAAAGCAGTCGTTGCACGCAATGCGGAAGAAGCATTAACGTATGACTTAGAAAACTGCGTATTAGTAACAATCGGTACAGACCGTGAAATGATGCCAGCGATCGAGCGTTGTGCAGGCATTATTACAGAAGAGGGTGGCTTAACGTCACATGCAGCAGTAGTTGGCTTAAGCCTAGGCATTCCAGTAATCGTTGGTGTAAAAGATGCAACGACGTTAATTAAGCAAGACCAAGAAATTACAGTAGATGCGGAAACCGGCGTAATTTACAAAGGACATGCAAGCGTACTATAAGTAAAAGAAAACGGCGACGTGCAATGGAGCATGCCGTCGTTTTTTCATTTTCACTTTATGTTCAGCACCGTGTTATTTTTAACTGCCTATGCAGTAGCTTGGCCAATAGCACGAGCCAAAAAGCGAATGTTTCTGGCGTCTTGAAACATTCAGTTGAAGCAATGTATGAAGAAAGCTTCAGATGAGCATAAAAGGCGAAAAACAAAAAAACCTTCATTGTTTCGTGAAACTTTTTTCACTATGCTACGTATGTAATAGTAGAATGTAATCGATGACACGACATGAATTGTAATTATATAGAAAGAAGGATGAGTATGTTGAAAAAATTAGGCGTTGCGTTAATTGGCGTAACGTTAGCAGAAATTTTATTGCTATTGTTGCTTGGGAACCAATTCGGAATTTTATGGACAGTGTTTATTATGCTTGCAACAGGGGCGCTCGGTGTGTATTTAGCAAAAAAAGAAGGCTTTCAAGCGGTTCGTAATTTACAGCAATCGCTCCAAAATGGTCAAGCGCCAGGACCGGCTGCGCTCAATGCAGCATGCGTGTTAATTGGAGCGGTCATTTTAATTTTGCCAGGCTTTTTAACGGACATTATTGGTTTGATTTTTGTTTTGCCATTCACGCGTAAATTTGTTCAAAAAATGATGTATAAATCGCTGCGAAAACAGATGAAAAATGCATCTGTTGTTATTGTACAGCGCTAAAAAGAGGCGTTCTGTTATAAACAGAGCGCCTTTTTTTATGAGCATGTAAAAATAGTGTAAGCGAAATGCGGTTTTTTCGACAAAAAAATGTTGCGAAAATTCGTCATACAATAAAAAAAGGGTATTGAAAAACAGCTCGTTCCTTTCAAAAATGCGTCTATAAACCGCTTTTGAGACGAAAAATAAAAATAGTTAGAAGTATTTTTATTCTCGAAAAAAATATAAAATCAATCGAAAAAACAGTTTTTTCATTAAAGTTAGTCAGGGCATTCACAAAGCCGTCAAAAATGATTATAATGTGAATGTAAGCGATTTATTTATCGGTTCATGAACAGAACAATTAGTACAGGTCAAGAGCAGTGACCGGCTAAATACAAACAGAAAAGGGAGAGATTATCCTATGTCAGCAACAAAAGGTTTAGAAGGAATTGTAGCTGCTGAGTCTAAAATCAGCTCAATCATCGACGACACATTAACTTACGTTGGTTACGGAATCGACGACTTAACAAACAACGCTTCTTTTGAAGAAGTAGTATTCTTACTTTGGAACACACGTTTACCAAACGCTACTGAATTAGCTGAATTAAAAGCTGAATTAGCAGCAAACATGGAAATCCCAGCGGCAATTACGGACTTATTTAAGTCTATGCCACTTAATACAGTTCACCCAATGGCTGCATTACGTACAGCTGTATCAATGCTTGGTGCATTTGACGAAGAAGCAGACGTAATGGAAGCAGAAGCTAACTACCGCAAAGCGATCCGCCTACAAGCGAAAATCGGTACAGTAGTAACTACTTTTGCTCGCGTACGTCAAGGCAAAGAGCCAATCGCTCCAAAACCAGAATTAGGCTATGCAGCTAACTTCTTATACATGTTAACAGGCGAAGAGCCAGAAGCTATCGCAATCGAAGCATTCGACAAAGCGTTAATTTTACACGCTGACCACGAATTAAACGCTTCTACATTCACTGCACGTGTATGTGTAGCTACATTATCAGACGTTTACTCAGGTGTTACTGCAGCAATCGGCGCATTAAAAGGCCCATTACACGGTGGCGCAAACGAGCAAGTTATGAAAATGTTAACTGAAATCGGTTCAATCGATAACGTTGAAGCTTGGGTACAAAACAAGTTAGACAACAAAGAAAAAATTATGGGCTTCGGTCACCGCGTATACCGTGGTGGAGACCCACGTGCACCACATTTACGTGTAATGTCTGAAAAGTTAACAAAATTAACTGGTAAGCCAGAATTATACGATATGTCAGTGAAAATCCACGACATGATCGTAGAACAAAAGAAATTACCAGCGAACGTTGACTTCTTCTCAGCATCAGTATATGACTCTTTAGGTATCGAGCATGACTTATTCACACCAATCTTTGCAGTATCTCGTACTTCAGGTTGGGTAGCTCACATTTTAGAGCAATATGCAAACAACCGCTTAATCCGTCCACGTGCTGAGTACGTTGGTCCAGATATGCAAACTTATGTGCCAGTAGCAGAGCGTTAATCTTTCCTACACATATAGCACAATTCAAAAAAATATGCTAAACTGTCTAGGACTGTTGTGAGAAATGTTCTCGCAAAGTCCTAGATTTACGATTATTAGGAGGCAATTTATCAATGACAAACGGCAAAATTGTAGTTGAAAACGGCGTATTAAACGTACCAAACAATCCAGTAATTCCTTTCATCGAGGGTGACGGAATTGGTCCAGATATCTGGGCAGCAGCTTCTCGCGTAATCGACGCGGCTGTAGAAAAAGCTTACAAAGGCGAAAAGAAAATTGAATGGTTAGAAGTTTTAGCTGGTGAAAAAGCATTCAACCAAACTGGCGAATGGTTACCACAAGAAACTTTAGACAAAATCAACGAATACTTAATCGCAATTAAAGGTCCTTTAACAACTCCAATCGGTGGCGGTATCCGTTCACTTAACGTAGCATTACGTCAAGAGTTAGATCTTTATGTTTGCTTACGTCCAGTACGTCACTTTGACGGTGTACCTTCACCAGTTAAACGTCCTGAAGATGTAAACATGGTTATCTTCCGTGAAAATACAGAAGATATCTACGCTGGTATCGAGTACAAAGCTGGTTCAGACGAGCAAAAGAAATTATTAGCGTTCTTACAAAATGAATTAGGTGTTAAAAACATCCGCTTCCCAGAAACTTCTGGTTTAGGGATCAAACCTGTATCTAAAGAAGGTACTGAGCGTTTAGTTCGTGCTGCAATCGAGTACGCAATCAAGCACAACCAACCAACAGTTACTTTAGTACACAAAGGTAACATCATGAAGTTCACTGAAGGTGGATTCAAACAATGGGGTTACGATGTAGCTGAAGCTGAATTCGGCGACAAAGTATTCACTTGGAACCAATACGATGCAATTAAAGCTGAAAAAGGTGAAGCTGCTGCTAACGAAGCACAAGCTGCTGCATTAGCTGAAGGCAAAATCTTAGTTAAAGATTCAATCGCTGATATTTTCTTACAACAAATTTTAACTCGTCCAAACGAGTTCGACGTTGTTGCTACAATGAACTTAAACGGTGACTACATCTCTGACGCATTAGCTGCTCAAGTTGGCGGTATCGGTATCGCTCCAGGCGCTAACATCAACTACTTAACTGGTCACGCTATTTTCGAAGCTACTCACGGTACTGCACCGAAGTATGCTGGTCAAGATAAAGTAAACCCATCTTCAGTATTATTATCAGGCGTATTAATGCTTGAGCACTTAGGATGGCAAGAAGCTGCGGACTTAATTACAAACTCTGTAGAGAAAACAATCTCTTCTAAGTATGTAACTTATGACTTCGCACGTTTAATGGATGGCGCTACAGAAGTTAAATGTTCTGAATTCGCTACTCGCTTAATCGAAAACTTCTAATATTCGTATTTAATATACTAATACAGTCTAGCGAAACCGCTCTCTTCCTCGGAAGGGAGCGGTTTTTTGATATTTTTTGCGGCGCGTTTAGCGAGTGAAAAATTTGTAATTAGGAATTTGGTTATACATATATAATGTAAGCACAAGCATGTTGATTAGCAGTTCGCGTAATACGGCTCGCTTTCCTGGGGCTCGGCGGCGAACACGATGTTTGTCATGAAGGTGGTGCCACATGGACGTGGCGTTCACCACCTTCCTCAAGCCTCCGCACCGCTCCTGCGTCGCGCTTTACGGGGTCTTGAGGCACGAGCTTTTCCCCAAGGAGTCTCGCCGTACGCTCCCTGCCACTGATATACAGCATTTATTTCAGCTGGGCTGCTAAAAATCATGAATTCCACTGTATAAAAAGGGCTAATCAACAGACTTGATGTAAGCACTATGTAAATTATGAAAGATTTCGTAAAATGTAAGGAAAAAGGTTTATGTTAAAAATACAGAATGTTACAATAATATAGAAGTGAAACGAAATGACAAAGGGGATTTTTGAAATGACGTTACAGCGTAAAAAGATCGCGGTTATTGGTAGTGGTTTTACAGGAGCGACTGCTGCATTTTTAGCAGCACAAAAAGAGCTTGGAGATGTTGTATTAGTAGACATTCCAGCACAAGAAAATCCTGCAAAAGGTAAAGCGTTAGACATGTGGGAAACAGCGCCGATTCAAGGTTTTGACTCATATGTAAGCGGTACATCAAACTATGCGGACATTGAAGGTGCAAGCATTGTGCTTGTAACAGCAGGTATTGCACGTAAGCCAGGCATGACGCGTGATGATTTAGTGCAAACAAATCAAAAAGTAATGACAGACGTAGCGAAAAACATTAAAGAGTATGCACCTGAGTCGATCGTTATCGTCTTAACGAATCCAGTAGACGCGATGACGTATACGATGTTTAAAGAGACGGGTTTCCCGAAAGAGCGCGTAATCGGTCAATCTGGTGTGCTTGATACAGCTCGCTTCCGTGCATTTATTGCAGAAGAGCTACGCGTATCAGTAAAAGACGTATCAGGCTTCGTATTAGGTGGTCACGGCGATACGATGGTACCACTTATTCGTTATTCGTTCGCAGGCGGCATTCCACTGACGACGTTACTATCACAGGAGCGTTTAGATGCGATTGTCGATCGTACGCGTAAAGGTGGCGGCGAAATCGTAAGCCTACTCGGTAACGGTTCAGCTTACTACGCACCAGCTGCAGCGATGATTGAAATGGCAGAGGCGATTTTAAAAGACCAAAAACGTATTTTACCGTCAATTGCGTATTTACAAGGTGAATATGGCATTGATGATTTATACTTAGGTGTACCGACATTACTCGGTGCAAATGGGATTGAGAAAATTTTCGAGCTTGAATTAACAGAGGATGAAAAAGCACAACTGCAAACTTCAGCAGAAGCCGTTCGTGAAGTAAAAGACGCATTACTATAATTAACAAGGCGGAGCGACTCGAAAAGCAATTTTTGAGCAGCTCCATCTTTTTTTGCACATATGCAGAACTATTCAGACAATGAGTAGTTATGGTATGATAAGCATATAGTTAATAAAAAAACAGCTCGTTCGTATGTGTGTATACGGAACGACGATTTCCTTGTAAGGCCTATTTGAAATGGGGGTTTCAAATACCGAATATCGGAGGAACATCATGACAAAAAATATTTTAGTAGTAGAAGATGAATTATCGATTGCGACGTTACTGAAGTACAATTTAGAGCAAGCAGGTTACAATGTGGACATAGCGCACGACGGACAAACGGGGCTAGATATGGCGCTATCATTAAAGCCGGATTTATTGCTGCTTGACGTTATGCTACCGAAGCTTGATGGCATGGATGTATGTAAGGAAATTCGTATGCATAAAATGAACACGCCGATTATTATGTTAACAGCGCGTGATGATGAGTTTGATAAAGTGCTTGGCTTAGAGCTTGGGGCAGATGATTACATGACGAAGCCGTTTAGCCCGCGTGAAGTCATTGCGCGCGTGAAAGCTGTACTGCGTCGTTTTTCACCACAAGTTGTGGCGGCACAGCAGGAATCCGCAGAAAAAATATTTGAATTTAACGGGCTACGTGTTTATCCAGACCGCTTTGAAGTGTTACTAAACGACGAATCATTAGAGTTCACGCCGAAAGAATTTGAACTGCTCGTTTATTTAATTGAAAATAAAAACCGTGTACTAACACGCGATCAGCTTCTAAGTGCTGTATGGAATTACGACTTTGCAGGAGACACACGCATTGTAGACGTACACATTAGCCATTTACGTGACAAGATAGAAGAAAATAGCCGCAAGCCGATTTTCATTAAAACGATTCGTGGGCTAGGCTATAAATTCGAGGAACCAAAAGCGATATGAAAACGTTAAGCACGCGCCTTTTTGTGTCGTTCATGGCGCTTATTGGTATTATTTTAGCTGTCCTTGGCATCGTCATAGGTCAGCTTTTTCCTGTTTACATTGGCGAGTATTTAGACCGTTCGATTGCGGCAGAGGAGCGCGTCTTATACGATACGTTACAGCAAAGTGACATTATATTAACAGAGGAAGATCAAAAGCGCCTCGTGACTGCACTTATTGACGTTGATACATCGGCATTGCTCGACGTCGCACAAGATCGTTTTTTCGTGGCGATGGTATTTTGTAGCTTCGTCGCATTTATTATTATTGGCATCGTTATTAATCGGACGGTGCGCATTTTCACCGAGCCGATTGAAAATGCGACACGCACAGCGCTTGAGTTAGCAAAAGGCAATTACCGCGCGCGTGCATTTGAAAACGGTGTGAGTAAAACAGCACAGCTCAGCAAATCAATCAATATTTTAGCGCGTAATTTGCAAGATATGACGACGATCCGTGAAATTGAAGCCGAGCGCTTAAAAACGTTAGTTGAAAATATGGGGAGCTCCCTCATGATGATTGGCCGTGAAGGAACGATTTCAATTGTGAATCGTGTGTTTTTAAAGCGATTTAATTATGCATATGATCAAGTGCGTGGCAAAGGCTTTCGTAGTATCGCATTGCCAGATGATATCGTTGAAGTCGTTGAGCATGTTTTTTTAACGGAAACGCCGATTCGTAAGCAAGTGTCAGTGCAAATTGGACATGAAATTCGACAAAATGAAATTTACGGAGCGCCGGTCGTTGGGGATCATGGTCGCTGGCTCGGCGTCGTGCTCGTTATTCATGACGTAACGGAGCTCATGCGTCTGGAGCAAATTCGAAAAGATTTCGTTGCGAACGTATCACACGAGCTGCGCACACCGATTACATCGATTAAAGGGTTTTCGGAAACGTTACTTGACGGTGCTTATAAGGACGAGGCGATGTTGCTATCGTTTTTAGAAATTATTTATAAAGAAAGCGATCGCATTCAAATTCTCGTGCAGGAGCTGCTAGAGTTATCGAAAATCGAACAGCATGGCTTCTCAGTCGATATTACGGAGACGAGCTTGCGCGACATCGTCATTAATGCGGCTGATTTAACCGGGGCAAAGCTTGAAGAGAAAAATATGGAGTTTGCGGTCGACATGCCAAATGATGTCATCGTTGCAGGGGACCCGAACCGTTTAATGCAGGTGTTTACGAACTTAATTGCCAATGCGATTAATTACTCGCTCGAAAACACGACAGTGACGATTCGTGTGTATGAGGATGAAGAAGATGGCATTGTTGAAATTCAAGATGAAGGTATTGGTATCGAGGCTGCTGAAATTCCGCGTATTTTCGAACGTTTTTACCGCGTCGATCGTGCTCGTAGTCGAAATTCAGGGGGTACGGGGCTTGGACTTGCGATTGTAAAGCATTTAGTCGAGGCGCATGACGGTAAAATTAAAGTAGAAAGTGAAGTCGGCGTCGGCACGAAAATGATTGTGCGCATTCCGAAATCGTAATTTACAAAACGTTAACATATCGTCCATAATGACTTTATATAAACAATGTATATTGAAGGTAGTGAAACCCCCACTTATATAAAATAGCGCAAACAGCCGTCCGAGCATTCGGGCGGCTATTTTTGGTTGGAAATGTTCTCCTCCAAAAAGTTGTCACGAATCGGTAAAAAAATGATGCGATGCAAAATAAAATACTAGAGAATATGATATGTTCTGCTATACTGAAAAAATAAGTTTATATGTTTCGTAGGAGGGGTAGAGTGAAAGTTGCTCGACTAGTGGAGTATTATGTAAGAAATATGTTAATTGCATTTGTGATGGCAAGTTCACTAACAGCATTGTTTAACGGTGCGCATTTTAAGTGGATGGCAGCAGAGGTTTTTGGGGTTTCGTTATTTTTCATCGGTGCATTGATGGTGAATGTATTCATTGCAGATGATGTTCGACACGTATTTTTGCGCGTGTTTCGCTATGACAAACGCCCGGACCCACGCGCATTATGGCAAGTCGGCATCGGTGCGCTATTTTTCACGGTGCAGCTTAGCGTTGTAGAAGTGTTTATGCAAGCATGGATGGCACCGACACTTGGTGGCATGCCTTTATATATTGTGTTTTCGTTTATGAATGCGTTTTTAATGACGGTTATTTATGAAGAGCTGTTTTATGAGGCGCCTGAAAACGTACAAGCGTATAAGTTTAAAAAGCTAAAATAGTGCAGTGGAGGAGTTGTTCAAAAAGTAGTTTTTGAGCGACTCCTTTTGTTGTGCAAGCAGTCTTCTATTTTACCGTTTCTGCGTAAATGTGCATACTGTTAACACTAGGAAGGTAGTGTTTACTATGTTGTGCACGAGGGTATAAAAAACTATTCCGATATTGAAAGGAGGCAGCTGAACGATCGATGATTACGTTATTCGGATTATGGATGCATCAAAGAAATACGTATTTAGCGAAAAGAAATATTTTAACAACGGACATACTTGTTGAAATGGAGCAGCTACCTTCTGTAACGATGATCCACCTATCCAAAACATATAAAGGTGTCGTTCGTTTTAACGGTCGTTCTGAGCTTGAGTTCGAATTGTTTGAGCGACAAACAAACAAGCTCGTAAAATGGTCGATGCAATCAAACGTCAGCTCTGCGAATAAGGAGCAGCTTGAGGAAGTACTACGTCCGTACTTTAAAGCGTTATTAACCGGCGTTATTGAAACGGCTGAAACATTGCTACGATATGCATAAAGCCCGCGTGTTGCCAATTGTGGTAGCACGCTTTTTTTTATGCGCTCATGTATAATAAAGAAGACATTTGCATACAAAGGAGATCGACATGACGAACGAAAAATTACTTTTATTAGATGGCAATAGCTTAGCGTATCGTGCATTTTTTGCGTTGCCGCCGCTGACGAATCAGCACGGTATTCATACGAACGCAGTATACGGCTTTACGATGATGCTCGATAAAATTATAGCAGAGGAGCAGCCGACGAAAATATTAGTGGCGTTTGATGCGGGGAAGAAGACGTTTCGTCATACGACATTTACAGACTATAAAGGTGGACGTCAAAAAACACCGCCTGAGCTGTCAGAGCAATTCCCGTACATTCGTAAGCTCATTGATGCGTACGGCATTGCACGTTACGAGCTAGACATGTACGAAGCAGATGACATTATTGGCACGCTCGCTAAAGAAGCAGAAGAAAAACAGTTAAACGTCGTCATTGTATCAGGGGATAAAGATTTAACGCAACTTGTGACAAATAGCACGACCGTTTACATTACGCGTAAAGGAATGACCGATTTAGACGTGTACACGCCGGCGTTCGTTGCTGAGAAGTACGGGCTTACTCCTGCGCAAATTATCGATATGAAAGGGTTAATGGGTGATGCGTCAGATAACATTCCAGGCGTGCCAGGCGTCGGTGAAAAAACGGCGATTAAATTATTAACAGCGTACGGTACAGTGGAAGCGGTGTATGAAAATATCGATTCTGTTAGCGGCGCGAAGTTAAAGGAAAAGCTCATTGCGAACGAGCAGCAAGCGTATATGAGTAAGCAGCTTGCAACGATTCATACAGCGGCACCGATTACGATTACGATTGACGATTTAGCGTATGCAGGGGTAAACGGTGAGGAGCTGCGTGCCATTTATCAAGAGCTCGGCTTTAAAAAGCTGCTCGACAAAACGGAATTTGCGGACGTGGAAGAGGAGCCGAAGTCGGACATACAGTATAGCGTTGTAACGGACGTTAACGCATTGCCATTTGAGGCGGCGGTGCATGTAGAGCTTGCATCCGACAACTATCATACGTCGGACGTTTTAGGAATGGCGATTGCGTCGAATGAAGGTATTCAATATATTCCGGTAGAGGCGATGAACAGCGATGTTGTGCGTCAGTGGTTAGAAGATGACATGGCGATTAAATACGTCACAGATCGCAAAGCGGCACAGGCTGCTTTGGCGCGAATCGATTTGCCACTTGAAGGGGTTGCGTTTGATTTACTGCTTGCGACGTACATTGTCAACCCATCGCTATCCGGAGACGATGTGGCGACATTAGTGGCGGAGTTTGACTACCGCGATGTGGAATCGAATGATGACGTTTATGGAAAAGGTGCGAAACGTGCGATCCCATCACAAGACGATGTCGCAAAGCATGCAAGCCGTAAAGCATTCGCTGTATGGACGCTGCGTGATGCGATTGAAGCGCGATTACACGAAAATGCACAGTACGACTTATATTACGATTTAGAGCTACCACTTGCGCGCATTTTAGGCCATATGGAAACGGCGGGCATTACTGTATCGAAGGACACGCTTCAAGCGATGGGCGATGAGCTTCGTGAGCGCCTACAAAAAATTGAAGCGGCCATTTACGACGCAGCAGGTGAGCAGTTTAACATTAATTCACCGAAGCAGCTCGGCGTCATTTTATTCGATAAGCTCGGCTTGCCGGTCATTAAAAAGACGAAAACGGGTTATTCGACTGCGGCCGATGTGCTCGATAAGCTAAAAGGTGAGCATGCGATTATCGAGCATATTTTACTGTATCGCCAGCTCGCGAAGCTTCAGTCGACGTACATTGAAGGGCTAATTAAAGAAATTCACGACGACGGTAAAGTGCATACACGCTTCCAGCAGGCGTTAACGTCAACAGGGCGCTTAAGCTCGGTTGAACCGAACTTACAAAACATTCCGATTCGCTTAGAGGAAGGTCGTAAAATTCGTCAAGCGTTCGTCCCGTCGCATCCAGATTGGTATTTATTTGCGGCCGATTATTCGCAAATTGAGCTGCGTGTGCTTGCACATATGTGTCAAGACCCTGCGCTTGTTGAGGCGTTTAATACAGGGATGGACATTCATACACGAACGGCGATGGATGTATTTCACGTCGGTGCGGACGAAGTGGATGCGAACATGCGCCGCACAGCGAAGGCAGTTAACTTCGGCATCGTGTACGGCATTAGCGATTACGGCTTATCACAAAACTTAAGCATTCCACGTCAAGAGGCGGCGGAGTTTATTGAGCGCTATTTAAAAAGCTTCCCAGGCGTGCAGCAATATATGGACATCGTCGTGAAGCAGGCGAAGGTGAACGGATACGTAACGACGATGCTAAACCGCCGTCGCTATTTACCGGACATTAACAATAAAAACTTTAATATACGCAGCTTTGCAGAGCGTACCGCGATGAACATGCCGATTCAAGGGTCAGCAGCGGACATCATTAAAAAAGCGATGATTGATATGGATGTACGATTACGAGCAGAAGGGTTGCAATCGACGCTGTTATTACAAGTGCACGATGAGCTAATTTTCGAAGGGCCGAAAGAGGAAATGGATGTACTCGCGCGCATCGTACCTGAAGTGATGGAGCAGGCGGTAAAGCTATCGGTACCGTTAAAAGTAGATGTGAGCTACGGCAAGTCTTGGTACGACGCGAAGTAACGTGCAATCAGCAGCTAAACTTTACAACTGCACGAAACAACAGGTAGCTTCAACGTTAAGAGCAGTGAAATATAATAAAAGGAGACATTATGCCAGAATTACCAGAAGTAGAAGGAGTTGTGCGACAGCTACGTGCTGTTGCAGAGCAAAAAACGATTACGCACGTCCAGCTATCACCGACGATTTACACATCGAAGGAAGCGGGCAAAGAATGCATCGTCAAAGTGTTATCGCCGGACCATTTTACGTACATGTTAATCGGCATGACGATCATACGTGTCGAGCGCCGTGCGAAATACATTTACATGACGCTTACAAAAGACGGTGAGACGTATTTACTTGCAAGCCATTTAGGAATGAGCGGTGCGTGGTTTGACGTCGAAAAGCTAAGCGACATTCCTGATGCGAAATATGAAAAGCATGCGCACGTCATATTGACGATGAGTAATGGGCGATTGCTCGTGTACTCGGACATTCGTCGATTCGGCGAGCTGCGTTTACTACGTGAGGAAGCGGATTACCGACCGCTACTGCTCATGGCACCGGAGCCGTTTGAAGCGCATGCATGCGATTATTTTTTACAAAAAGCGGCGACGAAAAAATATGCGAACAAGCCGATTAAGGCAGTCATTATGGACGGGCATGTCATTTCGGGCTGCGGCAACATTTATGCGACCGAGGCGTTGTATTTGGAGCATATTCGACCGCAAACGGTGACGAATACGTTAAGTGAGGAGCAAAAGCGCGCGTTGTTTGCACAAATTGTGCGCATTTTACAAGAGAGCATCGAAGCGGGTGGCTCGACGATTTCTGATTACCGTAACGTAAACGGGGAAGCAGGCGGCATGCAGCATCGCCTCAAAATGTACGGCAAAAAGCAATGTGCATGTGGCGCGGCGACCGAGTCACTCACGATCGCAGGGCGCACATCCGTATATTGTCCAGCATGCCAACGATAAGGGGGAGTTTTTGTGATTATAGGATTAACGGGAAGTATTGCAACAGGGAAAAGTACGGTGGCGAACATGCTTCGTGAATACGATTTACCGATTGTCGATGCAGACGTCATTGCACGTGAAGTTGTTGCACCTGGGACAAAAACGCTCGCACAAATTGCGGACGTATTTGGTCCTGAAACGATTGCACAAGATGGCACGATGGACCGCACGTATATCGGACAGCAAATTTTTCACGACAGCGATAAGCGCGAGCAGCTAAATGCGATTATTCATCCTGCTATTCGTGCGGAAATGATTGCGCAGCGTGATGCGTACGTAGCTGAAGGTAAGCACGTCATTATGGACATTCCGCTACTGTTTGAAAGCAAGCTTCAGCACTACGTCGATCGCGTTTTAGTTGTCGCCGTATCAAGCGATGTGCAGCTCGCGCGTTTAATGGAGCGCAACCGTTTTAGCGAAGAGGAAGCGCGTGCACGCATCGGTTCTCAAATACCGATTGCTGAAAAAATTGCAGGAGCTGACGCGGTGCTGTATAATGACGGCTCGCTGGACGATACGAAAGCACAATTACGAGCGGTTTTAACTAAGTGGGGCGTAATTTAACCCGAAATAAAAAACGAGGGAATGCTTAAATTCTCTCGTTTTTTGTGCTTTACGTACGTTAAATAGCGGAAATGTCATTATTTATTTTTTCGGAAAAATTTTATTATTTGATTTGTGACACATTATTGTTGGCAAATGTACGGAATATGTTATACTAATTCACAGATAATAATTTGTATATAAACAAGGCAAATGCAGGAGGAAAAATATAATGACAGTTTCTATCGCAATCAATGGTTTTGGACGTATCGGACGCATGGTGTTCCGTCAAGCAATGTTACAAGATGACTTAAACGTAGTTGCAATTAACGCAAGCTACCCAGTTGAAACACTAGCACATTTAATTAAATATGACACAACTCATGGTGTATACGAAGGTACAGTAGAAACTGCTGAGAACGCATTAATCGTAAACGGTAAAGAAGTAAAAATCGTAAGCGAGCGCGATCCATTATTATTACCTTGGAAAGAGTTAAACGTTGACGTAGTAATTGAAGCAACAGGTAAATTCAACGAGCGCAGCGGTGCAGCAAAACATATCGAAGCAGGCGCGAAAAAAGTAATTTTAACAGCTCCTGGTAAAAACGAAGATATTACAGTTGTATTAGGTGTAAACGACGAGAAGTTAGACTTATCAAAACATGACGTTATTTCAAACGCTTCTTGTACAACAAACTGCTTAGCACCAGTTGCGAAAGTATTAAATGACGAATTTGGCATCGTAAACGGTTTAATGACAACTGTACATGCTTATACAAATGACCAAAAGAACTTAGATAACCCACATAAAGATTTACGTCGTGCGCGCGCTTGTGCACAATCAATTATCCCAACATCTACTGGTGCAGCAAAAGCATTACGCCTAGTGTTACCAGAATTAGATGGCAAAATTCACGGTATGGCATTACGCGTACCAACACCGAACGTATCATTAGTTGACTTAGTAGTGGACGTTGAGCGTGACGTAACAGCTGAAGAAGTAAACGAAGCGTTCAAAAAAGCAGCAGCTGGTAAAATGAACGGCATTTTAAACTTCACGATGGAGCCATTAGTATCTTCTGACTTCAACACGACGAAGTACTCTTCAACAGTAGACGGTTTAACAACGATGGTATTAGGTAACCGTAAAATTAAAGTAATCGCTTGGTACGATAACGAGTGGGGCTACTCTGCACGTGTAGTAGACTTAACGCGTAAAGTAGTAAACGAATTAGCAGCAGTACAAGCGTAATAACAAAGCTCCTCATGCGTAGGCATGGGGAGTTTTTTTGCTTTTGTACACAATATTTTCAGCGCGTCAAATTTATGGTAGAATAATAAGTTCCTAAAGCATTTTTTCAGTTGTTTTGTCATATAGATGCGATGAAAAAATACGTATGTCCGATGAATATTTGGTATAATACATGTAATGATGAAATGGTTTCGCCTTGTAAATGAAGGCTCGTATAAAAAAGTAAGCAATAATAAATATAAATCTGTAATAAGAGCAGGAGAAAACGAATATGAGATGTCCCGCATGTCAACATAATGGGACGCGTGTAGTAGACTCACGACCGGTGGATGATCATAAAGAAATTCGTCGTCGTCGTGAATGTGAAGCATGCGCGTTTCGTTTTACAACATTTGAACGAATTGAAGAAACACCGCTAATCGTCGTGAAAAAGGATGGCTCACGTGAAGAGTTTACGCGTGAAAAAATTTTGCGCGGCTTAATTCGCGCCTGTGAAAAGCGACCGATTAGCTTAGAGGAGCTAGAAAGTGTTGTGCATTTAATTGAAAATGATTTACGACGACTTGGACAAGCGGAAGTGCAGTCTGAGACGGTCGGTGAAATGACGATGGAGCGTTTATCGATGATGGATGAAGTCGCATATGTGCGCTTTGCCTCGGTATATCGCCAATATCAAGATATTAATGTGTTTATTACGGAGCTAAAAGAGCTTCGTTTAAAGCAGCAACATAAGCAGTAGAGAGGATTGAGACGAATGCATATTTTACATGAACTTCACGCCACGGATACGTATGAAATTCGTCTCCCTCATAATTTATCAACGTATGAACGGCAACTTATGACGTTATTGTATCAGCCAATTATTGGGGCGGATGCAGTGACGATGTATTTCACGCTTTGGACAGAGGCAGAGTACGAATCAGGGCTACAAGTGCACTATTATTTAATGAATATGCTCGGGCAGCCACTGCGCCATATTTTTGAATCGCGCGTTACATTGGAGGCAATTGGCTTATTGCGTACGTTTTCGAAAAAAACGGAAAACGGGCAGCACTTTTCATATGAGCTTGTGCGACCGCTTGATGCCGAAACATTTTTTAGCGACCCGCTACTATCGATGTTTTTATTTAGTAAAATTGGCGAGCAAGCATATCGAAAATTACGTGCACGTTTCATTCATAAAAAGCGCGACGATGATTACCGCGAAGTGACGCGCTCGTTCGTCGATGTATTTGTGCCAGTGCAGTTAAACATGCCGCAAGATTTAATGACCGTGCCGAAAGTGGAGACTTCGAACAATTATCCGTTTCATTATGAAATATTTGATTTTACGTTGCTGCGTGCAGGTTTGTCGGAGCAACTTGTACCATCAACAGCGCTGACGATGACGGCGAAAGAATTAATTGCAAAGCTTGCCTTTTTATATCGGCTATCACCTCTTGATATGCAAAAAGTAGTAATCGCCGCATTGGATGAGCATAATGAATTGCCGTCGCAGCGCTTAATACAAGAGGCGCGTTCGTATTATAAAATGATGAAATCAAAAGAAATGCCGAAGCTAGAGAAGCATATTCAACTCACAAAGCCAGAGCCAGTACCGGAAAAGCGAGAGCTAACGTTGCAAGAGAGAAAGCTGCGTTATTGGGCGCAAACGTCACCAATCGATGTGCTTCGTGAGCTATCGGGCGACCGCGAGCCACCACCGTCTGATATTGAAATTGTTGACTCACTCATTTTGCAGTACGGATTGGAAATGGAAGTAGTAAATGTATTGATCGATTATGTCATGATTACGAAAAATAAACGAATGCCGAGAAAGTATATCGAAACGATTGCAGGGCATTGGCAACGTGAAAATATTAGAACCGCACAAGAGGCGATGGATTTAGCTCGTAAAGGGCACGATGATTATCGTCAATGGAAAGATCAGGAGGAGAAAAAATCTTCTTCGCCGCGTTCGTATAAGCAAAAGCAAGGGACAGGTCGCGTTGAAAAGTTGCCTGATTGGTTTGAAACTCGACATGAAAAGACAGAAGAACAGTTAACTAAAGAACAAGAGGCAGAGCTAGAAGAGGAACGACGAAAATTGTTGGAAAGCTTAGGGTTAGCTGATGAAGAGGTGAATAATTAATGGAACCAATTAATGAAGCGATGAAGCGTGCGATGCCAGTAAGCTTTCAGGAACGTTACGAACAATTAAAGCGCGAAATTTTAGAGGAGCCACGCATTCGCTCCTTTTTATTAGCGAATCGTTCTGAGCTAACGAAAGAATCTGTCAATCGCAGTATTCCGAAGCTACAGGAGTTTTTAAATCAAAGTGCTACGTGCTGCGGGGCAGAAAATTCCGCGAGCTGCACGAATATGATGAACGGTATGATTCCAGAGCTATTTATTGTGCGCGGTACAATTGATATTCGCTATCGAGCGTGTAAACAACGTAAATTAGAAGATGATCGACGCGATATATCGAATCGAATTGCTAGTATGCATATGCCAAAAGATGTATTACGCGGTAGATTAAAGGATTTAACTTTAAGACCAGATAGAAGAGAAATTTTGAAAAAAGTAGGTGCCTTTTTAAAAGCGACACAATCAGGACAAATACCAACAAAAGGATTGTATATTTACGGTAATTTTGGTGTTGGTAAATCGTTTGTACTAGGTGTTATTGCTAATGAATTGGCATATTTAGGAGTTCAGTGTGTTCTCGTATTCGTTCCCGAGTTTATTCGGGAATTAAAAGCCGCAATTGGTGATAATACACTTCAACAAAAATTAGATTTCGTGAAAAAAGCACCTGTATTAATGTTAGATGATTTAGGCGCTGAAACAATTACTGCTTGGACACGAGATGAAATTTTAGCGACGATTTTACATTATCGTATGAGTGAACAATTACCAACATTTATTACATCAAATTCAAATTACGATGATTTAGAAGACCATCTAGCGTACTCCAATAAAGGAGACCAAGAAAAGTTAAAGGCAGCACGTATTATGGAACGAATCAAAGCAATTACAGAGCCAATTGAAATGGTTGGTAATAACCTCCGTTGATTAATGGCGTCTGCACACTCGTCATTTCAGTCATAAGTGTGCGGGCGCAGTTTTCGGCTACGGTCAATGGCGTCTTTTAAAATAAAGAAAAAGTCATCGAATCGAGTTGATCATTTTCGCAGTTGCATTTTCAGAAAAACGCGCGTATACTTTTAAAGTAATGAATACAACTACTTGCGTTGAAGAGGACAACAAATATGTGAAACGCTTTATAAGAGAGGGAAGTCACCGGCTGCAAGCTTCCTAAAGACGCCATATATTTTACTACCTTGGAGCATCGGTGGGGACAATCCATCGACGTTTAACAGTGCGTTAACTGTCCGAGCTTCGTTCAAAGCATTGACTTTGGAAGGAAGAAGGGTGGCACCACGAGCATACGCATCGTCCCTTTATAGGAGACGGTGCTTTTTTTATGTTCATTTGCTAGAAATATGTATGTGTGGGCGAGCCCCAGGAAAGCAAGCCAAATGTAGCGAGCATCGCATTATATCGTCGTACACAGCAGCAAATCATTTTAATTAAAGGAGCGATTCTCATGTCAAACATTCAATTAACATTCCCAGATGGCGCGGTAAAGGAATTTCCTAAAGGCACATCAACGTTAGACGTAGCGGGTTCAATTAGCCCAGGCTTAAAAAAATCAACATTAGCAGGTAAAGTAAACGGCGTACTGATCGACGCAAAAACAGCGATCGAAGAAGACGGCGCCATCGAAATTATTACAAACAAATCACCAGAAGCACTTGAAATTTTACGTCACTCAACAGCTCACTTAACAGCTCAAGCGGTGAAGCGTTTATTCCCAGATGCAAAATTAGGTATCGGTCCAGTTATCGATTCTGGTTTTTACTATGACATCGATTCACCGACGCCGATTACAGCAGAAGACTTACCAGCAATCGAAAAAGAAATGAAAAAAATTATTGCTGAAAACATCGAAATCGAGCGCAAAGTTGTATCACGCGACGAAGCACATGCGATTTACACTGAAGTAGGCGACGAGTACAAATTAGAATTACTTGATGCGATTCCAGCAGGTGAAGACGTATCGATTTACTATCAAGGCGACTTCTTTGACCTTTGCCGCGGCGTGCACGTACCGTCAACGAACAAATTAAAAGAGTTTAAGCTATTATCGCTTGCAGGTGCTTACTGGCGCGGAAACTCGGATAACAAAATGCTACAACGTATTTACGGTACAGCATTCTTCACAAAAGAAGAATTAAAGCATCACTTACAAATGCTTGAAGAGGCAAAAGAGCGCGACCACCGCAAAATTGGTAAAGAGCTAGACTTATTCATGTCAAGCCAAACTGTAGGGCAAGGGTTACCACTTTGGTTACCAAATGGCGCGACAATTCGCCGTACGATCGAGCGTTACATCGTTGATAAAGAGCTATCACTTGGTTACAAGCACGTATACACACCAGTGTTAGGTTCGAAAAAATTATACGAAACATCAGGTCACTGGGATCACTATCAAGATAGCATTTTCCCGCCAATGGAGATGGACAATGAAACGTTAATTTTACGTCCGATGAACTGTCCGCATCATATGATGGTATTTAAAAACGGTTACTACTCATACCGTCACTTACCAATTCGCATTGCCGAGCTTGGCACGATGCACCGCTACGAAATGTCAGGTGCGGTATCAGGGTTACAGCGTGTACGTGGCATGACGTTAAACGATGCACACATTTTCGTACGTCCTGACCAAATTAAAGCGGAGTTCAAAAAAGTAGTGGAGTTAATTTTAGAAGTATACAAAGACTTCGATTTAACAGACTTCTCGTTCCGTCTTTCATACCGTGACCCGAACAACAAAGAGAAATACTTCGATGACGACCAAATGTGGGAAACAGCACAGGCGATGTTAAAAGAGGCGATGGATGAGCTAGGATATGACTACTACATCGCAGAGGACGAAGCGGCGTTCTACGGTCCAAAATTAGACGTACAAGTAAAAACAGCAATCGGTAAAGAGGAAACGTTATCGACAGCTCAACTTGACTTCTTATTACCACAGCGCTTTGATTTAACATACGTTGGGGAAGATGGACAGCCACAACGTCCAGTCGTAATTCACCGCGGTGTTGTATCGACGATGGAGCGTTTCGTAGCGTTCTTAATCGAGGAGTACAAAGGCGCATTCCCAACGTGGTTAGCACCAGTACAAGCGACGATTATTCCAGTATCAAATTCAGTGCATTATGACTATGCGCGCGAAGTACAAGAGAAGCTTCAAGCTACGGGCGTACGTGTGGAAATGGATGATCGTGAAGAAAAATTAGGCTACAAAATCCGCGAATCTCAAATGAAAAAAATTCCGTACATGTTAGTGTTAGGAGATAAAGAAGTGGAAGAGGGCGCTGTCAACATTCGTCGTTACGGCTCAAAAGACTCTGAAACAGTACCGTTTGAAGATTTCTTAGCAAACATTAAAGCAGAAATTACGAAATAATAAAAAAGTGCTTCGGAAAACATATTCGTTTTCTGAAGCACTTTTTTGTTATACGTTAAATTGTTTAATTTGCGCTTGTAAGCTCGTTGCGTTTTGTTGAATCGCTTCAGTCGTTGTGTGAATGCGCTGTAGCTCATCTGCTTGCGATTGCGCCGCATGTGATGTGTTCGTTAACTGCGTAGACGACTGCACGATGTTTTCTGAAATTTCGTTAATGGCAGCTGTTACTTCTTCAGTAGAAGCAGAGAGTTGCTCAGACACGGCTGAAATTTCTTCCATTTGTTCGTGAATCGATGAAATGGAATCGTTGACGCTTTGGAACGCTTCTCCTGCGTCATGTAGTTTTGCAACGCTTTGCTCGACGGTATGCAAGCTATCTTTTACCGCATCTTCAACGTTGGATGTGTCGCGTCGAATGTCGGCTGTTAATGACACGATTTGTGTTGCTGCTACTTTCGATTGCTCAGCAAGCTTGCGTACTTCTTCGGCTACGACGGCAAATCCTTTACCGTTTTCACCAGCACGAGCGGCTTCAATCGAGGCATTTAGTGCAAGTAAGTTCGTTTGATCAGTAATGCTCGTAATAATTTGTGACATTTCTTCAATTTGTGCAGATTGTGTGATGAGCTTATGAATAAGTTCGCTCGTTAGCTTTGTCGTTTCAAGTACACCGTGAACATTTTGTTCGGCGCTCATAATGTTATTAACGCCCGAGGCTGCAATTAACGTCGCTGCACTTGCTGCATCAAACACATCATGCGTTGCGTTTGCAATACGTTGAACCGCTTGTGAAGTTTCTTCCATCGCTGTTGCACTTTCAGACGTTGCGACGGCGATTTGCTGTGCTTTCATCGAGACGGCTTCTGTATCAGCTGCTACGTTTTGTACAGAAGTTGTCGCCGAAGATGTGGATATAAATAACGTATGTGTCGAATGTTGTAGCGTGTTCGATGTTTCAGCTAACGTATGCACGAGCGCGTGTAAATGATCCTTCATTGCGTTGTATGATTGACCGAGTGTTTCGATTTCATCTTTTGTCGTAAAGTGCAGTGATTCATTGTTTAATTGACCGTTTGCGATGCTAGCAAGCGCGTCATCTAGCTGACGAATAGGTTCAATCATTTCTAAGTTCGTACGGCGCATAATGCGGTAGCCAATGTAAGCTGAAATGGCAATAATGAAAAAGGAAAGAATGGCTGAGCCAATTGCAATTGAAGCGGCAGTAGATGTCGCTTGCGTAAACGCGTTTTTAATTTGTGTCGTAAACGCAACCGATTCTTCATCAATAGCAGCGATTAAATTTTTCTCCTCTGCAACGAGCAATGCTGTAGCAGGCTGCTGTCCGTCTTTTTCATATACAGCAATGACATTTTCGAGCATGCTTTCATATGTATTAATTTTTTCATGTAATTCGGCAAGCGCTTCTTTAGAGCTTTCGCGATAAAACATCGCATCGAGCTCTGTAACGAGTGCTTCAATTGTTGCCTCTAATTCAATAAAAGTATTTTTAGCAGATGAATTGCCGAGTAAGTAACTTTCGACTGTTGATTTTTCTTCGATAATGTAACGCTCTAAATCTTTCGTATATTCAATTTGGGGCAAGCCATTTTTCGCCGTCTCGCTGTAAATAATATCGACGACTTTTAATAGGATAAAGCTGACGACACAAGTAATAACTGTTAAGGCGATTAATAATTGAAACGAGCGTCGTAATTTCTTTTTAATTGACATTTAATTTGCTCCTTTTTTAATAATATATAGACGGTGAATGAATTTTAGCGTTTTGTTCGTCGGCTCTTCACATCGAGGCAGGCTTTCCGCGAGCGTGGCGTGAGCTTTTCGTGTCACGCTCATGCCTCTGCGATTACTCGAGGCAAAAAGAATTTTCGCTATTCCCGCTGGAGTCCGCCTCTTGTTTCGAGCCTCGTTCACATTGTAAATTTCAATCACCTTGTATATAGTATGTAATACCTTTATTTTACTTCTTTTATATAACAAACTAGTAAAGGAATTATTAAGTCTTTTCGCGTGATTATGTAAGTGCTATGTAATACTTTGTTACATGAGGTAGGTCTTTCGGTTTGATGTAGCTGTACTATAGTATAAATTAAAAAATAACTTATTCATTAAGCTCTGAACAAAAGAAGCGGCTAAGTACCTAGCGCGCAAAAAAAACGTACATGCAAAAGAAATATAGCTTAAATTAAAGCATTAAAAAGTGATGTAAGTGATTTTTGCGCCTATGCATTATTTTGCTTCTATCAACCGACAGCTTCCGCAAAAGCAATCGTTATGAAAATTCCGTTGAAAAAATCGGTAATATAGTTGACGACGCAACTTTAACGTGGTAGGATAGTGAAGGTTAAAGAATACAAGTTTGTGAAAAGTAGAGGCTGCCCGCTTCTCACCTGCGTCTGACACAGTAAATGTTGTTGACAGGTTGACACGTTGAATTGATTACGCAAAAGATTGCGTATAGACATATAGCGGGCGGACATCACAAATGTCCGCCCTTTTTTTATGGAAATGCGGACGCTGTAGATGATCCGTTCAACATCGGGTAACATATACTCACACATCGGTATTCGCGACTACTACTTGGAGGTGGATTACTATTAGCAAAGACATGTATGTAAACGAAGGCATCCGCGCACGTGAATTACGTTTAATCGATCATCTTGGTGAACAATTAGGGGTTAAAACACGTAATGAAGCGCTAGAAATTGCTGCTCGTGCAAACTTGGATCTTGTCCTTGTGGCCCCTCAAGCCAAGCCACCAGTCGCTCGTATCATGGACTATGGTAAATTTAAATTTGAGCAGCAAAAGAAAGACCGTGAAATTCGTAAAAATCAAAAGGTTATTAGTGTGAAGGAAGTTCGTCTGAGCCCTTCTATTGATGAGCATGATTTCCAAACGAAATTACGTAATGCGATCAAGTTCCTTGAAAAAGGTGACAAAGTGAAAGCATCTTTACGTTTCAAAGGTCGTGCTATTACACATAAAGACATCGGTCAACGTGTATTAGATCGTTTTGCTGAAGCTTGTGCTGAAGTATCGACGGTTGAATCAAAACCGAAGATGGAAGGCCGTAGCATGTTCTTAGTTCTTGCACCAAAGAACGAGAAATAATATTCATTTGATTTAGGAGGAAATTGACATGCCAAAAATGAAAACTCACCGTGGCGCTGCAAAGCGTTTCAAAAAAACTGGTACTGGTAAATTAAAATTTGACCGTGCTTATGGTAGCCACTTATTCGGTAACAAATCTACTAAAGCTAAGCGTCACTTACGTAAAGCTAAAGTTGTTACTTCTGGTGACTTCAAGCGTATCCGTACTCTATTAACTTACATGAAGTAATTTCGTCTCGGTATTCAGACCGGACACAGAACAAAAAATACAAACATAATTCCAAAAGAATTAGCAGGAGGTAATTGCTATGCCACGCGTAAAAGGCGGAACAGTAACACGCGCTCGTCGCAAAAAGGTTTTAAAATTAGCTAAAGGTTATTATGGTTCAAAACATACTTTATACAAAGTAGCGAACCAAGCAGTAATGAAGTCAGGTTCTTATGCATACCGTGACCGTCGTCAAAAGAAACGTGATTTCCGTAAATTATGGATCACTCGTATTAACGCGGCTGCTCGTATTAACGGTTTATCTTACTCTCGTTTAATGCACGGCTTAAAAGTTGCTGGTATCGAAGTTAACCGTAAAATGTTAGCTGACTTAGCAGTAAACGACGCTGCAGCATTCGCTCAATTAGCAGATGCAGCTAAAAACGCTGTTAAATAATTAGCACACATAAAAGGCTGATGGATAACTCCATCAGCTTTTTTTTGTGTACAATGAAGGGTGATTAGCCATTCAACTGGCATTTCGCGTAGGGCAGCTCGCTTTTCCTCTGCGTTTACTAGAGGCTGGGGCTCGGCGGGGAACACGATGTTGGTCATGAAGGTGATGACTTGTGTAGTGGCGTTTATCACCTTCCTCAAGCTTCCTCGACGTTCGTACTTTACGTCTGTTGGTCTTGAGTCATGAGCTATTCCCCAAGGAGTCTCGCCTCTTGTTTCGAGCCTCGTTCGCATTTTAAATTTCAATCACCTTGTATATAGTTAACAATACAAAGAAAGGAGTGATTCGATGTTCAACGGTATACTCATTTATACCATCATTATGTCGATCGTACTTTGCGCGTTAATGGCATATGATAAGGAGCGCGCGAAAAACAATGAATGGCGCGTATCGGAAAAAACGCTTATTATTATGGCGTTATGTGGAGGCGCATTAGGTGGTGTGCTCGGTATGTATTTATTCCGTCATAAAACGAAGCACAATAAATTTGCATTCGGCTTACCGTTACTCGGGGCGCTACACGTATTTGTACTCGTTCAATTAGCAAGTATGTAAAAAAGGTGATGGCTAGTTGCCGTCACCTTTTTAGCATCGTAATAGCTGTTCAATTGTGTCATTCCAATAGATCGTTGCATGTGGGTAATGTAGGTGAACTTGTTGCTCAATCCACAAAAAGTTTTCTTTCGTAAAGCCATCTAATTGAAACTCATCCGTTGCGTGTATAAAAATGGATGCAACAGTAAACGTGCCATTTACATTATCCATATATTTCTCACCTTCAAACAGCGCGCCTTTATACGTAAGTAAAAAGTTTTTGCGTACATTTTTAGCGTCATCTTCGAAAAAGAAAGCCCCTTTTTCCTTTGCGGCTTTTAGCTTGCGTTCGTTATTAAATAAGTATCGCAGCGTGACGTATATTACGTAAACGATAACTAGTAGTAGTAGGAATCGAATCATTAATACAATCATACATAAGCCCCCCTTTGCATTACGCTATGTTTATACTACGGATATGTATAATAGAAGGTTTCAAAAAGATTGGAAAAATTTTGGTGGAATTCATTTTCAGTATTCGCATTGTAAATACTACTAAAATGCATAATGATGTCTTATAATGAGTAATGGAAAAACTATTTAGGAGGTCGAAATAAATGGATCAAACGTTACACATGTTAAAAGAATTAACAGACGCAAACGGTATTCCGGGAAATGAGCGCGCACCACGTGAAGTGATGAAGCGTCATATCGAGCCGTTCGCAGATGAAATGGAATACGATAACTTAGGTGGCATTATCGCGAAAAAAGTAGGCGATGCAAACGGACCGAAAATTATGGTTGCCGGTCACTTAGATGAAGTCGGTTTTATGATTACACAAATCGATGACCGCGGCTTTTTAAAGTTCCAAACAGTTGGCGGCTGGTGGGGTCAAGTAATGCTTGCACAGCGCGTAACGATTACGACGCGTAAAGGCGAGGAAATTTTAGGGGTCATCGGTTCAAAGCCACCGCATATTTTACCTGCAGAAGTGCGTAACAAGCCAGTGGACATTAAAGACATGTTTATCGATATCGGTGCATCGAGCAAAGAAGAAGCGATGTCTTGGGGCGTGCTACCAGGAGACATGGTCACACCGTACTTCGAGTTCCATGTGATGAAAAATGAAAAGCATTTACTTGCAAAGGCGTGGGATAACCGTATCGGCTGTGCCATTGCGATCGAAGTATTACGTCGATTAAAAGATGAGCAGCACCCAAACATTGTATACGGTGTTGGAACAGTGCAAGAGGAAGTTGGCTTACGCGGCGCCAAAACAGCGACGCATAAAATTAAGCCAGACATCGGTTTTGCAGTAGACGTCGGCATTGCAGGAGATACACCAGGTGTGACACCGAAAGAATCGACATCAAAAATTGGTGCAGGGCCGCAAATCGTTATTTTCGATGCATCAATGGTTGCACATACAGGGTTACGTGATTTCGTTATTGATACAGCAGATGAAAATAACATTCCGTATCAATTTGAAGCGATTGCAGGTGGCGGGACAGATGCTGGCTCCATTCACATTACAGCAAACGGCGTGCCATCGTTAGCAATCGGTGTGGCAACTCGTTACATTCACTCTCATGCAGGCATTTTACATCGTGACGATTTCGAAAATGCGGTGAAGCTTATTGTAGAAGTGATTAAAAAATTAGATCAAGACGCAGTAAACGAAATTATTTTCGGCTAAGCGTTATGAAAGGACATCCATGCGATACGTGTGGATGTTTTTTTATGCGCATTATGTAAGTCGGGCTGCAAATTACGTTTTGCATATTGAACACATAAATATACGGAAATGAAGCGTCATTCGCATGAAAATACATTATGAGCGGATTTTTTCTGTTTTACACCGTAATTTTCTTTCTTTTCAATGAAGTGAAAATAAACATAATTATTCACTTGATTTTATAAAAATACATATGTATAATAAAGTTAACATTAAGCAATGCAAGGAGCGTTCATATGAAACTTTTAGAGGAAGTGCAATTAAAGCCAGTAGCTAGCTTAAAGGGCAAAGACTTACTGACGCTTTTAGACTATACATCAGAAGAAGTAAAAGACTTAGTTACACTTGCAACACAATTAAAAACATTAACAAAAGCAGGCAAATGCCCTCGCTTACTAGAAGGCAAAACGTTAGGGATGATCTTTGAAAAAAGCTCAACTCGTACGCGTGTATCATTCGAAGTAGGCATGCAGCAGCTAGGTGGCTACGGTATGTATATGAACGCACGTGATATGCAAATCGGCCGCGGCGAGCCAATTTCAGATACAGGAAAAGTGTTATCTGGTTACTTAGACGGCATTATGATTCGTGCAAACTCACACGAAATGGTGAAGGAGCTTGCAGAGCACGCATCGATTCCGGTAATTAACGGCTTAACGGACATTTTCCACCCTTGTCAAGCGTTAGCAGACTTAGAAACAATCGCAGAAAATAAAGGCGAGTTAAAAGGGTTAAAAATTGCGTACGTAGGCGACGGTAACAACGTAGCGCATTCATTAGTCATTGCAGCAGCACACGTTGGTATGCACGTAGCAGTTGCTACACCAGTAGGCTACGAGTGTGACGCAGACGTAATGGCACGCGCACAAAAAATTGCCGATGCAAACGGTAGCACAATTACGTTAACACAAGATCCAATTGAAGCGGTAAAAGATGCAGATGCAGTTTACGCAGACGTTTGGACATCAATGGGGCAAGAGGAAGAAACAGCTAAGCGCTTAATCGACTTCAAAGACTACCAAATTAACGATGCACTAGTAGCACATGCAAAGCCAGATTACATGTTTTTACATTGCTTACCAGCGCACCGTGAAGAAGAAGTAACAGCTTCAGTAATTGATGGTCCGAACTCATACATTTTTGAGCAAGCGGAAAATCGTTTACACGCACAAAAAGCAGTTCTTGTATCCATTTTAGGTTAATCGACTTTCACATGTTGTGAATCGTATATAGAAGCGGTAAGGGAAGGGGACTCGCGGAACTTACATGCTTCCCTGAATGCACAATCCAAGATGGGAGCGTGCTTCACTGGCAACGTACTACGTGTTGTAGGAAGTTGCTTTTCATAAGGCGCGACAAAAGTTATCAAGATGGGTAGCGTCGTCGCTACATAGGAACCGTACACTGGGAGACGCTGGTGTGCGGTTTATTTTTTTGTAAACTTTTCGCAATCAGTTTGTGTTGCTTTTTCCTACTATTACATTTTGTCGGGGCAAAAAAAGAGCGTGATGAACAAATATCGTTAATAAAAAGAGTTTGGAGCACAACTGAATTCCGGTCGTTTAGCATATGAGTTTCATAATCGTATGACGGAGCGTGTGAAGCGGCGACTCCTAGGGGAAAAGAACGTGTCGAGAGACTTGCATTCGCAAGGCTCGAGCCGTTCCCCCAGGAAAGCGTCCGCGAAACAAAGCGTAGTCGAACAGCAGAAAAAGCACATCGGAACAATGAACGTTTCCGATGTGCTTTAGTTGTTATGCGCGGTCTAGCATGCGCTGTAATGATAAACGTGCTAGTACTGCTGTTTCCTCGTCCACTGTAATGATGTTACCTTCCTCACCATTTACGATGCGCTCAAGCGTCCATAGTAAATGCGGTAAGTCGATGCGGTTCATCGTTAAGCAAGGACACATGTTTTCATTTAACGAAATGATCGTTTTATCTGGATGCTCGGCTATAATGCGCTTGACTAAGTTCATTTCCGTACCGATTGCCCACTCTGAGCCTGCTGGTGCTGCGTTAATCGTATCGATAATGTATTTCGTCGAGCCGTTATCGTCTGATGCTGCGACAACTTCACGGCTGCATTCTGGATGGACGATAATGCGCATCGTTGGACGTGTCGCACGTAAGTTTTCGATATGCTTTACCGTAAATCCTTCGTGTACGGAGCAATGCCCTTTCCATAAAATGACCTTTACATCTTCAACTGGACAGTTCGCTTCTAGCTCGTTCGTATGTGGATTCCATACAGCCATGCGCTCAAGCGATACACCTAAGTCGAACGCCGTGTTGCGCCCTAAATGTTGGTCTGGTAAAAATAGTAGGCGCTCTTTTTGTGTAAAAGCCCACTCGACCATTTTTTTTGCGTTCGATGACGTGACGCACGCGCCTCCATGTTTGCCTGTGAACGCTTTGATCGCTGCAGTTGAGTTCACGTACGTCAGTGGAATGATTGTGTCGCCAAACAGCTGTTGTAAAATGTCCCACGCCTGCTCTGTTTCATAAATGTTTGCCATATCTGCCATTGAGCAGCCTGCACGCATATCTGGTAAATATACTTTTTGCTCAGATGTTGTTAACATGTCGGCTGTTTCGGCCATGAAGTGTACGCCGCAAAAGACGATATGTTCTGCTTCTTTATTGCTTGCTGCTACTTGTGCAAGTTGCAATGAATCGCCTGTTGAATCGGCGAACTGGATAACCTCGTCTTTTTGATAATGATGACCTGGAATGAATAGCTTCGTACCGAGCTGCGCGCGAATTTCTCGCACACGCGCTTCCATTTCTTCAACAGAAAGCGTTCGGTATGCCTCTGGTAAAAATGTCGGTTGTTGACCAATCATTTCGTAACAGCTCCTTTCAAATATACACGGGCACTAATGTCGAATGCGTGAACAGAATGCGTTAGCTGCCCAAGTGAAATCCATTGCACGCCGCTTTGTGCGAAGTCGGCAATTGTATCGATTGTAATGCCACCTGAAGCTTCGGTCGTAATATGTGCTGGTACAAGTGGTAGCCACTCTTTAATTTGCGCTGGTGTGCAGTTATCAAACATAATGATGTCGACATTTGCGGCAATTGCTTCAATGAGCTGCTCTTTCGATTCGATTTCTACTTCTACCTTAACCGTATGCCCGATGCTTTCTTTTACGTGCTGTACAGCGTCGGTAATGCTGCCTGCGAATGCGATATGGTTATCTTTTAGCATAACGGCATCATACAAGCCGCTGCGGTGGTTAAATGCGCCGCCGACACGCACGGCATATTTGTCGAGCATGCGAAGTCCTGGCATCGTTTTACGCGTGTCACAAATGCGTGTGCTCGTGCCTTTCGTTTGCTCAACCGCATGATGTGTAATCGTTGCGATGGCGCTTAAACGCTGTACTAAGTTTAATACGACGCGCTCAGCAGTTAATAAGCTGCGCACCGCACCGTGTACGTGAGCGATTGGCTCGCCGTTCGTTAACGTATCGCCGTCTTTTTTTAGCAGCTCTACTTGTAGCGACGGATCGTACGTTAAAAAGCCGCGTTGAATGATGAGCGCGCCGCAAAAGATGCCGTCTTCCTTTGCGTAAAGCGTATATGTACCTTGCTCGCTCTCTGGGAAAATAAGCTCACTTGATAAGTCGCCGTCTCCGATATCTTCGTGGAAAAAGCGTGTAAGCATTTCCTTTAATTTTAGCTGGTTCATGAATATCCCCCTATGAATACAAAAGTTTACAGTTGTCTTGACACTTATATTTACATAAAATGAATAGTTAAACAAGTACAAAATGTAAAAGGAGGATTTTCATGATTTACTTAGACTTTGCGGCAACAACACCGATGCTCGCTCCAGCAATCGAGGCGTATGCGGATGCAGCTACACAGTTATATGGCAACAGCGCAAGCTTACACGACGCAGGAAGCATAGCAAGCGCATATGTTGAGGCGGTACGCAAGCAGCTTGCAGCGAAGTTAAACGTTGTAGCAGACGGCATTACGTTTACGGGAAGCGGCACGGAAGCGAACGCGCTCGCCATTTGCTCGCTCGCACTCGCACAAAAAAAGCGCCACATTATTACGTCACAGGCGGAGCATACGTCGGTACATGCAGCGATGAATTATTTACAGCGGCACGGCTTTACGATCGAGCGCTTGCCGCTACAACAGGACGGCTGCATCGATGTTGCGGCAATTGAGGAAGCAATTACGGACGACACAGCGCTCATTTCGGTGCAGCACGTCAATTCAGAAATCGGCGCCATTCAACCGATTGCTGCCGTTAGCAAGCTTGCGAAACAAAAAAATGTGCTCCTTCACGTCGATTGCGTGCAGTCTTTTTGCAAAATTGCACTCGATGCAGACGTCGATGCAATGAGCGTATCAGCGCATAAAATCGGCGGTCCACGCGGCTTAGGAGCGATGTACGTCAATCCGCGCCGCCGCACCGTACCACTGTTTCCGGGCATGACGCACGAGCGCGGTCTTCGCGGTGGCACGCTTGATGTGCCGAGCATTGTTGCGTTCGGTGCAGCGATGACGCATTATACATACGACGTAGCGAAGCAATGGCAGCTGCGTGATGCATTTACTGCGCGCTTGCAGCAAACGCACGTTACGCTCATTGAAAGCAAGCGCGCATCACAGCTTCCAAACATTATCGGGCTTTGCATGCGCGGTATTGAAGGTCAGCTTGCGTTGCTGCATTGTAACGCGCAATCGATTGCCATTTCAACTGGCAGTGCGTGCGACATTACGAGCGCTTCTGGCACGAAAGCAATTATTGCGATGGGCAAAACCTTTGATGAAGCACGCCAATTTTGCCGCATTTCAACAGGCATCACGACGACCGAGGCGCATATGATTGCGTGCGCCGATGCACTAAATTCTTTAATTCATTCGCGCCATGCTGTACAATAGGAGATTATGAATAAAAAGGTTCATCAGTTACGATATTGCTCGTAACGAGAGGCGGACTCCAACGGGAAAAGCTCGTGCCTCAAGACCCCGTAAGCCACGAAGTATGAGTGGCGCGGAGGCTTGAGCCGAGCCCGCGGAAAGCCTGCCTCGACGTGAAGAGCCGATAAAAAGGACGGTACAACATGAAACGAATCGAATCAACACAAAACGCGCAAGTAAAAGCGTGGAAAAAGCTTGCTCAATTACGCAAAGAGCGCGACAAAATGGGTGAGTATATGATCGAAGGCTTCCATTTAGTAGAGGAAGCGCTGAAAAATAAACAAAACATTTTACATTTAATCGTCACAGACGGCGTCGACTTACCGATGCTTTGGGACATTGACGACATCGAAATGGTTGAAGTAACAGAGCCAGTCGCAAAGGAACTTGCTGAAACGGAAAAAACGCAAGGCGTGTTCGCACATATGCGTCAAGCACAGCATACCGAAATCGAAATGGCAGGTTGGAAAAAGTTTTTACTCGTTGATGCGGTGCAAGACCCAGGCAATTTAGGGACGATGATTCGCACAGCGGACGCAGCAGGCATCGATGCCGTTATTTTAGGAAAAGGCACAGCTGATTTGTACAACGCAAAAACGCTTCGCTCAGCACAAGGCTCACACTTCCACATTCCGATCGTGCGCGGCGAGTTAAACGAATGGGTAGACCGCCTGCAAGACGACAACATTACAGTGTACGGGACAGCGCTTGAACATGCCGTGCCATTTACAGAAGTCAAAACAAACGGCACTTTTGCGCTAATTGTCGGCAACGAAGGCTCAGGCATTACGCCGCAAACTTTAGCAAAAACAGACCAAAACGTCATCGTGCCAATTAAAGGGCAAGCAGAATCGTTAAATGTCGCCGTTGCAACGGGCATTTTACTGTACGCATTTGCGTAATTTTCGTTGAAAGTCGTTTTGTTGTACAGTATAATGACAACTAATTGAATGAAATAAATGCATTGACCGGGACGAGTAATGTAAACACGCATCTACTAGGGAGTAAAAGCCGCGACTGAAAGCTTTTGCGATGACGCTTACATGAAATTCACCCCGTTACGCAGCGTGGCAGAAAAGCTATGCCGGTGAAGAGCCGTTACGTAAATGAAGTGATTGCTTTGTGCAATAACTAGGGTGGTACCGCGAAATAGTCCTCGTCCCTTCTTTTAGGGGCGGGGTTTTTTTGTTGAATCGTCTACAGCTGTAGACAACGATGTTGAAGGAGGCAATTTTTACATGGAAGCACAATTACAGCAATTAGAACAAGAAGTGCTAGCGAAAATCGACGCAGCAGCAGATTTAAAGGCGCTAAACGATGTGCGCGTTGCATATTTAGGGAAAAAAGGTCCAATTACCGATTTATTAAAAGGTATGGGTAAGCTATCAGCTGAGGAGCGTCCGAAAATGGGTGCGCTCGTGAACACAGTGCGCGAAAGCATTACAGAAAAGCTAGAGGCGAAAAAGGCGCTACTTGAAGAAGCGGCAATTGCAGCACAGCTTGAAGCAGAATCGATCGACGTATCATTACCAGGTCGCCCAGTAACAGTAGGTAACCGTCACCCGTTAACGCGCGTGATTGAAGAAATTGAAGATTTATTTATCGGTATGGGCTACGAAATTGCAGAAGGTCCTGAAGTAGAGAAGGATTACTACAACTTCGAGGCGATGAACTTACCAAAAGGTCACCCAGCACGCGACATGCAAGATTCGTTCTACATTACAGACGAAACGTTACTACGTACGCATACATCCCCTGTACAAGCGCGCATGATGGAGAAGAAAAAAGGCGAAAACATTCGCATGATTTGCCCTGGTAAAGTATTCCGTCGTGACAACGATGACGCAACACACTCTCACCAGTTCATGCAAATTGAAGGGTTAGTGATTGAAGAAAACGTATCGATGAGCGACTTAAAAGGTACGTTAGATGCGTTAGCGAAAAAAATGTTCGGTGCAGAGCGTGAAATTCGCCTACGTCCGTCATTCTTCCCATTCACTGAACCGTCAGTAGAAGTAGACGTATCTTGTCATAAATGCGGCGGTAAAGGCTGTAACGTATGTAAATCAACAGGCTGGATCGAAATTTTAGGTGCTGGTATGGTGCATCCGAACGTGCTTGAAATGGCTGGCTATGATTCGAAAAAAGTATCAGGCTTCGCATTTGGTATCGGGGCAGAGCGTATCGCAATGTTAAAATACGGGGTGGATGATATTCGTCATTTCTATACAAATGATGTTCGTTTCTTAGAGCAATTCCACCGCACAGAACAGTAGGAGGCACAAGCATGTTAGTATCATTAAACTGGTTAAAGCAATATGTAAATACACAAGAGTTATCAAACGAAGAGTTAGCAGAGCGCATTACACGTTCTGGTATTGAGGTAGATGCCATCATCGACCGCGCTTCAGGCATTCAAAACGTTGTCGTTGGCTACGTGGAATCAAAAGAGAAGCACCCAGAGGCAGACCGTTTAAACGTATGTCAAGTAAACGTAGGTGAAGACGGCATTCAGCAAATCGTATGCGGCGCACCAAACGTTGATGCAGGTCAAAAAGTAATCGTTGCTCGTCCAGGCGCGAAATTACCAGGCGGCATTAAAATTAAAAAATCAAAGCTGCGCGGTCAAGAATCAAACGGCATGATTTGTTCATTACAGGAGCTTGGCATTGAAGGTCGTGTCGTGCCGAAAGCTTACGCAGAAGGCATTTACGTATTACCAGAAGACGCAGAAATCGGCAGCGACGCACTTGCTTACTTAGGCTTCCGCGACACGGTGCTAGAGCTAGGCTTAACGCCGAACCGCTCAGATGCGTTATCGATGCTAGGTGTAGCATACGAGGTTGCAGCGATTTTAAGCGAAGAAGTAAGCTTACCAGAAGTGGCATACACAGCTTCAGCGAAAAAAGCGTCAGATGTGCTTAACTTACGTGTTGATGCCATCGATGCAAACCCGATGTACACAGCAAAAGTAATCGAAAACATTACGGTAAAAGAATCACCGATGTGGCTACAAGAGCGCTTAATGGCAGCAGGCGTACGTCCACATAACAACGTAGTCGACATTACGAACTATGTATTAATGGAATACGGTCAACCGCTACACGCATTTGACTTCGATAAATTAGGCTCAAATGAAATCGTCGTTCGCTACGCACAAGACGGCGAAACGATGACGACGTTAGATGGGCAAGAGCGCACGTTAAAGGCGAACAACTTAGTCATTACAAACGGCAAAACGCCACAAGCAATCGCTGGTGTGATGGGCGGAGCAGAATCAGAAGTATCAGAAACGACGACAACGGTTGTATTAGAGTCCGCGTACTTCAATCCGCTATCAGTGCGTCAAACGTCGAAGGAAGTTGGCTTACGTTCAGATTCGTCAGCTCGCTTCGAAAAAGGGGTAGACCCAAACCGTGTGTTAGCAGCAGCAGAGCGCGCAGCACAATTACTTACACAGCTTGCAGGTGGACAAGTGTTAGAAGGCACAGTGCTAGTCGATGAGCTAGATAAATCACCAGCGCGCGTTGTCGTATCACCGGACTTCATTAACGGTCGCCTCGGTATGAAAATTTCATTAGAGGAAATGCTCGACATTTTAAACCGTCTGAAATTCGACGTAGAAGCGGCAAATGGTATGTTAATTATTGATGCACCGACACGTCGTCAAGACATTAAAATTGAAGAAGATATCGTTGAGGAAATCGCACGTCTTTACGGCTATGATGAAATTCCAACGACGTTACCAGCATCAAACGTACCAGGACGCCTATCAGCATATCAGGCGGCGCGCCGTACAGTACGCAACCATTTAGAAGGTGTCGGTCTTTACCAAGCGGTGACGTACTCATTAACGTCAGCAGCACTTTCTCAAAAATTCGCACTGCAAGCAGAGGAAACGACTCGTTTATTAATGCCGATGTCTGAAGAGCGCTCAACATTACGTCAAAGCTTAATTCCGCATTTACTCGAAGCGGCGGCTTACAACGTAGCACGCTCTCAAGAAAACGTCGCGCTATACGAAATTGGTTCAGTGTTCCTAGGGCAAACTGCTGAGGAGCTACCACGCGAAGTCGAGCATATCGCAGCGGTCATTACAGGTAGATGGGTAGACAACGCTTGGCAAGGCGAGAAGAAGCAAGTAGACTTCTTCGTATTAAAAGGTATTGTCGAAAGTTTATTTGAAAAATTAGGCTTAACGTCTCGCGTAACGTACGTGAAAGCACAAATGGATGGCTTACACCCAGGTCGTACAGCGGCGATTTTACTAGATGGTGAGCAAGTCGGCATCATCGGCGGCTTACACCCACAAGAGCAAAAAGCGCTCGATTTAAAAGAAGCGTACGTGCTTGAAATGAACTTAGCGGCCATTTTAGCAGCTGAAACGGACGTATTAACGTACAAAGCAGTACCTCGTTTCCCGGCGATGACGCGTGATATGGCGCTTGTGTTAAACAGTAGCGCAGCAGCAGGTGACATCGTAGCGATCATTGAAAAAGCGGGCACGAAGCTACTGAAAAACGTAAACGTATTTGACGTATATGAAGGCGATAAGATGGAAGCTGGCAAAAAGTCAGTCGCATTCTCATTAACATTCTTTGACCCAGAGCGTACGTTAACAGTAGAAGAAGTAGAAGCAGCATATAATAAAATCGTAGCGGCATTAGCAGAAGCTGGCGCAGAAGTACGATAACCGTAAATGATAGGCTGCCCGATAAGTACACGCTTATTGGGCAGTCTTTTTCTATTTTTTCAACATGTTGGCGGAATTTTGTTTTATATAGTAACTTACTATGGTTAAATTAAGGAAGAATCGTTTTCTCGTTGGATGATACAGGGAATATTGCCTTATATAGAAATAAGGAGTATGTGTTTTTTAGGGTATTTAAAGTATAACATAATGAGATAAATGAGCTAGGCAATGGAGAAAGGGGGAGGAGAATGGCATATTTAGTTATTAGTAACGATGAACAATTTGTCGCGATGATGACATCGTTATTACATGGAGATGTTATGCAATGCCTACAAGTGGAAGAGGTGCTATCACAAAAGTATGTGAAGGCGCAGCTTATTATTTGGCACGAGCCACATCCGACAAGCAAAACATTAATGCATTGCGAGCAGCTGTTTCAGCGACATATACCGATTTTATATTTTACAGTCGACATGACGAATGCGGTGGAGCGAATCATTCCATTTGTATTTGATTTCTTTATCATGCCATATAACACATTATACATAACAGCGAAAATACAAACAGCGATGCAATATTCATTAAGCATGAAAGCGCTTCAGCAGCAAACGCGATTTTTAGAAAAAGATTTACAGACAGCTAAAAATGTGCAAAAAAGTGCGTTGACGCCATCGCTTTACAAAAAGAATATTCAAGTGGACGGCTTTTACGTTACGTCGCATGTGCTAGGTGGCGATATGTATTGCTGGTTTGAAGTATCAGAGCATCAAACAGCGATTATTTTATACGATGTAATGGGTCATGGCGTGGCGTCTTCACTTGTAACGATGTCGATTCGTTCGTTATTGCGTGGGATGATGACGCGCCTTGCCGATCCAAATTTAGTCGTACAGGAGCTAAACCGTCATATTAATGAGCTGTACAAAGATGAGTATATGGATAGCTACTTAGTGACGGCCATTTACTTGCTCGTCGATACGGAGGCGAATACGCTGCAATACGTTAACGCAGGGCATCCAACAGGTTATATATTCAATGAGCATGGCGCATGCATTGAATTAAAGGCAAACGCGCCAATACTCGGCTTATTGCCAACGTTGAAAATTCAAAAAACAGAGCTGCCATTACACGATTATGCGCGCATTGTACTGTATACGGACGGTTTGCAGCAAGAAGATGAGAGTGTAGAACCGAAGCAATTTTTGCCATACATTGCTCAAAGCAACGTAGCAGATTTACGCAACTTCGTCGAAAATCAGCAGCTTGCTAATATGCAGCAGTTAGATGACATTTCGCTCGTCTTCATAACGGTTTCAACGTGACGTACGTTGATTAGCTACATCACATAAAAGGAAAGTGAGGTGAAATCTGCTATAAAAACGGGTATGTTAAAAGGAATGCTGTGGCGCATTACGTCGTTCAGCATACTATTTGACATCACACAATGTATACGTTGTTAATGTTTTTCGTAGCAGAGCGTTCGATGAGAATCATTGTTGAAATTCCCCCAACACAGCAGGGTATTCGTTTAATCGATGAAATGATGAAAGATTATATTGCGATTCATAGCTTACCTTATGAGCGAGAGCTATGCTTTGTATTACATGAGCTTGTAATTAATGCAGTGGAAGCGATGCAAAAAGTAGAAGACCCAGAGCGTCAAAGTATCCAGGTGAAAATTGAAAATATACATGGTACGATTCGTATGTGCGTCATCGATTTTGCAGATGGTATTCCAGAGCAAGAATGGCAAGAAGTATTAACGTATGAAATGGATGCGATGGGTGAATCGTTTGACCGGGGGCGCGGCTTATTTTTCGTGCAGCATATGGTTGATCAATTATGGTTTGAATACATCGCGCCGCATCAATTTTTAGTCGGCGTAACAAAAAAAATAGTCGTATAGGAGGAAAAGAAAAATGAATTATGTAGAAGCAAGTGTTGCAGTGCATGCGAAGACGCAATATACGGTGATAGAGTTTAGCGGTCATTTGGAATACGGTAAAATTGAAGACATTAAGCGCATTTTGCAGGAAACGGCATTCCAGCATGAGCGCAATTATATTATCGATATGCAAAAGGTAACGAATGTCGATAGCACAGGATTCGGTATGATTGTGAACTTTGCGAAAAAGGTGTCGATGCGCGGTCAGCAAATCGCCATCATTGTCGTCGATGAGTTTGTGCGCAATTTATTTGCTATTTCGCAATGTGATAAAATTTTCCCGCTTGTTAAAAGTGAGGCAGAAGGTGCACAAATTATGATTGATGGTTGGCAATCAGAAATTTCGCTCAGTGAATATTAATAGAGACGTTAGTAAGCGGGGGGAAAATAAATGAATAAATTGTTTAAAAATGCAACAATGATTCGTACGAAAATGAATTTCATTTTATTTAACGTTATTATTATGATGATGGCGGTCATTGCAGTGTATAACTACAATGAATCAAAAAATAATTTGATTGAAAGCGTTGAAAATAAAATGTATTCAGATTTAAAGCTTGGTGATGCGTATATTAATGCGCAGTTCCCAGGGGATTGGCAAATAATCGATGGTGAGTTGCATAAAGGCGAATTAAACGTCGTTGGGGACACAGCGATTGTTGATAATATTCGTGAATTAACGAATGGTAACTTAGCGTCGATTTTCCAAGATCGCACACGTATTAGTACAAACATTATCGGTGATGGTGAACGTGCACTAAATACCGAAGTTTCAGAAGAAGTAGCAAAAGTTGTTATCGATGAAAAAACGCGTTACATCGGTACAGCAACAGTAGTCGGTGAAGAAGCGATTGCGGTGTATGAGCCAATTTTAGACAAAAACGATAACGTCATTGGCATTTGGTCAACAGCTGTTCCCGTTGCGCCTTACTTAAATATTTTAAATGAAGGATTATGGATTGAAATTGGGATTAATATATTACTTGCATTTTTAGCGATTGTTGCGATTAGCACATATGTAGAGTACGGCTTATCACGTCCGCTGAAAAAACTAGCGCAAAATGCGAACGACTTAGCGAATTTAAATTTAAACGGGCGTATTTTAGAAATTGAAGGTAAAGACGAAATGGCAGAGTTGGCGAATTCGTTTAAAAAAGTACAGCTTCAGCTAAAAGAAACGATTCAGCTCGTATCTGAAAGTGCTGACCAAGTAGCAACATCATCGGTAACATTATCAGAATCTTCTGCACAGACGAGCGATGCATCAAGCCAAATTGCGATTTCGATGAACGATTTAGCAGAAGGTACGACCGATCAATCTGACCAAATCGACGTATTATTAAATGAAGTAAACCATACGATTGAAGAAGTAGAGTCTTGCTTAAAAATTGCAGAGCAAGCACTTGTGAACGCGACAGCATCAACAGACATCGCAAGACAAGGGGAGGCTGCAATTAGCGAAGCGATTCGCCATTTAAGTACAGTAACACAAACCGTTTCGTATGCGACAGACTCGATTCAAAAGCTCGGCAAACGCTCAGAAGAAATCGGTGGCATCATTACGGTTATTACAGGCATTGCAGACCAAACGAATTTACTTGCATTAAACGCAGCGATTGAAGCGGCTCGTGCAGGCGACCAAGGAAAAGGCTTTGCGGTCGTAGCGTCAGAAGTTCGCAAGCTAGCTGAACAGTCTCGTGATGCGTCAGGGCAAATTACAGAGCTTATTAACGACATTCAAGCAGAAACGTCCGTAACGGTGCGCACGATGGAAAGTAACTTACTCGCAGTAGAAGAGCAAGTGCAAATTATTAATAAAGGTGGCGAGGCGTTAGAGAAGATTGTAACGCGTGTAGCTGAAACAGAGGATAACGTCCACCAAATGAAATCAGCGTTTGAACATGTACATACAAGCTCTGAAAATGTACAAGTTGCGCTTAAAACAATTACGCACATTATTGAAAATACAGCGGCGGCAACAGAGCAAGTCGCAGCAACTACAGAGGAGCAACATACGACGGTTGAGGAGCTACATTTAAGCTCAGAGGCGCTGTCACACGTTGCGACGACGTTACAAAAAGAAGTAGGCAAGTTCCAACTATAACGTTTAAAGGCTGTGCACACGCGTGGAGACGCGTCGCACAGCCTTTTGTTATGTCTTTTTCCAGTTCGCATGGTCGCGACCGGTGAACGAATCTGCCATAATGCCAAGTATGCCCCCGAAAAACGCACCGAGCGCAAGGCTAGCAGGAATTAAATCGGTCCAAAAGATTCCAACGACTAAGCCGACAACTGCTCCAACAATAATAAACATGACGATAAAAGTATTTTTCAAAAGTGCTTGCATGTACAGGCTCCCTTCTAAAAATAATACTTGCTAGTTTCATTGTACGAAGGAACGGCACGAATAACAACATTATTGTAAGATTTTAACGTGCTAACATCGCTTTCATTTTCTTTTGTGAGCAGTCCTTTGTCGCAGTACGAGCAACCTATAATCGAGCGCCTGCATTAAATGAGGCACAATTTTTTGCATGCACGCATCGGTTAGCTCCTTCGAGTCGCGTACATCTCATTTGCGCCGCCGCTTAAATTTATCGTTTGGCACGTACATAGCAGCAACGGCAATCGAACCGAAATAATTGCCCGTACTTGTTTTATAAAAGCCGGCTACCGATAAGTTCGCAAAGCTCGGCGGCAATACGTCGTCTATATTGGATGCTTTTTTCTTTTGCGGTTTACTTACTGTATAGACGGTGAATGTTTTCGAGTTTTGTTAGTTGGCTCTTCACATCGAGGCACGCTTCGGCTTAAGCTTCCTCGCTACGATGCGGGGTCTTGAGGCACGAGCTATTCCCGCTGGAGTCCTCCTCTTGTTTCGAGCCTCGTTCGCATTTTACATTTCAATCACCTTGTATATAGTTCTCATGATAAACTTCAATCATCGTCTATATGGTAATGCGATTTACTATTTTTTAGCTGCTTGCTCGGAACATGACTTTACGTGTACGATAGCTCGTAACGACAGCATTCGGCAGCTTCATAGCGAAGATGACGCCTCGTGCTTGTCGCAGTATAGTGCATACGCTATTGCTCCGTTTTGGGAAGCTGTAACATAATCGTTAACATGTTCATTGTCCTTTTTTTGGTGACTACCTTCGTTTGCAATTCACAACGTAGCGGTATTCATGGTATCATAAACAGTAGATTTTTCTGAAGTATATTTCACTAATTGTAAACGTTAGACGCCATTTTGACGACTGTTCAACTTGGCATGCAAAAGAGGGGGCATGGCAATGAGTAATCCAGTAAGAAACCGTATTGAAGTTATGATTCGCGGTACGTCGTATGTCATTGTGGGGAAAGAATCACCAGAGCATATTCGTCTAGTGGCAGCACTTGTAGATGAGAAGATGAAGGAAATTAGCAATCATAATGCGTATTTAGATACGACGCGTTTAGCGGTGCTCACAGCTGTTAATGCAGTGAACGAATATGTGGAGCTTCAAAAGCACGTCGAACAATTGGAACAACAACTGAAAAAACTGAAAGGCTGAGATTATGATTGATTTATTCATATTGATTACGTTAATTGCGAGTGCTATCGTCGGCATGCGTCGGGGCTTACTTGTTCAAAGTATTCACTTAGTAGGCGTGATAGCAGCACTTATCGTAGCAGGTGTGTTTTATCGACCACTTGCAAAAAGCTTTGAAATGCTCATTCCGTACCCAGGTGTATCAGGAGGCATGGCGCTTATTATTCCAACAGAGGGCATGGACATTGATCGCACATTTTATCGTATATTTGCGTACGTCCTTATTTTCATCGTCGCAAAAGTTGTCATACAAGTGATCGCCTCGGCATTTAATAAATATGCCTACTTGCCGCTTTTTAAAAATTGGAATCGTATTATTGGCGCACTGCTAGCTATGATCGAAGTTTATATCGTGTTATATATGGTGCTCAATGTACTCGCTATGTTACCATTACAAAGTATGATTGACCGATTAGATGGCTCATTGTTTGTGAGCTTTATCGTCAATCATTCGCCAATTTTTTCGATGATTTTTGAAAATATGTGGTACTTATACATTTAATACGGCACAAGCTGTCAAAAGGAGTTGTCCAACGTGCTTGGATGAACTCCTTTTTTCATGAAGCGAGGAGGAAAAAACATGAACAAAAAAACGATTATTCGTACACTCGAAAAAATCGCGCTATATTTAGAGCTGCGTGGTGAAAATCCATTTAAAGTGTCCGCGTTTCGTAAAGCAGCTGCGGCACTTGAAGGAGACGAACGCTCATTAGCAGAAATGGATGACGTCACAAAGCTAAAAGGCATCGGTAAAGGAACAGCAGCAGTTATTACGGAGCTTGTTGAAACAGGTGTCTCAAGCGTTTTAGTTGAACTAGAGGAGCAAACCCCAAAAGGCTTAATCCCGCTCATGAAGCTGCCAGGCCTCGGTGGCAAAAAGCTTGCAAAACTATATAACGAGCTCGGCATCGATTCAGCAGAAGCATTGCAAGCAGCGTGTGAGGAAGGGAAAGTCCAGCAGCTTGCAGGCTTTGGGGCAAAAACAGAGGAGAAAATTTTAAAGGAGCTCGCAAATTTTGGCACTCGTGCAGAGCGTCTACCGATTTGGCAGTTGGAGCCGGTCGTCCTCGAAATTGAAACGTTGCTGCAATCGATTGTGGAAGTGGAGAGCGCATCGGTAGCTGGATCATTTCGCCGCGTGAAGGAAACGAGCAAGGACATCGACTTCATCGTCGCAACGAGCGCACCACAAGCTGTACGTGAGCAACTGTTAGCATCACTGCCGGTACTTGAAATTGTCGCAGCAGGGGATACGAAAATTTCGGTCGTGTTAGATAAAGAGGAGCCAGTGAGCGTGGACTTCCGCTTAGTAACGTTAGATGCGTACGCTTCGGCATTGCATCATTTCACCGGCTCAAAGGATCATAACGTGCGCATGCGCCAGTTAGCAAAATCAATGAATCAAAAAATTAGCGAGTACGGTGTCGAGCAAGAAGATGGCAGCGTCGTAACGTTCGATAGCGAGGAAGCGTTTTTTGCGCATTTCAACTTGCCGTTCATTCCGCCGACTGTGCGCGAATCAGGCAATGAGCTAGAGCGACTTGAAGAGCTTTCGCAGCTAGCATCACGCGCCGATATTCAAGCAGATTTACACATGCATACGACGTGGTCAGACGGGGCGCATTCGGTCGCTGAAATGGGCGAGGCGTTAATTGCGCAAGGCTACTCCTATAGCGTCATTACCGACCACTCGCAATATTTGAAAGTCGCAAACGGCTTAACGCCAGCACGTCTGCAAAAGCAACGCGTCGAAATTGATGCGTTTAACGAAGCGAATGGGCAGTTTCGTTTATATGCCGGGACAGAAATGGACATTTTACCAGACGGCTCACTCGATTTTAGCGACGACGTATTAAAGGAGCTTGATTTTGTTATCGCATCGATTCACTCAAGCTTCTCGCAGCCACAGGAGCAAATTATGGCACGACTCGAAGCGGCAATGACGAATCCATACGTTCATATGATTGCTCATCCGACAGGGCGCATCGTCGGTGAACGACCAGGTTACGACCCAGACGTCAAAACGTTAATCGAATGGGCAAAGGCGTACGACAAAATTTTAGAGTTAAACGCTAATCCGTACCGCTTAGATTTAGCTGTTGAGCATTTACAATACGCGATGGAGCTTGGCGTGAAAATTGCAATCAACACCGACGCACACGCCATCGACCAGCTGCGTTTTATGGACTTAGGCGTACGCTACAGCCAAAAAGCGTGGGTGAAGAAGGAGTTAATCGTTAACACGTGGACAAAGGAGCAATTTGAGGCGTATATTCGTAGGAATAAGTAATAACTTACTGCATTAATTGTGTTGATACGCCATTCAATTGGCAGTGCGTCGTTTGCGGCTAGCTTTGTCTCTGTGGTTACTTGAGACAGATTGTAATGTATAAAAATGGCGTGTCAACATAACTGAATGATGAATTTATTTCAAAATAGGTGTTGGTCATATATCCATGCATGTTCTGCAATGGAGGCGGCGCCCGCGAAAAGTGTCCGCCGAAATGAAAGAACTGTTAAGAGCAATATAAAATATCAGGTCTGTTGATTAGCCATTTATATACAGTGAAATCGGTTGTTTTTAGCAACCATCTGGAAATAAATGCTGCATATTAATGGCAGTAAGCGTGCGGCGAGACTCCTTGGGGAATAGCGTGAGCGTGAGACTACAGGCTCACGCCACGCCCCAGGAACGCGAGCCGCAAAGCGCGAACAGCCAATAATATACATGAAACAATAACATTCATAAGGGAGGCGTTTTCATGATCGCACAGCGCGCATTGAAAACACTAGAATATAACAAAGTTCGTGCACAAGTCGCGAACTTTTGTACATCATCAATCGGCAAAAACGCCATTGAAGAGCTTGTACCAGAAACAGAATATGACCGCGTCGTTGAATTACTTGAGGAAATGGACGAAGGGTTATCAATTTTACGCGTAAAGGCAAACGTACCGATGGGCGGCATTTTCGACGTTCGACCACATGCAAGACGCGCACAAATTGGTGGGATGCTGTCGGCGATGGAGCTAATGGAAATTGCAAGTACGATTCGTGCAAGCCGCATTTTCCGCGAGTTTATCGAAGGCATCGAGGAAGAGGCAGAACTTAACATTCCACATTTCATCGAGCGTAAAGAAGCACTTCCTGTTTTAACCGGCATTCAGCACGAAATTAACTCATGCATCGACGACAATGCGCAAGTAATGGACGCGGCAAGCCAACAGCTACGTCAAATTCGCCAGTCGCTCCGTGCAGAGGAAGCGAAAGTAAAATCGAAGCTTGAAAACTTAGTGCGCGGCGCCAATGCAGCAAAAATGTTATCGGATGCGATCGTCACAATTCGTAACGACCGCTACGTAATCCCCGTAAAGCAAGAATACCGTCACCATTACGGCGGCATCGTGCACGACCAATCGTCATCAGGGCAAACGCTATTTATCGAGCCAGATGCAGTCGTGCAAGCAAACAATGAAGTAAACCGCTTGAAGCTAAAAGAAAAAGCGGAAATCGAACGCATTTTAACAGTGCTATCAGGCATGGTAAGTGACATTGCCCACGACCTATTCGTCATGGTGCAAATTTTAGGTGACATTGACGTCATTTTAGCAAAAGGGAAATATGGACAGGCGAATAAATGTACGATGCCGAAAATGAACAAAGATGGCTACATTCGACTCGTGCGTGCTCGTCACCCACTACTTGATCGCGAAACAGCCGTTGCGAACACGATTGAATTCGGCAAAGACTACACAGCAATTGTTATTACTGGGCCGAACACAGGTGGTAAAACAGTGACGCTCAAAACGGTCGGGCTTTGTACGTTAATGGCACAAGCAGGTATTCCAGTGCCAGCGTTAGACGGCTCAGAGCTTGCGGTGTTTGACCAACTATTTGCTGACATTGGCGATGAGCAGTCGATCGAGCAAAGCTTATCGACATTCTCCTCTCATATGGTGAACATCGTCGACATTTTATCGAAGTTTGATGAAAACTCACTTGTGTTATTTGACGAGCTCGGCGCAGGAACGGACCCACAAGAAGGGGCGGCACTTGCGATTTCAATTTTAGATGAAGTAGTCGACCGCGGCGCACGTGTCATGGCGACGACGCACTACCCAGAGTTAAAAGCGTACGGCTACAACCGTCCAAACGTCGTGAATGCTTCTGTCGAGTTTGACGTTGAGACATTAAGCCCGACGTATCGACTGCTAATCGGTGTACCAGGTCGCTCAAATGCCTTTGAAATTTCAAATCGCTTAGGGTTGCCAAAGTCGATTATCGACCGTGCGAAAAGCTTTACTGGCACGGATCGTCATGAGGTTGAGTCGATGATTGCGTCGCTTGAAGAAAGCCGTCGTCGCTCAGAGCGTGAAGCGGACGAGGCGCATGCACTTCTTGAGGAAGCGGCAACGTTACGTGCAGCGCTAGAGCAAAAGGTGCAGGCATACGAAGATCGTAAAGAAGCGCTTGAAAAGAAAGCGAAAGAAAAAGCGCGTCGCATCGTAGACGAGGCAAAGGCAGAATCGGAAAAAATTATTGCCGAGCTGCGAGAAATGAGCAAAAATGCCGCAAAATCGGTGAAAGAACATGAACTTATCGATGCGAAAAAGCGTTTAGAAGGCGTCGGTCCGAAAGAAAATCGCGTGCTGAAAAAACAAGCACAAGTGCAGGAGCGTCAAGAAAATTTACAAGTTGGCGATGAAGTACGCGTGTTGAGCTACGGACAAAAAGGGATGATTTTAGAGAAAAAATCAGACGATGAATACGTCGTGCAAATCGGCATTTTAAAAATGAAGCTTGAGCGCAGCGATCTGCAATATGTCAAGCCAGAAAAAGAGCAGCCGGTGCGCGCCATGACGAACGTTAAAAATCGCACAGCGCATGTAAAAATGGAACTTGACTTACGCGGTGAGCGCTATGAGGACGCTATTTTACGCACGGAAAAATACATTGACGATGCGCTGCTTGCAAATTATCACCGCGTATCAATTATTCACGGAAAAGGAACAGGTGCGCTCCGTCAAGGCATTCAAACGTATTTAAAAGGACATAGCCGCGTCAAAGGATTCCGATTTGGTGAAGCAGGTGAAGGTGGCTATGGCGTAACAGTTGTCGAGCTGAAATAATGTAAAAAATGGTTCATTACCGTAAGCTAGGGCTGACGCATAAAGGTTGCTTGAAGCAAGAGGCGGACCCGAGCGGCAACAGCTTCGTGACTCAAGACGACGTAGGAGCGGTGAGGAGGCTTGAGGAAGGCGATAAACGCCGCTACACGAGTCATCACGTTCATGACGAATATCGTGTTCGCCTCTGAGCCCGCGGAAAGCAACGATAAGTTATGGTGAAGAGCTTAAAAAATGAAAAGGGGAGGCGCGTATGGAACGGTTTTGGACACACCCAATGGTTGAAACAGCAGGGTATTTTAGCGTCGTTATATTATGTTTAGTATTATCAATGGCGCTTTTTGAAGTTGTCACGAAGTATAAAAATTGGGAAGAAATTAAAAGAGGTAACGTGGCGGTCGCACTCGCAACGGGCGGTAAAATATTAGGCATTTGTAACATTTTCCGCTACTCAATTGCCCAGCACTCCACGCTGCTTGAAATGCTTGGCTGGGGCTTGTTCGGCTTTGTGCTCCTTATTTTTGCGTACTTTTTATTCGAATTTTTCACACCGCGCTTTAACGTCGATGAGGAAATTGCAAACGACAATCGCTCGGTCGGCTTCATTTCGTTTACAATTTCACTTGGCTTATCGTTCGTTATCGGCGTAAGCATCGGATCGTGAGGTGATGACATGAAGCGCTTAGCAATTGTGTTATCCATCGTGGCCGCCCTATTTTTTTTAGTCGGCATTTATTATATCGTTACAGCATCAGTTTAAAAATGTAAGGCTGTGCTACACGTCGCATGTCGGCTTGTTGCACAGCCTTTTTTTATGCGTAACAGCGACATGAAGCGACCATTATGCACATAGAAAAAACTAAAATATTCTCTTAATTTCATTATATTTCTGTTTTATGTTGGAAATTACAAGTTTTTTTATTATAATTAATAATAAGTAATACAAATGTGGATACGAGAGGGGATGGCAAAAGTATGACAGCAAAACCTTGGTTGAAATGGTACCCAGCAGAAATTCCAGCAGAAGTGACGATTCCAGACGCACCACTACAGCATTATTTAACGGAGGCATATAAGAATGTGCCAAACAACATCGCCGTGCATTTTATGGGGAAGGAGCTAACGTACACCGAAATTTATACGTCCGCCCAAAAATTTGCGAATTATTTGCTTGCGCTCGGACTTGAAAAAGGAGACCGTGTTGCGATCATGTTGCCGAATTGCCCACAGGCGGTTATCGCTTATTACGGAACGCTATATGCAGGTGGCGTCGTCGTGCAAACGAATCCGCTATATACAGAGCGTGAATTGTCTTATCAAATGAAAGATGCCGGTGTGAAAATCATTTTAGGAATGGACATTTTATATCCGCGCATTACGAAAGTGCTCGCACAAACAGACATTGAGCATGTCATCGTCACAGCGATTAAAGATTACTTACCATTCCCGAAAAATTTAGTGTACCCGATTATGCAAAAGAAACAGTACGGCTTTGCAGTGAACGTCGAGCATCGCGGGACGAATCATTTATTTACCGAAATTATGAAAACGGCAAGTGCGACACCGCCAAACATCGACGTTGCAACCGAGGATTTAGCGCTGCTGCAATATACAGGTGGAACGACAGGGTATCCAAAAGGCGTAATGCTGACACATCGCAACTTAATTGCGAATACGGAAATGTGCTCGGCTTGGATGTACAAATCAGAATACGGCAAGGAAAGCATACTCGGCATTTTGCCATTTTTCCACGTATACGGCATGACGACTGTATTAATTTTAGCGGTAAAAATAGGCGGCAAAATGATTTTACTACCGAAGTTCGACCTCGACACAGCACTGAAGACGATTGATCGCCAGGAGCCAACGTTGTTCCCCGGAGCACCGACGATGTATATCGGTTTAATTTCACACCCGCTCATTAAAAAGTACAATTTATCATCGATTAAAGCGTGTTTAAGTGGCTCGGCTGCATTGCCGATCGAAGTACAGGAGCGCTTTGAGGAGTTAACTGGCGGCAAGCTCGTTGAAGGATACGGTTTAACAGAAACATCACCAGTCACGCATGCAAACTTAATTTGGGGAGAGCGCATTAACGGCTCAGTTGGTTTACCGTGGCCGAACACTGACTCAGCTATTTTTGCACCGGGTAGCACAGAACCACTGCCACCAGGAGAAATTGGTGAAATTGTCGTAAAAGGACCACAAGTAATGAAAGGCTACTGGAACCGCCCGGAGGAAACGGAAATGTCGTTTAAAGATGGATGGTTTTTAACCGGCGATTTAGGTTACATGGATGAAGATGGCTTCTTCTACGTCGTCGATCGCAAGAAGGATATGATTATTGCAGGTGGCTTTAACGTGTACCCGCGTGAAGTGGAGGAAGTGCTATATGAGCATCCAGCGATTCAAGAATGTGTCGTCGTTGGCATACCAGATCCATATCGCGGAGAAACAGTAAAAGCATATGTTGTGTTAAAAGAAGGATATATCGCAACCGATGACGAATTGAATAAATATAGCCGTGAGAACTTGGCGGCATATAAAGTACCACGCACATACGAGTTCCGTACAGAGCTGCCAAAAACAGCAGTCGGCAAAATTTTACGACGTCAGCTCATTGAAGAAGAAAAGGAAAAGCAGCAACTTCAAGCGAACTAAAATAGTTTTGTAGAAATAGTTGACATAACTGTGACGGAATAATATCATTAGAGCATGAATGAATGGTCATTCATTTTAGAGCGTTCATTCATGTTTTAGATTGTAGTGGTGGTGAGCAGGTTTGAAAAATGACAAACCGAAGTATAGGCAAATTATCGACGCAGCCATCGTCGTCATTGCAGAAAATGGCTATCATCAGGCGCAAGTTTCGAAAATCGCGAAGCAAGCAGGGGTAGCTGATGGTACGATTTATTTATACTTTAAAAACAAAGAGGATATTTTAATTTCGGTATTTAGCGACAAAATGTCCGTCATTACGGAATCGCTACAATATATTATTAAAACGGAGAGTAGTTCAACGGCCAAGCTTAGTCGCATGATCGAAAACCATTTTAATGTGCTCGCAAATAATGCGCATTTTGCGGTCGTTACACAAATCGAATTGCGTCAATCAAACAAAGCACTGCGCCAGAAAATTAATGCCATTTTAAAAGGCTATTTAATGTTGCTCGATGAAATTTTAATCGAGGGAATGGTATCAGGGGAATTTAATCCGGTAATGGACGTTCGCTTAGCGCGTTCCATGGTGTTTGGCACGATTGATGAAATTATTACGACGTGGGTAATGAACGAGCAGCGTTATGATTTGCTTGCATTAACGCCAAAAGTAAAAGATTTAATTTTACGAGGCTTACAAGCTACATAAAAAGGGTGTGGGAGAAATGGAATTTTTACGTTGGTCAGTAGAGGACGGCGTTGCAATCGTGACGATTAATCGTCCGCCAGCGAATGCTCTTGCGCGTGCCATCATTCAAGAAATGGATGAACTGCTTGATGTGTTAGCAAACGAGCAGGACGTTCGTGTCATTGTACTTCATGGTGAAGGTCGCTTTTTCTCAGCAGGGGCAGATATTAAAGAATTTACAGAAGTTTCATCGAGCGAGGAATTCACTAAATTAGCTCGTAAAGGGCAAATTGTCTTCGATCGCATGGAGTCATTTGAAAAACCAATTATTGCAGCGATTCACGGTGCAGCACTTGGTGGCGGCTTAGAGCTTGCGATGGGCTGTCATATTCGTTACGTCACAAAATCAGCAAAGCTAGGCTTACCAGAATTAAACTTAGGCTTAATTCCAGGGTTTGGTGGCACGCAACGCTTACCACGCTTCGTCGGTGCAGCAAAAGCAGCTGAAATGATGTTTACAAGTGATCCAATCACGGGTGAAGAAGCGGTTCAATTTGGACTAGCAACTCGTGCCTTTGATGATGAGGAGCTATTGCCACAAACGATTGCCATTGCGAAAAAGATGGCATTGAAGAGTCCGATTGCGTTAGCTGCAGCGATTAAAGCGCTTCAGTACAGCAAAACAAGTCTTTTTGATGCAGGCTTACAAGCAGAGGCTGAAAGTTTCGGGCACGTTTTCACATCAGAGGATGCAAAAGAAGGCATTCAAGCATTTATTGAAAAAAGAAAACCGCAATTTAGCGGCAAATAAAATCGCTTCAGGGGGTCTGTAAAAGCATGAACATTTTTGTATTAGTAAAACGTACATTTGACACAGAGGAAAAAATCGTTGTAAACGGTGGGAAAATCGACGAGGGCGGTGCTGAATTCATCATCAACCCGTACGATGAATACGCAATTGAAGAAGCAATCCAAGTGCGCGATGCACAAGGTGGTACTGTAACAGTCGTGACAATCGGTGACGAGGAAGCAGAAAAACAATTACGTACTGCGTTAGCAATGGGTGCAGATCAAGCTGTACTAATTAACTCTGAAGATTTAGATGACTTAGACCAATTCGGTGCTGCTCACATTATTGCACAGTACCTTAAAGATAAAGATGCAGATTTAATTTTAGCAGGTAACGTAGCGATCGACGGCGGCTCAGGTCAAGTTGGTCCACGTGTTGCGGATTTATTAGGCATCAACTACGTAACAACAATTACAAACCTAGAAATTAACGGCTCAGACGTAACAATCGTACGTGACGTTGAAGGGGATTCAGAAACATTAACGACGTCTTTACCATTATTAGTAACAGCTCAACAAGGTTTAAACGAGCCACGTTACCCATCTTTACCGGGCATTATGAAGGCGAAGAAAAAGCCTTTAGAAGAGCTTGAGCTAGATGATTTAGACATCGATGAAGATGATGTGGAAGTGAAAGTAGAAACAGTTGAAATCTACTTACCACCACAAAAAGAAGCAGGCCGCGTATTACAAGGTGACTTAAAAGACCAAGTAAAAGAGCTTGTAAACTTATTACACTCAGAAGCAAAAGTAATTTAAGCCTGTCATCCGTCTTGCATGGCGGTCAACATTTCATTGAATCCATTTAAACGTAAGTACGAAAGGGGTAAATTTGCATGTCAAAAGTGTTAGTGCTAGGAGAAGCTCGTGAAGGGGCTTTACGTAACGTATCATTCGAAGCAATTGCAGCAGGTAAAAAATTAGGGGATGAAGTAATCGGTCTATTAGTAGGGGACAAAGTAGCTGATTTAGCAAGCGAGTTAATCGCATACGGTGCAGACCGCGTAATCACAGTGGAACACCCGAACTTAGCGCATTACACATCTGATGGTTATTCTCAAGCTGTATTAGCAGTAGTAGAGCAAGAATCACCAAGTGCAATTGTATTCGGTCATACAGCAGTTGGTAAAGATTTATCACCAAAAGTAGCAAGCCGTTTACAAATCGGTTTAGTGTCAGATGTAACAGCGATTGAAGGAGAAGGTGCTGACGCAGTATTCGTTCGTCCAATCTACTCTGGTAAAGCATTTGAAAAAGTGAAAATCGCAGAAGGTACAGTATTCGTATCAATCCGTCCGAACAACATCGATCCGTTAGCAAAAGAAGCAGGTCGTTCTGGTGATGTATCAAGCGTATCAGTAGACGTTCAAAATTTACGTTCAATCATTAAAGAAGTTGTGCGTAAATCAACAGACGGCGTAGACTTATCAGAAGCGAAAGTTGTTGTCTCTGGTGGTCGTGGGGTGAAGTCAGAAGAAGGTTTCGCACCATTAAAAGAGTTAGCTGACCTTTTAGGCGGTGCAGTAGGTGCTTCACGTGGCGCATGTGACGCAGAATATTGTGACTACTCATTACAAATCGGTCAAACGGGTAAAGTCGTTACACCTGATCTATACATCGCAGCAGGTATTTCGGGCGCAATCCAACATTTAGCTGGTATGTCGAACTCGAAAGTAATCGTTGCAATTAACAAAGACCCAGAAGCAAACATTTTCAACGTAGCGGACTACGGTATTGTAGGCGACTTATTCGAAGTTGTACCTTTATTAATCGAAGAGTTCAAAGCGTTAAAAGTGAACGCATAATACATTGCCCCGTTCGAAGCAGCCGTTTCGAATGGGGTTTTTGTTTGTAGATTTTTAATGAGTGGGCAGGGAGCGTGTTGCGGCTCACGTTCCTGGGGCATGGAGGCGAACACGACGTTCGTCATGAAGGTAGTGCCACATGGACGTGGCGCTCCCTGCTACCATAATGCAGATTTGATTTCGGTTTGGCAGCTGAAAACAACTGGTTTAGCTAAATGAAAGTTGATAATCAACAGACCTATATACAAGGTGATTGAAATTTAGAATGTGAACGAGGCTCGAAACAAGAGGCGGACTCCTGCGGGAAAAGCGTGAGCGAGAGACTACAGGCTCGAGCCACGCCCGCGGAAAGCCTGCCTCGATGTGGAGAGCCGACGAACAAAACGCTAAAATACATTCACCGTCTATATAGAATACTATATTTAATTCGGACATGTTCTGAAATAGAGGCGGCGACTTCTGCGGGAACAGCAAAAGTTCTTTTGCGACGAGTAATCGCAGGAGCACCGAGCCGAAAATCCATTTTTGGCGGCTTGTCCGACAAAAATTAGTTGAGGCCGTGCCCGCGAAAAGCGTCCGCCGACATGAAAGAACATGCAAATATTTATTTAACGAAAACAGGCAATCATTGAATTTCGTGAGCAACCTACTATTCATAAACGACAAACCGTGATAAACTTTTAAACGTTACATAAAGTGGTAACGAGCATATTGTTCGCCACTGTTAATTTATGCATGCTATACTACATGCATAGTTGTTATACACATATAAGGAGGCTATTTCATTATGGCAATCGTAAACGGTACAGATCAAAACTTCGCACAAGAAATTTCACAAGGTACAGTATTAGTAGACTTTTGGGCTGCTTGGTGCGGACCTTGTAAAATGATTGCGCCAGTATTAGAAGAGTTAGACGCAGAAATTGGCAACGACGTAAAAATCGTAAAAGTGGACGTAGATAATAACCAAGCAACTGCTGGTGAATACGGCATTATGTCAATTCCATCATTATTATTATTCGTTGATGGTGAGTTAAAAGCAAAAACAGCTGGCTTCCAACCGAAAGAAGCATTAATCGAATTCATCGAAAACAACAAATAAATGATTTTTGTAGAAAAGATGCTCGTCGTCTTTTCTACATTTTTTTGAGTTTCTTCTATTATATTGTAAGTGAAAAAAGGGTATGTGTACGTCGTTATGACGTTGCGCATACCCTTTTTTCGTGTTCGTATCAATTAATGTTTTTCAAAACGGCAATCACGTATAATGGAGGAAACTGAACACATGAGGTGACAGCATGAATGATTTGTTAAAGGCAAAGCTGGCTATTTTACCAGAGGAGCCAGGTTGTTATTTAATGAAGGACGAAAAAGGCACAATCATTTATGTCGGCAAAGCGAAAGTGCTGAAAAACCGCGTGCGCTCGTATTTTACTGGGTCGCATGAAGGGAAAACGCAGCGCCTCGTGAGCGAAATTGTCGACTTTGAATATATCGTAACAGGTTCGAACTTAGAGGCACTCATATTAGAGCTTAATTTAATTAAACTGCACGACCCGAAGTATAACGTGCTGCTAACGGACGATAAAACGTATCCGTATTTAAAAATTACGAACGAGAAGCATCCGCGTCTACTCGTCGTGCGCAAAGTGAAAAAAGATCAGGCGAAATATTTCGGTCCGTACCCGAACGGTTATGCGGCAGCGGAAACGAAAAAGCTGCTCGACCGCATGTTTCCGCTGCGCAAATGTACGACGATGCCTGCGCAAGTGTGCTTATATTATCATATTGGACAATGTCTCGCTCCGTGTGTGCAAACAGTTGAAAAGGCACAGTACGATGAGCTCATTGGCAAAATGACAAAATTTTTAAACGGTGGGCATGAGGACATTAAAGCGGAACTGTCGGCGAAAATGTTTGCGGCGGCTGAGAAGCTTGAGTTTGAGCGAGCGAAGGAGCTGCGTGACCAAATTGCGCACATCGATACGATTATGGAAAAGCAAAAAATTACGTCCGGTGATGTGACAAATCGCGACGTATTTGGCTACGCGGTCGAAAAAGGCTGGATGTGCGTGCAAGTGTTTTTCGTGCGTCAAGGAAAAGTCATTGAGCGTGACGTATCGATTTTTCCGCTGCATCAAGATGTAGAGGAGGAGCTGCTTACATTTATCGGGCGTTTTTATGAAAAGCCAGAGCATTTAAAACCAAAAGAAGTGCTCGTGCCAGCAATTGTCGATGCGGCAATTTTACAGCAGCTGCTCGATGTGAAGGTGTTACAGCCAAAGCGTGGTCATAAAAAGGAGCTCGTTGACATGGCGACGAAAAATGCCGACGTGGCGGTGCGCGAGAAGTTTCAATTAATCGAGCGGCAGGAGGAGCGGACGTTCGGGGCGTGTGAAGAAATTGGGCAGGCGCTCGGCATTGCGACACCGCTGCGCATTGAAGCGTTCGATAACTCACATATGCACGGAGCGGACGGCGTTTCAGCGATGGTGACGTTTATTGACGGCAAGCCAGCGCGGAAGCTGTATCGAAAATATAAGCATCAGCACGTGGCGGCACATGACGATTACGGCGCGATGGCAGAAGTTATTCGTCGTCGCTATCGCCGCGTGCTGCGTGACAATTTGCCATTGCCTGATTTAATTATTATTGATGGCGGTAAAGGGCAAATGGCAGTGGCGCGCGATGTGTTAGAGCATGAGCTCGGTTTGTCGATTCCGATTGCGGGCTTAGCGAAAGATGACAAGCATAAAACGGCGCAGCTACTGTTCGGTGATCCGGCTGAAGTTGTGCCGATGAAGCGGACGAGCGACGGCTTTTATTTATTGCAGCGCGTGCAAGATGAAGTGCACCGCTTTGCGATTACGTTTTTACGTCAAACGCATCAAAAGGGCGCGATACATTCAGTGCTTGATGATATTCCAGGTGTCGGACCGAAGCGAAAGCAGCAGCTACTGAAAGTGTTCGGCTCGGTGAAGAAAATTAAGGCGGCGACGGAGCTTGAATTAATGGAAGCGGACGTGCCGGCGAAAGTGGCGGAGCAAATTGTGCAATATTTTGCGCGTGACATTGAAGCGAAGTCGTAAGTGTGCTATAGTTTGAGTACATCTACTATATACAGTGATGATAGAGGTGCAAAGGTTAACAGTACAGTATGGCAAGAGGTGAACAACCTCGCTCGTAGCTTACTCGAAAGGAACATTTGCCGAAGTGATGCGTAGTTTGTTCATACGTGTTGCTGGTTGTGCATTTAAGAGATGCATGACTGTCAGAAGTATTTTCTGGAGAGCTATCTCACATGCACGATTTTACAGTCGTCATGTACAAAGAGACAGCAAAGGAATTTGCTGTCTCTTTTTTTAGATAGTCTTTTCTGACAATAGACAGAAAGGAAGTGGTATTATGACAACAATCGTTATGAAGTTTGGTGGTTCGACGTTAACGACACCGAGCGAATTAAAACAAGTTGTGGAACATATTCAGCAAATGAAACAGCAAGGGCATCGTTTAGTAATCGTGCCATCATCAATTAAATCAATGCGCAATGACGTCGTAAACATTGCGACGAGCATTACAAATACACCAGCAAAGCGAGAGCTCGACGTCATTGATGCGTCTGCTACATCGATTTCGAGCGCACTCATGTCGATTGCGTTACAGCACGCAGGCATCGATGCGATTCAATTAACAGGGTGGCAAGCGGGCATTCAAACGGATGCGACACACCGCGTAGCACGTATCGCGAACGTAGCACCACAAAAAGTTGAACGATATTTACAGGAAGGCAAAGTAGTCGTTGTTGCAGGGTATCAAGGAATTGATGAGCACGGGGATATTACGACGCTCGGTGATGGTGGAACGGAAACAGTAGCTGTGGCGCTCGCTGTCGCATTGGAAGCGGCACGTGTCGAATTGTATTCGCAAGTGGACGGTGTATATTCAGCGGATCCACTTATTGTGCCACATGCGAAAAAGCTAGATGAGTTATCGTATGATGCGATGCTTGAGCTTGCCCAACTCGGTGCGCGCATTATTCATCCGCGTGCGGTCGAGCTTGCTAAATTATATAAAATGCCGATTATTGTGCGCTCATTACAGGAGGGCTCAACAGGTACGCTACTGAAGGAGGAAAAAAACGTGGAACAAGCATTATTAGTACAAGGCATTGCCTATGAATCAGACGTCATTCGTTTAACAGTTGGATATGAGGAGAGCTCATATACGTCACTGGCGACAATTTTTACCGTATTGGCGGAGCATCAAATTAATGTTGATTTAATTGTGCAGTCTGTACTAAGTGGCATGGATCCGACCGTGTCATTCTCGATTGCGAAGGAGCAGTTTGCGGAATGCTTAGAAGTGCTTGAGCATAGTAAAGCATCACTTGGTTTTACGTTTGCGGACTTCGAAGTCGGATTAGCGAAAATTTCAGTAGCGGGCTCTGGCATGATGTTAAACCCAGGAGTAGCGGCGCGTATTTTTGACCGTCTGCGCAAAGAAGAAATTGAAGTGAAGATGGTATCAACATCTGAAATTAAAGTGTCGGTGATCGTGCCACAAGACGATATGGTGCGTGCGGCGAATGCGCTACATGAGGAGTTTAATTTAACAACGTTACGAGCATAAAAAAAGGAAGATGACGTGGACTAGGCGTCATCTTCCTTTTGTTTGTTTATAGCTGTTTTTTCTCGACAGGTTCTTTAAAGTCTGTGCGCAATGTGAGCAGTACAACTTGATCTTTTTCGTCAACTTCACAGTAGCATTCCGTTAAGAAGCCGCACAGTTGCTCGTACTGTTCAGCTAGGAAGCCCGCCTCTAATCGGAAGCAGCGTGTACCAATTTTCAGCAGCTCGGCATTGCCTGAAATTTTGTATAGGCGCTCGTCTTTCTTCTCGCGCTCAAGCGTTAATAAACCCCAGCCTGCTTTAATGAAAAAATCAGCGAGGGCAAACTCATCCTCTAATACGTACTTGCGTGCTAAGTCTTTGCCCGCCCAATATAAAATATCTTCTTCGTGTTTTCCAAGAATGGCGCGTAATACGTCTTCACGTAAAATGTCATAGCCGAAACTTGAAACGGTTTTCGTCTGTTCTGTTTGCATTGTTTGCTTCTTCTCCCGTCATTTTTTGTATTGAAAATTCTTATAAAAATCAGTTTAAAAAGAAAAAAACTCTCAATGTAGTAAAAATTGATCATGAAGTAGGTTTTAAGTGCTGTATTCACATTGTAGTAATTCTAAAAGCAACCTTGACGCACCTACACGTTGAGAGTACAATAAACATGTCATAATATTGTACCATGATGAAACGGGTAGTCAATAATTGAGAACGTTTTCAATTAGGAGAATCTATGAACAATTATAGCTAGCTGTTTTAAGTACTAAGGGGGGTAACAGTCTTGTCGAAAAATCGTGAGTTTTTATGGCGCCGACTACATTCTTTACTTGGTGTAATTCCAGTAGGTCTGTTCTTGGTGTTCCACTTATCTCTGAACTTTACTGCTACAGGTGGTTCAGAAGCTTACAACAATGCAACTGGCATGATGGAATTAATTCCGCACTGGTTGTTATTAGTAATGGAATGGGTAATCATCTACATCCCATTAATGTTCCATGCGTTCTACGGAGTATATATTGCTTTCACTGCGACGCATAATACGAAGCGCTTCGGTACGTTCCGTAACTGGATGTTCCGCATTCAACGTATGACAGGTATTTTCCTAGTTGTATTCGTTGCTTGGCACATCTGGCAAACACGTATCCAAAAAGCTTTAGGTGATGAAGTAAACTTTGATATGATGGCGGATATCGTAGCAAACCCAGCGATGTTAGCATTCTACATCGTAGGTATTTTATCTGCAACATTCCACTTATCAAACGGTTTATGGTCATTCTTAGTGAGCTGGGGTATTACTCAATCTCCAAAATCACAAAAAATCGTTACTTACATTTCAATGGCATTCTTCGTAGTAATTAGTGTTGTTGGTGTAATGGCAATTTTAGCGTTCGTTTAATAACGTAACACAGTAATGCAATATCTTTGAGGAGTGAGAATTAACATGGCAAAAAGCAAAGTAATTGTTGTCGGTGGCGGCTTAGCCGGCTTAATGTCAACAGTTAAAGCAGCTGAATTGGGCACTGAAGTTGAATTATTCTCATTAGTTCCGGTAAAACGTTCACACTCTGTATGTGCACAGGGCGGAATTAATGGAGCAGTAAATACAAAAGGTGAAGGGGATTCTCCTTGGATTCACTTTGACGATACAGTTTACGGTGGGGACTTCTTAGCAGACCAACCACCAATTAAAGCAATGTGTGATGCCGCACCTGGTATCATCCACTTATTCGACCGTATGGGTGTAATGTTCAACCGTACGCCAGAAGGTTTAATTGACTTCCGTCGTTTCGGCGGTACGTTAATGCACCGTACAGCATTCTCTGGTGCAACAACGGGTCAACAACTTTTATACGCACTAGACGAGCAAGTTCGTTCACACGAAGTAGCTGGTTTAGTTACAAAATATGAGCACTGGGAATTCCTAGGTATTATTAAAGACGATGAGGGCATTTGCCGTGGTATCGTAGCACAAGACATGCGTACAGAAGAGATTCGTTCATTCCGTGCGGATGCTGTCATTATGTGTACTGGTGGTCCTGGTATTATCTTTGGTAAAACAACAAACTCAATCATTAACACTGGTTCAGCAGCATCTATCGTGTACCAACAAGGTGCATCTTATGCGAACGGTGAGTTCATTCAAATTCACCCTACAGCGATCCCTGGCGACGACAAAAACCGTCTAATGTCAGAATCTGCTCGTGGTGAAGGTGGACGTGTATGGACATACAAAGACGGTAAGCCTTGGTACTTCTTAGAAGAGCGCTACCCAGCTTACGGTAACTTAGTACCACGTGATATCGCAACTCGTGAAATCTTTGACGTATGTGTTAACGAAAAATTAGGTATTAACGGTGAAAACATGGTATACCTAGACTTATCGCATAAAGACCCACACGAATTAGATATTAAACTTGGTGGTATCATTGAAATTTACGAGAAGTTCGTTGGAGACGACCCACGTAAATTACCAATGAAAATCTTCCCTGCGGTACACTACTCAATGGGTGGTTTATTCGTAGACTACGATCAAATGACAGAAATCCCTGGTTTATTCGCAGCTGGTGAATGTGATTACTCTCAACACGGTGCAAACCGTTTAGGTGCTAACTCATTATTATCTGCAATCTTCGGTGGATCTGTTGCAGGTCCAAACGCAGTAAAATACATTAAAGGTCTTAAAAAGCACGCTGAAGATTTACCACAATCAATCTACGACGCGCGCGTTAAAGAAGAGACTGCTAAATGGGAAGCTATTCTTAAGATGGACGGCACTGAGAATGCTTACTTATTACACAAGGAGCTTGGTGAGTGGATGACTGACAACATGACAGTAGTACGCTTCAACGACCGCCTTGAAAAAACATACGAAAAATTAACTGAGTTACAGCAACGTTGGGAAAAAATCAACATTAATGATACTCAAAAATGGTCTAACCAAGGTGCTCACTTCACACGTCAATTAAAGAACATGTTATACCTTGCAAAAGTTATGACAAAAGGTGCTTTATTACGTAATGAATCTCGTGGTGCACACTACAAACCAGAATTCCCAGAGCGTGACGATGAGCGATTCTTAAAGACTACAATGGCGAAATTCGATCCAGCTACTGGTGAACCAATCATTACTTATCGTGAAGTAGACGTTTCGTTAATTCCACCACGTAAACGTGACTACTCATCATAAGAGGGGGGAAATTAAATCATGGCAGCAGAAGCAAACACTGGCCGTATTATTGATGTAGAAGTATTACGTCAAGATAAAGAGAATGGCCCTACTCGTTGGGAAAAATTCAAAGTACCATACCGCCACGGGATGAACGTAATTTCTTTATTAATGGAAATTCAAAAAAATCCAGTAACAGCTGACGGTAAAAAGACTGCGCCGATTACTTGGGACATGAACTGTCTTGAGGAAGTATGTGGTGCATGTTCTATGATCATTAACGGTCGTCCACGTCAATCTTGTTCGACTTTAATTGATAAATTAGAAACACCGATTCGTTTAGAGCCAATGTCAACTTTCCCAGTTATTCGTGACTTACAAGTTGACCGTAGCCGTATGTTCGACGCACTTAAAAAAGTTAAAGCATGGGTTCCAATTGATGGTACTTACAACTTAGGCGAAGGTCCACGTATGCCTGAGCGTAAACGTCAATGGGCTTATGAATTAGCTAAATGTATGACTTGCGGCGTATGTATGGAAGCATGTCCAAACGTATCAGAAAAAGCTGACTTCATCGGTCCAGCTCCACTTTCACAAGTTCGTTTATTCAACACTCACCCAACAGGTGCGATGAACAAAGACGAGCGTTTAGCTGAAATTATGGGCGACGGTGGATTAGCAAACTGTGGTAACTCACAAAACTGTGTAGCTGCTTGTCCAAAAGGTATTCCTTTAACAACTTCTATCGCATCACTTAACCGTGCTGCAACAGTTCAAATGTTCAAGAACTTCTTCGGTTCTGACCACATGGTTGACTAATACGAAATTGAAGCGACCTTGCACAACTTGTGCGAGGTCGTTTTTTAAATGAGTGGACATATTGTAGTTCATCATCGTAAGCTGAAGTTGATTGAAACAAGAGGCGGACTCCAGCGGGAAAAGCGTGAGCGCGACACGAAAGGCAATAAACACTACGTCCATGTGGCATCACCTTCATGACGAACATCGTGTTAGCCTCCACGCCCGCGGAGAGTCAATTAACAAAACACTAAAATCATTCACTGTATATATAGGATAAAATGCACGACATCGCACTAGCCACTTGATATTTTGTCGAAAAAGGGACAAAATAGATGGTATGGAATTGCTTATATAAGGGGAGTGTCAATAGATGGCCGAACAACCGGTATTTACACATGATGACGAAATGATTGCGCTACTTGAAAAAGAGCTGCGTTACATATCCGCGCTCATAAAACAAAAAGGGCGAGAAATTTTAAGCAACTATACAATTACTCCGCCGCAATTCATCGCACTCCAATGGCTACATGAGCTAGGCGATATGACGATTGGCGAGTTATCGACGAAAATGTATTTAGCATTTTCGACGACGACAGATTTAGTTGATCGCATGGAAAAAAACGAGCTCGTTCAGCGTGTTCGTGATGAGCAGGACCGTCGCGTCGTTCGCATTCACTTATTAGAAGAGGGTGCGCGCGTTATTGAGGAAGTAATTAAAAAGCGACAAGATTACTTACGCGATGTATTTACACAATTTGAAGAAGAGGAAACGATTGTGTTTTCAAATCTCCTTCAACGATTACATTTAGAAATGAAAAAGGATTGAGGCGGTTAAACGTGAATGCCCCGATTGGTGTTATTGACTCAGGTGTAGGCGGCCTAACAGTTGCAAAGCAAATTATGAAGCTCCTACCAGAAGAAACGATCTACTATATTGGTGATACGGCGAGATGTCCATATGGGCCTCGCTCAAGAAAAGAAGTGCGCGAATTTACTTGGCAAATGGCTGAGGCGTTGCGTGACATGGGTGTGAAAATGCTTGTTATTGCGTGCAATACAGCAACTGCAGTCGCACTTCACTCGCTGCAAAAGCATATGCCATTTCCGGTGCTCGGTGTTATTAATGCCGGTGCCCGTGCAGCAATAAAAAAGACGAAAACGCATGAAATTGTCGTGCTTGCAACAGAAGGAACTGTAAAAAGTGGTGCGTATGAGGAAGCGGTTTTATCGCTTAGCACATCATCACGCGTCATTCCGCTTGCTTGCCCAACGTTCGTGCCGCTTGTGGAATCAGGTGAATATCGCAGCGATTTTGCGACACAGCTCATTGCAGAAGGGCTAGAGCCGTTGCGAGACGAGCGTTTTGATACGGTCATTTTAGGCTGTACGCATTATCCGATTTTACAAAAGCAAATTGAAGCAGCGGTTGGACCGAACGTGACGGTGTTATCTTCAGCTGAAGAAACAGCGTATGACGTCGATCATTACTTAACGTACAACCATGAGCTTGCGACAAACCAAGCACCGCAGCACAAATTTTTCGCAACAGGCTCCGTGCCGATTTTCCGCTCGATTGCAGAAGATTGGCTTGAATTAGGCGAGCTACATATCGAAAAAATTCAGCTGCCACATAAAAAATAAGTGTGTTGATTCGCCATATGTGACGAGCCGAATCAACTAATGGGAAAAGGGTAAAATAGCACGCAGCTGTTTTACCCTTTTTTCACGAGCACGTTATAGTAACCGTTGTACAAATATGATAAGATGATTAGCGCAAAATACTATTAGGGGGATACTCATTTGACTAGACATGACGGACGAGCTGAAGCGCAATTACGCCCAGTTCAAATTGATACAGAATATTTATTACATCCAGAAGGTTCCGTGCTCATTACAGTAGGCAATACGAAAGTCATTTGCACAGCGACGATTGAAGAGAAAGTGCCTGGCTTCTTACGCGGGCAAGGGCAAGGCTGGATCACAGCAGAATATTCAATGTTACCACGCGCCACACAAACACGTACGCGCCGTGAAGCAGCAGCGGGCAAAGTAACAGGGCGCACGATGGAAATTCAACGTTTAATCGGACGCGCATTACGTGCAGTTGTTGATTTAGAAGCGTTAGGCGAGCGCACAATTTGGATTGACTGCGACGTTATTCAAGCAGACGGTGGCACGCGTACAGCATCGATTACAGGTGCATTCGTTGCGATGACACAAGCGATTGCGAAATTTGCAGACGCAAAAGCGTTACCGAAATTCCCTGTAACCGACTACTTAGCGGCAACGAGTGTCGGCATCGTCGAAGAAATTGGCGCTGTACTCGATTTAAACTACGTCGAAGATTCAGCAGCAGCAGTTGATATGAACATCGTCATGACAGGGGCAGGTCGTTTCGTCGAGCTACAAGGAACAGGCGAGGAAGCAACGTTCTCACGCGACGAGTTAAACGAATTACTTGCACTAGGTGAGCAAGGCATCGCGGAACTGATTGACATTCAAAAGCAAGCACTTGGCGACATCGCTGAGCGCGTAGGCAAATAAGGAGTGGTAATGATGCAAGTAGTAATCGCAACAAAAAACAAAGGAAAAGCAAAAGACTTTGAAGCGCTATTTAATCCATTTGGCATCGACGTTGTGACGATGTTTGACGTTGCACCAGATATGGAAATTGAAGAGACAGGCACGACGTTTGAAGAAAATGCGATTTTAAAGGCACAGACGCTTGCTAATGAGTTAAACACACTTGTCATTGCGGACGATAGCGGTTTAATCGTCGATGCGTTAGGCGGCGAGCCAGGCGTTTATTCAGCGCGCTACGCAGGCGACCACGACGACGAGGCAAACATCGTTAAAGTGCTACAAAAGTTAGAAGGTGTACCGACAGAAGAGCGCACAGCACGCTTCATGTGTGCACTTGCAATCGCAGGACCAAACGTTGAAACAAAAACGGTTTTCGGCACATGTGAAGGGGTAATAGTAGAAGAAAAGCGCGGCACGAACGGTTTCGGCTACGACCCAATTTTCTTTGTGCCACAGCTTGATCGTGCGATGGCTGAGCTAACGCCGAGCGAAAAAGCGGCAATCTCACACCGAGGCAATGCAATTCGTAAATTATCGGAGCTATTGCCGACACTTTTACAAAAATAAGGGGTGAATCGTATGCGTCTACTCGTAGTTAGTGATACACATGGCGATGCGGCAATCATTGCACATGTAGCAAATGAGCAGGAAGCGGACGTACGCTTTCATTGCGGCGATAGCGAACTAGCATTTGATCATGAAGTGCTAGCAACGTTTGAGCGCGTGCGTGGCAACTGCGACCGCGACAAACGCTTTCCAGAAGAAGTCATTGTCGATTGTGGCGATAAGCGCGTCCTTATGGTGCACGGACATTTGCACAATGTGAAGCAGTCGCTCATGGCACTTAGTTACCGCGCACAGGAAGTCGGCGCACACATCGTCTTGTTCGGTCATTCGCATTTGTACGGCGCCGAGCTGATTGACAACATTTTGTTCGTCAACCCAGGTAGCTTAACGGCTCCACGCGGCGGCAATCCGAAAACGTATGCGACGATCGACATCGCATCGCCAACCGATTACAAAGTACACTTCATTAACGAACAGAGCGATATTATTTCAAGCCATCTTTTTTCAATGAAGCAGGACGTATAACGCTTTAAACGCAAAAGGCAACGAACGCATTCTGTTGAAAATGCGTTCGTTGCCTTTATTATTGTGCAAAAAGAATTTCTATTGCATTTTCTATCAAAAAATTACGAAATGCTGTTGACTTCTCGCAATATGTGACATATAATTGGTCTTGTCTTTCATTAAAGAAAGCATCTTGTCTCAGTAGCTCAGCTGGATAGAGCAACGGCCTTTAAGTGATAATAGGAGCCTTTATACGGAAAAGTAACGTATAAAGTGGACGACACCATATCGGTAAACCCTTAACAGATTATGCTGATGGCAATACCGAGGAAACGAGATTGTTCGAATGGCTTAATGCAGGTAGAGCAATTGCAGTAGCACTTCGCTACGAGAGGTTCCGTAGAGACTAAACGTGTCGCACCTGAAATGGTGAAGTTATAGTCCAGACTATCAAATTATATGTTTTTATGGGATTATTGAACTATAAGAACGTGTAAGCAATGAAAATTGTAGTAGTACGCTAAGCCGTAGGTCGTGGGTTCGAGTCCCCCCTGGGACGTATTTTAGTTATTTAGAACTAATGGAAAAGCACTATATCCTTTAATTACAAAGGATATAGTGCTTTTTTGTTTTGTTAATTTTTCATAGTCAAATCAAAATCGAATGTTTATTTTTTAGCTGTCATGGCGATATTAAATGTAAACGAACGTATGTTTTGAGGTGAGGTAAAGATGTATAAAACGTATACAATTGAGCGACCTCTTATTGTAGGTCAGCGAATTGAAAAAATAGAAGGCACTATTCAAAAAGTCGGTGAGCGCTATGGTCCATTTTCTACACCAGCGGAAGCAACAAAGGCTCTGAATATTAAAAATAGAGGAAGAATAAATGAGCTTTTAAAGGGCAATGTGAAATCTGTACAAGGGTATGTGTTTTGGTACGAAGGTGAAAAGACGTATGAGTTCAAAATACCGAATATGGAAATCAAAAAAGAGCTGCATGCTGTTCGAAAACATTCAGAAGAAACGTTAAGACAAAATTTAATAAATTATGGGTTTCATGTTGTCAATATCGGTGAAGTAAAGGGTACTGCAACATACGTTACAGTGAAATGTTGTCGAGTCGATTGTGAAAATAGTTGTAAACGAGCGTACAAAGATTTTTTTACGGATCATGCGTTACCTTTATGTGAAATATGTATGGAAATTTTTAAAGCGTATGAGCGTCCGATGAATACAACGAAGTGGCTTTATGAAGTAAGACCAGATTTGGAACCGTATTATGATCCAGCGAATAACAGGGACGTGCCATTTACAAAAATTCGAAAAGGTAGTAAAGATAAAATTTTCTTGACGTGCGTAGAATGCCAATATGTGCAGACAGACGAAGATGCGACAACGCCGAATAAATATACGACGAAAAAACGAAATGGTCGCTTTGTGTCAAACTTTACGTGTAGTCTTTGTAATTCATTGCTAGTGAAGTTTCCACATATTGCGGCGGAGTGGGACGCTGAGAAAAATGGACCACTTACGCAACGTGTTAGCTTTGGCTCACATCAGCAAGTTTGGTGGAAATGTACAAACGGTCATAGTTGGAAAACAGGGATTGATTTACGTACACATTATAACAGGCGCTGTTTACGCTGTTTCTTAAATGAACGGGAATCGTTTGCAGGGAAATTAATGAAAGAGTCGATTCAGGAGCTGTTTCCGAATGAACAAGTGAAAGTAGAAGCGATGGTGCCAGGAGAGATTTATCGTAACGATTGCGTCGTTCAGCTAGCGAATGGTCATACGTTAGTGTTTGAAATGCAAGGGAGCTATTGGCATTATACAGATCGCAAGCTAATGGATATTGATGGACGGATTGTGCATAAAGATAATGAAAAGTTTAAAGCGAATCGAGCGGCAGGCAATTTCGTGTTTTTAGTGAATGAATACGACTTTAATTTCGGAGCGGTCGATATGACAAAAGAAGTGATGAAACATGCAATCGAACAGATTTGGCAGTACGTGCAGGCGCAAAATTTCCGCGCATCATGCGACGTTGCATACAATCGAGAAAAGTGCGAGCAAACGATGCGTACGAAGCAAGCGTATTATATCGAGCGGTTCAATCAACAGTATGAGCAAAAGCTGCCACAACGTTTAGATAAGACGTCGATGAAGTATGTAGCGTTTCAGCAACGGTTTGAAATATATGAATCGATTGCTACATATCGGGCATAAAACGGTTCACATTCATTAGAAAGGTTTTTTCTGCAAAATCTAGTTGATTTCGTGGCACAGTACTTATATGAAGTTGTTAAGGAATGAAATACGAGCACGTCAGCTTACAAGTTGGCGTGCTTTTTTTCGTTCTCATGAAATTTTAATGAAGCGCTCAGAATCGTTTAATTTTGTTGCGATATGATAAAGGTGTTCAAAAAACAGCAAAGGGAGATGTTACATATGAAAAAAGCATTCATGGCAATAGCGGCAGTAACAGCATTAACAGGAAGTTTAGTATTCGGGCAAGCGGATGTGGCAGAAGCGGCGAAAGCGAAGTACATCACGATAGCACAGGCGAAAAACATTGCGATCAAAGCAGTTGGTGGCAAAGTTGTAGACGTAGACTTTGAAGGCGGCAAATACGCACATTATGAAGTGGACGTACGCACAGCGAAAGAAGCAATCGAGCTTGAAGTAAACGCGGTATCAGGTAAAGCGAAAGTGACAGAGCGTAAAGCGTTAAAGCAACAAGGAAGCGTTATTTCAAAAGACAAAGCGGTACAAATTGCGAAAAACAAGCTTGGTGGTAAAGGAACGTTAGTGAAGGCAAAGCTTGATTCAGACGACGGCGTGCGCTACTACGACATCGAGCTACGTGTTGGCAAAGCAGAATATGAGTTTGAGATCAATGCAGTGTCAGGAAAAATTATGAAATACGAGCGTGACTAATTGAAATAGAGAATATCGAAAAAAGCACTTCAACGAAATTTGTTGAGGTGCTTTTTTTGCGTTAGTCGAGGATTTTGTAAAAACTTAGGAGCAGTTCTTCCGTAATTTCAATGCCGTATTGTGGGTAGCCAGCTTTGCGCGATGCAAATAAGTGCTGAATCATGTCTTTTTTTTCATGAGCTTGTGCGTAATGAATTTTACGGTGACACGTTGGACAAAGAACGGCAATATTATGTGCAAAATCAATCGTGTATTCAAAGTAATCTTGTGCCGCCATTGGAATTAAATGATGTGCTTCAACGTAAGGCTTTTTATGATGCTCCGTTAAAAAGGTAAAGTGCGCATCGCTCATTTCACATGTGTAGTTGCTGCGTTCCTTTGCTGCGAAGCTTTCGTTTTGGCTACGTCGATAAGCTTGACCGTAGTTTGAAGGTTCTTTTTCGTGACGTTTCGTCGGTGCTTTAATAAGTTGTTCTTCTTTAATGTTAGGAAGCTCTTTTGATGTTAAATAAGTAACGTTAAGCTCCGTATCAATTAAGTCTTCTACTGCCATCGCTTTTTCTGTAACGAATGCACGAAAACAGCGAATGGCACCGCTCGGGAAGCTTTTTTCTTGTTTGTTGTAGTCTTTAAATTGTGGTAGTTCGCGCAGCTGTTCGATTTGTTTTAATGCTTCAAACGTCGGTGCAAGGATAAAGTTCGGATTTTGACGTTGAGAAAAAATCGTGAGGCGCATTAAGTAACGAGCGTATGAACTTGCCTTGCCACTTTTTTTCGTTGCACGACCAGCTTGTTCTGTTAAGGAATCAGCAAATTTTTCAAAGTCATCATAAATGGCTTTGTTTTGCTCGTACGTTTGTATGTAGAGAGGATGTTTAGAATCAATTTTTTCAAATAGCATATTTTCGTGATTTCCTTTCGTCTGCTGTGCATTATAAGTTGGATCATTTTCATGAACGAATAATGGCTCAACATCATTTGAATAAGGCATAACAGGAGGGAGCATTTTTTCACGTTCTGTAACGAATGCATGGAAACAACGAATTGTGGCGCTTGGAAAATGTTTTTCTTGTTTGTTGTATTTTATGAAGTTAGGCGAATCTTGTAGCTTTTCAATTTCTGCTAATGCTTCAGCAGTTGCTTGAAGTATGAAATTTGGATTTTGTCGATGAACAAAAATCGCTAACCGTATTAAGTAACGAGCGTATGAATTTGCTTTTCCACTTTTTTTCGTTGCACGACCAGCCTGTTCTGTTAGTTTTTCAGCGAAATTTTGAAATTCCTCAAAGATTTTCTTATATTTTTCATACGTTGCAATATAGAGTGGATTTTTTGCATCAATTTTTTCAAACAATATGTAAACACCTACCTTTTTTACGTTACAGATAGTGTACTATAATGAACGAATTTAGTTCAAATGGTTTATTTGTAATTGTTTATCATTCTCCTTTTTGTTAAAATTAAACATTGAGTGGGGTGTCGTAATGTATAAAGAGATCTTTTACATCGTTCATGTATACGCTCCAATTGTAATCGGTGCACTCATTTATACGTTATTTCGAGAGGATGTATTGCTCATTTTTCGAATATATGAGCAACTGTTTTTCTCAGAATGGCTTATACATATAAGGGAATCTACAATGCATTGGGATGTATCGTCCTATGTGCGCTATACGTTACCAGATGCGTTATGGGTGTACGCATTTGCGAGCTTTTTATGTGTGAAATGGGTTGGGGAACCTACGTCTATGTGGCGGACTACATTTATTGTGTTACCATTTTTACTCGGTCCAGGAAGTGAAGTAGCACAATTTATTTTTCCAACGCTTGGGACGTTTGATGTAATTGATTTATATAGTATGGTGCTTGCGTATATTGCTGCGTATAGCGTCTCAAAATATGTACAGAAGGAGTGGTATCATGGCGAAAAATGATAAAAAGAAAAGCAGTTTAGTTGGTTGTTTAGTATTTGCGGTGTTAGCATTTGGAAGCTGTGCAGTAGCATTGCCAGAAGACGAAGAAAAAATTACACCTGTGCAATCAGAAGTGGAAACGCAAACGGAAGCAGAACGTGAGGCGGAAGAACAGCGTCAAAAAGAAGAAGTTGAGCGTCAGGCGGAGGAGCAACGTCAAGCTGATGAAGCAACACGTCAGGCGGCAGAACAGCGCCAAGCGGAAGAAGCAGAACGTCAGGCAGAGGCACAACGCCAAGCGGAAGAAGCGGAACAGCAAGCAGAGGCAGAGCGCCAAGCGGAAGAAGCGGAACGTCAAGCAGAGGCAGAGCGCCAAGCGGAAGAAGCAGAACAGCAAGCACCTGCGTTTGAATCGTATAAAAATTGTGATGCGTTACGAGCAGTGTATCCAGATGGTGTACCAGCTGGGCATGGGGCGTACGATGATAAGCATGATCGTGATGAAGACGGATGGGCATGTGAGAACTAATGTACGTGAGCTACAAAGAATTTTTTCTTTGTAGCTTTTTTCTGTTTTTACCCTCACACTCGCCACCTTTCCGAAAAACCGCTATAGTAATTGTAAGAAGGTAGGGGATTTTCATGAAATTAAAGCAAACGTATAAAGAGCTACCGAGCATTTTTTATGCTGACGTAGCGTTAAATAAAGTGGCATCACCGCATGTTGTGTTATGGAATGAGGCGTTAGCGAACGAGCTTCAATTGCCGGCGTTTTGGCGCGAGCAGGCGGATTATTTTGCAGGGAATGATATGCCAGAAGGGGCGGCACAAATTGCACAGGCGTATGCGGGACATCAGTTCGGGCACTTTACGATGCTTGGTGATGGTCGTGCGCTGTTGATCGGTGAAGTTGAGACGGAGCGTGGGCTTGTCGATGTGCAGCTAAAAGGAGCGGGGCGAACACCGTTTTCTCGTGGTGGCGATGGTCGTGCGGCACTTGGACCGATGTTAAGAGAATTCATTATAAGTGAGGCGATGCATGCGCTCGGTATTCCGACGACGCGCAGCTTAGCGGTGACGTTAACGGGCGAGCTTGTGCAGCGTGAGTCGTTATTAGAAGGAGCGGTGTTAACGCGTACAGCGAGCAGTCATTTACGTGTCGGGACATTCCAATATGCGCGTCAGCTTGCCGATTATGAGCATGTGAAAGTGCTTGCTGACTATGCAATCATGCGTCACGATGCGGATTTAGCGGAGCAACGAGACAAATACGTGCAATTTTTACAGCGCGTCATCGAAAGGCAAGCAAAGCTACTTGCACAGTGGCAATGCATCGGCTTTGTGCACGGCGTCATGAATACGGACAACATGACGATTAGCGGCGAGACGATTGATTACGGGCCGTGTGCGTTTTTAGATACGTACGATTTAGGTGCGGTGTTTAGCTCGATTGATCGACAAGGGCGCTATGCGTTTGGCAATCAACCGAAAATGGCAGGATGGAATTTAGCACGTTTAGCCGAAAGTATTTTGCCGTTGTTTGCTGACAATGAGGAGCAGGCGACTGAAGCGGCTCAAGCGGCGTTAAATGACTTCCCAGTGCTATTTAATGTGTACTGGCTAGAAGGAATGCGTGAGAAGCTTGGACTGTTTACGGCGCGTGAGGACGATCGTGAGCTTGTACAGCAGCTATTACTGGCGATGCAGCAGCATAAGGCGGATTATACAGAGACGTTTCGTGCATTAGCAGAGGGCGATTATCCAGACAATGAATTGTTTGAATCCGATGCGTTTTTCGATTGGGAAATGAAGTGGCAGCAACGTTTATTGCAGGAAGATTCGTCATACGCTGAGGCGCAGCAACTCATGCAGCGAGCAAACCCGATCGTCATTCCGCGAAATGAGCGAGTGAATGAGGCGATTCGTGCAGCGGAGGCGGGAGATTTTGCACCTGTCGAGGAATTGTTGCATGTGCTATCGACGCCGTACACGTTAGAGGAGCAATATGCACACTACGCAAAAGGTCCTGAAGATGATCGTCCGTTTGTGACATATTGTGGAACATAAAAAGTTTTTGTAAATACTGGTTGGAGTTCGAAGTCGTTTGCTTTACACTTATAGTAAATGCGTAAAGGATGATGTGTATGCCGTATGAATTTGTAAACACACCGATTGAACAGATGAGCGTGGAAGCAATTGTCAATCCGACGAATATGTTTATGCAGTTTTCAGAAGGATTAAGTGCGCGTCTTTCCGAATGTGCAGGGCCGGCGATGCAGCAGGACTGCACAAAGCTTGCGCCGCTTCACGCTGACGAAATTTTAATTACGCAAGGCTACAATTTACCTGCAAAATGGGTGCTACATGTACTCGTACCACAGTGGATTGAGCAAGGCGAGGAGGCGATTTCGCTTTGCTATGCGCGCATTTTACAAGATGCTGTGACGCAGCGCATTCATTCGCTTGCGATGCCGCTTCTATGCTGCGAGCAAGTCGGCTTCCCGAAAGAGCGCTCTCGTCAGCTCGCAACGGAAGTGATGGATGTGTTTTTACGAAAGCATCCGACGCTACACATTTATATTACGGACGAACAAACACCGAGTGCCTAGGCGCTCGGTGTTATGCGTTTAATCGTAAATCATCTTTTTCGTCATGCCACCGTCGATCGTCACGTTTTGCCCGTTCAAAAAGTTGTTCGCGCGGTCGCTTAAAAAGACGCACATGTTGGCGATGTCTTGGACGGTGCCGACGCGGTTTGAAAAGTGCTGTGCGTGGTCCGCTTCAGTTAACGCTTCATAGTCCGTCGTCTCAATCCAGCCAGGCGAAATGCAGTTGACCGTAATGTTGTACGGTGAAAACGAAGCGGCAAGTGCGTGCGTCAATGCGACGATGCCACCTTTTGATGCGGCGTATGCTTCTGTATGTGGCTCGGACATGAACGCGCGTGTTGATGCCATTGAAATAATCGCACCGCCACCATGTTCTTTCATATATTTGGCCGCTTCACGTGAGCAAAGAAAGACGCTGCGTAAATTTGTATGGATGATGTCGTCAAAATCGTCAACCGACATCGTGAGCGGGTCTTGCCATATAGCGTAGCCTGCGTTGTTCATGAGCGCGTCGATTGTACCGAACGTGTCGTGTACGTTCGCAAACAGCGCTTCAATGTCGCGTGGCTTCGTGACGTCGAGCGTGAAAAAATGCGCGTCGTAGCCGTCTTGCTGCAATGCTTTTGCGACGAGCTGTCCTGCTTCGTTTTTGTCGGTTAAAATGACGGTGTCTCCGCGCTTAGCGAACGTTTCGGCAATGCCTTTTCCAATTCCTTGTGCCGCACCAGTAATGAGGATGTTCATACGCTTCATTCCTTTTTGTGCTCAGTGTACACGATTTAACATAGGAAGAAAAGGCGACATGTTTGATATGATAATGAAAAAGGGGTGGAATGTATGAATGGTTATTTATTACTGCAAATTGCAGCGAGCATCGTGCCGACACAAACGGCGCTAATCGATGCTAAGAAACAATGGACGTACGACGAGCTACTACGTGAAGGGATGCGCGTAGCCGGTTCGTTAAAGCCGCACGTCACAATAGGGGATACGGTGGCGATCGTACTGACGAACCGCGTTGAATATTTTGCTGTATTACTCGCATGCTGGCAGTTAGGTGTGATCGCCATGCCGGTGAACACGCGTCTAAAGGAGAGCGAGCGCGACGCTTTATTAGCAGACGTCGCATGTGTCGTCACAGAGTTGCGCTACGTGGAGCAATCGTTTCGCGTGCCGGTCGTATGCGTTGAGTCGATGGAGGCACATGTATATGAAGGTGTTGACGAGTGCGAGCAAGCGTTGACATTACTGACGAGTGGAACGTCGAGTGCGCCGAAAAAAGTCGAAATATTCCATGAACAGTTTGCCGGCTATATTTTTGAGCATAATGATGCACCAGACGGCAGTGATCGCGGTGTATATTTAAACGTCGTGCCGCTGTTTCATATTAGCGGGCTGACGGCGGTGTTTCATGCGCTATATAGCGGTCGCGCCGTCGTATTGCAAGAAGGGTTTCATGCGGAGCAATTCGTCAAGGCAGTCGAGCAGCACCGCGTGACGCATACGTTCGTTGTGCCGACGATGCTGTATGACATATTGCAGCAGCAGGCGAATGTTCCATCGCTTCAGCAACTGACATACGGTGGTGCGCCGATGCCGATGCCGGTTTTAGCGCGCGCACTGCAGCAGCTGCCGCACGTCGCGTTTTCCAATGCGTACGGCTTAACGGAAACGACGGCGACAATTACTGCGCTCACTGCGGACGATCATCGCCAAACAGATGAAGTCGGTCGCAGCCGTTTACGCTCGGTCGGTCGCGCAATTGACGGCGTGCACATTCGCATTCGTCGTGATGGGCAAACGTGTGCACCGTATGAAGTCGGCGTCGTTGAAGTGCAAAGCGCGCGCATTAATCGCTACGCTGGGCACGATGCACCGACATGGTTTGTGACGCATGATGAAGGTTATGTAGACGACGAAGGCTATTTGTTTTTAACGGGACGCAGCAGTGACGTCATCGTGCGCGGCGGTGAAAATATTGCGGCGCATGAAGTCGAACAGGCGCTGCTTCATGAGCCGGGCATCGTACAAGCGGCGGTCGTCGGCGTGGAACATGAACGATGGGGCGAAGAAGTGGCAGCGATCGTTGTGACGAACGGTGCGGTGGACGCGGAGCAGTTACGTACGTCGCTAAAAACGAAGCTTGCGACATTTAAAGTGCCAACGCGTTTTATTTTTGTGGAAAAGTTACCAGTAAGTACGACAGGGAAAGTGGATAAGCGACAAATTAAACGAATATTCAACGAGCAAAAAGGGAATAGCGTACAACATGGCGAATAAAATTAAAATGCTACAAAAACATTAGGGGGTATTGGATGACACATAAAATGGGCACGAAGCTGATGTGCGAGACGTGTAAAAGTGAATTTATCGTAACGAAAGGTGGAAGCGGCAACATGACGTGCTGCGGTCAACCGCTACAAAAAAAGTGAGGTGAACAACATGAGCAATCAACTAGGAAAACGTTTTGAATGTACGGAATGTGGCGCAGAGCTACTTTGTACAAAAGCAGGAGACGGCGAAGTAACGTGCTGCGACAAGCCGATGGAGCTGAAAAAGCCAGCAGCGTTACCGACAGCCGATTAATTGAGGTGAGCAAAGGGTGAATGAATCATTAAAAGGGGTTACAGTGTTAGAGCTAACGAGAAGTGTGGCAGGTAGCTACGCAGGTGGCTTGCTTGCCGCAAACGGAGCGACCGTGCATAAAATTGTATCATTGCCGAGCGATGTGACGCCGTTTACGTGTGCGCACAAAAAACTGCACGAAAATGACGCGCTCATGTCGTTATTGTTGCAGCCGTTTCAGCTCATTATTACCGATAGTGCAATGGATTTACATACGCGCACGTTTGTCCAGCGCGCGAAGCCACATGTGCTAACGTGCCACTTAGAAATTGGCAACGCACTTGATAGTACTGAAGAAGTGTTGCAAGCGATTAACGGTTGGTCGGCATTAACGGGTGATCAAGAGGAATCAGCACTCGTTATTGGTGGGTCGCCTGCTTCGGTCGTCATCGGTGCACATATCGCATTTATTGCGACGGCGGCATTGTATAACGACATAACGGAGCGTGTAACCGTATATGCCGAGGAAGTGTTAGCGAGTGCGCTTGAAGGAGCGGCGACGCAATATATCGCACAGCGCGCAGAACGACGTCGCTACGGCAATCGTCATCAAGGGCTCATTCCGATGTTTATTACAAAAGCAAGTGACGGCTACGTATTTATCGGCGCACCGACAGAGGACAAATGGGAGCTTCTCGCAAGGTGGGCAGAAATTGATGAGCCAGCGTACGCAAGCGATGAAGGACGCGCTCGCAACGTAAAAGACGTCGAGGCACGGCTTGCACAGTGGGCGAAAACGCAAACAGTCGATGAGCTCGTCGTCGTCGGGCAAGCGTTTCGACTGCCTTTTGCGAAAGTGCAAACGCCACAGCAGCTACGCGAATGTCCACAACTGCAGCACCGCGGCTATTTTAAGCGCCGCATTCCGTGGAAGGAAACAGTGCTTGCCGAAGCTGCTCCGACGCATAAGCCGCTTGCCAATTTACGCATTCTCGATTTAACGTCGATGTGGGCAGGGCCGTATTGCAGTCGTTTATTCGCCGATCTTGGGGCAGAGGTGATTAAAATTGAAGCACCGACGCGACCAGACGGCATTCGAAAAGGGCAAAATGCTGCTGCGCCGTTTTTCCAAGAGCTGAACCGCAACAAGCGCGCCATTACGCTCAACTTGCAGCAACAAGAAGACCGCGTGCAGTTTGAGTTACTCGTGCAAAATGCGGACGTGCTCATTGAAAACTTTAGCCCGCGCGTCATGGAAAACTTCGGCTATACGCCAGAAGCGCTGCATCGTTTAAACGAGCGACTGCACATTACGTCGCTATCGGCATTTGGGCAAACGGGTCATTACCGCGACTATATCGGTTACGGTCCGACGCTTGAGAGCTTCGGTGGCATCGCATCGGTGACGGGCTACGGCGAAACACCGTGGTTACCAGGGTTTTCGGTTAGTGATTTCGGTGCGGGTATTCACGGTGCAGCGGCGACGATGTTTGCATTGTACGGACAAAAGACGCACGGTGCAGTAAAGCGCATTGACGTATCGCAATATGAGGTCGCAGTCAACTTGCTTGCGAATGCGCTGTATGAAAAAGTGAATAAACAGCGCTCGCTATCGGCATCGTCATTAAAAACGGTGTGCAGCCGCCTCGTCGAAAGTCAAAAAATACATGGCGCATTTTTTTATACGTGTGCAAGCTTGCCGACGACGATTACGCCAGCGCCTGCCATTGGTGAACACGATGCGCATTATAAAGGATGTGAAAAGCATGCTACTGATTGATGGGAAACTCGCGACAGTAACGATTCCAGAGGCGGTTATGACGACGGAGCTTGCAGCGAGATTGCGAGACGTCGCCGAGCAGTTGATGTATGAAACGAGCGTATATGTTGTGCTCGTGCAAACGACACCACCTCATTTTTTACACGAACTTGTCGAATCGGACGTGACGGGTCATTATAGTGTATCCAATCAAGTGACGATGATGCTTGCGGCGTGGTCGCGTATTCCGCAGCCAATTATTGCGGTCATTCGCGGACGCTGTGCAAACGTCGGTTTAAGTTTTGCGTCGCTTGCGGATTTTCGCTTCGGCACAGACGAGACGGTGTTTGCGCACGATCGAATGCCGCTTGGTGGCGTATCTCGTCGCTTTAGCCAGCTCGTCGGGAAAGGTCCAGCGATGCACGTATTACTCGGTGGGCATGTGATGGACGCAAACGAAGCGACAATGCGAGGCTTTTTACATGTGGAAAATGATGCAGCTGCTGCGGCGATGGAGCTAGCACAGCGTTTATGCAAGCAGTCGCCTGTTGCGATGAACTACACGAAAGAAAGCATGCTGCGCGGCAGTGATTTGACGTTCCAACAAGCATTGCTTCAGGAGCTTGATTTATACATGCTCGTGCAAACGTCCGATGATCGGCTAGAAGGGGTGGACGCGTATTTAAAAAAGCGCACGCCGCAGTTTACAGGTGAGTAACATGGGTATTAATTTAACACGAGCAGATGACATTTTATACGTGCAGCTTGACCGCATCGAAGCGCTTAACGCGATTGATGCACCGATGCGTGATGCGCTATATGAGGCATTTTGCAACGTGCAAGACGATCCGAGCATTGAAGCGATTATTTTACACGGTGCAGGCAAAGGCTTTTGTGCAGGAGCTGATTTAGCGGAATTTGGCGAGGCAAACACTGTGCTACAGAAGCGGCGCATTCGGTTGCAGCATGATGTTTGGGAAGTGATTCGTACGTGCAATAAGCTAACAATCGCGGCGATGCACGGCTTTGCGGTCGGCTCGGGCATTGAGCTAGCGATGCTTTGTGATATGCGCATTGCTGCGGAGAAGACGATATTTGCGTTACCGGAAGCGGCAATTGGCATGATGCCAGCAGCAGGTGGGACACAAAGTTTACCTCGCGTAACGAACTTATCGCGTGCTGTGGACATTGCGTTAACCGGGCGCAAGTTTTCGGTAAACGAGGCGTGGCAGTACGGCATTATCGAACACATTGTGCCACAAGATGAGCTGCTAGACGCTGCAACAGCTTATGCAAAGACGATTATACAAAAACCGTATTGGCGCACGGTGCAGCAGCACATTCGTACGAGCGCGGACTAAGGAGGAACAGCGATGCAAGCAATCGATGCAATTACAGCGAACATTACACGCGTACAGTTACCGTTACCGTACGATTTAATGTCGATGAACAGCTATATTTTTGAAGGGAAAAACGGTATTACGATCGTCGATACAGGTGACAGCATGCCAGAAGCGAAGGAAGTATGGCAGCGCGCAATCGGCAATCGTCGCGTCGAGCGCATCGTCATTACGCACGGGCATACCGATCATTTAGGTTGTGCGAACTGGCTGCGTGAGTTGTACGACGCACCGGTATATATGCACGAAAAAACGGTGCATCGCGTTGAGCGTTTAAAGGCAGGGCTTGCAGCAGGTCGCTACGTCAATCCGACCGACGAAGTGTTTGCGCTATACGGCGTGCATGTGGAGCTGCCGAATATTGAAGTGACGATTGATTATCGTAATTATGTCGTCGAGCCAGATGTTGTGTTCAATGAGCATACGGGCATTATGCTTGGCGATGTGCATTACGACGTGCTGTTTACACCTGGGCATTCCGAGGATCACGTATGCTTTTACAATGAAGCGGAGCAAGTGCTCGTTGTAGGCGATCATTTACTTGAAGTGCTCAATCCGGTCATTTTACCGACGCTGCAATTTTTAAATCCAATCGAGCCGTATTTGTCTTCGTTTGACATGATTGAACAGTTAAATGTACGCCATGTGCTAACGGGGCATTTAGCGCTCGTGTCGGATTTAAAGCCGCGTATTCAACGACTGCGTACGCATTACCATAAGCGCATTTTACAAACATTTGATGCGGTAAAAAACGGCAACACGACGCTTCATGACGTCACAGCGTTCGTCTATGCGGGCAAGGAAGGGCGACTTGGACACTCGATGTATGCACAAACGGTCGCAATGCTGCATTATTTAGCTGCAATCGACAAAATTTCAATTCACGGTGAAACGCCGAACCGAACATTTGCTTTACCTTCTTTCGAGTAACGGTATATACTAGTTAGAAAACATAGAAAAAACACTGTTTTCAGTTAACTTGGAGGTTTACACGATGACGAAAGATAAAACAAATGTAGAAAGCTTTGATTTAGACCATACAAAAGTAGCAGCACCGTACGTACGTTTAGCCGGTGTAAAAGTTGGGCAACACGGTGATGAAGTACGCAAATACGACATTCGCTTAAAGCAGCCAAACATCGAGCATATGGAAATGCCAGCGCTTCATTCATTAGAGCATTTAATGGCAGACCGCATTCGCAACCATACAGACCAAGTAGTCGATTTATCGCCAATGGGCTGTCAAACAGGCTTTTATTTATCGATGATCAACCACGACAATTACGACGAAGTGCTCGACATTTTAGCAAAAACAGCGCAAGACGTACTTGATGCAACGGCAGTACCTGCATGTAACGAAGTGCAATGCGGCTGGGCGGCAAGTCATAGCTTACAAGGTGCACAAGCGTTAGCGAAAGAATTTTTAGATAAAAAAGACGAATGGCGTCAAGTGTTTAAAGCGGAGTAACAATAAGAAGGGCAGTGCTAAAGAAAAATGACTTTAGCGCTGCCCTTTTTGCGTGGATCGACATGCAGATGCGATTTGTGATGAAAATATTTGTGTAGGCAGACAAATGTTGCTCGTAACGAGAGGCGGACTCCAGCGGGAATAGCTCGCGTCGAAAGACCCCGCAGATACGAGGTACGAGTATCGAGGAGGCATGAGCCGAGCCTGCGGAAATCCTGCCTTGAACGTGAAGAGCAACATGAAATAAGTCGTTACTTCAACGCTGCATCCTTCTTCATCACCGCACGAATCGCCTCATGAATCGTATGCTCAAAATGCTGATCTTGAAGCGTCATGACCCCTTCAATCGTCGTGCCACCTGGTGAGCAAACTTGGTCAACTAAGTCGTACGGGTGCTGCTCGCCAATCGACTCAAGCACCATTTTTGCACTGCCGAGCACCGAGCTTGCGGCAATTTCTAGCGCTACTTTTTTCGGCAAGCCGTCACGCACACCGGCACGCGCTAACGCATCGATGTACATGTACGTAAACGCGGGTGACGAGCAACCTGTCGCTGTGAAAATGGCAAACTGTTCTTCAGGTAACTCGACGATCGAGCCGACTGTTGAAAACAATGTGCGCACGAGCTGTTTTTGTGCATCTGTTGCGCGGGCTGGAGCAGAAAAGCAGCTCGTTGATGCACCGACCATTGCGTTAATGTTTGGCATGACGCGAATGACCGTGTTGTTCGGTAAAAACTGTGCATAAAACGATAGCGGTTTGCCAGCTGCGATTGAAATGATGAGCTGCTGCTCGCGTATAAGCGGTGCCATCGTTTGTAGTACACTTTCTAGCATGTTCGGCTTCACGGCCAAAATGATGACGTCAGAAGCGGCGACGAGTTGCTCGGTCGTATCGCACGCTGAAATGCCGTACGTGCTCGCGAGCTTTACTGTTTTGTCGCTTGAACGATTTAGCCCAAAAATCGTGTCGGGTGGAAACACGCTCGATTGGCACATCCCTTTAATAATTGCCGAAGCCATATTGCCAAGTCCGATAAAGCCGTAGTTCATAATGAAAACTCCTTTAAGTAGATTGCATTTTTTTAGTATAGCGAGTTGCGACGATGCGAAACAAGCAATACGCTTCTTACTTAACTTCGTATTTGACTGGCTCATCACCATGTTCGCAGAAAGCTTGCTTCGACATGAACAACAACCTACGTTATCGTGAAAAATCGTTTAACGCCTACTTATTTCAATTGAAGTGAAGTATTCTTACTTAAGTTTTGATAAAAGAAACAGCTTAATGCATAATTAGAGCGAAAAGTAGGTGAAAAACATGAAACGAAAAGAGCCGTTACGAAAAAAGGGCAACATGATTGTGTTCCCGGGCGTTATCGAGCGCACGTTAGAAATAGCACATGAGCATGCGGAATATTATCGTTATGACGAGGCGGTTCAAGATTTTGAAAAAGCATTCGATTTAGTTGAGCCGCCGACACGCTCATTGCTTGCGTATGCGTATTGCTTATATGAGGTGCGACGATTTGCCGATGCGCGTGACGTATGCGAGCGCGTGCTGACGCATCCGAACATTCCGATGATTGAAGTGATGGAGCTCTATTTAACAGTATGTATCGAGTTGAAGGAATATGCACACGTACAAACGCTTGCGAGCAATTTACTACAGCAGTCGTTAACGGACGAGCAGCGCGAAAAAATTGAGCGCGTGAAGCTGCTAAACGAAAAAATTATGGACCGTTTAGAAGGGCAGCAAACAGTGCAGGACCGGCTCGATACGTTTTTAACGTCGCCGATTCATGAGCAAGATCAATTTGTGAGCGCCTTGTTTCAGCAAAACATTCGCCCGTACAAAGAGACGCTCATTCGTTACGCTGAAAATGCGTCGGTGCATCCACTCATTCGCGCAACGTTGCTCACCGTTTTTTGCGAGCAGCAAATCGATTGCGTCATTCATTATCCAATCGACGAGCGAACGATTGATATTAACCCGACCGAGCTAGTCGGCAGCCCGTTTGATATGCCGCAATATAAGGCGTTAATTTCGCTTGCGCATCAGCACCTCGATGCCGATCCATCAAAGCTTGAGCTTGTTGAGGACGTCATTAAACGCCACGCTTTATACGTTTATCCACTTGATTGGGAAACATTTTGCGGCTATACGACGGATGAAATGTTTGCCGGTTACGTGCAGTATATGGAGCTGTTATTTGGACAGCGCGACGACATGGATGCGGACATAATGAGCTGCATTCAACAGATGGAACTGAATATGAATGTTGAGATGTAAGGAAATTTGTTGAAAGTCTAAGCATCTGTGTTATACTAAAGTGGTTGTCAAATCTTAATAATTAAGTAAGTTGTCTAACAAGGAAATTTATTTTTGGAGGGTATATACATGTCTGTAAAATTCGAAAAGCAAGAAGCAAACACTGGTCTTTTAACTGTAGAAGTACCAGCAGAAGCAGTAAACAAAGCATTAGATGCAGCATTCAAAAAAGTAGTAGTAAAAATTAACGAGCCTGGTTTCCGTAAAGGTAAAATGCCTCGCGCGTTATTCGACAAAAAATACGGCGTAGCATACTTAGCAGAAGATGCATTAGATTTAATCGTGCCTGAATTCTACTCTAAAGCAGTAGATCAAGCGGACATCTTCCCAGTAGCACAACCTGAGATCGATTTCGATTTCGAGTCTTTACAAAAAGACACTGCTTTCACATTCACTGCGAAAGTAACATTAAAGCCAGAAGTTGAGCTTGGCGAATACAAAGGCTTAGAAGTAACAAAACAAGACGCTACAGTAACTGACGAAGAAATTGAAGCGCAAATTCAAGATCAATTAGCGAAAAAAGCTGAATTAGAAGTTAAAGAAGAAGGCGCTGTTGTTGAAGGCGACACTGCTGTAATTGATTTCGAAGGTTTCGTAGGTGAAGAAGCGTTCGAAGGCGGTAAAGGTGAAGACTACGCATTAGAAATCGGTTCTGGTTCATTCATTCCAGGTTTCGAAGAGCAATTAGTAGGCGCTGCAACTGGCGAAACAAAAGACGTTTTAGTTACGTTCCCAGAAGAGTACCACGCTCCAGAATTAGCTGGTAAAGAAGCGAAATTCGTAGTAACAGTAAAAGAAATTAAAACAAAAGTATTACCAGAATTAAACGACGAGTTCGCAAAAGAAATCGACGCTGAAGTTGACGGTTTAGACGCATTACGCGCTAAATTAAAAGCTTTAGCTGCAGATCAAAAAGAATTCGAAGCAGATGCTCAATTACGCGCTGACTTAGTAGCTAAAGCTGCTGAAAACGCTAAAGTTGAAATTCCAGCTGCTATGATCGAAACAGAAATCGAGCAAATGAAACGTGAATTCGAACAACGTTTATCTCAACAAGGTTTAAACCTTGAGTTATTCTACCAATTCACTGGTCAAAACGCTGAAGCTTTAGAAGAGCAAATGAAGCCAGAAGCTGAGCAACGCGTTGTTGAAAACTTAGTAGTTGAAGCAATCGCTAAAGCAGAAGCAATCGAAGTTACTGAAGAAGACATCAACAAAGAAGTGTCTACTTTAGAGCAACAATCCGGTATGTCTGCTGACCAAATCGTAACTGTTTTAGGTGGTACTGACGCAATTAAGCAACAATTAGTACCTCAAAAAACAGTTCAATTCTTAGTAGATAACGCAAAAATCTCTGAGTAATTGATTCGAAATTAATAGCATTTTTACGACAAGGTACGAGAAATCGTGCCTTGTTTTATACATATTTTTTGTTGTTTATCATCATGTCTGTCGCTTTGCGCGATGAAACGATTTGGCTGAATGAACAGCAAATAGCACTATATTTTATACAGCTTACTGTAAAGATTTAATGAATTTAAATACATATACGAAACAATACGTGCCATTTAGGTAGAACAATGATAAAATTAATACTTACTATACATATAAGCAACATTTTTAGAATGTGTGTGAATTACATATAATCTATGCAATTCAAGTCAAACGAAGTTTATGATGCAACTAGACGGTGAATAAGAAGGAAGCAATCAATATATTTGATAAAGTACACTAAATCTTGTAAGATAGTTGCTTGAATAGGGGTGACCAAATTGTTTAAATTTAATGATGAAAAAGGCAATTTAAAATGTTCATTCTGTGGAAAACCACAGGAGCAGGTGCGTAAATTAGTAGCAGGACCTGGCGTGTACATTTGTGATGAATGTATCGAATTATGTTCTGAAATTGTCGTAGAAGAATTAGGTGTAGAGGAAGCTGTTGAGTTAAAAGAAATTCCAAAGCCTAAAGAGATTTTAAACATTTTAGATGAGTATGTAATCGGTCAAGAGCGCGCGAAAAAAGCGTTATCTGTAGCTGTATACAACCACTACAAACGTATTAACTCAAACTCAAAAATCGATGATGTCGAATTATCGAAATCAAACATCGTCTTAATCGGGCCAACTGGTTCTGGTAAAACGTTACTTGCACAAACGCTTGCACGCATTTTAAACGTGCCATTCGCAATTGCAGATGCAACGTCATTAACAGAAGCTGGTTACGTTGGTGAGGACGTTGAAAACATCTTATTAAAATTAATCCAAGCAGCGGATTATGATATCGAGCGCGCGGAAAAAGGCATCATTTACATCGACGAGATCGACAAAGTTGCACGTAAATCAGAAAACCCTTCCATTACACGCGACGTATCAGGCGAAGGTGTACAACAAGCGTTACTGAAAATTTTAGAAGGAACAGTGGCGAGCGTACCTCCTCAAGGCGGACGCAAACATCCACATCAAGAGTTCCTACAAATCGATACGACAAACATTTTATTCATCGTTGGTGGAGCGTTTGACGGCATCGAGCAAATTATTAAACGCCGCCAAGGTCAAAAGGTAATTGGCTTCGGTACGAACAATCAGAAGCAAGAAGATAACGATTCGTACTTAGCGAAGTTAATTCCAGAAGATTTATTAAAATTCGGCTTAATTCCGGAGTTTATTGGTCGTTTACCGGTGCTAGCGTCACTAGAGCAATTAGACGTTGATGCATTAGTTCAAATTTTAACGGAGCCAAAAAATGCACTAGCGAAGCAATATCAAAAAATGCTAGAGCTTGATAACGTCGAGTTAGAATTTGAAGATGAGGCACTTGTAGCGATTGCAAAAGAAGCAATCGAGCGTAAAACAGGTGCACGTGGCTTACGTTCAATTATCGAAGCGACAATGCTTGATATGATGTTTGAATTACCGTCTCGTACAGATATTCAAAAATGTATCATTACAGCGGAAACAATTACAGAAAAAGCGACACCGAAATTAGTGTTAGCAGATGGTACAGTGCTTGATCAAACAGGTGACAAAACTTCGGCATAATAGACCATAAATGATGAAGCTGACTTTGGCCTTTGTGCATATGGTGCACATTGTGCGAAGTCAGCTTTCTTTTTGTCTCTTTATAAACGTCATGCGAGTGCTAGAAGATGTTGAAATGCGAAGCGCGTGTTACACTACGTTTGTACGCCAACTATGCATGGCGAAAGTCACGCATATTTATGACTTTTTATAAAAAACAATGCAGCAAAATTTAACGGAGGTGTGAGCCTGCATGAAAGAAATTAAAAATACAACAAATATCCCTTTATTACCTTTACGTGGGTTACTCGTTTACCCGACAATGGTTTTACATATCGATGTTGGGCGTGAACGCTCTGTAGCGGCATTAGAACATACGATGAACAATGATCGTATCATTTTTTTAACGACACAAAAGGAACTGCGTACGGAGCAGCCGAAAGAGCATGACATTTACACAATCGGTACAGTGGCGTTTGTAAAGCAAATGTTAAAGCTGCCAAATGGGACGCTGCGTATTTTAGTAGAAGGCATTGCACGTGGGAAAATGCTTGCATATCGTGAAGAGGAAAAATTTGCAGTAGCTGACATTGATGTATTGCATGATAGCTTACAAAAAGATACCGAAACAGAGGCGCTTATGCGTGCGACGATGACGTATTTTGAAAAATATGCAAAGTCTTCTAACAAAGTAGCGACAGAAGTGATGGAAACAGTAGGTGCAATCGAGGAGCCAGGCAAATTTGCTGACACAATCGCATCGCATTTACCGCTAAAAATTCACGAAAAGCAAGAAGTGTTAGAGACGATTAGCGTGAAAAAACGTTTAGACGACTTAATGATTCGCTTACATGATGAGCAAGAAGTGTTAAATTTAGAGCGCAAAATTAGCACAAAAGTAAAGCAAGCGATGGAGCGCACGCAAAAGGAATACTATTTACGTGAGCAAATGAAAGTCATTCAAAAAGAGCTTGGCGACCGCGACGGTAAAACAGGCGAAGTGTCTGATTTAATGAAGCGCATTGAGGAATCGGGCATGCCGGAATCAACGAAGGCAGTTGCGTTGAAGGAGCTTGACCGTTACGAAAAGCTACCGACAGCAAGTGCGGAGTCGGGCGTTATTCGCAATTACGTCGAATGGCTTGTCAACATTCCGTGGACGAACGAAACGACAGACCGTTTAGACATTAAGCATGCAGAGGAAATTTTAAATCGCGACCATGATGGGCTTGAAAAAGTAAAAGAGCGTATTTTAGAGTATTTATCTGTGCGTCAATTAATGAACTCACTACGCGGACCAATCATTTGTTTAGCGGGACCTCCAGGGGTTGGTAAAACGAGCTTAGCGCGTTCTGTTGCCGAAAGCTTAGGGCGTGAGTTTGTGCGCATTTCGCTCGGTGGTGTGCGCGATGAGTCGGAAATTCGCGGTCACCGTCGTACGTATGTTGGGGCAATGCCAGGACGCATCGTACAAGGGATGAAAAAAGCAGGCACAATTAATCCAGTGTTTTTACTTGATGAAATCGATAAAATGTCAAACGACTTCCGTGGCGACCCATCAGCAGCAATGCTTGAAGTGTTAGACCCGGAGCAAAACAACACGTTTAGCGATCATTACATTGAGGAGCCGTACGATTTATCGAAAGTGCTATTCATCGCAACGGCCAATGATTTAAGCACGATTCCAGGACCGCTGCGTGACCGTATGGAAATTATTACGATTTCTGGTTATACGGAAGTGGAGAAGATGGACATTGCGCGCCATCATTTAATTCCGAAGCAAATGAAGGAGCACGGCTTAAAGAAAACGCAAATTACGTTTAAAGACGAAGCGGTGCAAGACATTATTCGTTACTATACGCGTGAAGCAGGCGTGCGTAATTTAGAGCGCCAAATGGCAACGATTTGTCGTAAGGCGGCGAAAATTATCGTCTCGGGTGACAAAAAGCGCGTCACAATCAATTCAAAAGTAGTCGTGGAGTTGTTAGGAAAACATCGCTTCCGCCACGGACAAGCAGAAACAGAAAACCAAGTCGGTGTCGCAACAGGGCTTGCTTACACAACAGTAGGCGGCGATACGTTGCAAATTGAAGTTTCGATTACGCCAGGGAAAGGCAAGCTTCAATTAACAGGTAAGCTTGGCGACGTTATGAAGGAATCGGCATCGATTGCGTTAACATACGTCCGTTCATTACAGGAAAAATTACAGTTAGCAGCAGATTATTTCGACAAGCATGACATTCATATTCACGTACCAGAGGGCGCTGTGCCAAAGGACGGTCCATCTGCAGGTATTACGATGACGACTGCCATTGTGTCAGCCATTTCAGGTAAAGCAATTCGTCGTGAAGTAGGTATGACTGGTGAAATTACGCTGCGTGGTCGCGTATTGCCAATCGGTGGCTTAAAGGAGAAATCATTAAGCGCACACCGAGCAGGCTTAACGACAATTATTATTCCAAAAGATAACGAACGAGACATTGATGACATTCCAGAAAGCGTACGTCATGAGCTTACATTTAAATTAGTATCTACAGCAGAAGAAGTACTTTCGGCTGCGTTAGATGGAGGGTTTTAAACAATGAAAGTGCATAACGTAGAAATGGTCATTAGTGCTGTACGCCCAGACCAATACCCAGAAGATGGCTACCCAGAGTTCGCCTTAGCCGGTCGCTCAAACGTAGGGAAATCTTCATTCATTAACCGCATGATTGGACGTAAAGCGCTAGCGCGTATTTCGTCAAAGCCAGGGAAAACACAAACGCTAAACTTCTACAAAATTGAAGAGCAGCTGTTTTTCGTCGACGTACCTGGTTACGGTTATGCAAAAGTATCAAAGCGCGAGCGTGAAGCGTGGGGCAAAATGATTGAGCGCTACTTCACAGGTCGCGAGCCGTTAAAAGCGGTCGTGCAAATTATCGACATTCGTCACGAACCATCAAACGACGACTGCATGATGTATGACTTTTTAAAGCATTACAACATTCCGGTCATCATCATCGCGACGAAGGCAGATAAAATTCCTAAAGGTAAATGGGATAAGCATAAAAGCATCATTAAAAAAGTGTTAGAAATGGATGCGAATGATCCGATTATCGTCTTCTCATCAGAAAAAGGGTTAGGCTATGACGAAGCATGGGCGGAAATTGAAAAGCGCATGTAAGCAAAGCGTGAAGGTGTGTACCAAGTTTAACTTGGGCACACCTTTTTTACGTCGTGATAGATGACACGGCGCTCCGACGATTTGTGTGCGCCATCGCGTTGAGCTTCTGTTAAGTCGCGCTATGCGATTGCTTACGAACGAGCTGTAGCTAAATAGTCGCGCTCTGTACCGTAATATGGCAATAAACAAGGTTTATCGCTTGAAATCAAAAAAGCACTAGAGTTTTTGCGAACGCTTCCGATACATATACTATGGAGGTGTAGTTATGGATATCGCAGCATTATCAACACAATTAGCGCAAGTCAACATGATGCAGCAAGTGTCATTAGCTGTTACAAGTATGGCGATGGATGCACAAACAGAAATGACGGAGCAGCTTGTACAATCATTTGAAGCGAGCGCGCCACATCCAACATTAGGTCAATCAATTGACATTTCCGTTTAACGTGATGAACGATGAGACGTGTCTGTATAGGCACATCTACATAAATGAGCATAACAAGTTGATCACTGCAATTTTGGATTAAGAAAAGATGTTGCTCGACGTAAAGAGCGCCAAAAGCTTATAGTGAAAAACGAATAAAACGCAATAGTAGAAGTAGGAGGAATTCAAGTGAAAGCAAATTATGTTTATGGCTTGTTGCTTGCACTCCTTTGCTTTTTTGCATTTCCAGTGCAGCCAGCGTCAGCCGCAACGGTGCAAGGTGAGTTTGTTGAAGCCGTGTACCGCGATACAATGGACGAAAAAGGAAATGTAACAGGGCAGGAGTTGAACCAAGTAACATTGCGCGCAAGTGACGGGAGTGAACGTACGTACTTCCTCAATTCACTTGCTAGTCTGTATATTAACAATACAGCAACGACGATTACCGGCTTTAAGCCAGGCATGATGGTAACGGCGAACGTAACGCTGCGCCGCATTACAGATATGCGCGGTGTGTCGGAGGATACGTCGAATGAAGATGCACAGTTCGGTGAAGCAAATACGAGTACGAGCGGTCAAATTAATGCGAACTCGCGCTCAGTAACAGGTATTGTAACGGAAATCGATCCGTACGGCATGTTCATTTCGGTGAAGCCAGATAGCGGTCGTGAGCGTCAATACTATGTAAACAACAATACAGAGTACTTTAAAAACAGCAACCAAGCGACACTTGCCTCGATGTTTATCGGTGATCGAGTGCAGCTTCGTTTCTCATCAGCCTCATCTTCCACAGCTACACGCGTGACGATGAGCGACGTAGGGACGAGAGTGTCAGGTATTTATAAGGCACGTTTGCATTTATTTTCAGGCACGACAAATCGCTTAACGGTGCGCAATGAGGAGCAATTTAAAAACTGGGACTTCCAGCAAAACCGCGACACGCGATTAAAAGCATATAAAACGACGAGTAAAACATCGTACTACGTTGGTGGTATGCAAATTTCGCGTAGCCAGCTAAGCAATTACCGTGGCAGTGAAGTGTATTACGTGACGACAAATACGTTCGGTCAAGAAGTAGTCGAAAAAGTAATCGTTCTGAGCATGCGCGAACGTTCGTATGAAGGGCTTATTACGAGCGTTGATCCGACGAACAACTACATGCGTTTAGATACGTTAAATTTCCTATACTACCACGGCGGCACGATTTTCGTACGCAACGGTCGTTTAATTGAAGAAACGAGCCTTGTCGGTCAAGGAAAAGCGTTTGCGATTACACAGCCACAAGGAAATACAGAAGTAGCAAACATGATTTACACGACGTCAAACGGCTTTACGTCAGCGAACTTAGCTGACCATGAGCTATATTTCGGCGCATTGGACTGGGTGGACGGCTACAACGTCGAGCTAACAGATGCGATGAAGCTGACGAACAACTATTGGCAAGAAACTGAGGAAGACTTAGTTGAGCTACAGTACACAAATACGACAGCAGCATATGAATACATTAACAACACGTTATTATCACTTGATGCAGAAACAGAGCTTGGCTTATACACTGAGCCAACGTACGGTTACTTCTACGTAGAAGATGGCATGATTGATACGATTTATTTCATCGATCCAGTTGAGCGCAATAGTGAAACGATCATGACAGCGATTGTCGATACGGTAAATACAGTACAGCCAGCAACATTTACAGTACATTCAGCAAACGAATGGCTAGATGGCGGCTGGAGTAGTGTAAACGCATCAGCAAACTTCGAATTAGAAAAATCAATCATTATTAAAGATGGTAAGCGCATTGAAATGGAACAGCTTGCACCAGGTGACCATATTTACGTGTTACTTAACGCAAATAGTGAGCCACACTTCATACTAATTAATTAACGAGCAAAGGAGTAGCCACTGAGCGCTTACTCCTTTTGCCTTGTAGAAAGGGGCACAACGCATGATTACAAAACGATTTATGAAGGCGAGCGCAACATTGGCAGCTGCACTTGCACTAGCTGCTAGTCTTCATATAAACGAAGCAGACGCAAAAGCTCCTGACGTGTACGGCGGTATTATGAATGAATACGAATATGAGGAAGTTGTTTTTCTTACAGGACAGCCGGTAACATTCAAAGGAGATTCAAAAGTCGCGAAGTTTACGGAAAGTGAAAAAAGCGGCAAGCGCACAGAGACGCATTCATTAAAAATGGTCAATCCGGACGGCGATGAATTAACGCGCACATACACGTATGAATACGATGTGAAAACACAGCCAGCAGTCGGGCAGTATACAGAAAATGGGAACGTCCGATCGTTTAAAGAAGAAATTGTCATTGATGATATTACGTATATTTTAAAGGACTATCAATATTCAAACTCGATTTGGTATGACAAGCTAGCGGCGAATACGTATTTTTCAGGCAATGCAACGATTCGTAAAATTTACGAAACAGAGGCTGGAAAAGACGAGAAGCCAAAGCGTATTGAAGTGTACGTAACGAGTGAAAATAGCGGCTATGAAAACTTCTGGGGTGCGACGGAAACGAAGCTAACCGATGCAATTTATATGCATGAAGATTTAGGAACGTACTCGGTGAAAAACCGCGTGTCCAACAGCAAGACAAAAACGTTAACGTATGAGGAAAGTACACCGTCGTTAGCGAATGTACCAGGTGGCTATTTAGTTGTAACGAACGCTGATGTCATTTCAGAATATGAATATGCTATCCCTACGTTAAAAAGCGAAGGCAAAATTCAACTCGATACGGAATATAGTACTCGCAACGAACGTTTAGCTGTGCCAAAGTTCCGCGATTTAGCGACACACTGGGCAAAGCCAGATATTGAGAAGCTATACTCACTTGGCGTATATGATGATGATAGCAATTTCTTCTCACCAGGTACACCGATGCAGCGTTACGATTTCTCAGTCGCAGTTGCAAAGGCGATTGATTCACGTGTAGAGCTAGAAAAACCGACGAAAAAAAATCCAACACCAAAAGCATTGTTTGACGATGTGAGCGTACCGAAATCAACGAAGGAGCGCAATGATTATTCATATTTTGCGAGCATCGTTGAAAAAGGTGTGCTGCGAGGTGAAAACGGCTTGTTTAAACCGAAAGATTCATTAACGCGTCAGCAAGCGGCAGTCATTATCGTACGCGCACTCGGTATGGAGCATAACGCGCCAGACCCAGGATACCAAACGTCATATGCAGATGATGCGCGCATTGCAGACTATGCACGCGACGGCGTATACATTGCACAGGAGCTTGGCATTATGATGGGCGACCCAGCGACGAATATGTTTAATCCGTATAAACCGCTTACACGCGCGCAAGCATCGGCCATTATTACGCGTTTCTTACAATACTTAGAGGAAGATTTACAGCAAAATTATCGCGATGATATTTTATTATTCAACTAAATGAAGGGAGCGGGCGTATGCTCGCACCACTTCTCACTTTACAATAAAGAAAGGTGAAAGCCGATGAACAAGACAATGCGACGATGGCTCGTTGTAGCAGTATTATTTCTCGTAACGCTCGCTGCTGCACCGATGTCTTCAAAGGCGGCAACATTAACGGACGTGCCAGCAACGGATCCAAACGCACGTGAAATTAATTGGGCGGCCGATAACGTTATGCAAGAATTGCTAGATAATAATTATTTCCGACCACAATCGGTTATGACTGAAGTACAACTAGCGCGTGCTTTAGCACATTTAGATAAAGACTTTCCATCATTTAACGGCTTTGAAACGTCTGTCGTTTATAACTTTTATGAGGAATACAACATTCCATACAAAGGGACATTCGATAACACAGGGCGAAACGAAAACGTAACGCGCGGCGACTTTGCTCGCATTTACGCAGCGTTTAAAGGTTATGATTTATCGGAGCTATATGCGGTACAACTTTTATACATTAACGAAGTAACAGCAGGGAAAACAGATAAGCGTACGTATGAAGATTTTGCGCCAAATGAAGAGCTTACACGTTTAGAGGCGGCGAAGTTTTTATACAATATTGCACGAAAAGGCAACTTCTCTGTAAAAGGAATTAGCGGCGAGGCGAGCGGTAAAGATAATCAAAAAATTACGTTGCCAGCAGGATTCACTGAAACGCCATTGCCAATTCCGACACCAGAAGCAGATGCGAATGATAGCGCGAGCAACCCAGCGTGGAGCAATCGTGTAAAAAATATGGACATTACGAAAACAGAATTAAATGCGAATGGTCGTGATATGACGAACATCTCGTTCGAATTCAACACATGTACAGGGGCAGACGTCAATAAATCGAAATCGTACACGTTTGAGGTGACGTCGAAGTTTGGTGCACAAGTCATTGACTCAACAGGCGAAGTTGTAGGAACAGTGCAATCAGACGGCGGTTCGATTTCAGTTAACATTATCGCACCAGCATTAACGCGTTCCGTTGTCGACATCATTTCATTTAAAATGGTTGAAACAACGTCAGATAGCACGGTGGAATGTTACACACGTGCGCCAGTGAACGCACAGCTACAATATACACCGAAAGCGGAAATGGTCATGAACTATGAAGTGTTTGACCCACAACAGCCGCAGGAAGACCAAGGTGATGTCGGTGCATTACCAGATCCATTGCCAGGTTTACCGTTTGGTGAAGGCGCAACAGGTACAGACGTATTTTTAACACCAGGTGAAGTAGATATTCGTGACATCGACATTTCAAATCGTATTTTTACAGCGCGTAAATATGAGTCGTACCGTGATGATTATGGCATGCAGCAAAATAACGATTTAATTACAGCGTTCGTTGATTACGAATATGCGGCACTTTTATACGAAGGAACGCGCATTACACCGGAAATTTTTGAGCGTATTGTGGAGACGTATTTATACGGAGATACAGAATTAGATATTCAACCAATTGACACGTACTTAAAAGTAATTTACACAGTGAACGATGAAGGGCGCATTCAGTTTGAAATTATGGGCTTACATTCGGTGCTACCAATTCATGAAGAAGCTGATGAATATTATGCGTTCACACCACTGATGGTACTACAAAAATTCGTGCCAACAGCGGCAACAGTAGCAATCGGTAACCGCGACTCAGTAGAAGTGCTGCGCGGCATGTTTAACGACTTATCGAACTTTGATAAAGATAGCTACTTACTATATCAAAGCGGTCGTTCTTATTCAGACTTGCAAAGTTTATTTGCGAAAATGGATAGCTTAATTGAAGCGAACGATAAAGCGGACGTACCACCAGGCTTTGATGGCTACACGAAAGTACTCGTAACGCTATCTCGTCCAGGTGGGCAAATCATTACCGATTATTTAGGTGATGTTGAAATTAGCTTTAACGGTGAAACACAAGTCGCAAAATTTGTGACGAACACAATCGACCATACGACTGGAAAAGGTTCAGCTGGCGTAGCGGTTGCATACTTCAACTCGATCGCATACGGTGAGTCAGAAATTTCAGCTAAAATTGTACGTACAGACTCAGCGTACGACTCGATTTTAAAGGACGTTGTAAATGAAGTTGTAACGAAGCAATTTTATACAAGTCAGCCGTTTAATGAAAAAACATGTTTACCGACTGTTGAAATGGCATACTTACTTGACTACTCAGGCTCAATGAATCGCGTAGACCAAGAAAATGCACGCGCAACAGAAACGCACAAGTTTATTCGTCATATGGAGCAGGCGACAAATATCGCGATGAGCTTCGGTCGTACAACGTCGCTTGAAGCAAAAGGGAATGCGACGGACGTGGCGAACTTGAAGCCGTACAACGACGTAAAAGCGCGCGGTGTAACTGACATTCCAGCTGCGATGAAAACCGCGTTAACGCATTACACGACGACAACGACAGAAAAAGTAATGATCATCATTTCAGATGGGAAAACACGTACGACGAATTTAGATAACGTCATTCAAGAGTACAAAACAAAAGGTATTAAAGTATACACAATTGGGTACGGTACAGGGGCACAAATTGATGACAACTCACTTCGAAAAATTGCGACACAAACAGGTGGACAATATTTCAACGTCAGCACAATTATGCAGCTGCACAACGTATACGAGGCGTTAACACAAATTATTTTATGTAAAACAGCAGTCGATGCTTGCGTATACGACAGCTCAATTTTCACAAACGTATCGGTGCGTTCGACGCGTACGTTAATGGCCATTACAGCTTCAGTAAACGAAGCGTGCGGCGACATCGTATCGCTAGTAGCGAGTTACGAGCTACCGCGAGGCACAGTAGACTTTACGCTCAAGCCGCGGAATGAATCGAATTATCGTCTAACGATGAAGCGACGTCAGCTTTCAGGGCTTGCCATTCAGCAGGAGATGCAAATTAAAGCGCTCGATGCAAACGGAAACGTATTAGCAACGAAGCAAATTGAACAAGCATTACCGAATATGCGTTAACATAAAAAGAGTTTGGGATACAAAATCGCATAACAGATGATATTCATCGTGAAAATTTAATGACGGAGCGAGTGAAGCGGCGACTCCTATGGGAAAAGAACGTGTCGAGAGACTTGCGCGTTCCCCTAAGAAAGCGTCCGCGTAACGTAGCGTAGTCTAACAGCAAAAGGGCGTTATCGGAAGAGTTTATTTTTCCGATAACGCTTTTTCGTTGCATACGCCATGACCGAATTTTCACGATTACGACAAACATTTTGTTACAATTGAGCAACGACATTGCTTTTGAAAAACGCTTTTGTTACACTTACTTTATAATTATTCTAATTAAGAACAAACGTTTTCACTCTATCTATGTGAGCAAAAGTAGGGTAAGCTTTATGTTATACTAATCATTATGAATTTGAAGGTGTGAGGTGTCGGGGGTTCATGCATACTTTAGTCGTAGGCTTGAATTATAAAACAGCGCCTGTTGAAATCCGTGAGAAATTATCGTTTGCAGAGCATACAATTCCGGAAGCAATGGCAGCATTACAGCAGCAAAAAAGCGTATTAGAAAATGTCATTGTATCAACATGTAATCGTACGGAAATTTATGCGGTTGTAGACCAACTACATACAGGTCGCTATTATATCAAGCAATTTTTAGCTGAATGGTTTCATATGCCAATGGAAGAGTTTTCACCACATTTAATTATTAAAGAGCAAGACGAAGCGGTGCAGCATTTATTCCGTGTATCTGCTGGTATTGATTCGATGGTTCTTGGTGAAACGCAAATTTTAGGTCAAGTGAGAAAGAGCTTTTTAAACGGGCAGGAGCTTGGTTCAACAGGTACGGTATACAATCAATTATTTAAGCAAGCCGTAACGTTTGCAAAACGCGCGCATACGGAAACAGCAATTGGTGAGAATGCAGTATCCGTATCGTATGCGGCAGTGGAGCTTGCGAAGAAAATTTTCGGCTCACTGAGCAAAAAGCACGTTGCCATTCTCGGTGCGGGACAAATGGGTGAGCTTGCGATGGAAAACTTATACGGTAGTGGTGTTGGTGAAGTAACAGTTGTCAATCGTACGCTTGAGAAGGCAGCGACATTAGCGGCGAAGTTTAATGGGCAAGCAAAATCGATGCAAGAGCTACAATGCACGTTGCTAGAGGCGGACATTTTAATTACGTCTACAGGTGCGACAAATTACGTCATCGATTTTGAAGTGATGCAATACGTCGATCGTTTACGTAAAGGCAAGCCGTTATTTTTAGTCGACATTGCAGTGCCACGTGACATTGATCCGCGCGTCGGTGATTTGGCGAACGTTTTCCTATATGATATTGATGATTTACAAGGGATTGTCGAGGCGAACTTAGCCGAGCGTGAACGAGCAGCGATGCAAATTGAGGACATGATTACAGGTGAGGTGCGCCAGTTTAAAGAATGGGTGCAAACGCTCGGTGTCGTGCCAGTCATTGCTGCACTGCGTAAAAAGGCGTCTACTATTCAAGAAGAAACGATGGCGAGCATTGAAAATAAAATGCCAAACTTAACGGAGCGTGAACGTAAGCTGTTAAGTAAGCATACGAAATCAATTATTAATCAGCTATTAAAAGATCCGATTTTGCAGGCGAAAGAGCTTGCAACCGAGAAAAATGCGGCGGAAAAGCTTGAATTATTCCAGCAAATTTTCGGTATTGAAGAGGCAGTTGAGGAAGAAATTGCGCAGCAGCGTACGTCAGCGAAGCAATCGTCACCGCAAGCAAGTACGTTACGTGCTGACATGCTATATTAATATTTAGCGCAACGAAAAAAAGAGCGTAAATACGACAGCGTTTTCGCACAGATGTGATACACTATGTGCGAGAGCGCTTGTTTTGTAATGGGATAGACAAAACGAGCACATATGTAGATGAACGCCTTACATTGCGTGCATTTATATAAAGAAGAAGGGATTGCTTATGGTACATGTCATGACTGCTGGATTATATGAGCTAATGATTATCGTATACGCAGTCAGTATTATTTTATATGTTGTCGATTATTTATATAAAGTGCCAAAAGCAAAGCGTCGGGCGTTTTGGCTCGTGTCGCTCGTATGGGTTGCACAAACGTTATTTTTAGTTAACTTCGTATTTGAAACGAAGCGCTTTCCGATTTTGTCGCTATATGAAGGTATTTTCTTTTATGCGTGGCTACTCATCACAATTTCGATTGCGTTGCATTGTTTTGCACGCGCGGACTTGCCAGTATTTTTCGTCAATATTTTAGCCTTTATTTTTACGACGATTCATACGTTTGCGCCGAACAATACGAACGTAGTCGCAACGACGATGGTATCGGAAATGCTGCTTATTCATATCGGCTTTGGCATTTTAGCGTACGCGGCGTTTTCGCTTAGCTTTGTGTTTGCAATTTTATATATTTTGCTGTATCGCGTATTGAAAAAGAAAAAGTTTTCAAAGCAATGGACGCGCTTACCGTCATTAGATGCGACAACGAGATGGATTCACTTTAGCGCACTTGTCGGCATTTGCTTACTCGTTGTGAGTTTAATTTTAGGCTCGGAATGGGCGCTGCTGACGATTGATGATGTGTCGATTTTTGACTTTAAAATTGTCGGCTCATTTATTTTAGCGCTGCTGTATAGCGTCATTTTATATGCAAGTCGCTTAGGGCGTTTAATTGGTACGCAATATGCGTGGGTGCATGTATATGCGTATTTATTTTTAATCATTAATTTCTTTTTAGGGAACTCTTTATCGAACTTCCATGTTTGGTATTAGGGATAGAAAGGTTGGATTGTATTGAGAAAAATTATTGTCGGGTCACGTAAAAGTAAATTAGCGTTAACGCAAACGAATTGGTTCATTAACGAATTAAAAGCAGCGGGCGTACCGTTTGAATTTGAAGTAAAAGAAATCGTCACAAAAGGCGATCGCATTTTAGACGTGCAGCTTTCAAAAGTAGGCGGTAAAGGGTTATTCGTTAAAGAAATCGAGCAAGCGTTATACGATAAAGAAATCGACTTTGCGGTGCACTCAATGAAAGATATGCCAGCTGTATTACCAGAAGGCTTAACGATTGGCTGCATTCCACCGCGTGAAGATGCTCGAGATGCGTTCATTTCAAACGGACATGTGAAGTTTGCGGACTTACCATCAGGCGCGGTCGTTGGCACGAGCTCATTACGTCGCTCTGCCCAGCTATTAACAGCTCGTCCGGACTTAACGATTCAATGGATTCGCGGCAATGTCGACACGCGTTTAAACAAGCTGGAAACAGAAAACTACGATGCGATCATTTTAGCAGCGGCAGGCTTAAAACGTCTTGGCTGGAGTGAAGATGTCGTAACGGAATATTTAGACATAGACGTTTGTTTACCAGCTGTTGCACAAGGCTCACTCGGTATTGAATGCCGTGCAGATGATGAGGAGCTTCTTGCACAGTTAGCGAAACTAACAGACGCAGCAACGTGGACGACAGCACATGCGGAGCGTACATTCCTTGCAGCGATGGACGGCGGCTGCCAAGTACCAATTGCAGGTTATGCAACGGTAGAAGGCGACAGCGTGACGTTAACAGGCTTAGTTGCTTCACCAGACGCATCGGTTGTATATAAAGAGACGGTAACAGGTACAGACGCTGTAGCAGTTGGCGAAGCGGTAGCGAAAAAGCTAACAGAGCAAGGAGCATTCGACCTAATTCAGCGCGTGAAGGCTGAGCAAAATGCCGAGTAGTTTAGAAAACGAAACGATTGTCATTACCGGTTCAGCAAAAACGAACAGCGTACAACAGCAAATAGAAGCGTGCGGGGGGCAAGTATTGTACTTGCCCCTTATTGCGACAAAAGAGCGTATTTCAGAAGACGACCGTCCATTGCTTGCGCAGCTTAATACGTTTGATTGGCTGTTGTTCACGAGTCAAAATGCGGTCGATGCGTTTGCGGCAAAATGTGCACGTCACGGCGTTGCGATTCGTTCGATTACGTGCCAAATCGCGGCAGTCGGCACGAAAACGAAGGCGGCACTTGAAGCGCTCGGGCTGACCGTGCATTTCGTGCCGAGCGTCTTCAGTGCGGACGTGTTCATACAGGAATTTCCGCGCGTTGCAAGTCAAGACGCACGCTGTTTATTTTGCAAAGGCAATTTAGCAAAAAATACGATCGAGCAGCTGCCATTCTCTGTACAGTCATGGATCGTTTATGATACGGTAGAACATGAAAAAAACGCACAGCAGCTCGCGCATATTTTGCAAACGACGCCGCACGCGACAGTCATTTTTGCAAGTCCGTCTGCGGTGCGTACATATACACAATCAGTGCTGCCATACGTCGCTTGGGAACGAGTGCGCGTCGCATCAATCGGTCACATTACGACTGCCGCGTTACAGGAGGCGGGGGCAAAACATATTTTGCAGCCGTCTACGTATACGATGGAGGCGGTGGTTGAGCTGATTATTCAACAAAGTGAGGGAACGACTATGACAAACTTATCATTTAAACGTCACCGTCGCCTGCGTCATACAGCGGCGATGCGTGCATTAGTGAAGGAGACGCATTTACACGTTGAAGATTTCATTTACCCAATTTTCGTCGCAGAAGGAACAGGCATTAAAAACCCGATTAACTCGATGCCAGGCATTTATCAGTTTTCACTTGATACGTTTGAACAAGAGTTAAAAGAAGCGGTAGACTTAGGCATTCAAGCGGTCATTTTATTCGGCTTACCGGCAGAAAAAGACGCAGAAGGAACAGGCGCATTCCACGACCACGGCATTATTCAAAAGGCGACACGTCGAGCAAAAGAGCTATATCCACATTTATTAGTCGTTGCCGATACGTGTCTTTGTGAATATACAGATCACGGGCATTGCGGTGTTGTAGAAGGAGATCAAATTTTAAACGACCCATCACTTGATTTACTAGCGCGTACAGCCGTTGCCCAAGCAAAAGCGGGCGCGGACATTATCGCACCGTCAAATATGATGGACGGCTTCGTAGTGGCAATTCGTCATGCATTAGATGAAGCGGGTTATGCGCATTTACCGATTATGTCCTATGCGGTGAAATACGCATCAAGCTACTACGGACCGTTCCGTGAAGCTGCAGACGGCGCACCGAAATTTGGCGACCGTAAAACGTATCAAATGGACCCGGCGAACCGTCAAGAAGCATTCCGCGAAGCACAATCAGATGTCGACGAAGGAGCAGACTTCTTAATCGTTAAACCTGCACTTGCTTATTTAGACATCATTCGCGATATGAAAAATACACATCCGCTACCGATCGTGGCGTACAACGTATCAGGCGAATATGCGATGGTCAAAGCAGCAGCACAAAACGGCTGGGTAGATGAAAAATCAGTCGTGCTTGAGACGTTACTCGGCATGAAGCGAGCAGGATCAGACTTAATTATTACGTACCATGCAAAAGATGCGGCACGTTGGTTAAAAGGAGAATAATGATGCGTTCATATGAAAAATCAAAGCAAGCATATACAGAAGCAGTTGACTTAATGCCAGGTGGGGTAAACTCACCAGTACGCGCATTCAAATCAGTAAACATGGATCCGATTTTCATGGAATCAGGGCAAGGGGCAATTATTACGGATATCGATGGCAATGAATACATCGACTACGTATTATCATGGGGACCTTTAATTTTAGGTCACTCGGAGCCAAAAGTAGTCGAAGCGATTCAAACGCAAGCAGCGAAAGCGACGTCATTTGGTGCACCGTCACTATCGGAAACAGCATTAGCGAAACTTGTGATGGACCGCGTACCTGGCATTGAAATGATTCGTTTCGTATCATCTGGTACAGAAGCAACGATGTCAGCACTTCGTCTAGCGCGTGGTGTCACAAGTCGCGACAAAATTTTAAAATTCGAAGGCTCATACCACGGGCACGGCGATTCATTATTAATTAAAGCAGGTTCAGGTGTTGCAACGCTTGGGTTACCAGATTCACCTGGTGTGCCAGCAGACATTGCGAAAAATACATTAACAGTTGCGTACAACGACTTAGAAGCGGCGAAAATTGTATTTGACAAGTTTGGCAGCGAGCTAGCAGCAGTCATCGTCGAACCAGTCGCAGGCAACATGGGCGTTGTGCCACCGAGCAAGGAGTTTTTAACAGGATTACGTGCGTTAACAGAGGAGCACGGTACGATTTTAATTTTCGATGAAGTTATGACGGGCTTCCGCGTTGATTACGGCTGTGCGCAAGGCTATTACGGTGTGACACCAGACTTAACGACGCTTGGGAAAGTAATCGGCGGCGGTTTACCGGTAGGCGCATTTGCAGGAAAGCGCGAAATTATGGAGCAAATCGCACCAGCTGGACCGATTTATCAAGCAGGAACGTTATCAGGGAATCCATTAGCGATGACGGCAGGTTATGCGACGCTTTCGCAGTTAACACCTGAATCGTACGTATATTTCCAAAAGCTTGGCGACCAATTAGAGGCAGGTTTCCGTGAAGCGGCGACGAAGTACAACATTCCACATACAGTAAACCGCGCAGGCTCGATGATTGGCTTCTTCTTCACGAACGAGGACGTAGTAGATTTCGAAACGGCGAAAACATCGGACTTAGCGTTATTTGCGGAATACTTTAAGTTAATGGCAGAAGAGGGTATCTTCTTACCACCGTCACAGTTTGAAGGGCTGTTTTTATCGACAGCGCATACAGAAGAGCACATTGCAAAAACGGTGGCAGCGTTCCATACGGTGTTTGAAAAGTTAGCAAGACGATAATATACAAAAAAGGACTGCAGAAGAGTCGATATTTATCGGCTTCCGTGCAGTCTTTTTTAGTTATTAATATCGTTCATCACCGTAAGCTGGGGTTGACGTATAAAAGTTGCTTGAGCCGCGCCCGCGGAAAGCCTGCCTCGACGTGAAAAGCAACCCCAAGTTATGGTGAAGAGCCATTTAATTGTAAAATAAATGATTCTATAGTATTATTTTAAGTTGTGGAGGTGTGAGAAATGAATCGGTATTTAGATGATATAGTTGTGCAATTTAACGCAAAGCGGGTAATTATATCAGCGAAAATCATCGTTATTACTATGAGTGTACTACTCATTGCGAATGTTGTTGGTACAGTATTTGGTTTACGTCAGGAGCCTTACTTTAAAGGTTATATTATCATTTATAGTGTGTTATTGCTGTTGAATGCAGTATGTCTTTATTATTTCAATCGACATAATTATTCGATTCAAACAGCGCGTACGTACAAGCGACTCGTATCAATTTACGTATACGGTGTCATTTTATGTGGTGTTTGTATTTCTTATATATATAGACGGTGAAAGAAAATTAGAGTTTCAAACAAAGT
>NZ_MATO01000013.1 GCF_001700325.1 Caryophanon latum
ATTATTTTCACCTGTCTGTCGCACCCGTCACAGGTTATAGTAAAAAAATGGATGTTTACTACCTCTGTTTAAGTGTCTTTATTTTTCTTCTCAGGTGGAAAAATAAGTAAATTTAAAATTCGGTTAACATTTATGCGACGCTAGTGATATAAATTGAACTTAAGAAGGTAACCGTTCTTTTGTTTCAGCGGATACTTTTCGCAGAGAGCAACATGATGTTGGTCACAAAGGCGTTGTCGCATGGACGCGACGCATTTAGCCTTTGTTCCACGATTTTTGGTGCAGGCTTGTCCCACCGAAGTCGCCGCCTCCACGTCAGAACGATGCTTTCTTTCCTCATGTTAGATACAAAAGTTCAATCTCTATAGCTTTGATCAACTAGTATGATTCAATGTTACGTCTTTCATTTTTTGAATGGCGTTATATGTATTCGAGAATCACTGAATTATATGAGATGTTTGAAGTGTGTAATGTCATTTTGAATTAGAAGAAAGCTAATTCAAGTAATTTTGCTAGTTAGTTTAAACATCGTTGGAAAGGGAGAAAGGTAGAAAAAGAGGTGATGAGATGATGGAGGTAACACGAACCGATATTGCATCAGCAGAGCTTATTTTCTACTATCCGATTACATATAGCATCGCGAAACGAGATGAGCTTATTGCGACGACGAAGGAGCACGGATTTTCGTTTTTTCAAGTGGAGGAGCGACCGAATAAAAATGATTATGCAGGGCATGATATTTCACATGAAGGGCTAAAGCAATTTTTTTATCCATTTATAGAGGATAAATTATTCCCAAAGCATTGGCGTGAAAGAGGGTTTTCGCGGTTTTCGAAAGTTTGGAATGAAGAAGCGAACATGCAAATACGTGGGCGAACGATTCCATTTTTGATTAGTAGTACTGATTTAGTCATTTGTCCTTTTGGCATTGCATTTATCGTAATGAAAACCGCAATTCGTACACAGATGGCAGCGAGCGATGTGCTTGATTTTGCGCATTTTTTTCGTGTGCTCGTGCCGCATGTGGAAAGTGAGCGTGGGGCGACGATTGTAAAAAATGGCGCGCATTATAATCACACGGACCGATTAATTCACGAAACGTATTTTCCTTTTTTGGCGCAGTTTTTTGTAGATTACGAAAAGCTTGGCGATGCGTACTCCCATATGCCATATTTTGAAGATGAGCGAATGTTTGTAAGCGGCTTTGTACGAACTGAAGAAGATGCGGTAATTGATGATATGTTATTGTTTCGCTTAGGGCAGCTAGACGGTACAGATGCGCAAAATGAGCCGTTTGTATCTGCGAGTAATGAAGCTTATATTAAAGAATATGTGAGCGAGCACGTGTTAACACGTTGGGCACCACAGACGTATCGTGTAACGTCGAATCGGGCGCATATGGAAGTGACGAATCAGTCAGAGCGTGATGCGTACGCGCGCGTATGTGAATTTTATAGCATCGATTATTATACGGTGCTGCTACATTATTTTTATAAAATGATGTTGCTCAAGTTGACGTTTGAGCATAGCGAAATTCGTTGGGGAAAGGAAAAGTTTGTCGTTGATGAATTAATTGAGCGCATTACGAAGTTTTCATCGCGCTATTATTTTGATGAAGTCATTGTGCGCTCGGAAGGTCAAGAAGTGTCGGCGTTGCTGCGGAAGCATTTTCGCATCACGGAACAATATAAAGAAATTAAGGCGACGTTAGAGGAGCTCTATAGGTTACAGGAAGATCAAGAGGATGAGCGACAAAGTACGTTTTTATTCATTTTAACGGTGTACACGGTCGTGTCGGGCATTTACGGTATGAATGTGGTCATTGATGACTGGAAAGGGTCGATTGATTGGGGCAAGCTTGCAGGATATACGGTGTTTGAATGGATTGCGTGGGTGCTCGGCATTACGGGTATTGTACTATCATTCACAATCGTTGGCCGTACAGCCTACCGAGGACTGCAAACGTTTGGACGTAAATATCGCCGCAAAAAATACGAATAAACGCTTGACCTTTACGTTACGTCAATGTGTATCATAAGTCCGTGGAGGTGAGTGCATGTTATCAATTACGGCGCTTGCGAGCATGTCAGGGGTTTCGACGCGTACATTGCGCCATTACGATGCCATTGGTTTATTGCAGCCAGCTGCGTACAGTGACGCAGGTTATCGTATGTACGAGGAGTCGCAAACGCTCGTGCTACAGCAAATTATGCTGTATAAGCAAATGGGGCTGTCGCTACCTGCTATTCAAGAGCTATTGTACAATCCGTCCTTCGATGTACAAGAAGCGTTAGCACAGCATTTAAAACAGCTGCAGCAGCAACAGCAAATACTCGCACAACAAATGGAGACGTTGCAGCGCACATTACGTTATGTAAAAGGAGAAATTACGATGACAACAAATGAACAGTTTGAAGGTTTTAAGCAACAAAAAGTCGCTGAAAACGAGGCGCTATATGGTGAAGAAATTCGCGGAAAATACGGGGAACAATCGGTCATGTCTGCATATGGTCAATTTAAACAAATGACACCGGAGCAATATGAAGGAGCGACGCAATTAGAAAATCAACTTTTTGCGCTGCTAGCGGATATGTTGGTGCACGAAGAGGAAGAGACGATGCTTGAAATCGCGGAGCTACATAAGCGTTGGTTAAGCATGTACTGGCCAAAATATACGAAGCAAGCCCATCGCGGTTTAAGCGAGATGTATATAGCCGATGAGCGCTTTACACAGTATTACGACAAGCGTGCAGGCGAAGGGGCAACACAACTCCTGTATAAAGCGATTCAACAGTATACAAACACATAGAAAAATAGCGATTACCTTTTGCGAGGTAGTCGTTTTTTTGCGATGTGTAAAACGAATGAAAAGCAGGATTTTATTCGTAATACAACGAAGGGGGAAATGACGAATGACAGAACAACAATTACAAGCATTGCAAGCGCGATTAGTAGGGGAAAAGGAATCGATCCTTGCAAGCAACGCACTTCATGAAGGAGAAGAAGAACTTGAAGAATTAGAAGGTGTTGATCATCACCCAGCCGATCAAGGAACGGAGCTTGCAGAGGAATATGTTGAGCAAGCGTTAGAGGAGCAGCGTGACGAAGAATTAAAGAAGATTGACGCGGCATTAGCAGCAAGCACGTATGGCATTTGCACCGTTTGTGGAGAAGTGATTACGTATGAGCGATTAGAAGCATTGCCCACGACGCGTACGTGTATTACACATGCAATTTAGAAAAAACTGAATATTTTCAGAATATGCGTTGACATCACGTCGCTTATTACTTATACTAAACTTACTGAAATAGTATGAATTAAAAGCTGACTAGAACAATTAGAGGCTCTCGAACAAATTGACGAGAGTCCTTCTATTCAAATTAAAACATACTTAATTAATAAGAATAGTTGGCGTCTATTGGAGAGCCATTAGAAGGAGGGGAAGCACTATGCTAACGTTTGAGACTTGGCAAGAACCAGCGCATGACTTTGAGGTGGATGACACGTATAAAGGTGCACTGAGTACGCTGGAATGGGCATACGACACTTATGGAGATGAGGTTGTGTATGCATGTAGCTTTGGGATCGAAGGCATTGTGCTAATTGATTTAATTGCGAAAGTAAAGCGTGACGCAAAAATTGTCTTTTTAGATACAAACAAGCATTTTGACGAAACGTATGAAGTCATTGAAAAAGTGAAAAAGCGTTATCCGCAACTGCGCATCGAGCTAAAGCAACCGAAACTTACACTTGAGGAGCAGGCGGAGAAGTACGGCGACAAGCTTTGGGAAACAGAGCCTAACCAATGCTGTAAAGTGCGCAAAATCGAGCCGCTTGATGAATCGTTAAGCGAGGCGATTGCGTGGATTTCGGGGCTGCGACGTGAGCAAGGTCCAACGCGTGCGAATACGAACTTCATCAATTTAGATACACGCTTTGAGTCAGTGAAAATTTGTCCGCTTATTCATTGGACGTGGAAAGATGTATGGCGCTACGTCAGTCGCAATGAATTGGATTATAACGTTTTGCATGATCGCGGCTATCCGTCAATCGGGTGCGCACCATGCACAAACCCAGCATTTACAGAGGAAGACTTACGCGCAGGTCGCTGGTCTGGTCAAGGCAAAACAGAGTGTGGCCTACACGGTTAAATTTGAGGAGGAAATAAAAAATGAGCTTACAACCACATGGTGGCGTTTTAGTACAACGCTTTAACGAAAACAAGGATTTTTCATCAATTACAAAAACAATCGAGATCGACAACATCTCATTAAGTGACTTAGAATTAATCGGAATCGGTGCATATAGCCCGTTAGAAGGTTTCTTAAATGAAGCAGACTATAAAGCAGTCGTAAAAGATATGCGCTTAGCAAACGGTACGGTGTGGAGCATTCCAATTACGTTACCAGTAGACGAAGCAACAGCAGCGACACTTGTTGCAGGTGAAGAAGTTGCGCTTGCATACGAAGGCGTTGTGTACGGTACGCTTGAAGTAGGCGACATTTACACACCAGATAAAGATGCAGAAGCGGTTAACGTATACGGCACAGACGATCAAGCACACCCAGGTGTAGCGAAAATGTTTGAGCGTCCAAATACATACGTAGGCGGAAAAATTACGTTAACGAAAAAAGCAGATAAGCCGTTCCCAGCGTACACGTTCGAACCAGCTGAAACGCGCGCTCGCTTTGCGGAAAAAGGGTGGAAAACAATCGTAGGCTTCCAAACACGTAACCCAGTTCACCGCGCACACGAATACATTCAAAAAGTAGCGCTTGAAATTGTAGACGGTCTGTTCTTAAATCCATTAGTAGGCGAAACGAAATCAGATGATATTTCAGCGGAGATTCGCATGGAAAGCTATGAAGTATTACTGGAGAAGTATTACCCACAAGACCGCGTACAACTTGGCGTATTTTTAGCGGCAATGCGTTATGCAGGTCCACGTGAGGCGATTTTCCACGCATTAGTACGTAAAAACTATGGCTGCACGCACTTCATCGTAGGGCGCGACCACGCAGGTGTAGGTGACTACTACGGCACGTACGAAGCACAAGAGTTATTCGAGCGCTTCACACAAGAGGAAATCGGCATCTTCCCGCTGAAATTCGAGCATAGCTTCTACTGCACGGAATGCGAAGGCATGGCGACGACAAAAACATGTGCACACGGTGCGGAATCACGCGTTATTTTATCAGGTACAAAAGTGCGCGAAATGTTACGTGCTGGTGAAATTCCACCGTCAACATTTAGCCGTAAAGAAGTAGTAGAAGTATTAATTCGTGGCTTACGCGAAGAAGCAACGGTGTAGGAGGAAATGATGAGCACAAACATTACATGGCATGACGCTTCAATTACAACAGCAGAGCGTCGCGAGCAAAACAAACAGCATAGCTTAGTATTATGGTTCACAGGTTTATCGGGTGCAGGGAAATCAACAGTGGCAAACGCATTTGCGCGCAAGTTGTTTGACCTTGGCAACCAAGTAACAGTTCTTGACGGTGACAATGTGCGTCACGGTTTAAATAAAGATTTAGGCTTTGATGAGGATAGCCGCAAAGAAAATATTCGTCGCGTCGGTGAAGTGTCAAAGTTATTTGTAGAAGCAGGTCAAATTGTCGTGACGGCATTTATTTCGCCGTACCAGGCAGACCGCGATACAGTGCGCGCATTATTAGCAGAAGATGAATTTTTTGAAGTGTTCGTTGATTGCTCATTAGAAGAATGCGAGCGCCGCGATCCAAAAGGTTTATACGAAAAAGCGCGCGCCGGTCAAATTCCGAACTTCACAGGCATTTCAGCGCCGTACGAAGCACCGGTAAAGCCAGAAGTGACGTTAAACACAGAAAAGTATTCTGTAGAGGAATGCGCGGAGCAATTAATCGCGATTTTACAAGAGAAGAAATACATTTAATTGCATCTGTTGATTAGTGTATGTATTTATATAAAATGTGAGATATGAATGGCTGTGAGCGCTGCGGCGAGCCCCAGAAACGCGAGTCGCAAAGCGCAATAGATCGTGTGTTTACTAAAGCTTGCCTCGATGTGAAACCAATCCGTTGTAAGTGATAGGATACTTACTGCACGTCGTATATTTCATAAATAGCCAAAAGCATCATTCGAAGCAGCATTGTTTCGAATGATGCTTTTTTCGTTGTATAAGCGACATAAAAGCGGTATCATTTTAATCACGTTTAGAAACATCAACACAGTGTTTCCTACAGAAGTTGTGTTAAAATAGAATGCGAACGATTGGACGAACATGATGTGTTTTGCATCATTTTATTGGAGGTTATTTTTTATGCAAGCTAAGTGGTTACAAGCCACTACAGAAAATGCAGAGACGACACCCGTTTTATATATGGAAACGATCAAAGTCCCGCATCTTTCTGCATTATCGTTTTTTGCGGCAGGGAAAGAGCAGTTCGCACAACAACGATTTTATTGGCAAAATCGAGAGAAAACATTTACGCTTGTTGGTCTTGGTCATGCATATACAATGACATTTGAAGGCGAGCAAGGACGCTTCGATCATGTGGAAAAACAATGGCAGCAACTAACAGCTACGATGCATAAAGAAGGAATCACGCACGTGCAGCCGATGCTGTTTGGTGGTTTTACGTTTGACCCGTCAAATACAATACAAAGTGAGTGGGCGTCATTTCCAGATGCTTTTTTTGCGCTCGCAACGTATCAAATTATTGAACAGAATGATTGTTGTTTTTTATCAATGCATGTTGTGTCAAGTGCACCGCTAGACGATGCTGTATGGCAAACGATGCGACATGAGCGAGATGCACTCGTTGAAGCAGCAAGACGTGGGGAACTATATACGAAACCTGTTGCAATGAGTTATTTTGAGCCGCATAAAATTGATTATTTAGCATCGATTGATCGTGTCACAGCACTCATTCAACAAAAGCAAGCGCAAAAGGTTGTTATTGCACGACCGCTTGCGCTAACGTTTGCAAACCATATTAAAGCAGAACAGGCGTTATCTCAAATTGTTGAGGAGCAGCCGAGCAGCTATTTATTCGGTTTGGAGCATGAGGAGCTATTTTTCTTCGGTGCGTCACCGGAGCGTTTAGTGAAGGTCGATGCGCATAAAGCGTATTCATCATGCGTGGCAGGCTCAATTAGACGAGGTGAGACGGTAGAGCAGGACGAACAGCTCGGCGCATCACTGCTTGCCGATACGAAAAATTTAGAGGAGCATCAATACGTTGTCGACATGATTGCACAAACATTTGAGCAAAGTTGTTACAACGTCACGTTCCCGAACAAACCACAGCTATTAAAAATTCGTGACATTCAGCATTTATTTACACCAGTAGAAGGTGATTTAAAGGACGATGCGACAATTTTAAGCTTAGTGAAATATTTACATCCAACGCCTGCGCTCGGTGGGGTTCCGCGTGAGGCAGCGATGGCTATTATTCGTGAAAACGAGCCGATGAACCGTGGCTTATATGCAGCACCGATTGGCTGGATGGACGCAGAAGGAAACGGCGAATTTGCAGTGGCGATTCGTTCTGCTGCGATTGTCGGACAAGATGCGTACTTATATGCAGGGGGCGGCATTGTCGGGGATTCAACGGCGCAATCAGAGTATGAGGAAACGTTAGTGAAATTTAGACCGATGCTACGTGCATTAGGAGGGAATATACATGAGTGAGCGTGAATTATTAACGTCGTATGTGTATCGTTTAACGAGCGCGCTTTATGCTGGGGGAGTACGTCACGTTGTCGTCAGCCCTGGCTCGCGTTCAACACCGCTTGCATATGCGTTCGCATCGACGAAGGAGCTAACGCTGCATCGCCAAGTAGACGAGCGTGCAGCGGCGTTTTATGCGCTCGGTTTAGCGAAAGCAACGAATGAGCCAGTCGTATTACTATGCACATCTGGTACAGCAGCGGCGAACTATTTCCCGGCAATTATTGAGGCGAAATATGCGCGTGTACCATTAATTATTTTGACGGCGGATCGTCCGCATGAGCTACGTGAAGTCGGCGCACCGCAAGCGATTAACCAAGTGCAACTGTACGGCGAGCACGTGAAATGGTCCGTTGATTTTCCGATTCCAGATAATGCGCCACAAACATTGCCGTTTATTACACGTCATACGGCACGTGCAGTTATGATTGCGACGACAGCGCCATTTGGTCCAGTGCACATAAATGTACCGTTTCGTGAGCCGTTAACAATTGATTTTCGCGAGCAGCTTGATGATGTAGACGTTTTGCTTCATCGAGGGGAGCTTGTGCCGTCAGTAGACACACAACACGTATTAGCGACGATTTTAAACGACACAAAGCGCGGCATACTCATTGTCGGTGAGCTGCCGCTTCAAACGGATTTATCGCATGTGTGGGCGTTTATTCGCGCGCTGAAGTGGCCGGTGCTAGTCGAGAGCTTATCGAACTTGCGCGGCAACATTCCGCTTGATTGTCGTGATTATGTCATTGCGACGTATGATGCGACGCTAAAAAGTGAAGCGTTTACAAGCGTCGTTGCACCACAGACGGTAATGCGGATTGGGGCACAGCCTGTTTCAAAATTCGTGCAGCAGTTTATTACACATGCAAATCCTATGCATTACATCGTTGTTGATGAGGATCCAATGTTCCGTGATGCAACGGCGATGGCTTCAATGATTGTGCACGCACAGCTTGGCGCATGGCTAACGGAATTGCAGCTTGAACCGAATATTGAAGAGGCGTACGTGCATGAATGGCGCGACGTTAATGAACTAGCGATGGAATACATTGAAAACTATATGAGCGGTGCAGAGGATGAAGGGGCTGCGATGTGTCATTTACTTGCAGGCATTCCAGAAGCAACGGACGTATTTGTGAGCAGCAGTATGCCGATTCGTGATATTGATACGTTTTTCTTACCGACGACATGTGATGTGCGCATTTTTGCAAATCGCGGCGCAAACGGCATTGATGGCGTCGTGTCAACAGCGCTCGGCTTTAGTCAAGGAAACAAGCGTAATACGGTACTCGTTATTGGTGATCTTGCGTTTTTACACGATACGAGCGGGTTACTCGCAACACGCTATCAGCAATGCGACATTGATATCGTTGTTATGAACAATGACGGCGGGGGCATTTTCTCATATTTACCACAGGCGAGCGTGCCGCAGCATTACGAGCAGTTATTTGGTACACCGACTGGGCTGACAATGGAGCAAGTAGCGAACATGTATGCATTTGAATACGTGCCGATCCACGACGTTTCACAGCTATATGATGTCATGCAACAAAAGCGTCAGCGCATTCGTCTAATAGAAGTGTTTACAAATCGCGAGGATAATACTTTTGCACACCGAGCGCTTTGGCAGCAAATTATACAGGGGGTCAAAATATGGCAAAGTTAAAGAGTAATGGTTACGATGTTGCAGTCCGTCAATGGCATGAACATAAATCACGTACCGTCGTTTGTTTACACGGTTTTACAAGCTCTAGTGCAACGTGGGAACATGTAGCACAGCAACTGCCTGACTACCGCATTATTGGAATTGATTTAATTGGACATGGTGAAACGTCTGCCCCAGTGGACGCATTTAACTACAGTATGGAAGCACAAGTATCGCTATTGCATGACGTACTGAAGCAATTAGACGTACAGCAATTTACGCTGCTCGGTTATTCAATGGGTGGGCGCATCGCACTTAGCTATGCGCTCGCTTATCCGGAGCAAGTCGAGGTGTTGTTACTTGAAAGCGCATCACCAGGCTTAGCGCATGAGCACGAGCGCGCAGCACGTAAAAAAGCAGACGATGCATTAGCCGCACGCATTGAGCAGTACGGCGTCGAAGCGTTCGTTAACGAATGGGAGCGCGTGCCGTTATTCCATTCGCAGGCGTCATTGCCGTTAAACGTACAGCAAGCAATTCGCAATGAGCGTTTAAGCCAGCGTGAAATCGGCTTAGCAAATAGTTTACGCGGCATAGGAACGGGCGTGCAGCCTTCAAACTGGCATCGCTTAGACGAGCTCACAATGCCGGTCATTTTATTGACAGGTGAGCTTGACGAAAAGTTTTGTTTACTAGCTGAAAAGATGCAAGCATTTTTAGCAGAAAGTGCGCATATCGTCGTGCCAAACGTCGGTCATGCAATTCATGTGGAAAATCTCACACAATTTGCTACAATAGTAAAGGAAGCGCTTCAGCTGACAGAAACAAAAAACTTGATTATTTAGGAGGAACAATTCATGACTCGTGAATGGACTACACTTCATACATATGAAGATATTAAGTACGAGTACTACAACGGCATCGCGAAAATTACGATCAACCGTCCAGAAGTACGCAACGCATTCCGCCCGAAAACGACAGCGGAATTAATTGACGCATTTACACGTGCACGCGACAACGAAAAAGTTGGCGTAATTATTTTAACAGGTGAAGGTGAGCACGCATTCTGTTCTGGCGGCGACCAAAAAGTACGCGGTCACGGCGGTTATGTAGGCGACGACCAAATTCCTCGTTTAAACGTATTAGATTTACAAACGTTAATTCGTAAAATTCCAAAGCCAGTTGTCGCAATGGTTGCAGGTTACGCAATCGGTGGCGGTCACGTATTACACGTAGTATGTGACTTAACAATCGCAGCGGAAAACGCGAAGTTCGGTCAAACTGGACCAAAAGTTGGCTCATTCGACGCAGGTTACGGCTCAGGCTACTTAGCTCGCATCGTCGGTCATAAAAAAGCGCGTGAAATTTGGTACTTATGCCGTCAATACGGTGCACAAGAAGCACTTGATATGGGCTTAGTAAACACAGTTGTTCCTTACGCTCAGTTAGAAGATGAAACAGTAAAATGGTGTGAAGAAATGCTTCAAATGTCACCAACTGCTCTACGCTTCTTAAAAGCTGCAATGAACGCAGATACAGACGGCTTAGCTGGTATTCAGCAATTAGCTGGTGACGCAACACTTCTTTACTACACAACTGATGAAGCAAAAGAAGGTCGCGACGCATTCAAAGAGAAACGCCAACCTGACTTCGGTCAATTCCCACGTTTCCCTTGATTTATACGACGTAGCAATGAAAGCTGTCCGAGAAGCGATTTTCGGGCGGCTTTTTTTATGTTTTAGGTGGGGAATTACAAGCATGTTGATTAACGATTCAATTGGCAGACGTATTTTGCGGCTCGCGTTGCTCCTGTAGTTACTCGTCGCAAAAAGAATTTTCGCTTTTCCCGCTGGAGTCCGCCTCTCGTTCAAAGCAACATGCCGAATACCACATACTATTTAACGTATTTGATCACGTATGTTGATTAGCCCCTTTTCTACAGCGGCATCGCTGTTTTCAGCCCAAAATTGAAATGGCGAGCGTTATTTAGTTGGCTGTGAGCGCCGCGGCGAGACTTCTTGGGGAAAAGCTCGTGACTCAAGACCCCGCAATCGTGAGGTACGAACGATGAGGAGGCTTGAGCCGAGCCCCAAAAAAGCGAAGCCGCGTGAAGCAAACAGCTGCATCATTGGCTAATCAACACGTTTGATATTTAGTATATATAGTAAAAAACCTTTTACAAGGAGGAAGCACAATGGAACAAATACCAAACTGGCTCATGCAGCGCGCACACTTAACACCACAGCGCGAGGCGTTACGCTTTGAAGGAAACAGCTGGACGTTTCAGCAGCTATACGACGAGGCGCTACAGCTCGCGCGCAAACTAACGCATTGCGGCGTGCAACAACAGACGCGCGTTGCTATTCTTGGCTACTCGACAGCACAGCTTGTTCAAATCATTTACGCAAGCATGCATTTGCAGCTTGAAATGGTCATGTTAAACAACCGACTAAGTGCCGAGGAATTGCAATACCAGCTAGACGATAGTGAGGCGACAGTTGTTCTCGTCGATGAGCGATTTGCATCAAGCGTTGTGCATAGCTCAGTGCTGACGTTTTCTGACGTGGAGCAAGCAGACGAAGCGGACGTTCACATTTCACCGCTGTGGCATCACGATGCGACGATGACGATTATGTATACGTCTGGTACGACAGGTTATCCAAAAGGGGTACGTCAAACGGTGCGCAACCACGAAGCATCGGCGTTAGCATCGGCGCTCAACTTAGGGCTGCGTCACGACGATGCGTGGCTTTGTGCGACGCCAATTTTTCATATTAGCGGTTTTTCAACGTTAACGAAATCACTCATATATGGCATGACTGTTGATTTATATGAAAAGTTTGATGCAACAGCCGCAGCAAAAAGCATTGCGAGTGGTCGCGTCACGATGATTTCAGTCGTCGCGTTAACGCTCGGACGTCTGCTTAACGTAATGGAAGAGGAGCGACTCGTTGCACACTCACGTTTCGTCGCATGTTTAGCAGGTGGTGGGCCGATTCCACATGCATATTTACAGCGCGCACAATCACTGCACATGCCCGTATTGCAAACGTATGGCATGACTGAAACTTCTTCTCAAACGACGACGCTACAAGCGGACGAAGCGTTCGTTAAGCTCGGTTCAGCAGGGAAGCCATTATTTTTTAATGCCATTCGTATTGACGGAGCGACGAAGCCAGGAGAAGAAGGTGAAATTTGCATTCAAGGGCCGCATGTGACACCGGGCTATATTGGACGCTTTGCTGAGCGACAAACGACGACGGACGGTTGGTTATATTCCGGTGACATCGGCTATATTGATGAGGACGGCTATTTGTTCGTCGTCGATCGCCGCGCCGATTTAATTATTTCGGGTGGTGAAAATATTTACCCGGCGCAAATTGAATCGGTGCTACATAGCCACCCAGCTGTACTAGAAGCGGGTGTATGCGGCTTAGCAGACGTTTTGTGGGGGCAAGTGCCAATTGCGTTCGTTGTCGTAAAAGAGGACGTTACAGTCGAGGAGCTACACGAATATTGCAAACAAAAGCTCGCCAAATATAAAGTGCCAACTGCGATTTACATCGTGGACGCATTGCCGCGCAACGGTGCGAATAAGCTGCTGCGCCGTGAACTACCAGACTTACTATCATAAAAAAGGATGCGCTAATTGCTAGCACATCCAGTATGAGGCTGTTTGAATCCACGTTCAAGCAGCCTTTTCATATTGTACGTACCCCGTTTTTGCGAGAAGCTTGAATGATTGGGGTAATCGCTGTCGTTTCACCACGAAGCTGCGCTAATAGCTCGTACGCACCGATCATACTGTAGACGGTGCCATTCCCGCCGTAGCCTGCTAAATAAAATTCATTGTCGTAGCGAGGATGGCGCCCGATGACCGGTAAATGGTCGGTCGATTCCCCAAACGATGCACAATACATATAGTCCGCTGTTAATGTGTAATGAGGAAATAGCTGCTGTGCTTGCTGTAACAGTTGTGCGGCGTGCTGCGTTATTTTTTGCATATCGGAAGTCGGTTTTGCGATGCGCTCGTCTAAGCCGCCGATGACGAGCCGATTGTCGAGCGTACTGCGTATATACAAATACGGACGAGCCGTTTCCCAAATGAGTGCGCGCTCATGCCATAGTGTATCGACAGCATTTGTAACGACAGCATACGAGCGACGAATATCAGCTACAGCGATCGTACCAGTTGGAGGATCGTAATAGCCGGTCGTATAAATAATATGGCGCGCTGCAAACGTTTCGTTCGTCGTCTCAATGTGGAGGATGTCACCGTGATGCACAGTCGTTACACGCGTATGTGGAAATACGTGTCCACCGTGCACTAACACATGATCAAGCAAGCGGCGTGAAAACTGATACGGATTAACTTCTGCATCATTGAATGTGACGAGCGCACCATCTTTTTGAAAGCCCATCGTCGCATGCAGCTTTCGTTCATCCCAATATGCGCATGGAAAGCCGAACTCGTGCAGCATTTTATACTCACGCTGTAGCTTCATGACATCGCTGGAGTTGCTAGCAAAGCATACACTCGGTCGACGCACAAATTGCGTATCGCCATGTAACGAACTAGCAATTTCAGCAAGCTCATCAATCGCTTGTACGCATCGTTTATAAAAAATAATCGCCTGTTCGAGCCCAATTTGCTGTGCGAGCTCATGCAGCATAATGTCGTTGCTATATTGCAACAAGCCTGTATTCGCAGCGGTGCTATTATGAACAGGCTCATGTTGCTCAATTAATGCGACCGTATAGCCGTGCTGCTGCAACACATGTGCACATAAAATGCCGCTCATGCCTGCACCGACGAGCACAACATCGTAAACGGGCTCAACTTGTGCGGGGGCAGTATACTGTGCGCGCGGCATTGTCGTAGGCCAAAATAAAGAGCCTTCATGTAAATACATAAAAAAACACTCCTTTTGAACAGTTGTATAAAAGCTGTTCCCAAAAGGAGTGTGTCGTAATCATTTATTGTAAAGCGGTTTTCAACGTCTTAATGTTTTCGCGCATAATTGATAAATAGTCCGCATCGTTTGCTACGTCTTCTTTCGTTAACACACTTAAGTTATGAAGTGTTAACGACTGTGCCCCGATTTCATTTTTAATCACTTCAGCTAAGTTTGACGATACGTTTTGCTCAAATAAGATGTATTTCACGTTTTGTTCTTTTGCCGCGTCGACAATTGTAGCGAGCTCTTTTTGAGATGGCTCTGATTGCGAGTTTAAGCCGGCAATTGGCACTTGCGTAAAGCCGTATGCACCTGCAATGTAACCGAATGCTGCGTGTGATACGAAGAATGTTTTGTTTGGTACTTCTTCGCTTAACGCTTTAAATTCCGCATCTAACTGCTGTAAGTCGGCGATGAGCGCGTCGTAGTTTGCTGTAAACGTCGCTTCTTGCTCAGGCATAACTTCCACTAGTTTGTCTTTTACTGTTGCTGCGAGTGTTTGTGCAATCGTTGGTGAAAGCCATACGTGCGGGTCATGCTCGTCCTCATGCACCTCTTCACCTTCGTGGCCATGGTCGTGCGCATCTTCCTCATGTTCGTGCTCGTCATGCGAATGTCCTTCGCTCACATGCAGCTGCTCCTCTGTAATATTCGTCGACGTCGGTACAAGTGCTACATTTTCGTTCGCAAGCGTCTTTTCCGCATTTTCAACGAATCCTTCAAGCCCTAAACCGATATAGAAAAATAAATCTGCATCTGCAAGCTTCATCATATCTTGTTGCGTCGGCTCAAATGAATGCTCGTTTGCTCCTGTTGGGTAAATGGATTGTACGTTCACGTAGTCGCCACCGATGCGTTCAGTAAAGTAGCTTAACGGATAAACCGTCGTATACACTGTTAATGCTTCCTCAACAGCTTCTTCCTCTTTTTCCGTTTGCTCTGCTGTATCATCGTTCGTCGTTTGTTGCTCTTTGTCGCCACATGCGGCAAGTAGCATCGCCGCTAATGCCGTCGTTGCTAAAAATCTTTTTTTCATGTATGTCACCTCATATAATTTAAATCAAGCGTGTTGATACGCCATTCGACTGGCATTTCGCGTATGGCGGCTCGCTTTCCTGGGGCGTCTCAAGTCTCACGCTTTTCCCGAAGGAGTCTTGCCGCACGCTCCTTGCCACTATCATTTCCGTTTTGCTGCTGAAAACAACCGATTCAGCTGTATAAAAGTAGCTAATCATTAAATAGTAATCGTTACGTTTTATTTGACGTTCATAACTATACAATAAGGCATAAAAAAAAGCAAGCCTTCGAAAGTTATTTTTTCGAAGGCCGACGATCTGGTACGGGGTCAAACCCGCCTTTATGAAATGGATGGCATTTTAAAATGCGCACTGCCGTTAGTAGGAAACCTTTTATGAAGCCGTGCTTTTGAAATGCTTCAAGCCCGTAATGCGAGCACGTTGGATGGAAGCGGCAAGACGGTGGCAGCATCGGCGAAATGAACTTTTGATAAAAGCGAATGAGTAAAATGGATAGCTTCTTCATCGGTCGTTCGATTCCTTACATTCTTGCTGCTCTTGTTGCCGTTTAACGTCTTGTTGGAAGGCGATAAAAGCAACTGCACCACCTACAACGAAAAATAGTAAGACGATCATAAAAATGACTGGCAATGACAATGTCATAACGTTCACCTCAAGTGGATAGAATTAGCTTTATTATAGCGCACTTCACGAAAAAAGACGTCGCCATTGTGTTTTTTACTACGCGCGATTTACAATAGAAGTGAGGTGAAGACATGTTTACATTTGAAGATTTACATGGTTGTAAAGTGGAGCTAAGCTTCACACCAAACACGTTTGCTGTCGCAAGTAAGCACGTATTAATTTTAGTGCAGCATGAAGGAAAGTGGCTAACGACGATTCATCGTAATCGCGGAACCGAGTTTCCAGGTGGCAAAGTAGAAGAAGGTGAGACATTAGCAGAAGCGGCCATTCGTGAAGTGTACGAGGAAACCGGCGTGCACGTTACGGACGTCGCGTGGTTTGCGGAATATGCGGTGCATGCGGAGCCGCTGTTTAGCAAGACGGTGTTTACAGCGCGCTTTTTATCGCAGGAGCCGCTGCCAGAGGAATACGAAACAATCGGCACAGCATGGTTAGCAGAGGACGATATTTTCCGCAGCGAACCACTTAGCTTTTATATGAAAGATGACGGCATGAAAATGTTGCTGCAAGAGGTGAAGCAGCATGATCGAAAATGGTAGTATCATCGCTGCACGTCCATACCCGTCACCGAGCAATGTAGTCAAGCTAACCGAAATTACGTATCAGTCGGGGGAATATCGGGTAAAAGGCTTACTCGCTCAACCAACGAAAGAAGGGGACTATGACGGGCTCATTTATTTGCGCGGTGGATTGCAGCATGTCGGCATGGTGCGCGCCGCACGTATCGCACAGTTTGCACAGCAAGGCTTCATCGTCTTTGCACCGTATTACCGTGGCAATCGTGGTGGGCAAGGACGCGATGAATTCGCAGGGGACGACCGCTATGATGCATTATATGCGGTCGATGTGCTAAAACAATATTATAAAGGCGATCGAATTCACGTTTACGGCTTTTCGCGCGGCGGAATGATGGCGCAATGGCTCGGTATTATGCGACAAGATGTGACATCTGTTGTAACGTGGGCAGGTGTGAGCGATGTGATGTACATGTATTACGAGCGTCTAGATATGCGTCGTACGCTGAAGCGAATCATTGGTGGCACACCGGAAAAATATACAGAGCGTTACTACGCACGTACACCGCTAATGCAATTGCATCGACTACAAGCACCATTGCTCATCATTCACGGAGAGCAGGATGCACACGTTGATGTAGAGCATGCCTACTTTTTACAAAGCTGCGCGCAAACGCTCGGTAAAGACGTGACACTTTGGCTATTTGAGTACGAAATGCATCATTTTAAACCAATTGTTAATATTGATACGGTGCGTGCATTATGCACATGGATGAAGGCACAGTAAAAAAAGGGAGTGTCCGAGAAATGATTCTTGGACACTCCCTAGCTGTTATTATTGATTTTTAGCAAATTCCACTAATTCTTGAGACATCGTATTAATTTCGTCCACCGACGCGTTCATTTGCTCTGTGAGCGCCGCCTGCATTTGAGCAAGGTCACTAATTTTCGACATTTGGTTTAAAATTGTGTCGATCGATTGCTTCATCTGCATTAATGTTTGCTCGATGTTGTCGGTTGCTTCTGCTGAGTTGACCGCAAGCTTACGTACTTCATCAGCTACGACGCCGAAGCCTTTGCCATGCTCACCTGCTCGTGCTGCTTCAATAGCTGCATTTAAGCCAAGTAAATTCGTTTGGTCTGCAATGCCTTTAATAAAGTTAGAAATGGCTTGTGTTTCATCGGCAAAGCTTTTTGCATCATTTGCGGCACCTGTCGTTTCTTCCTGTGTCGAAGCTAGCTCCTGCGCTTGTTTCGTGATGGAGCTAATACCAACGACCATTTCAGCAATCGAAGCGGATAGCTCTTCCATACGCGATGTCGTTTCCTCAACCATTAATTCTTTGCTGCGCTCTATCATAATGTCACGAATTGTACCAGCTACACGTAACGGTGCACCTTTTGCGTCGCGAAGTGTCGTACCAGTTGCATGGAACCAGCGATATTCGCCTGATTTTAGCTGTAAACGGTAATCGATATCAAACGGCGTGCGACCAGAGAAGTCCATTAAATGGTCATTAAATGCTTGTAATGCACGCTCCTTATCATCTGGATGTAAGCGGTCACTCCAAGAGCTCATGACGTTCGGGAAATCGTGCTCATCGTTGAAACCGAGCGTTTGACGGAACTGAGGGCTCCACCAAAAAGCATTTTTCGGATTGATCGGGTCACCTTGTTCTACAGTCATATCCCAAGGTGCTTCAATTAACGCTTCGTTAATTAAATCATAGCGTGTCACAAAGTTGCGTAAGTTTTCTTCCATCATATGTTGCTCGTGAATGTTTGTAATTGTCGCAATCATGCGATACGGTGTGCCATCTGAATGACGCTTGGCTGTACCGAATGTATGTACCCAGCGATATTCGCCGTCTTTAAAGCGCATTAAATGATTAACATCAAATTTTGTACGGCCTGATTTGTCATTCAAATGGGCAAGGATACGCTCCATTATTTCTGAACCGTGTGAAGGATGAACAAGATTTGTGAGCGAATCTACATGATTTGGTAACTCTTCCTCACTAAAGCCGAGCAAATGTTTTAATGTAGGATCGATGTAAAAATGGTCCTTTGCATCGTCAAATGTAGCGTTTGGCATTTCGACTTCCCAGAAACCGACATTATTAATCGTCGTTAAATTATGAAGTTTTTGACGCAGTTTGCACTCATATGTTTCGCGAAGTGCATTGATTTTATTTAAATTTGTAACGATTTGTTGCAATTGTGAATCTTCTGTTTTTAATGTGTAAGTATAATCAAATGTCCCTTGTTGAGCGAGTTGAAGCTGACGTTCACTTTCTTGTAGTAAAGCTGTTAGTGAAATTACGTGTTCTTTTTTAAAAAACAAATGAATACCTCCCATACAATATAACCTTAATTGTTATTTTGTGATAATGATAAGCTAATAGATGATAGCTTTGATATTATAAAGGAATCGAATGAGTGAAGCAATCTTAAATAATTATTTTTATGTGAAAAAAATGGCTCTTCACCATAACTTGGGGTTGCTTTTCACGTCGAGGCAGGCTTTCCGCGGGCGCGGAGGCGAACACGATGTTTGTCATGAAGGTGATGCCACATGGACGTGGCGTTTATCACCTTCCTCAAGCCTCCTCGTCATTCGTGCCTCACGACTGCGGGGTCTCGATGCTCGCGCTTTTCCCGCTGGAGTCCGCCTCTCGTTTCAAGCAACTTTTATGCGTCAACCCTAGCTTACAGTGATGAACCAAAAAAATGAAAATAGTAAGCGTGTTGATTCGCCATTCAACTGGCAGTTCGCGTATTGCGGCTCGCTTTGCCTCGGCGGTTACTCGAGGCAGATCAATTCCTGGGGCTCGGCGGCGAATACGATGTTTGTCATGAACGTTGTGCCACACGGACGTGCGTTCACCACCTTCCGCGCCTCTCCTACGTCGAGCGTCGCGGTTTACGGGGTGTTTCGACACGAGCTATTCCCCAAGTAGTCTCTCCACACGCTCCATTCATTTCCGTTTTGCTACTGAAAACAACCAATTCAACTGTATAAAAATGGCGTATTAACAAACTTGTGAAAATATAAAGAAAAAAACAATTATGTTCAAACAAAATAGCATGTAATTTTGTTGATTTTTTTAAAGTTATTATATGGAAATAATGAGAGGGGAATATAAAAACGCATTCGAAACAATAATGTCTCGAATGCGTTTTTTAGATCGCGTGTAATTATTTTACTTTTGGTGCACCTTTAGAAATAATTTCTTCAGATACGTTAGCGAATTTTTTGAAGTTTTCGCTGAATAATCCTGCTAAGTGGTTAGCTTGTGCATCATAAGCATCTTTGTCAGCCCATACATCGCGAGGGTTTAATACTTCTGATGGCACACCTTCAACAAATTGAGGAACGTGTAAGCCGAATACTTCGTCTTGTACTGTTTCTACGTCGTTTAATTTACCTTCGATTGCAGCCGTTACCATTGCACGAGTGTAAGAAAGCTTCATACGTGAACCAACGCCGTAGCCACCACCAGACCAGCCAGTGTTTACTAAAAATACTTGAGCGCCGTGCTCGTCGATTTTCTTACCTAACATGTCAGCGTAAACTGTCGCTGGAAGTGGTAAGAATGGAGAACCGAAGCATGTAGAGAATACTGGCTCTGGCTCAGTTACGCCACGCTCAGTACCTGCTAATTTTGATGTGAAACCGCTTAAGAAGTGGTACATCGCTTGCTCTTTTGTTAATTTAGAGATTGGAGGTAATACGCCAAATGCATCTGCAGTTAAGAAGATGATCGTATTTGGGTGACCTGCCACTGATGGTAATACGATATTGTCAATGTAGTCGATTGGGTACGCTACACGAGTGTTTTCTGTTAATGATCCGTCGTCGTAGTTAGGAACGCGTGTCTCTTCGTCGATTACTACGTTTTCTAATACAGCACCGAATTTAATTGCGTTGTAGATTTCTGGCTCGTTTTCAGCAGAAAGGTTGATCGTTTTTGCGTAGCAACCGCCTTCCATATTGAATACACCATTGTCTGACCAGCCGTGTTCATCGTCACCGATTAATTTACGTGCAGGATCTGCTGATAAAGTTGTTTTACCAGTACCTGATAAACCGAAGAATAATGTTACATCGCCCTCTTCACCAACGTTTGCAGAACAGTGCATTGGGAAGATGTCTTTTTGTGGTAAAATGTGGTTCATAATACCGAAAATCGATTTTTTCATTTCGCCGCCGTACTCAGTACCACCGATTAAGATGATTTTCTTTTCCATAGACGTAATGATGAATGCTTCTGAGTTTGTGCCATCAACAGCAGGGTCTGCTTTAAATGATGGTGCAGATACGATTGTGAAATCTGCAACGTGAGAAGCTAATTCTTCTTCAGTTGGGCGGATAAATAATTGATGTGCAAATAAGCTGTGCCAAGCGAATTCGTTTACTACTTGGATTGCTAAACGAGAATCTTTATCTGCGCCAGCATAACCGTTGAATACGAATAATTCGTCTTGTTGTTTTAAGTAGTTGACAACTTTCACATATAACTTATCGAATACTTCTGCAGAAATTGGTTGGTTTACTTTACCCCAATCAATTTGACCTTTAGAGCTTTCTTCTTCTACGATAAATTTATCTTTTGGTGAGCGGCCAGTGTATTTACCAGTTTCAGCACGTAATGCACCATCAACTGTTAACGTTGCTTCGCCGCGAGCTGTTGCACGTTCAACTAATTGAGGCACTGAAAGTTGTGTGCGGATATTTTGACCGTTTAAAAGTTCATTCAGTTCGTTCTTAATTTCTACTGAGTTCATTCGATTCTACCATCCTTTTATATGCTCCCAACTTTGAAAGTCGGTTTGTTATTGAAATATTAAAATTAGTATAGCACATTGATGCAATTAGTCTATACTAATATGGGATTTATTTTATCCTTTTTTTTTACTAACTCTAAAATGTTAGAAAATTGACAAAATTTAGCGCGATAGTTGACAGTACATGCTTTTTTTCGTACTATAAAACATTGAACGGATACTCTTATCCCGAGCTGGTGGAGGGTCAGGCCCTATGAAACCCGGCAACCTGCAATATACGTTACGTATAGCGTGTTGGTGCCAACCTGATGCAAGGACATTCCTTGAACGATAAGAGTGAAAGGTAAACGAGAATTGAAATCCTTTCCTCATGTAATGTGAGCGGAAGGATTTTTTATTTTAGTTGCGATTGTTAACACATTCTAACATCGTAGCGTATAAAGGGGAAGAATGTTTTTTGTTTTTCTCTATTATATATCTTTCGAATTCCTCGTGTTAAAAGCGGCAGTGGCTTGGCGTCCAATCTAAACGATGAGCGGACTAAACATGGGTAACGAGTACCGTATCAAAATTCGGGCGGGCAATTCCGTCAAGATATATAGGAGGATTCATTCCATGACACAACGTCGATTATTTACTTCAGAAAGCGTAACAGAGGGGCACCCAGATAAAATTTGTGATCAAATTTCAGATGCGATTTTAGATGCGATTTTAGCAGCAGATCCAAATGCACGCGTAGCTTGTGAAACAACGGTAACAACTGGCCTCGTATTAGTAGCAGGAGAAATTACAACGTCTACGTATGTAGATATGAAAGGAATCATTCGTGACACGGTAGCGGAAATTGGCTACACGCGTGGCAAATATGGTTTCGATGCAGAAAACTTAGCGGTGCTTGTAGCAGTAGGTGAGCAATCTCCTGATATCGCACAAGGTGTTGACCGAGCGTTAGAAGCACGTGAAGGTTCAATGACAGATGAAGAATTAGAAGCAATTGGTGCAGGCGACCAAGGTTTAATGTTTGGTTATGCATGTAACGAAACACCAGAGCTTATGCCAATGCCAATCTCATTAGCACATAAATTAGCACGTCGTTTAGCAGAAGTACGTAAAAACGGTACGCTGGATTATTTACGTCCAGATGGTAAAACGCAAGTAACCGTTGAATACGATGAAAATAACACACCAGTGCGCGTAGACACAGTTGTTATTTCAACACAGCACGATGAGGAAGCGACATTAGAGCAAATTCAAGAGGACATGAAAAAGCATGTAATCGCAGCAGTTGTGCCAGCTGAGCTACTTGACGAACATACGAAATACTTCATCAACCCAACAGGACGCTTCGTAATTGGTGGTCCTAAAGGGGATGCAGGTTTAACAGGACGTAAAATTATCGTGGATACGTATGGTGGTTACGCACGTCACGGCGGTGGTGCATTCTCTGGTAAGGACGCAACGAAGGTTGACCGTTCAGCAGCATACGCAGCACGCTACGTGGCTAAAAACATCGTTGCGGCTGGTTTAGCAGATCGCGCGGAAGTTCAGCTTGCATACGCAATTGGTGTAGCACGTCCGGTATCAATTGCGGTTGATACGTTCGGTACAGGCAAAGTCGATTCAGAGCAAATCGTTGAGTGGATTCGTGAAGAGTTCGATTTACGCCCAGCAGGTATCATTAAAATGTTAGATTTACGCCGCCCAATTTACAAGCAAACTGCAGCGTACGGTCACTTCGGTCGCACGGACTTAAATGTGCCGTGGGAAGCGACAGATAAAGCGGACATTTTAAGAGCAAAAGCAGGTTTATAATAATATAGAAAAAACGGCAGAAGGATTCGTTCCCTCTGCCGTTTTTTTGTTGTATGTAGTTCGTGAAAACAAGCGATTTAGCCGTATAAAGAGGGCTAATCAACAGAATTGTTGCGAAAGATTTGTTGCTCGCAGTAAAGAACAACAGAATTACTTCACTTCCGCTGTTTGAAGTGATTTGTAGTATTGCCCTTTTTCCACATATTCGCGAATGATGCGATCCATGTCTTTACGGTCTTCTTCAGTAATTTCACGAATGACCTTTACTGGTGAGCCCATTGCGAGCATGTTCGGTGGGATTTTTTTTCCTGGTGGGACTAAGCTACCGGCACCGATAAATGCACCTTCACCAATTTCAGCACCGTCTAACACGATTGAACCCATGCCGATTAATGCGCGTTTTTTAATTGTACAGCTATGTAATGTAACTTGGTGACCTACCGTTACTTCATCTTCAATAATAAGTGGAGCAAGTGGGCTTTGATGTAAGCAACTTAAATCTTGAATGCTTACGCGTTCGCCGATAATCGTTTTGTTTACGTCACCACGGATGACCGTGTTAAACCAAATTGTTGATTCCGCACCGATTGTAACATCGCCTGTAATTGTTACGTAGTCTGCAATAAATGCTGATGGGTCAATTTGTGGAGTTTTATCTTTGTATGGGTAAATCATCGCCAACACTTCCTTTTTCAATTAGTATATGTATGTACATCGTAACAAACTATACATTGAAAGGAAACAAAAGAATAAATTTTTCGAACAGTGTATAATGGAAGCAATGGAGGGTTGATTATGTGGAAATGGGAAGCACAAGGAACACCAAAAGCGGTAATTGCCATTATACATAGCGCATACGAATATCATTATTGGTATATGTGGCTAATCGACCGATTACGTGCACAAGGATATGAAGTAGTAATGGGGGACTTACCAGGGCATGGTGATGCAATGCGTCGTGAGCTTGTTCATTATGCGAAGTTTACGCAATATAAAGTGTTTGTACAGCAAACGCTTCAAGTCGCAGCAAAAGAGCAGCTACCGGTGTTTGTAATCGGTCAAGGACTTGGCGCAACGCTTGTTATGGACGCATTACATAAAACGCAAGTAGAAGTCGCCGGCGCTGTGTTAATATCACCTTGGCTACAGTTGGAAACGACGCCAAGTAAATTATCCGGTGCGCTTGCAAGCATGTCCAAAATTGCAGGTAATATGAGGTTGAATCATGGCATTACGTTAAAGGATGTGACGACGGAGCCACATCGATATGAAAACTTCGAGGATCCTTCTATTTATAGCACAACAATTACCGTTAGCTGGTATCATGAGCTGCAGTCGTTAATGCGAGATATGTACACGGTGCCGGCTGACGAAATGCCTGACCAGCCGATGTTAGTAATGACAGGGGGATTAGACCGCATTACGAATACAGATGCGACGAGACGTTGGTTAACAAGGCAAACGCTTACAGAGTTTCAATTTAAGCGGTGGGCAAACAGCTCGCACAATTTGCATATGGCATTGGAGCGTGAAGAGATTTTACGTTATATGACGGATTTCTTTGCGAATGCACTTCGCTCGCTCGGCTATATTGTAGAATAATTTGTACTATAACAGAAGCAACTTTTATGATGACACACATACGTGAGGCTGCGATAAAAAACAACTTGTTAAGCGATTGCGCGACAAGTTGTTTTTTTGTTCTGTACTAATTGAAGCATTGCAATGTTGTAGCTTTTGTAATATATTGAATTTTAAGACTACTTAATTTAAAAAGGAGACGGTCAGAAAGTAATTATATAAAGGGGGCTATAATATGGAAGCATTCATTAGTTGGTTGAACGGCATTTTGTGGGGACCGTGGATGATTTATGGTATTTTAGTTGTTGGACTATTTTTCTCGATTTTAACGAAATTTGTACAAATTCGTTTAGTAAAAGATATGGTAAAGCTTATGTTTAAAGGTGAAAAATCAGAAGCGGGTGTGTCGTCGTTCCAGGCGTTATCGATCGCGTTGTCTGGTCGTGTCGGCACAGGTAACATCGTCGGTACCGCTTCAGCAATCGCATTTGGTGGTCCAGGAGCAGTGTTTTGGATGTGGGCGACAGCGTTTATAGGTGCTTCAACAGCGTACGTGGAGTCAACGCTTGCGCAAATTTATAAAGAGAAAAAAGACGGGCTATATCGCGGCGGTCCAGCGTTTTATATCGAAAAAGGGATCGGCATTCGTTGGTTCGGGATTGTGTTTGCGGTATGTGCGATTGTCGCGATGGCGTTTTTAATGCCTGGCGTGCAATCAAATGCGATTTCAGGTGCGGTAACGAATGCGTTTAACATTCCAGCTTGGGTAACAGGTACAGTTCTTGTTGTATTACTTGCTTTTATCATTATCGGTGGTGTTAAGCGTATTGCGAACTTCGCGCAGCTTGTCGTACCGTTTATGGCGTTAGCGTACATTTTAATGGCGGTCATCGTAATTATTATGAACATTTCCGAAGTGCCAGCAGTGTTCGGATTGATTTTCCGCAGTGCATTTAATGTAGATGCAACGTTTGGTGGGATGCTCGGTGCCGCAATTGCGTGGGGCGTAAAGCGTGCGATTTATTCAAATGAAGCAGGACAAGGAACAGGACCTCACCCAGCAGCGGCAGCGGAAGTATCGCACCCTGCAAAGCAAGGACTTGTGCAAGCAGCTTCAGTTTACATTGACACGTTATTAGTATGTTCAGCAACAGCGTTAATGATTTTGTTTATGGGCACGTATAACACGAACGTCATGGATGCAGACGGCGAGCAAATTGTTGAGCATCTACCGGGTGTTGATCAAAATGGCTTTACACAAGCAGCAGTAAATGCAGCATTCCCAGCGTTTGAAGGCTTCGGTTCGGCATTCGTAGCAATTGCACTATTTTTCTTTGCATTCACAACACTCGTTGCGTACTACTACATTGCAGAAACGAACGTCACTTATATATTAGGTAATCGATCGTCAACCGTTGCAATGTGGATTTTAAAAATTGTGCTGCTTGCTTCCGCATTTTACGGTACGGTGCGCACGAGTGACTTAGCATGGGCGTTCGGTGACGTCGGGCTTGGCTTAATGGTATGGGTAAACATCATTGCATGTTTAATTTTAACGAAGCCAGCGATTGCAGCATTGCGCGATTACGAGGCACAAAAGAAAGCTGGTAAGGACCCAGTGTTTGACCCGCATAAGCTTGGCATTAAAAATGCAGATTTCTGGGACGAGTATCGTAAAGACCACCCAGAACGTTATGAAGATTAAGCTGTGTTGAGGCTTGTCTTTACAGTTTGGTTATTACGTTGCTTGAAATAAGAGGCGGACGCCCGCGGAAAAAGCGAAAATTCTTTTTGCGACGAGTAACCGCAGGAGCAATTCTTTTTGCGACGAGTAACCGCAGGAGCATGAGACTTGAGACCCGGCAGCGTAGCGAGGCGGCTCAAGCTACGCCCGCGGAAAGCTTGCCTCGACGTGAAAAGCAACTGAAAGGGGATGAGAAAGTCATGATGGCTTTCTCATCCCCTTTTGTGTTTATTGCTCAGGCAATTCCTTCACCTTTTGTAATGCGATAACAAACGGTGGGTCATTTTGCTGATTTAAAAATTGATATTTTAGCACATGCACATGCTTTTGTGGCAGACGTGACACGTAATCAATAACAGCGTCGCGCTCCTCCTTGCCGCCTTCATGCCCATGATAAATAACGAGCACGATTATGCCGTCAATCGTCAGCAACTTTAGTAGCTCCTCAATAGCGGTAATTGTCGTGTTCGGCTTCGTAATGATGTCGTGGTCGCTACCTGGTAAATAGCCTAAGTTAAATACGGCAGCGCTCACTGGCTTCGTCACATATTTCGCGACGTTTTCGTGTCCGTCTTTCAGTACGAGTGCGCGGTGCTCAAGCCCTTCATCGAGCAGGCGAAGAAGTGTCGCATCGACCGCCTCCTTTTGCACATCAAACGCATACACTTGTCCATTGTCACCGACGAGCTTCGCTAAAAAAAGCGTATCGTGCCCATTGCCAGCTGTGGCGTCGACGACTGTTGCACCTTCTTCAATTGCATCTGCAAGCAAGTCTTGTGCGTATTGTAATACACGTTTAAGCTTCATCATTTACTACCTCGTTGTAACGTTTTCCTTGCCAGCTGCCACGACGCTCAAGCTCTGCGTCGATGCCGTTTAGCACTTCCCATTTGTTGACGCTCCACATCGGACCAATCATTAAATCAATCGGACCGTCGCCTGTAATGCGGTGGATGATCATGTCGGGCGGTAAAATTTCAAGCTGGTCTGCCACAAGTTGTACGTACTCGCCTTGATCCATAAATTCGAGCATCCCTTTTTCGTATTGCTTAACCATCGGCGTACCTTTTAATAAGTGTAGCAGATGGATTTTAATGCCTTGAACGTCGAGCTTTGCAACTTCGCGCGCTGTTTCCATCATCATGTCGTAGTCTTCTAGCGGCAAGCCGTTAATGATATGTGTTACGACGCGAATGCCGTGCTTGCGCAGTTTGTTGACACCTTCAACGTATGTTGCGTAGTCGTGCGCGCGGTTAATTAAGCTCGCTGTTTTTTCATGCACCGTTTGTAAGCCGAGCTCGACCCACAAATACGTGCGCTCATTTAGTTCAGCTAAATATTCCACGACATCGTCTGGCAAGCAGTCCGGGCGCGTTGCAATCGACAAGCCCATTACCCCTTCGCAAGCAAGAGCCGCTTCGAATTTTTCTTTCAGGACTGGGAGCGGTGCGTGCGTGTTCGTATACGCTTGGAAGTACGCCATCGTTAAGCCGTTTTTCCATTTGTGTTCCATTTTTTCTTTAATTTGTTCGAACTGCACAGCAATCGGATCGACTTTATTGCCGGCGAAGTCACCAGAGCCAGCTGCCGAACAAAACGTACAGCCGCCGAATGCGACCGTGCCGTCACGGTTTGGGCAATCGAAGCCAGCATCGAGTGCGACTTTGTATACTTTCTTGCCAAATTCATTTCGTAAATAACGGTTCCATGTATAATAACGCTTTCCATCTGATGGGAAAGGGAAGTTTGTTTCTGTCATTGTTCTTCACTCCTTAACGCTTTATTGTACCATGTGAGGCGCACACGTCCATAATTTTGATGCGTAAAAAACAAACGCTTGTGATTTTGTGTAGATTCGATTAAAATTAATGCCAATACACAACGACTATGAAGAGGAATAGTAGCGATTGGCGTTTTTTCAGAGAGTTAGCGGTTGGTGCGAGCTAATAAAACAATGACGTGAACTCGCCTTGGAGTCTGCAAGTAGTGGAATAAAACACGAATTGCCGTTTTCTCTGCGTTAAAGAGCTTAAGTTGAGTGGTTACACTAAATTGGGTGGTACCGCGGGAGAATCGCATTATGCTCTCGTCCCTTTCCTGTTATGGCAGGCGAGGGGCGGGATTTTTTTATTTCACGAATTTTCAGTTATTTTAAGTGGTATGGATTATTTTGTAACAGCTATGTTGAATGCATAGGCGTTTGCATGGCTGGTAGCGAAGCGGCGAGACTCCTAGGGGAACAGCTCGTGACTCAAGACCCCACAGACGCGAAGTATGAGCGTCGAGGAGGCTTGAGCCGAGCCCCAGGAAAGCGAGCCGTATGAAGCGAACAGCCAAATCCATACTAATATGAACTTATTACGAGGAGGTTTTTTCATGAGCTTTAACCATAAGCAAATCGAAAAAAAATGGCAAAATTATTGGCAAGATAACAAATCATTCAAAACGTTAAACGACGATTCAAAGAAAAAGTTTTACGCGCTTGATATGTTCCCGTACCCGTCAGGATCTGGCTTACACGTAGGTCACCCAGAAGGCTACACAGCGACGGACATTTTATCTCGCTACAAACGTATGAACGGCTACGACGTATTACATCCAATGGGCTGGGATGCGTTCGGTTTACCGGCAGAGCAATACGCGCTAGATACAGGGAATGACCCTGCAGAATTTACAGAAAAAAATATCGCGACGTTTAAACGTCAAATTAACGAGTTAGGTTTCTCGTACGACTGGGATCGTGAAATTAACACGACAGATCCGAAATATTACAAATGGACGCAGTGGATTTTCACGAAATTAGTGGAAATGGACTTAGCGTACGTAGACGAAATCGCCGTGAACTGGTGTGAAGCATTAGGTACAGTATTAGCAAATGAAGAAGTAATCGACGGTTTATCAGAGCGCGGTAGCCACCCAGTTGTGCGCAAGCCGATGCGTCAATGGGTGCTACGCATTACGAAGTACGCAGACCGTTTACTTGACGATTTAGAAGAAGTAGATTGGCCAGAATCAATTAAAGATATGCAGCGCAACTGGATCGGTCGTTCTGAAGGTGCACAAGTACGCTTTGCAATCGATGGCTCAGAGCAAACGTTTGAAGTGTTCACGACGCGTCCTGACACGTTATTCGGTGCAACGTATGCAGTGCTTGCACCAGAGCATAAGCTAGTAGCGGACATTACAACGCCAGAGCAAAAAGAAGCGGTCGAAGCATATCTTGAAAAAGTATCGTTAAAATCAGACCTTGAGCGTACAGATTTAGCGAAAGAAAAAACAGGTGTATTCACAGGGGCATATGCAATCAACCCAATTAACGGCGAAAAAATGCCGATTTGGATTGCGGACTACGTATTAGTTTCTTACGGTTCAGGTGCGATTATGGCCGTTCCTGCACATGACGAGCGCGACTACGAATTCGCAAAAGAGTTCAACTTACCGATTAAAGCAGTACTTGAAGGTGGCGACATCGACAAAGAAGCGTTCACTGGCGACGGTGTACACATTAACTCAGGTTTCTTAGACGGCTTAAACAAAGCTGACGGTATCGCAAAAGCAATCGCTTGGCTTGAAGAAAACGGTGTCGGCGAGAAGAAAGTAACGTACCGCCTACGTGACTGGTTATTCTCTCGTCAACGTTATTGGGGTGAGCCAATTCCAGTTATTCACTGGGAAGATGGCACAATGACGACAATTCCTGAAGACCAATTACCACTTGAGTTACCGAAGACGACAAACATTCGTCCTTCAGGTACTGGTGAGTCACCACTTGCAAACATTGAAGAGTGGGTAAACGTTGTAGACCCTGAAACAGGGAAGAAAGGTCGCCGCGAAACGAACACGATGCCGCAGTGGGCTGGTTCTTCATGGTACTTCTTACGCTACATCGATCCGACGAATGAAAATGCCATTGCAGACCCAGAGCTACTGAAGCGCTGGTTACCAGTAGACATTTACATCGGTGGTGCAGAGCATGCTGTCCTTCACTTACTGTACGCGCGCTTCTGGCATAAAGTATTATATGACCTAGGCGTTGTACACACGAAAGAGCCATTCCAAAAGCTATTTAACCAAGGGATGATTTTAGGTGAAGGGAACGAAAAAATGTCGAAATCAAAAGGGAACGTTGTAAACCCTGACGACATTATCGAGTCTCACGGTGCCGACACATTACGTTTATACGAAATGTTCATGGGTCCACTTGAAGCTTCAGTTGCTTGGTCAACGAACGGTCTTGACGGTGCACGTCGCTTCTTAGACCGCATTTGGCGCTTATTCATAACAGAAGAAGGCACGCTAGCGGACAAAGTACAAAACGTTGAAAATAAAGACCTTGAAAAGTCATATCACCAAACAGTGAAAAAAGTAACAGAAGATATCGAAGGCATTCGCTTCAACACTGCTATTTCACAAATGATGGTGTTCATTAACGATTGCTACAAAGCAGAAGTCATTCCAACTGAGTACGCACAAGGCTTCATTAAATTAATCGCACCGATCGCGCCACACGTTGCTGAAGAAATTTGGAGCATTATGGGCAATGCAGAATCATTAACGTACGCTGCATGGCCAACGTTTGATGAATCGAAGCTTGTAGACGACGAAGTGGAAGTAGTTGTACAAGTAGCAGGTAAAGTACGTGCGAAAATTAAAGTTGCAAAAGACGCAACGAAAGAAGAGCTAGAGCAAATTGCATTAGCAGATGAAAAGGTTCAAGAGTTTATCGAAGGCAAAGACATTAAAAAAGTTGTTGTCATTCCAGGTAAATTAGTAAACATCGTAGCAATTTAATTGTATACTAACAAAAGGCTGCCTAAGTCTAGTCGCTTAGGCGGTCTTTTTTTGTGAAGGTGCGATTAATGGACGTTGCATTCCACGTCGAGGCAGTGTCTGCTGTAACATAAAAAATCAAATGTGTTGATAAGCCTTTTATATAGCTGGTTTAGCTTTCGAATTACATCGTTGTGGCAGGGAGCGTGCGGCGAGAATCCTAGGGGAAAAGCTCGTGACGAAACACCCTGCAACTGCTCGCGGTGAGGAGGCTTGAGGAAGGTGGTGAACGCCACTCACTATACGAGTCACCACCTTCAGAACAAACATCGTGTTCGCCCCCGAGCCCCAGGAGATGGATCTGCGACGAGTAACCGCAGGAGCAAAATCTTTTCTGCCTCGAGTAACCGCAGAGGCACCCGCGAGCCGCAAGACGTGACCTGCCAATAAATAAATGAACGTATCAACATTCCTGATAAACAACAAATACAATACGCAATGAAAAAGGAGAATACAAACATGAAATATAATCAAAAAATTATGCTAAAACTAATTAACGAAACACGCTCACTTCACGATGAGCTAAAGCAAATTAAGCGCGACACTGGCTTAGAAAAAAACTTAGCGGTGCGTGCGCTGTACCACGCCGTCGTATCTGAAAGTGGCCCGTACCAAACGCGCTATCAAGAACTCGAGCGCGAATATAAATAATATGAAATGACGGCAAGCAGTTCGCGTACGTGCGAGCGCTTTGCCGTTTTTTCGTTAATGTGCACGATGTTTTATTATGATTTTTTGCTTGAAATCGGTACACTTATATTAGATAAATTGATTGCGTGCTGATGTGAGCGTAATCGGCGAGACTCCTAGGGGAACAGCTCGTGCTTCATGACAAACATCGTGTTCGCCGCTGAGCCCTAGGAAAGCGAGCCAAATGGAGCGAAAATCAACCGATATGTAATCAATTTAAAAAGGGGGGCATTCCATGAAACAAACGACATACGAACTCGACATCGTAGCACCACCGCAGCACGTATACGACACGCTGCGCAATGTGGACTATTGGGCGCACTTAGCACCGAATTACGACCATCATGAAAACATGGACGCGCGCACATCACACTGGGTCATGTCAGGCATTTTACCGATGAAAAAAATCGAAGCGGACGTAACGTTTGTCAAAGAGCAGCGCCCGACAATTTTAGCGTTTGTGCTGCGCGGCAAAAATGAGCATTTCACGATTCAAGGGCAAGTTATTTTAACGCCGAACGAACGAGGGACGCATATGTTTGTACAAATTAAAGGTGGGGCAGAAGGAATGAGTGCAGTGTTGCTTAATCCGCTTTTACATGCTGCGTTGCCGAGCGTTACGAAAAAGCTTGCGCATCGGTTGGCTGAAAAAATTGAACAAACGGTATAACATTTCGTAGACAAAGTGTGAAATTGCTTTGTCTATTTTTTATTTGTTTTAATTTGTAAAGAATTTGTTAAGATAAGCATATGTATATCCGCGCCGACAACTGGGCATGGACAAAGAAGATTGCTTGAATGAACGAGCATCTTACGTACAGTGAAACGCTGTACGACGTAATAAGGAGGAGAGTATGTGGCAGCAGTAATAGGAGGCATCGGGATCTTTTTGCTCGGCATGACGATGCTAACGAACGGATTAAAGGAGCTTGCGGGCGACGCACTAAAAAAATGGCTCAACAAATTTACAGGCGGGGCAATTAGCTCACTATTTTCAGGTATTGTCATGACGGTGCTTGTACAATCATCAACAGCGACGACGCTTTTAACGATTGGCTTTGTAAGTGCCGGGTTATTGACGTTTGCGCAGTCGATCGGTGTCATTATCGGGGCAAACATTGGCAGTACGAGTACGGGGTGGATCATCTCGTTAATCGGCTTTAAAGTAAGCTTAGCGGCGTTTTCATTGCCAATGGTCGGCATCGGTGTATTTGCACAAATGATTGCACCACGCCAATATAAAACGTACGGGACCGTGTTAGCTGGTTTCGGGTTTTTATTTTTAGGAATTGATTTTTTACAAACAGGTATGGCGAACGCACAAAATATGATTTCATTTGAAGCGTTCGTAGCCGATTCGTTTGTGAACAAGGCGATTTTAATTGTCATCGGGATTGTGATGACCGTCATTATGCAAGCATCTTCTGCAGCGATGGCGGCAACATTAACTGCGCTATTTTCAGGTGCGATTGATTATGAGCAAGCGATTTATTTAGTAATTGGGCAAAATATCGGAACGACAGCGACAGCGCTTATTGCTTCAATGGGGGCAAGTGTAGCGGCGAAGCGTACGTCGATGACACATGTGCTATTTAACGTGTTAACCGCGATTTTAGTCGTGCTATGTATTGCGCCGATGCTCACGTTGACGCATTATGTAACAGAGCTCATTAACGGTTCGTTTGATGAAACGCTCGCCATTGCGGTGTTCCATACGTTGTTTAGTGTGTTAGGTGCATGTATTTTCGTGCCGCTCATTAAACCGTTTGCGGCATTTATTATGCGCATCGTACCAGAGAAGGAAAATCGCTTAACGAAGCATTTAGACGACAGCATTACGAACATGCCAGCGATTGCATTGCAAGTTGGCTTTGATACGTTGCAGCAGCTATTAAAGGAGCTAACGCAAGTCGTGATGCTGCTCATTCGTGAAAAGCGTTCGACTGATGCGTATGAAAAGCGCATTGTCGAAGTAGAAATTGCACTAGAGGAAACGCGCAGATTTTTAGCGATGATTCAATCGTCAAACGTGCGCGACCGTGAGAAGCATTTAAACTTAATGCACGTAACGGATCATTTAGCGCGTTTAATTAAAGTGTTGCGCGATCAGCAGCACGCGGAGGCAGTATATTTACAAAACGAGACGATGGAAAACTTCAACGGCGTGCTAGAGCGTGTGATGGAGCGCATCGATCATAAAGAAGCGTTCATTCGCACAGCGACGTTGCTTGAAAATACGTCTAAAGAAATGGCAGACCGTCGACGTATGAAGCGTGAAGAATATTTTGAGCGTGCGATTACGAATGAAGTAGATGTGGAGCAATCGACAGCGAAAGTGGAAGCGATTTTATGGGTGGACCGTTTAATTTTCCACTTCTTCCGTTCTTCCGCGCGTATGGCGAATTACGTACGTTTAGATGAAATGCGTCAAATGAAATAAAACGAAGCGGCATTTTCGCCGCTTCGTTTTTTTATAGTTTAAAATGCTTCATATTCGCTGTAAGCTCTTCGCTTAATGCGTTCAGCTGCTCGGCTGCTGTTGCGACAGAGCGAATCGCAATGAGCTGGTCATCAGACGTTGCGGACATTTCCTCACACGCCGCCGCAGTCGAAGCAGTTGCTTGCACGGTCAGTTCAATTTCTTTGACGATCGCATCTTTAAATGTAAGCATTGCTTCAAGCTTTAACACAGTGTCGCAAAAGCGATTATCAATGGATGTAATGACTTCAGAAATTTGCTGGAACACGTGCTCCGTTTCAACGACCGCATGACGCTGTGACGCAACGTCCGCTTCAATTTGTGTCATTTGCGTCGTCACCGCATATGCTTCGTGCTGCAATTGCTGAATCGTTTCGCGCACGTCAACAGTTGCGGCTGCGGATTGCTCTGCTAATTTACGCACTTCGTCAGCTACGACGGCAAAGCCTTTCCCTGCTTCGCCTGCACGAGCTGCTTCAATGGATGCATTTAACGCGAGTAAATTCGTTTGCGCAGAAATGCTCATAATCGTATCCATGACGCTATCGATGGCATTTACTTTCGTCGATAGCACACCGACTGCTTGCGTTAAGTCGTTTAACGTTGTGGTCGATTGCTCGAACGTTTGCTGTAGGCCGTGCATCGTATGCTCACCGTGCGTATTTAATGCTGTCGCATCGCTCGTTAAGCTGCGCATTGCGACAGTTGCTTCGTTCATTTGTAGCATTTGATCCGATAGCTGCTGCGTATGAAGCAGTGCTTGGCGGCTCGTATCAGCTGTCGTCGTCGCATCGGTTGAAATAGCTGTAATGACACCGAGCATTTCTTGACTAGAAGCGGCTGTTTGGTCTGCCATCGAGTTTAAATGATGCGAACGTGCTTCGACTTGTGTTGCGGAGTTACGCGCTGTTTCAATCATATGGCTAACGTGCTGCTTCATGTCGTTGTAATAATTGCCGAGCGTCGCAAACTCGTCTCTCGTCGTAATGTGTACATCTTGCGTTAAGTCGCCTTGTGCCATTTGTGCAATCGAGCGCTCAACTGTATGAAGCGGCTTGAGCATGTACGTAATGGCGAAGTACAGCACGATGCTCATAATAACTAAAATGAGCGCAGTGAAAACGAGTATGTAATTTAACAGTACATACACATCACCGTAAATGTTCTTTTCAAAATAGACGATGTTAATGACCCAATCGATCGCGCTCATTTTATTGTAAATCGTAATGGCGTCTTGTCCGTCATACGTAATGTTCATCATGCCGTGGTCAGCATCGGCGTTTAAAATCATCGATGCATACGATGTGTCATTTAATTGCTCACCGCTGCGGCTCGGGTGCACAATCGCCGTTTCGGTACTATCAAAAATAATTGGGAATCCTTCGTAGCCAAACGGTAAATCGTTCATCATTGAAACGAGCGTCGATAATAAAATATCTGCCCCGATGACCGTTTTGCCGTCTTGTAACGCAATCGCCCCTGTTACCATAAGATTACCTGTCACGCTATCGGCATACGGAGCAGTCCAAATAATTTCTCCAGGTGAGGCGATTGCTTCTTTATACCAAACGCGCTCGGTCGAATCGATTTCAGTAATTTTTGGTGTATGAGGTTCAATAATAATGGATGTAGGAGTCGCGACATAAATAGCTTGCGCTTCCTTATTTTTATTCATAAAAGCTTGTAGACGTGGGCGATATGCTTGCTGTGGTTCGTCGCCTTGTGCGGTAGTTGTCGCAGTGTATTGTAATAACGCGGGCTCTGATAATAATAGATGAAGCTGCTGTTCGTAGCTTTCTAAAAAGGTTGTCACCGTTTGTTCGACACCTTCAGATATTGCCTCCGTCTGTGTAATAATACTATGTTCAGTCGTTGATGTTACGCGCAGTGTGTTAATAAACGTTAACGCACCAATGCCAATCACCATAATAAAAAGAACCAAGCTGATGATTTTCCACCGGATTGATAACTGTTTCATAATGTGAAAACTCCCTTCTTTAATATGTATAGTATATTCGTTTTAGAAGGAATGCGTTTCTAAATTGACAGAAAAAAGAAGTTTAATGTGAGGACAACAGAAAAAGCAGCATATGAAAGGGAAATTTTCAAATGCTGCTTTTCACATTCACATATGAACGACATTACTCGTTTAAGAATAAATTTGCTTAAATAGACAGCGCACCTGCACTCATGCCCGCAATACGTCCAGTAACGAGCGCGCTCGTAATGTTGTAGCCGCCTGTGTAGCCATGAATATCTAAAATTTCGCCGCAGAAAAACAATCCTGCTTTTTTCTTCGACGCCATCGTTTTCGGTTCGATTTCTTTTACCGATACGCCGCCGCCTGTGACGAACGCTTTATCGAGCGATTGTGAGCCGTGAATAAGCATCGTGAAGCCGACAAGCTGCTGCGCGAACGCACGAATTTTTTCTTGCGATAGCTCTGCGCCCGTTAAGCTTGCGTCAATGCCTGCACGCTGTAGTAAAAACAGCAGCCAGCGCTCTTGCGTCAGCGACTTCCATACGTTTTTCACCGCTTTTTTCGGATCTTCTTTAATCGTTTTGTTTAACATTTGGAAGCACGTTTCTTCGTTGTAATCGACAAGCGTTTGAATGCGCACTTGAATCGGTTCGCCGCCCGTTTTGCGGAACTCTTTCACCGCAAACTGGCTACAGCGTAAAATGGCAGGACCGCTTAAACCAAAATGCGTAAACAGCATGTCCATTTGGTGTGTAATAAGTGGCTTTCCTTTTTTATTTAATACCGATACAGCAACGTCACGCAGCGCTAGACCTTGAAGCTCTCGTGCTAAAATGAAGTCCTCCTTCGATGTAAGTGGCACTTCGGTAGGGTACAGAGGTGTTACTGTATGCCCTGCACGCTCTGCCCACGGGTAGCCGTCACCTGTTGAACCTGTTTGTGGCACAGCTTTACCACCAACTGCTACGACAACTGCGTTCGTACGAATTTCTGCACCGTTTTCTAAGCGCACGCCGAATACTTTATTTTCGTCCATGACAAGCTTTGATACCGGTGTGTTCAGACGCGTTTCGACGCCGAGACGTTTCATTTCCTTTAACAGCGCATCGACAACGTCTTGTGCGCGGTCAGACACGGGGAACATGCGCCCGTGGTCTTCCTCTTTTAGCTTTACGCCAAGCCCTTCAAAAAAGGCGATAATGTCTTCGTTGTTGTACACCGTAAATGGGCTGTACATGAAGCGCCCGTTTCCTGGAATATGCTTCACGATTTCTTCAACAGGTAGGCGGTTTGTGACGTTGCAGCGCCCACCGCCAGAAATCGCTAATTTTTTGCCGAGCTTGCCACCTTTTTCAAGCAGTAGCACGCGCTTATTTTGTTCTGCTGCGGCGATCGAAGCCATGAGCCCTGAAGGACCGCCGCCAATAATAATGACATCATACATAATTTTTTTCGCTCACTTTCTTTAGTTCAAAGCTTTAGTATACACGAAATGCAAAAATTATTTGAGTAAATAGGTGAGGAGAGGTAAACTATTGAATAGGTTTTTGCGCTTTCGTACATATGTAATTTGTTTGCGACGTTTGTTCTGTTGTTTCGGCGGACGCTTTTCGCGGAGGGCGACACGATGTCGGTCACAAAGGCGTTGTCGCAAGGACGCGACGAACTTAGCCTTTGTTCCTTGATTTTCGGCTAGCGCTTGTCCCGCAGAAGTCGCCGCCTACACGCCAGAACAATGTTAAATCGATTTTCAAATAGAGTATGGTACATTCATAAGTGTTTATTCAGCTTAAAACAAATCGCATGTGCAATGTATGTAAAAGAAAGTCGCAACCTTTCCAGCTTATATTCGTTCGTATAAGCTAACACAAAACTAAATAGTAGGTAGGTCGTTTTATGTCTTCATTAATGAAAGGAACAGCGATTTTAACGATCGGGCTGTTTTTATCAAAGGCGCTCGGGCTCATTTATATTTTCCCATTTTACGCATTAGTTGGCGAGGAAAATGTCGTACTGTACCAATATGCATATATTCCGTATAACATTTTATTGTCGATTGCGATTTCGGGTGCGCCGATTGCGGTGTCAAAATTCGTCTCGAAATACAATGCGCTTGGGGATTATGATGCAGGACGACGACTTGTGCGCTCTGGTTTGCTCGTCATGATTGTGACGGGAATTGCATCATTTATCGCACTGTATTTATTGGCAACACCGATTGCAAGCATCGTCATTAACGACGATGAACAAATTTTCACGGTCGCACAAATTGCGGAAGTCATTCGTTGGGTAAGTTTTGCGCTGTTGTTCGTACCATTCATGAGCTTAACGCGTGGCTTTTTCCAAGGTTATGGTCATTATATGCCGACGTCTGTGTCACAGCTAATTGAGCAAATTGTGCGCATTATCGTGCTGCTTGGTGGTGCGTTCGTCGTTGTCGTGTTGATGGATCAAGAGCCGTTACTCGCGATTAACTTTGCGGTGTTTGCGGCAACGATTGGGGCAATTGGCGGCTTAGTCGTGCTGTATTTTTATTGGCGAAAGTATCAGCCGGAGTTCGACGCATTACGTGCAACGAGTGTGTCGTCTGGTGAATTGTCGTACAGCAGCATTTACAAAGAAGTCATTACGTACTCGATTCCAATCGTGTTCGTTGGCTTAGCGATTTCGCTGTTCCAACTTGTCGATATGTTTACGTTTAACAAGGCGATGTCATCAATCGGCTTAGCGGCAGTGACCGATACGTATTTCGGTATGTTTACGTTTTTAACGCATAAAATCGTTGTCATTCCGGTCATGCTGGCAACAGGCTTTTCAATGGCGCTCGTGCCGGCTATTACGAAGCTATATACGCAGCGTAAATTTGACGAAGTGCGCCAGTCGATGGACCAAACGTTGTCGATTTTATTATTTATTACCGTACCGGCTGTTGTCGGCATTTCGCTACTAGCAGACGATATTTATCACCTGCTATATTCAAAAAGCGACATGGGTGCACAAGTGCTTGCAAACTACGCACCTGTAGCGATTTTATTTGCATTGTTCTCAGTAACGGCAGCGTTGTTACAAGGCATCGATTACCAAAAGTGGATCGTGTCATCACTCATTATCGGGGTGTTAACGAAGCTTGCACTGAACACGTATTTAATCGAACTGTTCGAAGTAAATGGTGCGATTTTAGCGACGGCAATCGGTTATGCGGTGACGATTACAATTAACTTTATCGTCATCGTTCGCGTGCTACAATACCGCTCTGCACAGTTATTGAAGCGCATTTCAACAATTATCATATTAACAGCTGCGATGGCATTGAGCGTGTACGGTGCTAGTTTCCTAATGAACGGCTGGCTCGCGCACGATACGAAGCTGCAAGCAATCGTTCATTTAACGGTAACCGTTTGCGTAGGGCTGTGCGTATACGGCTTGTTATCGTACAAGCTTGGCTTAGCACAGCAACTACTCGGCAACCGATTAGACCGCGTGCTACGTAAGCTACGTTTCAAGAAATAAGCAATTGGAAATGCTAGAGAAAACGATGTTGTTTCCTCTAGCATTTCGTTTTGTTTAGACGGCTATATAGACAGTGATTAAAATTTATAACGACTACAAGTTCAAAATGACGAGCGTCAATGAATCATTCAGGAGGAAAATATGCGTTTAGATAAACTATTAGCAAACATGGGCTACGGCTCACGAAAAGAAGTAAAGCAGCTATTAAAGCAAAAAGCAGTGCGCGTTGATGACATCGTCGTAAAGGACGCTGCGATGAAAGTGGACGTCGACAAGCAAATCGTTACCGTATTTGGCGAGCGCGTCGAGTATACGGAGTTCATTTATTTAATGATGCACAAACCACCAGGCGTCATTTCAGCAACCGAGGATAAGTACGATCAAACGGTTATCGATTTACTTGACCCAACATATCAGCACTTTGAGCCGTTTCCAGTCGGGCGCTTAGATAAAGATACAGAAGGGCTACTGCTCATTACGAATGATGGGCAGCTTGCACACAATTTATTGTCACCAAAAAAGCATGTGCCAAAAACGTATTTCGCGCACATTAACGGTTGCGTCACAGAAGCGGATATTGAGGCGATGAAGGAAGGTGTCACATTAGATGATGGTTACAAAACGAAGCCAGGGCATTTAGTTATTTTAGAAGCTGGCGACACATCTAAGATCGAATTGACGATTTCAGAGGGCAAATTCCATCAAGTAAAGCGGATGTTCGAGGCTGTCGGCAAAAATGTGACATATTTGAAACGTTTATCAATGGGGTCGCTTATGCTTGATAAAGCGCTAAAACTAGGCGAATATCGTGAATTAACGCGCGACGAACTCGAATTGCTACAAAATAATGAGGGAAAATAGTATAAATGTGAGTGTATTCAAACGGGACTTTCTATATAATTATAGGGAGTGCCGTGTTTTTATTGGCATCGATGAATGGAATCAAAGGTGGGGTACATATGAATAAACTACGCATAGTCGGCGTATTTATCGGCGTTGTACTGTTATTTGTCATGTGGGGCATCAGTCTACAAGAGCAAGATCACCGTTTAACGCTCGCGCAATCGGTTACAGTCGTTGCAGCAGAGGACGAACGAGTGCTTGGCACATTAGCAGATGATACAACAATCTGGCTTGACGAAGCATGTGATGATGATTGGTGTTATATCACGTGGGGAGAAACCGCAGCGAAGTTTCAAGCATCTGACAATATCGGATCGCTTGAGCAAGTAAGTGAGCGTGAAGCAGTACAGGATGTCGGCGCACAGCCACTACGCGTTGCAAAAGAAGCACCCGTATTTCAGGACAAGAATGAAAAGAGCAAGCAACTCGCGACACTCAAAGCAAACGAACGTTACATTGCACGTTCAATGGATGGCAAATGGGCAAAAGTCATTATGCCAAACGGTGAAGGCTACGTGCCGTTAACATATACGTTAACGGAAGCAAAGGCGGTGCTGCATAAGGCGATTGAAGCGGTGAAAGAAACGCCGTTGTATCAATTCGATAGTGCGCAGCGTCGACATGTAATCGGTACATTACGTGCGAAGGAGCCAGTGGAACTTGTTGGCACGACACGTTACTACTACATCGTGTCATTTGGGCAAGGAGAGGCTTACGTAACTCGTGAGGATGCAGAGGAGATTGGCGAAGTAGAAGTACGCGACATTACATTAGTAAAAGAGGTAGTCGGCAGCTTTATGCTGACGACGAGCACACCTGTATATGTTGATGTAAATGTCGAATCAGACGTGCTAGCCATTTTAGAGCCAAGCATGCGCTATACGACAATTGGCTATTGGAAAGATTGGGCAATTGTCCGTATTGGTGGACGTATCGGCTTCGTTGAGCAACAGCGAAATGAGCAGCAAAAAGGTATTGCAGTGCTACATTATGAGCACGTGCTACCGAAAGAAGTCGCAAGCGGCTTTAAATCGAGTCATACAATTGTGACTGAGGAGCAATTTAAGCAGCAAATGGAGTATTTAGCTTCACAAGGCTATACGACGATTACGAAGGAAAACTTAGCGGATTACATTAAAGGTAGCTTCGTCGTCCCACAAAAAGCTGTACTGATCACATTTGATGGTGGCTTACTATCAGCTCGTAAATTTGCTTACCCGATTTTAAAGGAGCACGGTTTTAAAGCAGTACAGCACGTAATTGCAAGCCGTGTAACGAGAGAAAGTGGAGAGCAAACGTTTGACGAAACGAAGGAGCAGTATATTACCGTTGCGGATATTAACAAAACATCAGACGTATTTGATCACGAAGCACAGACGTTTAATTTACATCAATTAATCGGCAAAAAGAGCATTCTTGTGCAAGCGGACGTCGGCGTTGTAAAAGATGACCTACGCCAGCTCGTAAAAGCGCTCGGCACGGTCACATCATTTGCGTATCCGTTTGGTCAATATTCTGAAGAGGTCATTAATGCACTCGATGAATATGGCTTTACGATGGCGTTTACGCAGCAGCCGGAGCACGTTGTTATTGGTTACAATGCGATGACGTTGCCGCGCTATAGCGTGACGAAAAACACGACGCTTGAGCAGTTTAGAAAAATGCTCGGCGAATAACGCATAAAAAGAGACAATCACATGCCGCGTGATTGTCTCTTTTTTTCTATATGCTCGGAAAAAAACGACCTTTTGACAGGTCATTCTTTCCGTTTTGTACGACATTAAGAAGATAATTTCACTTTTTTCTTCGTCGTTGTCCATTTGCCTCGACTTGGACTTACAACCAAATCGTTAAAGGCTAACACATTCAAATCTCTTTGAATGGTGCGAGGAGTGATATTGAACTCTTCGACTAAATCTTGTGTAGAAACCTCTCCTTTATCTAGGATGAACATGTACACATCTTTAATACGATTAAGCATTCGATCAGTAGTTGGTTTCATAAATGAACCACTCCTTCATCTTAATTCTCTTGGCAAAGACTAGCGGACGACATGATGTGCGGGCTGCGCTTATATAAAAGTTTATGCCTCATACATCTCCCTTATCTATCAACTTATCAGCAGTCGTGAAATACTGACACCTATATTATAGCGGAATATAATTACTTTTTCTAGCACTTTCGCTGAATTTATTATTAATTCACATAACCTACATACATTTACAGTTGTTATACAATACAAAATAAGGTTCATCACCGTAAGCTGAGGTTGACGCATAAAAGTTGCTTGAAACAAGAGGAGGACTCCAGCGGGAAAAGAGAAAGTTTCTTTTGCGACGAGGAGACTTCAGGAAGGTGATCAACGCCACTACACGAGCCATCACCTTCATGATAAACATCGTGTTTGCCTCCGCACCGGCGGAAAGCATGCCTCGACGTGAAAAGCAAATTACGTTATAGTGAAGAGCCTAAAAGAAGCAAGTTATTATATAGCGATACAAACAAAGCATATCGTTTATTGCGAGCAGTTCGCACGCTGTAACTTACTGAATATCCGATCGCACGAAGCGAACATTGTTACCTTTTCATGAATGTGAAGTAACCGAAAGCATTGTAAATTAGTCAAAAAGGCGTACAATAGCAATACATTACATTTTCGAGGTGATACATCGATGAATTGGGAGCAGTTAGCGTTAAAGCGTCAGGACGAATTGTTAAGCGAATTACAACAGCTCATTCAAATTGAAAGCGTGCTAGATGAGGAAGCGGCCAATGACGATATGCCATTTGGTGAGAAGCCACTTGAAGCGCTCGAGTGGCTGCTTGCGCGTGGTGACGAGCAAGGAATGCGCACGAAAAATATCGACAACATGGCTGGCTACATCGAAATGGGAGACGGGGACGAATCGCTCGGCATTTTATGTCACGTAGACGTCGTGCCAGCAGGAGAAGGTTGGACGTATCCACCATTTGAAGGTCGTATCGTAGACGGCAAAATGTACGGACGCGGCACGATCGACGATAAAGGACCGACGATTGCCGCATGGATGGCGATGAAACTTGTGAAAGACGCGGGCATTCCGCTCAACAAACGTGTGCGCATGATTATCGGGACAGACGAAGAAAGTGGTTTCCGCTGCGTAAAGCGTTATTTTGAGAAAGAGGAAATGCCGACGATTGGCTTTGCGCCAGATGCCGATTTCCCGCTTATTAACGCGGAAAAGGGCATCGCAACGCTTATTTTTTCAAGTATGACCGCTGCATCAAGCAATGAATCGCTCGTGTCGTTTACAGCTGGTACGCGCACAAATATGGTGCCAGAGCGAGCGACAGCGGTCATTGCCGGACAAGATGAAGCATTTTGTCACCGATTTGAAGCATATTTGCAGAAAAATCAGTATATAGGGTCTTTATTAATCGACGGTAATCAGTATATAATCGACATGAAAGGCAAATCGGCACATGCGATGGAGCCGCATAAAGGCGTCAATGCGGGCGTACTGCTTGCGACGTTTTTACAGCAGGAGCTTCACGGTGCGCGCGAGCAAGCTTTTTTAACGTTTATTGTCGAAGTATTTAAGGACGACGTATTCGGTTCGGCACTTAGCTTGGACTTTGAGGACGACGTATCAGGACCGACGACACTCAATGCAGGAGTCATGACGTATGATGAGAAGCGTGCAGAAATTGCGGTGAGCATGCGTCATAGTGTGACGTATCCGTTTGACGACAAGCTGCGATTAGTGCATGAAGCTGTGCAGCCATTTTATGTCGCACTAGACGTAGCCGATTATTCACCACCGCATTACGTGCCTGAAGACGATGCGCTTGTCGCAACATTGCTCGACGTTTATCGTCAGTATACAGGTGACATGCAAAAGCCGTTATCAACAGGTGGCGGTACGTACGCACGAGAGTTGAAGAAGGGCGTCGCATTCGGGATGTTATTTCCCGGAGAAGTGGAGCTTGCCCATCAACAAGATGAATTTGTCGATATAGCGAATTTAATGAAAGCAGTGGCCATTTACGCCGCAGCCATTGAACGTTTAGCAGCAAATTGAGAATGATGAAATGGATTTAATTACGGTATGAAATTTTAGATGGTGAGCCGCATATTGACGAGCTGATTGATAAATGGATTGTTTACGCTACAGATTCAAAGCATTTGCGCCTTGCATGCCGCATGAACGTGAAGAATGAGACCGCGTGCATTTTGCGGGCTCATGCGGAACGTGCGGCTAGCGCAAATGCAGGATATGGAGTAGTAGAGCGTAATTTTTTACATTTTGAAAAATTATAAGAGAAAAGGATGAGTTGAGACATGAGCTACTGCTTATACAATGACCAAATCGTAAAAAATGAAGAAATTATTATTGATAAAGAAGACCGCGGCTACCAATTTGGTGACGGCATTTATGAAGTTGTAAAAGTATATGACGGTGAATTATTCACAGCTGAAGAGCACGTGGATCGTTTTTACGCAAGTGCTGAAAAAATCCGCTTAACAATTCCGTATACAAAAGATAAATTACACGAGCTTTTACACAAATTAGTAGAAGCAAACAACTTAGGCACAGGTCACGTATACTTCCAAATTACGCGCGGCGCTTGCCCACGTAACCACGTTTTCCCTGGCGATGATGTATTGCCAGTATTAACAGGGAACGTAAAAGAAAACCCACGCCCAGTAGAAAACTTCGAAAAAGGCGTAAAAGCAACAGTGTTAGAAGACCGTCGTTGGTTAATGTGCGACATTAAATCATTAAACCTTTTAGGCGCGGTACTTGCAAAACAAGAAGCGTATGAAAAAGGGTGCTACGAAGCGATTTTACACCGTGATGGCACAGTGACGGAATGCTCATCTTCAAACGTATTCGGTATTAAAGATGGCGTATTATACACGCATCAAGCAGATAATTTAATTTTACACGGTATTACACGCGCAGTTATTTTACAATGTGCAAATGAAATTGGTTTACCAGTGAAAGAAGAAGCGTTCACAGTGGAGCAATTACTTACGATGGACGAAGTGATCATTTCTTCTACAACGTCTGAAGTAACACCATGTATCGAAATCGACGGTACAGTAATCGGGAACGGTACACCAGGTGAGTGGACACGCAAGCTACAAGCGCAATTCGAAACGAAAATTCCAAAGTCAGTAAAAGCATAATCGATATACTGTAACGAAAACGTACGATGTGAATGTTCACATCGTGCGTTTTTTGATTATATGTCTTTTTATCGGCGTGACTGAACGGCAGAGCTACTTCTTTTTTATCAGTTAGTCATGTAAAATATGAACTATTACGAACTTTATACATATGGAGTGTGATGAGTGCATGGCGCAATTAATAAAATTACAAGATTATATTTCACGCTACCAAATCGACTTAAATCGATACCCGACGCAATACGTTCGACTGAAGCGTGTGCAGTGGGAGCGTGTGAAGGAGCAATGGGAAAATGGCGGTCCGACACAAACGTGGGAGCCCGTTATGCAAGTGCCGGAGGAGGAAGAAAAACAAAAACCAACGTTGCTTCGTCGTCTGTTCGGTCGCAAGAAGGATGAGGAAGAGGAAATGGATTTAGAAGAATTATCGGTAGAAAGTGAGCTTGATGAGGAAGAGGTCATTCCTGAGGAGACGTCAACGCTGCATTTTGAGTCAAAAATTGTATTTGAGCCAAAAACAATCGAAGAATTAAAGCGTATGTACTTGGATCAGTTTTTCCATTTTCAAATTAAATGGGCAAGCTCGACATTGTTAGATAAATCATATGTCGATCCACGTTACATGCGCGATACGCTACTACGAACGTTTATGCAAGGGTTACCAGATAATTACTTTTTGCTTTATTTCCCTGTGTTTCAAGTGAAAAAGGCACCGATTGAAGTAGACATTATTTTAATTACGCCGACAGAAGTGTTATGCATTACGCCGCTGGAAGTGCAAGAGCAAGCTGTATACGTAGCAGACGGTGAACGTTTTTGGACGCAAAAAATCGATAAGTCGAGCAAAAAGATTTTAAGTCCGATGATTCAGCTTAACCGTATGGAGACGATCGTTTCAAGTTTGATGCATTACAACGATATTGAGCTGCCGGTAAAACGCATCGTGCTGTCTCGCAACGGCTACATCGATTATCCAGGTGCATCATTTAATACGCAATTTATCGACAAGCGAAAGTTCGAGCAATGGTTTTTACAGCTAAAGCGTGCAAAATCACCAATGAAGCATATGCAAATTAAAGCAGCAGCAGTATTGCTTGAGCATACGGAAACGACGAGCTTCCAGCGTGATTTATGGAAGTCGGAGGAGGAAGCGGCAGAGCATGCGGCAGCGCAGGAGTTAAGTGACCAACCGCTACAACAAAAAGACGAAGATGAGAAGGGTGAATAAATGCGAATCGTCTTCATTGTAAACGAGGCATCTGGTCACGGGAAAACGGCATGGGCATCGCTTGAACGAACATATTGCGGCACGTACGATGTATACAAGACGAAATATCCGCATCATGCGACAGAAATCGTCCAGCAGCTCGCTAAAGAACATGAACCGATATGCATCGTTGCAGTTGGTGGGGATGGCACAATTCATGAAGTAGTACAAGGAGCGGTCGGACAGCGACATTTAATCGTTGCGGCGTTCCGTGCAGGCTCTGGCAATGATTTTGCACGTTCGTATGTAGCATTTACGAGCGTTGCTGACATTAAAGCGTGGCAAGCGCATGAACGGAAGTCAGCACATGATATTGGCGTCGTTAACGGCGAGCATTTCTTTATGAACAATGCAGGGCTTGGCTTTGATGCGTACGTGGTTGATTTGGCCAATCGCTCGAAGTTGAAAAAATGGCTCAATCGCATCCATTTAGGCAAGCTAAGCTACGTATATTTTTTAGTGAAAGGTTTACTGACATATAGGACGACTACAGTTGAAGTAAATGAGCAAACGTATGAGCGCGTATGGTTTGTAACGATGTCGAATCAGCCGTATTTTGGTGGCGGCATGAAGCTGTCTCCACATTCCAAAACGGACGATGGTATGTTAGAATGTACAATTGTGTATCAGCTATCACGTATAAAGCTACTCGCGTTATTTGTCACTGTTTTTTGGGGTGGGCATACGCGCTTTCGTGAAGTGACGCAGCTACAAGGTGAGTCGTTTACAGTTACGACGCATGAGCCGATGCATTGTCACGTTGACGGTGAAGCATTTATAATGAAACAATCGCATGTGCATGTCAATTCGCAGCATCGTAGCTGGCAAAATGCACACAACTAATAGAAATGAGGATATGAAATTGAGATTACGACATAAACCTTGGGCAGAGGAATTTATTACAGAAAACGCACACATCGTTGTACCGAACCCGGAAGAGCAAAAAGGAAAATGGGCTGCGTTATTTGGTAACGACAACCCGTTACACATCGAGGTAGGTACAGGGAAAGGACAGTTCATCACAGGGATGGCACTGCAAAATCCAGACATTAACTACATCGGCATTGAGCTATTTCCAAGCGTTATCGTATGTGCGGTGGAAAAAGTGTTAGCAGCGGAAACGCCAAAAAATTTACGTTTATTAAAAGTGGACGGTGCAGAGCTAGAAAACTATTTTGAGAAGGGCGAAATTGACCGCGTCTACTTAAACTTCTCAGATCCGTGGCCGAAGAAGCGTCACGCAAAACGCCGCTTAACGCACGCATCATTTTTATCGATTTACGAGCGTCTTTTACCGGACAACGGTGAAATTCACTTCAAAACGGACAATCGTGGCTTATTTGAGTTTTCTTTAGTGAGCATGAATGAATATGGTATGAAATTAAAATATGTTTCACTAGACTTACACGCCGAAATGCCGGAAAATAATATTATGACGGAGTATGAAGAGAAGTTCTCGGCAAAAGGGCAACCGATCTACCGTCTAGAGTCACAATTTGTGACAAAATAGTCAATTCGAAAAGGGGAGAAGTAGAATGGACAAGTATGTATTTCACGACATGACGCTTACGTGGTTAAACGGAGGGGTAACATCACTCGATGGTGGTGCGATGTTTGGTGTTGTACCAAAACCTTTATGGCAACGTAAGTATCCTGCAAACGAGGCGAATCAAATCGAGCTGTCGACAGAGCCGATTTTAATTCAATTCGAAGGCAAAAACTACATCATCGATTCAGGTGTAGGGCATGGCAAGCTCACAGAAAAGCAGCTGCGTAACTTCGGCGTAACGGAAGAAGGAAACGTAGAAGGTAGCTTAGAAGAGCTTGGCTTATCAACAGCGGACATTGACGGTGTGTTATGTACGCATCTGCACTTTGATCACGCTGGTGGCTTAACGCGCTATGAGGGAGACGAGTTAATTTCAGTATTCCCGAATGCGAACATTTACGTGTCACAAAAAGAGTGGGATGAAATGCGTAATCCGAATATGCGCTCAAAAAACACGTATTGGAAAGAAAACTGGGAGCCAATTCAATCGCAAGTTGTCACGTTTGACGAGCGTCTTGAAGTAGCACCAGGCATCGAAATGATTCATACAGGTGGGCATAGTGACGGGCATGCGGTCATTAAAATTACGCAGCAAGATGAAGTGCTACTACATATGGCGGACATTATGCCAACGCACGCGCACCAAAATCCGCTATGGGTAATGGCGTATGATGACTATCCGATGACGTCGGTGTTTACGAAAGATCGCCTTATGAAGGAAGCGTACGAAAATGGCTACCGCTTCATCTTTTACCACGACGCATATTTCCGCATGATGCAATGGGACGCGACAGGTAAAGAAGTAATCGACTCGCTACCACGCTCGAAGGAAGTCGCGGTTGCACGATAAACAATAAAGGGAAGTACGAAAGTCAGCGCGACTTTTGTACTTCCCTTTAACTATTTGACTAGTGTTAAATACGCTCGATGATGACCGCGTAATCGGCGAGACTCCTAGGGGGACAGCTCGTGCCTCAAGACCCCGTAAGCCGCGACGTAGGAGCGGTGCGGAGGCTTGAGCCGAGCCCCAGGAACGCGAGCCGAATGAAGCGGTTCATCGATGGTGAATCATTTAGTTCTTCGGCACGATAAACTCTGAGCCGACTACCGCATCTTCCTCTAACACTAAAATCCCTTTTTCTTGTGGTGCGTTCGGAATATCTAACTCGCGCGCTGCACAAAGCATACCGAATGAATCTTCACCGCGTAAGTTACCTGCTTTGATTACTAAACCTGATGGCATAACTGCGCCGATTTTTGCAACGACTACTTTTTGACCGGCGTCAACGTTCGGTGCGCCACAAACGATTTGAAGCGTTTCATCGCCTACGTTTACTTGACATACGCTTAGTTTATCCGCGTTTGGGTGCTTTTCTTTTTGTTCTACGTAGCCGACTACGAATTTTGGTGAGAAGTCGACTGCAAGCTTTACGTCTGCGTTGTTTTTAGCAAGTGCTGCTTCTAATTTTTCAGCAACTTCTTTCGTTACGTCAACGTTACCTGCAACGTCTAGCTCGATGTAGTTGCTTGCGTTAAATAAATTGAAACCTTTTACTTCTGTCGTGCCAGCTTCGCGTAATAATACGACGTCACCTTTGCGTTCGATTTCAACTGTTGCTGTACGCTCTGTCGTGAAGTTGACAAGTAATACGTCCCCAACATGCGCTTTATTGTATGATACGATCATTTTTTTTGCTCCTCTTGTACTTTGTTTTTGGCCAAAATGAAAATCGGTTCGAGTTTGCCTTCTTCGTAGACGAATGATAACGAGGTAATTGGCACCATACCGACTGTGAAGAAGTGCATCGTCATCTGTGCTAGTATATCATACCCAACTTCATTGCGAATATCCCCAATAATTAAAACGTCCTGATGCGGCACCGACACCGTCATTTCGCCTTCCACACGTGCTTCCATGTCCGCTAAAAACGGCTCGTTTAAAATGCGCGAAGCATCGTAGCCGTCGTTTGCGTTTACGAAATAAAACACGTTGCCGGCTACTTCGTCTTGTTTGTACGTCGTCGATAAGCTTTTTGCGCGGAATTTTGCAGCTTCGGTTACTTGAGTAGCTGTAACATTTAATTTTTGTAGCATATCCTCATCGATTAAGCGATACGTCGTGCCAAGGTCAAGTGCGTAATAAATGCGTGTTTCGGCCGTATGCTTCGTCGTCACAAACGCATGACCTTCCTTTGATGCCTTCGGGAACGATGTCGAGCGTACGACCGGGTAAACGTTCGTTAAGCCTCCAAAGCCACTTGCTGCTTCCTTTTCCATCGCTAAAAATGTTTGCTCAACTGTGTAAATGACTTCGTTGATTGCCGCTTCTTTTTTTTGCTCGTATTTTGCGACTAAATCTCCAATTAAAATATCCATTCCTTTTTGAAGCGTTTTATGTTCAAGGCGTAGCTTGTCGTATTTTTCATCAAATGTGTATGTGAAATTGTCACCAAGCTTTGTTTGTAATTGCTGTACCATTTGTTTTGAATCCATTGTAATCCTCCGTTCATCTGCTATATGTATTGTACGCAATCGACGGCGGCGTATGCAAACTACTTGCCTTCATAGTAACGCACTTGTCCAATTAATAGCGTAACGATGTGGACGAACATGTCTTTTCGGTCAATTAAGCCGTCTGTAAATATACCGATTGCGCCCGAATGGTGACGCGTGTCGTGCTGCTTCGTGTACGCGTCCATCACTGGGCCAAGCTCCGTGCCAGCTCGAACGGCGTCAGCAACTTCATTTGGCAGCATAAATTGTGCGCCGCTGCTTGCGTAAACGGTTGTGTCGGTTGCGACTGCGCCCCAGTTGCAGCAGTACAATATGCCGTCAAGTTCGCGTACGCCACCTTCTAAGCCGAATGCGATGTTTGCGCCCGTTTGCTCCTTCGCTGCGCGCGCACGGTTCATCGCGCCGAGACGTGTTTCCTCGTCTGAAAATGGCTGGTCCGCAACGTTTGAGTCCACTTGTATTGGAATGAAGTTTGCATCTGGATAAAGCGGTGTTAATGCATCAATGACTGCGCCAACTTTTGCGCGGTTCGTCGTGCCAATTGCGATGTTCATATATGTTCCTCCTTAAAATAGACAAAATAAATGGTAGAGACAAGTTTTCGTTGCTCTACCATTTTGTACGTACGCGTTTTATTGATCGTAGCAGCTAGGCGGACTCCTGCGGAAAAAGCGTGAGATCCCGCAATGAAGTGAGGAGGCTCAAGGAAGATGATAAACGCCACGTCCATGTAGCATCATCTTCATGACGAACATCGTGTTATCCTCCACGCCCGCGAACAGCAATGTTACACGTTCGCTTTAATCGAATCAATCGTCGTTTTGTCACAAGACGTTACAAGTTTCACGAGTAGCTCTTTTGCTGCTGCGTAATCGTCTACGTGAATAATTGACGCGGCTGTGTGAATGTAGCGTGAGCAAATGCCAATTACTGCTGATGGAATGCCGTCGTTTGCTGTATGCACGCGACCTGCATCTGTACCACCAGGTGAAACGAAATATTGGTACGGAATGTTGTTTGATTCCGCCGTATCTAAAATGAACTCACGCATGCCGCGGTGTGTTACCATCGTGCGGTCGAAAATGCGCAGCAACGGACCTTTGCCAAGCTGACCGAACTGTGTCGCATCACCTGACGTATCGTTGGCAGGGGAGGCATCAAGCGCGAAGAAAATGTCTGGTTGAATCATGTTCGCTGACGTTTGTGCACCACGTAAGCCGACTTCCTCCATGACATTTGCACCAGAGTAAATGTGTGATGATACGTCCTTGCCATGTAGCTCTTGCAGCAGCTCAATCGCTAAGCCGCAGCCGTAGCGGTTATCCCACGCTTTTGCCATAATTTTGTTCGGGTTTGCCATCGGTGTGAATGGGCAAATCGGAATAATTTGCTGACCAGGACGAATGCCCATTTGCTGTGCGTCCTCTTTTGAATCTGCACCAACGTCGATGAGCATGTTTTTCATATTCATCGGTTTCGCGCGTTCTGCATCTGATAATAAGTGCGGCGGAATTGATGCGATGACACCTGGAATTTCACCATTTTTCGTATAAACTGTGACGCGCTGTGCAAGCATTACTTGGTTCCACCAGCCGCCAAGTGGTTGGAAGCGAATCATGCCGTTGTTCGTAATCGACGTTACCATAAAGCCGACCTCGTCCATATGACCTGCAACTAAAATTTTTGGAGCGTCGGCATCTTTTGCTTTACGCACGCCGAAAATGCCACCTAAATTATCTTGCACGATTTCATCTGAATATTTTTCAAGTTCGCTGCGCATAAACGCTCGCACTGCATGCTCTTGTCCAGGAGCGCCTGGTAGTTCCGTTAATGTTTTAAATAATTGTAATGTTTGCTCGTTCAAGACGGTCGCCTCTCTTTTTCACAATAGTATGCCTCATTATATCATAGTCATTTCGTCATTCGAAATTCTTTGTTCTTTTTAGAATATTTTTAATATGATACAATGAACGTATATTGAGTTAAGGGGGACGTAAACAATGAACTTACGTGATTTTCTTTTAGGCGTGGCGACAGGTGTTGCTGTATCAGTATTAGTAAATGAAACGACGAACCGTGTATCTCCATACATGTCTTCAGATCGTGTGTTACAAAGCATTAAAGAAGAGTTCCGTAAAGAAGCGCCGATTGATGCGACGTGGATTTACTCTAAACCAGAAACAATTCAACATACAGTAGGGGAATTACCAGTATATCGTGGTGGTATTTCACGTGTTGTTGAAGGTGAAACGGAAGCATTTGAATTTACAGCTGACGCACGCTCAGGCGTTGTAGTCGATTTAGTACGCGTATAATTGGTAGCATGCGTTAGATTTTCTAGCGCATGCTTTTTTTATTTCATGTGTAAAGCTTCTTACCGATAATGTAAGTAGCGTGACATTTTAACAAAGGACGTGACTACATGATTAATACAAATTATTCAATGGATTTATTGTCGTTACTAAGCGGCAGCAATACATCACAAACAGCGACATCTTCGTCTACGAACTTTAACGACATACTAAGTAGCTATTTACAGCAATCATCATCTTCAAATGTAGATGAATTAATTGCGGGGCTCGATACGACGTCGTCAACAGGCGTTGCTAATTTACTCGGCACAAACTCAACGTATTCGTACTATTTAAATTCGATGTTAAGCGGCAGCAACGGCACAGGCACAGAAGCGATGCAAACATATTTAGCACAATCAGACAACGCGAACGATAAAGCGGACATTACGTCAATGTTCGGTGGACAATCAAATACGTCGTCATCAAATACGCTTGCGAACGTACTAATGGCGACGTATGAGGCAAAGCAAATGCAAACGATTCAAACGGCACAAAACAAATATAAAGAGCAAATCGCAAGCTTACAGCAAGGCGAGCAAACGAGCGCAGTAGAAGAGCGGATCGCGAAGTTAAACACGAATGCATCAGCGCTTGAAAACTATGTGCAAAACACGTTGACGAACAGCACGAAGTTTGCAGCTTCAAGCAACTTTACAGGTGTTTTTAATTCGATCGCCGCATTGCAGCAAGACATTTTAGCGAAATACGAGCAGGCGAAGCAGCAAACGACAGAAACGGATAAAGTGTAACGTTGTATCGCTTAAAAAGAAACGAACGCAGCACGATGGCGTTCGTTTTTTGCGCTTTGTATTTATTTTGTTTTTCATGACGACGATGATATACTGAAAAAGTAACTATTACTTTTTGTCGGAGGGAACTATTATGAAAAAATTAATCGCGGCATTATTTGCGATGACGTTAATCTTCTCAAGTGTCGGAAGCTTTTTAACGTTTGATGATGTGTCTCAAGTAGAGGCGAAGTCATACAAATCAGGAAAGAAAAACTATAACGGAAATAACAACACACAAGACAATTCACAAAATAACGATACGAATCCAAACGGCGCTGTAAACAATAACAACAACAGCACGCCAAACAACAACGCAACGACGAACAACACAAATAGCACACCTGCTCAAAAAGCACCCGAGGAGAAAAAAGGTGGCTTCATGTCAAGCGGATTAATGAAAGGCTTAATGATCGGTGGTTTAGCTGGTTTACTATTTGGCGGCTTATTCGGTGACTTAGGCGTAATTGGTTCAATTTTAGGCTTCATGATTAATGCAATTGCGATTGTAGCTGTAATTGGCATCATCGTCTTCATCGTGAAAAAGCTAATCGGTCGCAAAAAACAACAACCGAAAGAGGCAGACGAATGGAGCAAGTAACATTACTCGAGCAAGATTTAGTAAACGCCATTTGTCGCTTTCATGCGCGCTATAAAAACGTGCAGCCAGCGAACGTAACGGTTGAGCTTACGTATGACGATGCGACAGGCTATGGTGCAGAGGCGGAAGTAGCAGGACAAACGGATTACTTTAACACGCCAACGTTTATCGCGGCGATTCGTTTATACATTGATGAAGTATTACAGCGCAACGCTTCATCAGCAGGCATTGAGCTGGATATTGATGATGAAGAAGGCATGATTGCGCGTTTACGCTTTTAATTTAAAAACCATTTGAGGCTTAAAGTGTACCCTTTGTAAAGGACATTTTGAAAAAGAGCTAGC
>NZ_MATO01000014.1 GCF_001700325.1 Caryophanon latum
GGGGTCTTGAGGCACGAGCTGTTCCCCAAGGAGTCTCACCGCACGCTCCATGCCACTACAATGCTGCATTTATGTCAGTTTTGCTACTGAAACCAACAGATTCAGCTGTATAAAAATGGCTAATCAACAGACCTGATATTGCACTTTAATACATACTCTTCAAACACTACTTATGCATAAATATACAAAAAAATCTTCCGATAACATCGTAATCTAAAATGGCGCATCGATAACCCACTGCCCATTTTTTAATCGAAAAGTCCTAGACGAAAAAGTGGTAACGTTAAGGCGAAAAACTGGTAACATTAAAGCTTTTCCGAAATAGCGTTCCATCTTACAGCGACAAGGGATAATAGATTCCTTAAAGATATGATAAGCTTTCTAATAAGCCAAGGCGATAGCTTGACACTTCGCCTTAGCTTTTATATTTTTCAAGTACCACTCACTTGAATCAAGCATACTTGAATATCCAAAAGCAGTGGACGTAATATACACCAAAAAATGAATTAGGGAGGTCCCCAAATGAACAAGAATCCGAATCTCTCTTTATCAGCTAATGATTTTTTATCGTTGTCTCCTGAAAAACAAGCACGTTTTCTAGATTTGACAAAAGAACTAGCTAAGTCTGCTATTGAACGTATGAAAGCTGAATTGAATAAGCAGGGTATTCAATATACCGAAAATGACATCGAAGAAATTCAAAAACATTATGATAAATTATTAGAATCTATTAATACCGAATATAAGCAAGAAATTGAATACTTAAATACAAATGGTTTTGATGCAACTGTCTCTGAACTTGCACATCGTAAACAATTGACATTATCTGAGTTCAATGAATTTCTATCGGAAATGGGGAAAGCTGAATTATATGAAACGATCCGTATAGAATTATTCCCTCAGAACCGACGCTCATTATATATACAAACAGATTTTTTAGACAAAATCATGCCTCAAACTTTTTACATCCCTAACAGTAAAGTTGCAAACTCTTTAACCAATCCTGCTATAACATTCGATGTCGGAACGTTTGATGTCGAAGTAAACAAACAAAAAGACATTTCTGTTCAAGTGACGTTAAATTTCGATGACGAGAACATCGAAATTGTAGAGAAAAACGGAAAGCGATTAACAGCTTTTGACCGTAGCGTTTTAAATAGTGTATGCAGTCGTTATGAAGCTGGGAATTTAACGTTCACTCCTGATCAAATATATCGAACAATGAATGGTCTTACTGAACGAGAATTTGTTAGTAAAGAGTCTAGAGCTCGTATTATTGAAAGTATAGACAAAATGAGATTACTTGAAGTGAAAATTGATTATACAGAAGAAGCAACAAAATTATATAAACATCCTACAAGCGAGTCTTTAAGCAAATATATTATTAGCAGCTACTTGTTAGCTTTAAGTAAAGTAGAACTTACTACTTCAAATGGTGTCGTACAAGGATATAAACTTTTAGAGAAACCTATTATTTATACTTATTCACAGCATAATAATCAGATCATATCTGTACCGATCAATTTACTTAATACAAAGGATTATTTACGAACTTCACCCGAAGTAACAGTCATACGTGAATATTTAATCCGACGAATCGCCGTAATGAAAAATGATTTAAAAAAATCAAATCGTATTCTTTTTGAGAAAATTCACACGGAGTTAAATTTAACTGATATTGATAAAAAAAAGAGCAAGAAAATCCGAGATACGGTTGAAAAAATTCTAACTAAATTTAAAGATGATGGATATATATCAGAATTCACATTTTTTAAGAAAGGGAATGCTTTTGCAGGCGTATCAATAAACACTTAGAAGAACATATGTTCACGTGCAATAAGTGAGTACTTTACGTGCAATAACTGGGTACTTTACGTGCAATAAGTGAGTACCTTACGTGCAATAACTGGGTACTTTATAAAGACAAAAAAAGTGATTCTATCCTTACAGCTACAAGGGGTTCAAGATTTCAATAAAATCACTGTAAGTATTATAAGTATTATAAATACTGTAGCAAGCCAAGGCGACAGCTTGACACTTCGCCTCGGCTTTTCTATTTTACAATTACAAGACATCATCTGGCCGCGGCTGATGAGAAACGTTTAATAAGGATGAGGTGACGACATATGACGACGAATTTAAGTGAACTCAAACAACGTGTATCTTTAGTTGATTATGTAGAGAGTCAAGGTTATTCATTAAGCGCGTTACGTGGGAGTGGACATAAAGCATATCGAGGCGTTCTAGGAGCATGTCCTGCTTGTGGACACAAAGGGCATTTATTTATTTATCCGAATACGAATTCTTTTTTCAGCTACAGCAACTGCGTGAAAAGTGGCAGCATCATTGATTGGTTCATGCAAATAGAAAAGCTTAGCTTAAAAGAGTCTGTTCAAAAGCTATATGCGTTAGCTGGTGAAGTTCCACCTGTCATGAATAATCAAGAAGCAATTGTTGCACAACCGCTTGATACAGAAAACTTAACGTCTTATGTTCTACGTGCACATGAAGCCACATTGAACGATCCAGAGCTAGCTGAAGCATTGCGAACATTTTGCGCAGAGCGACTTTTAACTGCGCCACAAGTATTTGAACATAAACTTGCTGTTATTCATTGGACAAGTAAAAAAACAGGAGAACAATATAAACGCGTCATTTTACCTGTCTGGAAGGGCGGTAGCGTCGTTTGGTACACAAGAAGGGCTATTGATGCCCCCGAAGGAGAAACACGTTTTATGGACGTCTCAGGGGTGTCTAAAAGCGAGGCGATTTTTAATATCGATTATTTAGACGAAATACATCGTGAGCCTATTTTGTTAACAGAAAGCATAATTGATGCATTGAACCTTGAAGAACTTGGCTATAAAGCGATTGCGATTAACAGTACAGGCAACTTAGACAACTTCATGAAAAAATTCAAAGCATCAAAAGCAAGTCAAACGGTGTTAATTGGTGCGTTTGATAGCGACCAAGCAGGGCAAGCATGTGCCGCAAAGCTCTTATCATACGGCTATATCTCGCTGAAAAAGCCTTGTTTAAAGGTGAAACAAACGAAACAAGGATTGTTAGAAGACGCAACAGATATTAACGACTGGTATGTACATAGCCTTGAAAACGCTCAGAATGCTCCTGATGATGATTTAGATGATTTGAGTATAAAAGTATCCATCGATAAACAAATCGCTCTTAGAGGGCGTGTAGACAACGTAGAAAGCTATTTAGAGTTTGATATGTTAAGTGACTTAGCAAAAATCAGTGCTTATCAAGATAAACAAATTGGTTTTCCAAAGCTAGATGCCAAAATGAATGGGTTACAAGTTGGGCTGTATGTAGTTGGTGGTGTTTCTTCTGTTGGTAAGACAACATTTGTGCATCAGTTGGCCGATCAATTAGCAGAACAAGGGAATCATGTGCTTTATTTTTCACTGGAACAATCAAAGCTTGAAATGGTGACAAAATCCATTGCTAGAACGTCAGCGAAACTAGATTTAAAACAAGCAATTAGCAGCATTGCGATTCGTAAAGGTGCAAACAATAGCATGCTTCAGCAAGCCATCGAAACGTATAAAACATATGCTAGCAATATTAGCGTGATTGAAGGCAATTTCGAAACGAATGTGCTGACGATACAAGCATACATTCAGCAATATATCGAACTGAATAACGTACGCCCCATTGTCATGATTGATTACTTACAAATCATGCCGCCAATCGAAAAAGGGATGAGTGATAAAGCAGCTGTTGATGTAAATGTCCGAGAACTAAAACGCATGAGTCATCAAGAAGGCGTGCCGATCTTTGTCATTAGCTCGTTTAATCGTGCTAATTATTTAGCGCCTGTTAGCTTTGAAGCATTTAAAGAAAGTGGTGGCATTGAATATACCGCCGATGTTGTGTGGGGACTTCAACTAGGAGTTATTAGTACAGAGGAGTTCTTAAAGCTCGACAAGCAATCGGAAAAAATCATCATGGTGAACAAGTCAAAAGCAGCAGAAATACGCGACATTGAACTTGTCTGTTTGAAAAACCGTAATGGCTCGCTGTTTACCCAAAAGTTTTCCTACCATGCGAAATATGATTACTATCAGGAAAATGAAGGGTTGGGCGACTTTACAACAGCGCAGCGCAATGAAAAAGGTGAACGTGTAAAAGTAAGATTATAATGTTGCAGTTAGTACATGTTCATGGCAAATTGTCTTGCATTCATTTTCACGCTTTTTCGTCATTTACGATAAATAAAAGCAGCTGAGACTATGAATGTCCCAGCTACTTTTAGCAGTTTCTCAAATGTACCATTTGAATAGAAAATCGATTGGTTTATGATCGTTTAAATACGTGATTTAATTCTTTCATAGAAATCTGAAGGAATATATCGGTGTCCAAACCCCAATACATTTAAAGAGGTATCTATTTTCTTATAAACGGCTCTTGAGACTCCCACGGCTAAAGCCGCAAGCCCTTCATCTTGCGATGTACGGGTGGGATTCTTGAGTGATTTACCGTTCGCAATTCATTTCTGCTTTGAACAATCCTCAAGATTAGGGTATCTCATTGCCCCTCCCTATCCAGTGCATCTAGCAGATAGGGCTACACTACTGTTACCATAGTGTACAGCTTTTGGTTCGTCATATGTTTTAACGTCTTTTGCTTGACGACACATATTGTTTTACCGATAGCATGAATTTGGCTATCGAACCTCATACAATATCTAGTTATCAATGAACGAGAATGTTTTAGAGACTTTTACTTGTCTATAGAACAAGTGTACCATGTTTTCAGTCAATTGAGCTAGCAAAAGCTACCCCTTGACTGACTTGGCTTTCATCCCATAGCTAAAGCAATGGGCTTTCTCGCTCGGAAAATCTGTAACGAGAGAAAAATCTTCATCATTATCGAAAATATAAGATAAAGCATACACATCTAAAGCTAAAAAGCGTGGAATAATATTTATGTCAGTGTTAAGTATTTCTTTCGTAAACGTAGTGATTAAATGGTTGCTTACGGCCATATAGCTAGTCCACTCGCCCGTCTAATAATTGTTGTAGATACATCATGGTTTCATCTTCTGCTTCAAGGCTATTTTTGAATTCATGTGAATAATGTAATCGTTCCGCATACAGCGCATTGATTTTCAATTTTTCGATTTCATTTTTTTGAGATTTAACAACTTGAATTAACTCCATGATTAACTTGGGATCGTTCAACATCGCTACCGTATCAGAACCTGAAATCACTTCAACCATACGATGCTCGGAAACCAATGGTAACCACTCTTTAGAATGGCGTAAATTTGAAAGAGTTACTCTATTAGTATTGGGTAGCTTTCTTTCTAATTCTTGAATAGGAAAATCTAAAGATACAGTCATTTCTTTTACCCTTCTTTCGCTGCTTTTCATAGTACTAGCCCCCATCATAATATCAATTGTATTTTTATTGTACAAAAAATGTCTTTTTATATCCTTAGTTAGCTATACACAAATAGCAAACTCTTTAAACATGTTGAAATCGATGCCTAAAAAAGAACGCCTCGAGTGCCATTTATATGGGATAGGGTCAGAAAAATACGAACTTACAACGTTAAGGATATACACGATTCTATGCAGTATCGTTGCAAACGCAGCCCTCACCAAAACATGCTCAGCCTGTTGCTGGCTCTGATTTTAGAGGAATATGTATAAAATCTGGTATAAAGAATGTTCCATACAAAAAGCCCGAAACGCTGTTAATTTAACGTTTCGGACTTTTAGATATGTGCCCAAACTTTTCTTTGGGAACGTTTATTAGATTCTTTTTGTATATTTATAATTACAGTAAAATCCTTTAATATGCGGGTCTTTTTGGTGTGATAAGTTATTGAAGTTTTACTTGTTATTAATTGTAATTTGAGTAGCTTCTAGTCCTAATCGCTTTTTTAGTTCTTCGGATACAGCAAATGAAATAGTTGAACCCTTTTCTACATCTACAAATTTATGATGTATAGCAGTAACAACTGTGCCATCCGTTACATAGGTTTCAGAAGGATTTGAAGTCATTTTTAAATGGTCTATATAATTCCCACTTATTTGCCCTTGCATATAAATTTCAGTTGGTAAAATAGGGTAGGCTGATTGACTTTCTACCAAAGAAATTTCAATCGTGTTTTCTTGTATTTCAACTATTCCATTCGTCGGGACAGGAACTCCGTTAATTTCTAATTTATAATCCCATAACTGTATTGCTAAATCTTTTAATTGGGTGTCACTATAATCTTTAATAAGGCCATTAATCAATTTTTTATAATACTCAGCTTCTTCATTTTTGTAATTGAGGTCCGTTTCCATACTATTCAAAGCAGATTGTAATTCCTCATTTTGTAATTCTAATTTGTTAATCTGAAGAGTTGTATCTTCTGAAAGTTGAGCTGAAGCGTTCACTTTCTCTATCTTGTCACTATTTGTAGCGTTATCCTCACTGTTATTTGAGCAAGCAACGAGAATGAACATAAGACTGAAACATACTATGATTCTTTTCAATTACCCCACACCTCATAACTTTTTTGATAATTTTAACAATTAAACCGCATCATAGCAAATATAATTCCTAAAGCATAGCTTGGAGACGTATCGTACACACGCAGTTTAAAACACCCCTATTCAATTGGAATAAGGGGTTTTAGTTACCAAAGTGGCATTTGGGAACATTCTAATCTTATTTTAATCCTTCATTCACCATTTCTAAAAAATACTCTTTATGATCTGGATGGCATGCAACAAGATAAGGCTCATCATTCATACCTGTAAAGTCGTTTCCTTCAAAGTCAACTACAATTCCTCCAGCCTCTTTTACCATAAGTATGCCGGAATACAGGTCATCTCCTTCAGAGTTATAAAGGATAATGGCATCAATAGCGCCTTTACTCAGCATGCACCATTGTAACGTTGGCGCCCAAAGCCTCATCATTCTTTTACAATTTACATCGATATAACGCCGTAATTTTACCGCTTTTTCATCATTTTGAATGCTGTGTCCCTGTATCCATGCAATCGTAGATTTTTCGGGAGTAGCCTTCTTATTCATAGTTAATTGAACATCATTACAGAATGAACCTTCATTTACACTAGATATAAATAATCGGTTTACCATAGGTTCATATATAGCACCAAGAACTGGCTCACGTTTATATAAAAGTGTTAAAGACGAAGAAAAGACGGGTAACCCAATCGCAAAGTTATTCGTACCATCTAAAGGATCTACTTGCCATAACCAGTCACTTTGTTTACCGTTATCGCCGGCTTCTTCACTATGTATTTGATGGTCAGGGAAAATATTCGTTAATTCCGTTAATATTAACTGTTCGGCTAAAGTATCAACTTCCGTAATTAAATCTCCATAGTCATCTTTCTCTTCTAAACGAGTAAATTGATCAAATCGCTCTTTCGCTATAGCTCCCGCCTCAATTACTAGCTTGGTTGCTACTGTTTTAGCTTTATGTAATATTTCTTCCATATGAATCTCCTCTAATCGTTCGCCAAAATTTTAATATGTTATCATGTACAAATTTCTTTTGATTCACTCTTTTACAAAAGTTAATCATTCTCTTCCAAATGGACGATTGAAGTGAAGGTGCTACTATTTTTAGATGATATAAATAAATCCTCTACCTTATCAGTATTTAAAATACAGAAATTTCTTTATTTTTATTATATACTAAAATAGTAAAAAATTGAAAAGAGGTATAGGGATGAATTTTGCAGATAGAATATGTGCTGAAATTAAGAAAAAACAATCGCACGCTGTGATTGGCTTGGATCCAGTCATTGAACGATTACCAGCTTTTATATTAGATGAAGCTGAACAAAATTATGGTAAAAATGATGAAGGTGCAGCAGCAGCATTTATTGCCTTTAATCGTTTTATTATCGATACGGTTGCACCGTACGTGGCAATTGTTAAACCACAGCTTGCTTATTATGAAGTATACGGTGCTGCAGGAATCGATGCATATTGGCAAACAGTAAATTATGCACAGCAAAAAGGATTAATCGTGATTGCAGATGCAAAGCGAGGCGATATTGATTCTACTGCGAGTGCCTATGCGCGTTCGTTTTTTGGAGATGCTTCAAATGAATGGCAAACGCCTAAAAAAGTCGATTCGTTAACGATTAATCCTTATTTGGGAGCAGATAGTTTAGAGCCTTTTGTTGAACAAGCCATCGCGAAACAAACGGGCTTATTTATTTTAGTTAAAACAAGTAACCCATCATCTGGTGATTTACAGGATGTTGTGACAGCAAATGGAACGATTGCAGAGCAAGTGGCACAACTCGTACATAACTATGCAATGCGCGATATCGGCACAAGTGGCTATTCTTCTATTGGCGCTGTAGTAGGCGCAACATACCCAGAGGAACAGCGCTTATTTAGAGAAGCAATGCCGGTCTCTTTATTTTTAGTCCCTGGTTACGGAACGCAAGGTGGTACAGGTAAAGATATTACAAACGCCTTTAATTCAGATGGCTTCGGCGCGTTAATTAGTGCATCTAGAAGTATTATTTTTGCTTACGAAAAAAATAAAGTACAAACAGGTGAAGAAGTACAATTAGCAATCAAAAATGCGGTAAAAGCTATGAATGCAGATATCAACACCGCCTTAAAAGATGTAAATAAATTATACTGGTAATTTAACAATTTTTATTGAGTGAAAACAACTAAGACAAGCGTAGTCTTAGTTGTTTTTAATGTCCCCAAAGAGTCATTTGGGAATCTTTTTTGTATGGAATTGCATAGGTGGAATACTACGCTATGGACTTTTTATAAATGGCAATGCAGCCGAAATATGCTAAGACACTTAAAGTAAGCGTAATCGTGAGCCAATAAATATTTCCCCCAAAAAATAAAATATCCTTTAGGAGAAAGCATATAACGATGGAGCACAATGCGCCTAGAATGACCTTTATTGTAGAGGATATCTTTAGATTTACTAAAAGAAATCTATAAATAATAAAGCTAGAGATGCTACTGACTAACATACCAATAACAGCTAAATAAAATAATGAGATATACATTAGAACGCTCCCTAATTCATTTTTTATATTCCTTGATTAAATATATCATGTGACAAGGAAATAAAGATTTCCAAAGCGCTGTTTGGGAATCTTTTTTAATGCAGAAATACACGTTCACACGTTTGAAAAAAATTGTGTTATCTATTTTTTTGCTGACATGTTTTTCTGGTCACAGCATTTTATTTTTGTCGAAATATAGATGGAAAAATGGAATAGCAGCGATTGTTTTTTCTCCATATCGTAAAAAAAGATAGGGCTCATTTTGAGCCCTTTTGCGATTTTTGTAGGGCTCGTTTTGAGCCCTTTTTGAAAAATCACGCTACCAGCGAAACACCAGGCTTTGCCTGGTCTTGCCACGAATGTGCAAGCACGTTTCCCTTATGCTCTTTCTCACTAAAACGGGCAGATCGTGAAAAGAAGCCGAAAAACGTTTAGTAGAAAAAATCAATTCGTTTTTCAACGATACGCGCACAAATAATGTATGATTTTTGCACGCAGATTTGTTAAACACATTTATTTTTCTAACAACGTGCGCTTCATTTTGGAATCTATTTGTTTCTCATGCATCATCATTTGCATGTGTCCAACGTGAAAAATTAGAAAGAAAAGCAGCTGCGCGATTTATGCGTAGCTGCTTAAATATTGATTGATTTAGTAGTGATCTTTCACCGAATAAATATAAATCGTATTGTTCTCTACACGATAAATTAATCGATGTTCATCCGTTATTCGACGCGACCATTTGCCCGACAACTCATACTTTAACGGTTCAGGCTTGCCAATTCCTTCGAATGGATTACGGTCAATGTCTTTAATTAAGCGATTAATTTTTTTGATTGTACTTTTATCTCCTTGATCATGCCAATACATATAATCTGACCAAGCATCATCTGACCAGGTTTTAATCATCTTCGACCTCGATTAATTCACGTACTGTCCCTTGTCCAGACTGAAATTGTTCATCGCCGCGACGAATTTTGTCCATTACATAGTTATTCGATAATGTACGTAACGTTTCTTGCATGGCATCATAGTCACGTTTTGACATGACAACCACCGTATCTTCCACATTTTTCGTTGTCACAATGAATGTATCCGAGTCTTCGTTGATTTGTCGCATATAGCCACGTAAATTTTGGCGGAAATTAGAATACGCAATCGCTTCCATCGAAAGCACCTCCTAGTTGTACGATATATTGTACAACTAATTATAATTCATTTTGATGTATTTGACAAACGTCACGTTGACGGAGATTGGGTGTCCTTGTAGGTGTTTCAGTATACATACGGGAAAGGGCATTTTCGCGCCTATTCTCCTGTTCTTGTTGAGAATGCGAAAAAGATTTGTCAGATGCGCGTGAGAACGCTAGTATGGAAAGTAATTAAAAACCGAGCGTAAAAAAAGCTACCTATCGACGCCATTAAAGGGGACGGGAATCCCCAATAGTAGCTCCAGGTAGCTTCATAAACGACTGGAAAAGTTGTCTTCGTTTGCTTTTTTTGCGCCTAAAGGAGAGAACGTTATGGCCTTTTCTAATGTTTACAAAATTAAAGGCGATGTATACTTTAAATCGTGTAAAGATAACCTCAAAAAGATATACATAGGTATAGGAAGTTATTGCATTTAAACGTGAGCTATATAGGTATTTGAAAGGGCTGCTCCGTAAACCGTCAAGTTAATCTCTTTCCTCTAACCAATTGTAAAATGGCACATAGTTAGGGTCATCTAGCACTTTTTTTAATTTGCGAGCAGACTCTAACTGATTTTCTAGTATTCTTACATACAATATCAAATCTTTACGAGCATTTTTAGCTTCCGTTGCTGTCAATGTATCTGTAATTTTTTTTCGATAATCTAAGATGCGTTTAATATTTTTTATCATAGAAAGTTCTTCCTTTTCTAAACCTTCCACGACGTCTAAGTAGTTGAACATGTCATTTTCAATCGTATCAATAATGCTATACAATTCATCAACTTGGCTCTTACTTGCTAATATAGTTGATTGGCTAGGTACAGACCAATGTAAATCAAATGCAGCTATAGCACGTCCGTTTTTCTTTTCCTTATACCATACTTCCAGCTCTGTATATTTATTTAATTCATCAATGGCAACGTCGAGTACCTTTTTTTTAAAATCTGCTGTATTCGTCGCATAAGATTTTTTAGACTCCACCCCAAATAATTTCATCATTTCTTGTTTTGTCATTTGCTTATGCCAGTAGCCGTAATGAGCTTTCAAATATTCGTATAGCAACCATGAAAATGCACTTTTAAATTGTGCCGTAATAGATAGGTCGGTTGTAATATATTTTTCCTTCAATTCTAAAATGTGTGGAAGTATAAAGGTCGTCCATTCAAACTGAAATAGCCCTGAATCGTATTTAATGAATTGAAACACATTGTAGTATTCAAAAACATCATTTTGTAAGGATTCAATACTAAATTTTAAATTCAAAATGGCTTTTGTATCCTGCTTAGCATCTTCTGTTTTATAACGATGTAAACCAAACTTTTGCTCAAAGTCTGATTTGTGAAATTTAGTTTGACCATTTCTCTGAGTTGAAAATATCGCAAACGAGAACAATTGTAGTTGGTTTAATGATAATCCTTGGCTCAACTTTGCCATTGACAATTGATTACTTTTCTTAATGCTATTTTCAAAGTTAATCGTGTGTAATTTATTATTTTTCCGCATTTTGAACACCCCTCTATTACGACTTATAATAACATCAAGTCGCAATAAAAGGGAGGTAATTGTCGTAGAAAAAGGAGGTAAAAGTCGCAATAAAGGGAGCGAAAAGTCGTAATAAAATCGTAGAACCTTTACGGCTTAAGGTTTTGAGGCGTTTGTAAAGGTAATTAATATTTAAAAGAGATTATACATAATATATATAAATGCTGTTACAGCAATCTAGTTACTTACAATAGTTCATAAATAATACGTTGATGATTAACGTAGAGGACCTAAAAAAGTTGAAGAAGAAAACACTAAAAACGAAATGGAACGTGCAGTACTTATACAATGCGTTTACATTGGCTGTAGCTAGAGCGAATGATCTCAAGAAACTTTGCCAGCTACGAAATTATGATATCGTTGGCTATTGAAATGATTTCGTGCATGTGTATGCGTATGTCATGTTTCTAATTCACAACAATTATCATGTCGCACGTGGACTGATTTATGATTTCAATGATGCACTGCAAACGCCATTATCAAAGTCGGAAGTGGAAGCGATTATGAAATCGACGTTTAAAGCATATGAAGGACATCGTGAGAACATTTCAAAGGGATACAACTACAAAAATGAAACCTTGATCGACTTATTAGCAATTACAGAAGAAGTCTTACTCACGTCTCATTCGAAAAAAGCGCAACAAAAAATGCAGAGAAAATATCCTCTGCATTTGGTCGTCTCCTCGACTACCTTTATTATACAATAAATACCAAATAAAAAGAAAGAATTACGTTTCGTGTACCGAAGAAACAATGTTTACAATAATGTTAGTTTGCACGCTACAACAACTCCTGTTTGTGCATCGATGCCGAGAACTGGCTCACTGTTTGCTGTTTCGAAGCTGTAAATTAAACGCAAGCCGGGCTTTTCGCCATATACCTTTTTCCATTGTAGCTTCGGAAAAATGCCTTCAGCCGGCAGCAACGCTTCAACTGGGCGAATCGATGGTGGTGAAAAAGCTGCTAACTCCTCAAACGACATATCGGGTGTCATGACCAGTAACAATGAGCCATCCTTTTTACTGACACCGATGTGGAAATATTCATTGCTAATCGTATAACCGTCTTTTTGCAAAGAGAAGATGAAATATGCTTTTCCTTCCTCCTCATGCTTCTCAGACGTTACTGAGACGAATAAATAGGGCATGAATTCATGAAAGTATGTCGCAACAAACTGCGCTGCAATACATAGGCAATCTTCTTCTGTTAGTACGACCTCTCCTTGTTGTTCGACAAATGCCATGAAGCTAATAATGCGCTTGTTTTCTGGCTGTAGTACCGCCCATAAATGGTCTTTATGGCTGCTTTTCACATAGTCCGCAAACGTTTCATTGATCGATGGCTCGAACGCTTTTGGGCGCCAGCTAATTTTGTCTGTACTGTCGTCCGTACGTTCCCAGCTATCGTCAATCTTTAACATGCCTTCAATGGTCGTTTGTGGCTCTAACAGCTCAACATGAGGAAATGGCTCGTCGTTATACTCAGGTCTTGGGATTTCATCGATCGCTTCGCCCGTCATCGCATCGAACGCTTCTACTGCTAGCATGGCACTTTTATACATCACTTGAATGCCTTGTCCATCGATTAAGTTTTCCGTACGCAATGACCACTCACTGCGATACAATCTTTCGAGCAATTTCTCTGGTGGATACAGCTCTTTTGGAATTTGTGCTGGCTCGGTAATGTAGCCTCTATACGTAAATGAAATTACTTCGCCACAATGCGTTACTTCAATACGGCAATAATAAGCTTCTAATCGCAGCCCATGAACTTGTTGCTCAAATCTAAAAATTGTGTTCGAACCTTGATCGCGCTCTGTTACGTGCTCATAATGCATTAGTGCGTCTGGGTACTGCGCATGCAAAAAGTTTTTCGCAATGATGCGCTTTTCCTCTAATGAAATCGGCTCGCCTTCCTTCGTTGGCAACTTTAAAAAATCCGTTAAACGCCCTTCTGAGTTCATGTGCAAATATACCGGTTCTTCTTCCGCTTTGCCTTGCCACATAAACGACGATACGCCGCCTTCTACATAACTGTTTAACGCCAATTCATAATGCGCTGGTACATCCGCATATTTTTGTGCCATCGCAAACATCTCTTGTTTTAACATATGCTTCACTTCCTTCATTCCTATTTCTTTTTCGTTTAGACGCTCTAGCACGCCACGCAATTCTTTTCTTCCTCGGTGCAAGTACATTTTCACAGTATTGACTGGCTTGCCCATAATGTGCGCAATTTCCATCACTTTGAAATCGTAAAAGTAATGCAACATAATCGCGAGCTGATACGGTCGCTTTAGCTCACGAATCGCTGTCGTTACATCTGTTTCGATGCGCGGCTCCTTATTATCCAGCTGCATCGCAAGTGCTTCATGCAATTGTCCAAGTCGCTCTTGTTTCTTCAAAATGCGATAGCTTTCGCGCACTAAAATTTTATACAGCCACGTCCAAAAATACTTCAACTCCTGTAACTGGTGCAGCGCTTTAAACGCCTGTAGAAACGTTTGCTGCACAACGTCCTCGACATCTGCTCGATCGTTCACATATCGATACGCTGCCTTTTTTAACCGTTCTTCGTAATGCTCTACTAAATAAGCAAATGCCTCTTCATCGCCAGCACGTGCTTTTTGTATATATTGTTCCAAAATTTCCGCCTCCTACTACGTTAGAGCATCGAATTAAACAAAAGGTTTCAACGCCGCATACTTTTTTTCACGTGAAACAAAAAATGCTATTTTTATACGATCAACCATCTACAGAATGGCTGAGGGGAACGCTACTACCCAAGAGTTTTCGCTTTTTAAATGTACTTTCAAAAACACCAAAAGTATAGTTCGCTCAAAAAGTATAAGAAAGTATAAAGAAATATAGTTTTGTATAACAAAATATAAAATTGTATAAGAATTTCCGTCCGATCATCACATCTACACGAAGCAGCTCCTGTCACTGTGATATGATATGAAAAACAGAAAAAGGGGTGTAAGCAATGCTCGTACATACAATTGATGAGGACGTATCGTTACGTTTATTTACGAAGGACGATGCACAAGAGTTTTTCCAATTAACGATCGATTCAAAAGCTTATTTAAAGGAGTGGCTCGGCTGGCTCGATTATACGAACACGGTTGACGATACCGCAAAGCATATTCAAGCAAGATGCGAGGAGATTGCAGCAAACGGTGGCTACCCACAATCGTTTGCCATTATATACAAAGGTCGCATCGCCGGCACAATTGGCTTTAATACAATGAACAACGCAAGCAAAATTGGCGTCATCGGCTATTGGTTAGGCGAAAGCTTTCAGCAAAAAGGCATTATGTCTAAAGCGTTAAAAGCGGTAATTCATTATGGTTTCCATGACTTGAAGCTTAATCGCATCGAGCTGCACGTCGCAACCGAAAATTACAAAAGCCGAGCGCTCCCTGAAAAGTTCGGTTTCAAAGAAGAAGGACACATTCGACAAGCGGAGTGGCTGTACGATCATTACGTCGATCATGTTGTGTACGGGCTGCTTGCTGAGGAATGGACGTCCATTTAAATATACGATGCTGGAACTCTGTAGACATTGTTGTTTACAGAGTTTTTTTATAGGCTACCTCCAAAAAGTATAAAAAAATATAAAAGTGTATAAGAAAATATGATAAAGTATAATAAAGTATAAATTTGTATAGAGGAGTGGATAGTTTGGTTCATGTCATTGTAGTTGCAAATGAAAAAGGGGGCATCGGTAAAACGACGATCGCCTGCAAGCTAGCATCTTTACTTTCAACGGATTCACATGAAAAAGTGGAAGCGAAATACAAACGTACAGCGGAAAAAGTGTTATTAGTTGATACCGATTTACAAGGCAATGCGACGTTTTTTACAACGCGTCAATTACGCTCACAATTCGAAGGGCGTAGCTTAATTGAAGCGATTGCAGAAGAAGACGCAACGGACTACATTATCGAGCTGACCGAGCATTTACACGTACTACCATCTAGCTCTAAAGTGGCGATGTTTGATGCGGAGTTTACGAAGCTGCGCCATCAATTAGAAGAGCCTGCAAAATGGTTGCAGCGCACATTAGCACCTGTAGCACACAACTACGATTGGATTGTCATTGATACGTCACCATCTTTAACCGAACTTCAACTTCAAACGTTCAATGTTTCATTCGGCGGTTATACAAACGTGTTAATTCCGATGCAAACGGAGCGATTTGGCTTCCATAGTGTGCAGCAATTTTCAGATACGTTGACGCCAGTGGAGCAGCACACGAATCCAAACTTAGCTGTCCTCGGTGTCGTACCAGTACTAACAGATGGAACACTCGTTGATAAAAACATTATGGCAGAAGCGAAGGAGCAATTTGGCGACTTGCTATTTAAAACCGTTATTAAACGTCGTGCAGGTGTGAAAAAAATGGTAGATACCGGATTTAGCGAACACTATGCAAAAGAGCGCGAAGCATTACAAGATTTTTACGACTTACTTCTAGAGGTGAAACAACATGTCTGACTCAATTAGTTCATTAAAAAATTTAAAGAAGAAAAAACCACTTTTTAATGTAGGTGAAGGAACTGCTGCTGAAGCGATGACGAAAAAGAATACGGTTTCTGCCAATCGTCACGAAAAAAAACGCTTATCTGTGCACCTTTCGATTTCATTAGAAAAAGAATTCAAAACATTATCGAAACGGTTAGGAATTTCTGTTGCAGATTTATTAAACGCCGAGCTAAAACAATTTTTGAACGAGCCAGATGACCGAAGCTTATTCAATCATTATGTAGAAGATGAATTTGCCAATCGCGGTTACAATTTAGATGCGACTGTAAAGCAGCAACTCGACGATTATTGCGCCACACATAACCGATCAAAGCGATTTGTCGTCGAAGCCATTTTAAGTGATTTCGTGAAAAAGTATAAAGATATATAATGAAATATAAATATGTATAATAATATATAAAGAAGTATAAGAAGACGTGCATGAAACTAGCGCGTCTTTTTTATAGTTATTCGTCTATTTTTTCTTGCACCTAAAGTAACTTGAGGTTTTATACTCAACCTATACTTTCGCAAAGGAGTTTTGAAACATGAACGAACAACAGACATTTACAATTGGCGCATTTTCAAAAAAGACAGGCATTGCCGTGCATACACTACATTACTATGATGAGCTCGGCTTATTGCAGCCAGCAAAGCACCCGACATCAGGGCATCGCATCTATACAGTAGCAGATGCGATTTTACTACAAAAGATTTTGAGCTTGAAGTTTTTAGGCTATCGTTTAGAAGACATAAAAGCGTTGTTACACGAAACACACTTCACCGCTAATTTAAACGAAAGCTTAGCGTTACATTTAGATGCATTGCAGCAAGAACAACAACGTATTTCACAATCAATTGAATCGATTCAGCGCGTCATGGCACTTGTCGATCAACAAAAGACGATTGATAGTGAGCTGCTATTTAGCCTCGTCCATAGTATGCGAACGGCGCATGTGCATGAAGAATGGATGGCGCAGCACAAATTGTATGACGTAGCAACTGCACTTGAGCAAAAAAGCGATGCACAAAAACAGGCGCTCGACGAAAGCTTCATTGATGTGACGAAGCAAGTAAAAGCGTTATATGGTCAGCCAGTGTCACATCGAGCCCTTTTCTACCACCAAAGACGATGGTATAGGGTGAATTGCTATACACATTTTGTGTAATGTCAAAATCCATTGAAAACGCTATCCATCATTCTGCTTCGAGCCAATTATATGACGCCAACTCAGGATAAAGCGACGCTCCGGACATGGTCATGTTGTAGTTGGCAAACGCTCGGCCATGTTTGTAGTCGTGGTGGTCTACCATGTTTCGAATGGAGCTGTAAACATAGCCTTTGATTTTGCCATATGGAACGTTTAAGTAGCGTTCGTTTGTTAATGTTTCTGATACAAATTGTGAAATGAGATTGAGCCATTGTTTTTTGTTCCAACGTCCAATGGCAAATTCATTATAGTATTCATTTGCTGCATTTGTGAATAACTTTAGTGCTTCGTTTGGATCTGTGATGATTTGTTTTGCTTTTATTTTTTGCTCGATTTGTTCTTTCACTTCTTCTGCGCTAATGATTGGATTTTCATTTTTTTGCTTTTTAGGAACTGAATGTACTTTATTATTAGCCGGCGCTTGATAATTATCAATTGTTAATATATTTGATAATAAATCTTTTTCTTTTTTTGTTTGTACTTCATTTGTTGTTATTTCTTTTGTAGATGCACGATTTGTACTGTTCAATGTGTACTGTTCATTTTGTACAGTACAGGATGGGCTTGGTTTTTCCGTGCTTTTAGCTGTTTGTGGTACTTCGCTCTCTTCTTTTGGCGCAACATGTAATTGGAAATTTGTTTGGAATGGTGAGCCATCGATTGCCATTGGTTTATGGAATTCGCTTCCGTTTAATTGCAAGTTGTGTATTGTTTGTTCTTCGAATAATTTAAATTCTTCTTCTGTAAATGGAACGTCTGACACTTGGTACATGTAAGTTTTCTTTTTCTCGTACCAGCCAACAATGCCAATTACGTATTTTTTTTCGACAAGTTTTTTCCACGCAGCGTCAACTGTGCGACGGGTAAATTTTTTGTGTAAGTATGTTTTGTGTAGCTCCCAGTTGCTTGGAAGAGACATGATGTATGATAATAAGCCGATTGCTGATAAGTCTTGTAAGCCTTCTTGTAGTGCGTGATTGTCGATTTGTGCATATGCGCTTGTTTTTTTACGTTTTACGATTGTCATAATTTTTTCCTCCTGGGGAACGCAAAAACGCCTACATCGTAAATTAATGCGATGCAAGCGTTCATAAATAAATATGACAATCCCGAAAAAAGTAACTCAAAACACTTGAATGATAATGCGAGACTCGATATAATAATGCCTATATCAGCGTTCTGCGCTATATATTCAAATTTTTGAATTACCTTTCCCGAAATGCTGCATCGTATGTCTTGGATACGATAAAGCGATCAGTAAAGAGTTGGCGCTCGATACTAGTCACTGTGGAAAGGTGTTTTTTTTGTCCGTTTTTTTTTAGTTAATAGTTATATTACGTGTTCGCGGTTTTTTTTGCAAGCGAATATTTTGGAAACGATCAGGTGAGCTTGCCTGATCGTTTTTTAAGTTTTCGTGAATTGCTACGATACTAAAGATGTATGAAACATTCACAATGCAAAGGGGATTGCTAATGAACATTTCACGAAATGACGTACAAACGAAGCCGGCTTTTTTACAGCAGCACGCGATGAAGCAGCCGAATATGATGACAAAACTAGCGGAGCTGATGACGCAAAAGCTCGATGACGTGACAATTTCAGATGAAGCGAAAACGATGCTTCAGCAACTGCGCGAAGATCAAGCGGTGGAAGCCAAAACGAACGACGAACAAAAAGCATACGCCTTTCTCGACTTAGCGAAACAATCGCTGCAAGACTTAAGTGGTGATATCGATATGCATTTACACAATGTCGAGCTACTCGAAAGTGATGCGACAACAGTAGAAGAAAAAGCACAAGCATTGCACAACTTAAGCTATGTAGAAAAGGTCGCAAACTTGCGTGGTGGAGTGTTTACAGAAGACTTAATGCAAAAAGTAGTCGGGCATCATGTAACAGTTGAACATGCGCCAGACGATTTGCTACAAACGAATGCTGCATCACTCGGCTTAGACAAATTAACAGAGCAATCACCTGCGACGATGCGCGAGCGTTTATTAGCGGCAAAGGAACAGCTAGCTGAAAAAATAAAAGCATTCGATGAGGTGTCTGTACGTGTCGCTACAGATTCGACGAAAGAGCCCTTACATGAAGAAACAGAGCAAACGATCGAGCTAACAGACATACACGCATTGCTTGAGGAGCTACTGAAACGTCAGCAACAACGATTATAAGATGATGAGCTATTGCCAATGTGCGATAGCTTTTTTTAATTGAAACTTAATTCCTTATTGTTTTGATACCTAGCTTATTTCAAGTATCAGTAATGATTATTTAAATTATATTATATTTGAAAGATTAGTTACTTTAATTATATTTAACAAACGCTGGAATCCTTATGCCGCAATGGTTTCAGAAGCTTATTGATACTTTTTTCCACTTCTATTGAAACTTAATTCCTCTTCTATCGATACTTTTTTCCACTTTGTATTGATACTTGAAAAATACAAGGTATCAATAATGGTATTTTATTGACACTTCTTTTTTAATAGGTATCATTAAAAGGAGGAAATAAGTATCTTTAAAATGAGAGGATTTTGCATATGAGACATAATGAAAAACAACAATTAATCTCTTATGAAACAAGCATTCAAAAAAGTAATGAAATTTCAATGGCAAAGCTCAGTCAAGGCTTAACATTAAATCAAATGCAGTTGCTGGCATATGCGATTTATTCAACACAGAAAGGAGGAAAAACAGAATTTCAAAAATATGAATTTGAAGAAAAATTTCAATTGGATTATAAAACAGTGCATGCGAAACAAGATTGCTCAAAATTAGCAACACTCCGCATATCGACCGAGGATTTGTTAAATGACACATTCAGCTTTTGGAATGTACTTATCGGTATGGAATATGATAGAGGATTATTTACATTTACATGGAATCCTCTTTTCTTACCACATATTTTGAATTTAAAAGAGCGCTATATTACTGCTGATTTGACCATTACGTCGAAGTTTAAAAGTAGCTTCTCCTGGACGTTATATGATTATTTAAAAGCACATTACGGCTACTGGCATCGAAAGTTAACGAAAGAAGAATTAATGAGGTTGTTTTGTGTAGAAAATGTGAAAAGCTATCACGTTAATACGAGCGTTTTCAAACAAAAAGTACTAGATATAGCCATTCAAGAACTCAACGACTATACAGAATTGACAGTATGGTACGTCGAACAAAAATCAGGTCGATCAATTATCGGATTTGATATACATTGGTCAACAGGTACGAAAATTATCCAAGCAACAACAGCACAAATAGATGAACTAAAAATAATTGTGAGCGCAATTCAAAGAGATATGTTTAAATATATGGACTTGAATACAGAAAAGTATCGAAAGGAAGCTATCGATATTTTACGTAAATCAGAGGAGTTAGCAATTGTACTCGATAACATCGAAGATATGACATTTAAAGAAGCAGATTTTAATTTATTGCGTGCAAGACAGTATTTAACAAGACTAGAGCGACTCGTTAAATTAGATTTAGAAGCACCTGAAGTACCGTTTTACAATTGGTTGGAGGAGCGAGATTAAAAAGGGTACAACGCCGAATTTTCTCTCGGTGTTGTACCCTTTTTTTATGCCCTTATTTCGTTAGCTGAAAATGTGCGATCGACGTTGTTAGCTGCATGGAGCGTGTCGTTAACGTTTCGCTAATTGCGTTAATTTCTTCGATCGTTGCGACTTGCTCTTCTGTTTGCTGTGTCACGTCTTCTGCGCCATGAGCAAGCTGCTGCATGTTTGTTGCGAGAATGGTTGCCGCATTGTTTACTTGCTGTGTAGATGCTGAAATTTGTTCGGTCATATCGGTAATTTTTTCGATGTCATTCGTAATTTTGCCAAATTGACCGACGATGTTTTTGAACATGCGATCAGATTCATCGATAATTGTGACACCTTCTGATACCGTTTCCAGGCTAAGAAGCATTGAATTTTCGGCATTTTTCGTCTCGTCTAAAATGTTCGCTGTTAGCTGTGTAATCATACTTGCTGATTTTTGAGATTCTTCAGCGAGCTTGCGTACTTCATCTGCTACGACTGCGAATCCTTTACCGTGTTCGCCTGCACGAGCTGCCTCAATCGATGCGTTCAGCGCAAGTAAATTCGTTTGGTCAGAAATTTGCGTAATCATGTTCGTCATTTGTTGGATTTCTTGTGACTGCATGCTTAAGTTTTTCACGACAGATGCTGTGCCTTGTGTTGATTCATAAATCGTGTTCATTTGTGCTTTTGCTTGTGTTAAATGCTCATTACCTGAGATCGCAAGTTCACTCGCCTTTTGTGAACGGCGCTTTAACGATTGTGTCGTCCCTACGATTGTTTCAATGTCGTGCGTCGTTTGCTCCATCGATGAAGATGTTTGCTGTGATACGCTCGCAATGTCGTTGATCGACGTCGCAATTTTTTCTGTGTTTAGTGCAACGTTGCTTGATGTTGTAGCAACTTGGTTTGTGCTCGCTGTTAATTCCTCTGAAATCGCCGATAAATCAATAGCGTTATCTTTACATACGAGAATGATTTCTTGGAGTGACGCTTTCATTTTGTTAAATGCAGCACTTAGTTGACCAACTTCATCTTTTGTTGTTGTATGGATATCTGGCACGTCTAAGTTCCCGTCTGCAATTTGTTCAGCGCCTACTGCTAACGTGCGCAGCGGTCGTGAAATCGTCTTGTTTAATGTTACACCAATGGCGATTGCAATAACTAAACTAATAATGCTAATGATGACTAATGTAACGATGCCGCTTTTTACCCACGAATCCGTCTCATTTGCTGTGACAGTGAAACGATCTTGTAACGTATCTAAAATCGATTGTGCAGTCGCTAACATTTCGTTGTTTGCCACTTTTGCTTCATTTGTAATCAATTGAATTGCTCGTTCTTGGTCTTTGTTCGCAACAGCTGTTGTAATATGCTCTGCTGCTTCGTTGAAAGTTAGATTATTTTCTTGCATGCCTGCAATGACTTCTTTAATTTCTTCTGATTGCGCGAAGTTATATAAGTCCACTAGCCCTTGATCGACTGTTTTTTGTATATTTTCAAACTCACGCAATGTTGTGTCGTCTTGCTCTAGTACATATTGGCGCAGTTGAATTCCTTGCATTGCGATGTTTTGTTGTAATTCAGATGTTAAATACACACCTTCTAAATCAAATGAAATCATGCCTGTGTATTCATTATTTACTTTTGAAATTTCAATATAACTATATACAGAAATACCGAAAATAAAGAAAATTAAAATACCGAATGACAGCATAATCTTTTTACTGATTTTCATGTCGATCGCTCCTCTTTTGGTCAAAAAAGACTAGTTATTCATGTAATATAGACTGTAGAAATGATTACTATCTATACGGCTCTATACATTCATGTCGTAGGAATCATTATATGTATATACATTTCAGAAATCCATACTTTTTTTACCTATTAGCGAGACTTTAGTTTTATAATCAGTATAAAAAGCCTATTTGTCACAAAAAATTACGTATTTTAGTACTTATTTACATGTTTATATATTATTGGCTCTTCACTATAACTTGGGGTTGCTTTTCACGTCGAGGCAGGCTTTCCGCGGGCGCGGCTCCAGCCTTCTCGTCGTTCGTGCCTCACGACTGCGGGGTCTTGAGGAGGCAATCAGCGCCACTACACGAGTCACCGCCTTCATGACCAACATCGTGTTCGCCGCCGAGCCCCAGGAACGCGAGCCGCAATACGTACCCTGCCAATTTAATGGCTAATCAACACGCGTGTCAGAGCAACATAGAAAATGAAAAGTGACAATATGACAGTTTTTGTACGATCTTTTGTTAGCATAGGCTTTAACTACGAATTTAGTCGCAATTATCTATTCACATTGTATAAATAGATGCATTACGACAACGATAGAACTAGAAAATTTTAATTTTTTTATCTTTAAATTTGAAAATAATATATAAAAAGTAGTAAAAATGGTTTAATATGTGCATATATGTGTACAAAATTAAAGGAGTATAAAAATGAAAATCAAACAATTATTAACAATTACATCATGTGTGTTAGCAGTTTTAATTATAGCGTGTAGCTGGAGCTTGTTTTCTTTAAAAAATCATATGGCGGAAGAAGTTGAAACGTTACAGCTAGACAAAGAGCTCGAAATACTTGCAACGCAGCTTCAAGGCGCATCTGATTATTTAACGAATGAAGTACGTGCGTATACGCAATTTGGTGAAACCGTTCATTTTGATAATTACTGGCGCGAAGTAAACGAGACACAAACACGTGAGTTCGTTGTGAATCGCTTAAAAGAGTTACAAGTACCAAATGAGCTGCTTAATTTAGTCGAGGAAGCTCAAAGTAAATCGAATAGTTTAATCACATTAGAGGAGCAAGCGATGGCAGCTGTTGAGGCAAATGACTTAACGTTAGCGCGAGAGCTTGTATATGGAAGCGATTACGCAGACGGAAAAGCGATGATTGCGGAACCGTTAACTCAGTTTAGAGAAGAATTACAGCAATGGACAGATGAACAAATTATGCATGCCCAACAAGCTGTACAAACGAATATGTGGCTATTAACGATTTTATTATCATCCGTTGTCGTTACATTTGTATTAACATTTATCTTATTATTCAAAAAATTAGCGCCATTACGCCCACTTGCGGCCATTTCGGAGCGTTTTGCTTCAGGGAATATTCATTTTACACCGGTTGAGGTCACAGGTAATGATGAAATTGCGACGTTATCACGTTCATTCAATGCGATGGCAACGTTACTTCGAGAAGTGTTATCAACAGTGCATCATGCGAGCGATCATTTAGCGGCATCTTCTATACAGCTAAACGCAAGCATCGAGCAAACGAACACAGCAACAGCGCAAGTAACAGGAGCGATTGAGCATGTAGCAAGCTCATCAAGCGAGCAAGCTGTGCATATTGAAAAAAGCAGCAACGCAGTGCAAGACGTGCTGCAAAACATTCAGCAAATCGAGCAATCTGTACATGAGGTCGCGTCGATTTCTGAGGAGACGACATCGCAATCAATGCACGGCGAAAAACAACTACAAGAAGCTGTCATGACGATGCAAGTAATTGAAAAAACAGTTGACGATACGGCGAAATTTGTTGAGCAATTACGTGTGCGCTCAGGTGAAATCGGTGAAATTATTACGGCGATTACAGCCATTTCAGAGCAAACGAACTTGCTTGCGCTGAACGCGTCGATCGAAGCTGCACGTGCAGGCGAACATGGAAAAGGCTTCGCAGTTGTAGCGAACGAAGTGAAAAATTTAGCGACACAATCAAACGAATCAGCACAGCGCATTTCAAACATTATTGGCGCGATGCAGCAAGAAACAGCTGCAACCGTTCAGCAAATGGAAAGCGTCTTTACCGAAGTTCACCGCGGTGTGGCGACGATTGAAGAAACAGGTAGCTCATTCTCACACATTTTATTATCGTCAAAGGACGTTACTGAAAAAGTACAAAACATGTCGCATATTACAACACAAATTGCGGCACATGTCGCGACTGTTGCAACATCAATCGAAGGTGTACACGAGTTTGCGCAACGAACGACAGAGGAGGCGCACAACGTTTCTGCACTGTCACAAGAGCAGCTTGCGACGATGCACGAAATTACAGCTTCTACAGACGACGTTGCACATTTAGCGAAAGAATTAAACCGTGAGCTGATGAAGTTCACATTATAAGTTAGGAGCGTTAACATGTTAAACAAACTAAAAGCAAGCTTAAGCGCTGCAAAAGAAGATAAAGCAATTACAATTCCAATTGGCGCATCTGCATTTAACGCCATTTTAAAAAAGTACCCAATTGAAGCGATTGACGAGGCAACTGTTTCAATTAAAGACGGTATTTTCATCGTCAATGGAACGACGAGCATTAAAAAGTTCGGCTTCTCAAAAGAATTGAATTTCGAGCTACAATTAAAGCCTGTACACGCGGAAAATCGCACGTTGCAGCTAGAGCTCGTAAAATTAAAACCACTTGATTTCAACCAAATTAACAAACGCATTTTGCAGCGCCCACCGGTTGTAACGTATGATGATCGTCGCGTATCAATTGATTTAAACGCGATTGACGTTGTAAGCAAAGTACCGTTTGGCAAAATTAAAAGCTTCGAGGCAAAAGGTGACAAATTGTTCGTTGCGCTCGGTTTGTAATATAGACAAAAGCTTGCTTTATTTCTCGGTCGAGGAATGAAGCAAGCTTTTTTGTAACTTTTCACTCGATGTAACGTATCATGTGTTGTGATTTTTGCCTAGTACAAAAGGTGAAAATGGAAGCGACAGTCTAGATGTTATAAATTGTGGTTCATCACCGTAAGCTCGGGTTGACGTTTGAACATGAATGTTGCTTGGAACAAGAGGCGGACTCCAGCGGGAAAAGCATGAGCTTGAGACTACAGGCTCAAGCCATGCCCGCGGAAAGCCTGCCTCGGCGTGGAAAGCAACCCCAAGTTATGGTGAAGAGCCTAAATTGTTGCTTTTTGTATAATTGAGCTTTATAGTTAAGGTAACTTAATTATAAAGGGTGATTATATGCGTACAGAGCTAATTGAAACGATTAACGTGCTGCAAAAGCAATTGAACGTGCGACTAGCAACGAAATTTGAAAAGATGATGGATAACGAGCTGACAGCAAAGCAAGTGTTAATTTTAGAACTTGTGCGTATCGGAAAGACGTCCTCAACGGAGCTTGCTGAACACGCACAAGTATCGACAAGTGCGATTAGCCAGTTGCTAAATAAGCTGGAACATCAAGGTTACATTGTACGTACGATCAATCCGACAAATCGACGCAAAATCGATATTGCGCTCGGAGATAAAGCCGTTGCGTATTTTGAACGAACGATGGCGCTCGACCGAGAAATTAATGAAAGCATGTACGGTCAACTACCAGAAGAGGATTTACAGGCGCTGGTGACAATTTTACAAAAGTTACTGCGCATTGCAGAAGCATAGGGGGATGTAACGATGCAGGAAAATACGATGATGTTACGCGATGGACGAACGTTAGGATATGATGTGTACGGTGATCGACAAGGTGTGCCGCTCATTTTATTACACGGTACACCAGGGTCACGCGTTTGGTTTTTAGAAGATGATGAAACGGCAAAGAAGCTTGGTGTCTATTTAATTGCGACAGATCGACCAGGCTACGGCTTATCGAGTGCGTTGAAAAATCGAACGCTGCTTCATTATGCGAATGATATTGAACAGCTTGCGAATCATTTACAGCTCGATACGTTTGCGCTACTTGGTGTGTCGGGTGGTGGAGCGTTTGCGGCTGCGATTGCACATCGTTTGCGAGAGCGCGTCACAGTGTGTAATCTCGTATCAACTGCGACACCGTTCATTAACGGTAAGCCGTCGAAATATATGGCGAAGGAAAATCGCATCGCCTTTTTCCTTTCAAAGCATTTGCCGTTTATTATTAAATTGTCGAACAAAGCACAAAAGAAAATGATCGATACGAACCCTGAAAAGTTTAAGGACATTATGAAAAAAAGCGGTAGCCATTTAGCGAAATGGGATAACGATTTGCTGCAGCGCGATGATATTTTAAATACAACAGTTGTACATAATGCACAAGCGTATCGTCAAGGGGTTGATGAAGTCATTTACGAGTCGAACTTGCTTGCAAAGGAATGGGGCTTTGCGGTAGAGGACATCGATGTGCCTGTGAACATTTGGCACGGCGAGGAAGATACGTTGTCACCAATCGAGGAAGTGAAACTGCTCGCACAAAAAATACCACATTGCCAAACGTATTACATTCCAAAGGCGGGGCATTTTTTAACGGAGCATGACGAGCTGTGGGAGCGCATGTTAGCAACTGTGGTCGAGCGACGTTAATTGGTTATACAATGTTATACTTTATTCTACTTCTTTATACTTTGTTATATAAGTTTATACTTTTGTTGCAAGTATATAAAAACGAGCCGTTCAACAGGTGGACAGCTCGTTTTTTTTGTTACGCTAAAAACTTTAATCCAACGACTGCGTCAATAATTAAAGCGATGCACACGATTCGCTTCCAATCTTTTCCCTCGTTATAAAAAAACATGCCGACAAGTGCGCCACCTGATGCCCCAATGCCTGTCCAAATCGCATACGCTGTCCCCATCGGAATTGTTTCCATCGCATAAGCGAGTAGTATGAAACTGATGCCAAACGAAAGAACGAGCAATCCGATTGTTTTTTGACGACTTCATTAATCATCGTAATGCCGAGCATTTCAAAAATCCCCGCAGCAATTAACGCAATCCAATCCATTAATGAGCACCTGCCTTTTCAGAAGACGAAAGTAATTTTAGCCCTAATACACCGACTAGCAAAACCCCAATTAACACAATTTTAATGAACTGAAACGGCTCATTGAAAAAAATCATTTCAACAATTACGGTGCCAGCTGTTCCAAGTCCGACGAACACAGCATAGCATGTACCTACAGGAATTTTGGAGCTGGCGTAAATAAGTCCACTAAAGCTAATGACGATCGCTAAAACAGTAGCACTCCATTCAAATAAGTTAGACGAATGTTTTAACCTCATTACCTATCCGATTTCAAACAATGTAGAGGCAATGACAATCCACCAATATTTGTTCATGTAGTAACCTCATTTCATGTAAGTGTTAGGAGCCTATTCCCTTAATACAGTTTCCTAAGCTGAAATGCTGGCTGACGTGTATTAGATTATACAAAGTTATAATTCCTTATACTTTTTTATACTTATTTGTACATATATTATGCTTATTGCCGAAAATGATCGTCCACATTTCATTCTGTTCCACGCACCATCTTTATTTCTTTCAGGAATTTTTGCATCGCTTAGCCACAAGTTTTTCCTTAATACAACATTTATATGCTACAACATGTATAATTTTTTCTACAATGCTGCTTAAATGACAAATATTTCTTTTAATTCATACTATTTCTGTCTATTTTTCAAAATTGCCGTCCGTTGCCGTATGTTTTCACTATAATTGAGAATGGATTGAGAATAAGGGGGAGACATATGAAACGAAAGTGGATTGCGAGTACGGTATTAGCATGTGCCACAGCTGCGGCAATTACGTATACAGTATTGCAGCCGAACGATAGCGTAGCGCAAACAATTCATGCACAATATCTCGAAAGTGAGCAACTCACATTTGAGGAAGTAAAAAGCGATGGCACAAATATGTGGTCGATGTGGAAACGTGATTTATCGCCGAAAGAGGCAGACTTGCCGATTGCATCCAATCAAGCCGTTACGTTTTTGTTAGAGGATCGTGAAGCGACGATGAACGTGCGTATTTTAGATGGGCAGTTAACGGTAACCGCGAAAGAAATCGCACAGTTTTTACAAATCGAGCGCGAATTTTATACAGAAAGCTTAATTTTACAGCTTGCAAAAGGTGATCAGACACTCGTGTTTCGTGGCAATACGGAAATTGTGTACGAAAACGGCGTGAAAACACCATCTTCTGCTCAAGCGTTACAAAAAGGGCAAGATTTACTCGTGCCGATTAACGTTGTCGCAAATGGTTTTGGCTATAAGCTGAAATGGAATGAGCAGCAACGAGCAATTGTTTTGGAGGAAGCAACAGATGACAACGAAAGATAATAAAGCGATGATGGTCGACAAAAAACGAGCGCGTTGGATATTAGGGGCAAGTGGTGTCGCTGTAGCAGCTGCGCTTATGACGCAAATACAGTACGCAGAAAGTAAAGATGACGTCATGCCACCGCTGCGTGATGAATGGATAAGCCATAGCGACTATTTATCGCTAGAGCAAGATGAGCAAGTGTTATTGACGCTTGATTGGACGCCGTTTGAAAGCGACAAACCGATCGCTTTAAATACGGATCGCAAAACGAAAGCATCATAAAATGGAAACACTCACATTGCATTTAATGGATACGGAAATTTATATCGGTGTCCAGTTTGAGGAACCGATTTCATGGAGACCGCTGATGACGACATGGTTTCATTACGTGGCGAATGAATGGTCGCGCTTTCGAGAGGACAATGAGCTACATGCGTTAAATACGTTGCCAATCGGGGAATGTTTACAGCTCGCATCGCCGCTCTATGAATGCTTGCAGCTTGCACATCATTCATATGAGCAAACGAACGGTTTATTTTCACCGTATTTAAAAAGGCAAATTGAAGCACATGGTTATAAGCGAACGTTTGCGCAGTTGGACGAGACGAGTGAGCGTGTGCCAAACATTTGTCCAGCGCCACTACAGTTTTGTGGACAGAACACGATTAAAAAAGTAAACGATGCGACAGTGGATATTGGGGGCATCGCAAAAGGGTACGCTGCGTTTTATGCCGCAAAATGGCTTCAGTCGTTAAGTACGACGTCATTTGGCATTGTCGATGTAGGCGGCGATATGGAAATGTGGTCGCATACAGACAAAGTGTGGTCGATTGGCATTGCACACCCGCACGACGAGGCACAAACGATTGCGACGCTGACGCTTCAAAACGGTGGCATTGCGACGAGCAGCACGGTCAAAAGAAGCTGGGCAAACGGCAAAAAGCATCATTTGTTAAACGGGCAAACGGGGCAAATGATGACAAATGATAAACTGCAAATTACGGCCGTTGCCAAGCATGCATATATTGCTGAAGTGGCGGCGAAAACAAGCTTTTTTACAGAGAAGGCGAGGGAACATTTTCGTCATGTTCCGCGCTACATCGTGACGACGAACGGCTACTACGCCGAGTGAAGGGAGGATTTTTATGTTAGCAAATACGTGGGATTGGATTCGTCTTTGTGGATTTTTAAGCTATTATTTTTTTACGATTTCAGCAATTTGTGGCATCATTCGAAAGTCAGCTTGGCTGAAATCCAATAAAAATTTACTGTTTCAATTACATACGTTAGCGGGCTGGCTAGGGCTATTTATGCTTATCGGTCATATGCTTATTTTGCTCATTGATTCGTACATGCCGTTTACGCTATTTGATTTGTTCGTGCCGTTTTTAACCGATTATGAAACGTTCGGTACGAGTTTAGGCATCATTGCATTTTACTGCTTTGCGATTGTGCTGTATACGTCGGACGTGTCGATTTTCAACATGAAATTTCCTATATGGAAGAAAATTCATTTCATCGTATTTCCAGCATGGGTGATGTCACTCGTACATGCGATCATTGCAGGTTCAGACAGTCAATCACCGGGCGTCATTACGTTTTATGCGCTGTCAGTCGTGAGCATCGTCGTGTTATTATGCTTACGAAGTAAAGGAAAAGCACGGGTACAAGCTGCAACAAAGTAAGCCGCCAAAAATGCCTACATCGCGTGTACGGACGATGTAGGCATTTTCGTTATATTTTAAAGCGTTGCACTTCGTTTTGTAGCTGTGTCGCATTGTCTGAAAGGGCGGTCGCGACACCACTTACTTCTTGCATCGTCGCCGTTTGCTCTTCCATCGCAGCCGCAATCGAATCAATGCTTGCCGATGTTAGTTCAGCTCCGTTCGCAATTTCGTGCACCGAAGCTGTCACTTCCTCAGCGCTTGCGGATAGTTGCTCAGCCGTTGCCGATATTTCTTGAATTTGAGCGGACATGTCGTTCACTGCATGTGTAATGTTGCCAAACGATTGACCTGCTTCGTTAATGATTGTCACGCCTTGCTCAACGGAACGAATCGCATTTGACACAGCGGTTGTGACATCTGCTGTGTCTTTTTGAATTGCAGACGTTAGTTGTACGATCGATTTTGCGGACGTATTCGAATCTTCTGCTAGCTTTTTCACTTCATTCGCTACAACCGCAAACCCTTTTCCGTGATCGCCTGCTCGTGCAGCTTCAATGGACGCATTTAACGCGAGTAAGTTTGTTTGCTCGGTAATGCTCGTAATCGCATTTGTCATGACTTCAATTTCTTCTGTTTGCTTCGCTAATTTGTGGACGAGATCGTTAACGAATATCGTCGAGTCATTAATCGCTTCCATTTGACGTTTCGCCTCGTGAATAATTTCTACACCATTTTCGGCTGTTGTGCTTGCATGCATTGACGACTGATTTAACGTTTGCGCAGCTTCTGCAATACGCTGAACACCTTGTGACGTTTCTTCCATCGCACGTGCACTTTCTAAAGAAGATTGTGAAGCGATTTTAGACGTATCGGATGTCATTTCAATTTGACGTGACACATCTTCTGTCGTTGCCGATACTTCTTCTGTGCTTGCGGATAATTGATCGGCTGCTGTGCTTAGTTGCACCGCATTTCCTTGTATGTTGCGCACTAAGCTCGTTAAATTCGATTTCATTTGGTTAAATGTCATCGCTAATTGCCCGATTTCGTCTTTTGTATGTATTGTCAGTTCTTCATGTGAAAAATCACCATTTGCCATATAGGTTGCCTTTTCGGTTACAGCATTTAACGGCGCAACGATTGTGCGTTTTACGTAGAAAATTAAAAAAATTACGATCGCAAAGCCAACTACGATGGAAATGAATGAGATAATTTTAGATGCTGAGATTTCAGAAGCTGTTTTACTTTTTGCGCTTTCGATATCCCCTCGTTGAATGTCAATCATTTGTCCAGCTACAGTGGAAATGCCTGTATTTGCCTCGCGTAACGGACCGTTAATATGAGCTAACGCTTCCTCACGTTTCCCTGCTTCGATAGCTGCAATGGCATCGGCTAAAGAAGTATTAAATGCGTTATTATATTGTTCAGCTTCTTTCGTTAACGCAATCATATCTTCTCGCACCGAGCGCTCTTTTAATAACTTAATGCTTTCATCAACATTGCTTGCATATAGCTGCAACGTTTCTTTATTTTCATCTGAGCTTTCTAAAAAATAGGCGCGTAAAAATAAGCCTTGTGTCGCCATATTGTATCGCAAATCTTCGACTAATATGAGCTGCTCCACATTGTGGTCAAATGCATATTGTTGTTGCTGTTCGATATTTTCTAAATTGAAAAAGTTAAGTGTCGCTGTAATGCCCATTACGATAATGATGGAGTAAAAAGCCATCTTCAGTTTCGTTCCTACGTTCATTTACCATTCCCCCCACTTTAATGTTAAAAATTAACTATATATTAATAGTAACATCATCGTGTAAACGGATAAACGTTTATTTACAAAATAGGTGTCAAAACGAGAATGACGATTACTTTATTACGAATGTCGTTGCATTTTTTTGCGCACGGAAGAACAGCAACTATATGATCGCTTTAGCTACGGTCTTCTAACCAATTGTACTCCCCTGGTGCTAATGATACGCCTTCAAAATCTCTGTACATTTCTTTCATCGTTTCTTTATACTGTTTGAACTCTTCGCTGTACTTGTAGTCATGGTGTTTTGCCATATTGTTGAGCGCCGCAAATACATAGCCTTTTAGTTTGCCATACGTAACGTTTAGGTAACGTTTGTGCATAATTGTTTCTGAGACAAATTTAGAAATTAACGTTGTCCATTGCTTTTTGTTCCAGCGTCCGATTTTGAATTCGTTGTAGTATTCGTTTGCGGTGTTTGTCAGTAAACGAATTGCTTCGTGTTCATTTGTGATCGGTTCATTCGCTTTACGTTGCTGTTCGACTTGTTGAGCGATGTCGTCAACGTCAATGACTGGTTGTTGTATGTTTTTAGGAATAGATGGAGACATATTTTGAGCCGTCCCTTGATAATTGGCAATTGCTAATTCATTTGATAATGTATTTTTTTTATTATTAGTTTGTTTATTATTAGTGTCTGAAATGGAGACATGTTGTTGTTCAGATGTCGGCATAGTAGATTGCTCGATTGTGGCAATCTGATTAGAACAAGCTTCGTCGCTATGTACATCTGTGTTTTCAACAGGCTCGGCGTCCGAAACAAACAGTTCATCGAATTTATTCGTAATGTGGAAATAGCGCTTTGCTGGTAAGCCGTAACGTTTCGTTTCGATGAAGCCTTCTTGTTCTAACAATTTAATCGCTTGAGCTTGAGCCCCTTTTTTGATTGTTGTTTTGTCTTCTAAGTCTTCGATTGTACAGAAGAACCACGCTTTGCCACCGATCATCGTTAACTTATTGCGTCCTGCCCAATAGTTGAATGTGCTCAGTAATTCGCCGTAAATTGTTGTTGGGATTAGCCCGACTAATTTTGCTAATGTTTTGTTTACCATAATAAAGCCTTTGTTCATTGTCAGTTCATTTGTCATTGTCAATTGCTCCTTTTCGGGAACGCAAAAACGCCTACATCGTAATTTAATGCGATGCAGACGTCTTGAATGACATATTTACAGAAAGTGTTTTCCAAAAAGCTTGAACGATTGAATAAAACTTGTTATGATGTGTCTGTACAAGTTTACTCGTTAAGCTTGTATGGGAAAACACCTTCAGTAAGCTGCATCGTAGGTTTGGTACGATATGGCGAATAGTCAAGGACGGCAATCCGAAACTATTCACGCTGAAGGTTTTTTTTCACGTTCGTTTTGATTTGTTAAAATTAATACTAGATGTTGAGGGAACTTTTTGCAAGAAAATATTTTTTTGAGTGTTACATATTCGTCCTGTTTCGCGTGCTGCTAACGTGAAACAGGTTTTTTTGCGTTGAATGAAAAGGAGTGATTTTCTTATACATGCTTATACTTTGTTATAAAAAATTATATTTCTTTATACTTTTATATACATACGGAAGAAAAGGCTTCATTAAAAGGTCATCGAGGGAGTCGTGGCGAAGTAGTAAAGGCTGAATACTTTATGTTGGATATGCCAAATATAAAAGGGAAATATTACTTTCCATACTAGCGTTCTCACGCGCATCTGACAAATATTTTCCAGAATTTCGACAACAATAGGAGAATCGGTGTGAAAATGCACCTTCCCAGACGTATACCGAAACACCTACACGAATGCCCAATATCCGTCAACGTGACGTTTGTCAAATACATCAAAATGAATTATAATTATTTGTACAATATATCGTACAACTAGGAGGTGCTTTCGATGGAAGCTATTGCGTATTCTAATTTCCGCCAAAATTTACGTGGCTATATGCGACAAATCAACGAAGACTCGGATACATTCATTGTGACAACGAAAAATGTAGAAGATACGGTGGTTGTGATGTCAAAACGTGACTATGATGCCATGCAAGAAACGTTACGCACATTATCGAATAACTATGTAATGGACAAAATTCGTCGCGGCGATGAACAATTTCAGTCTGGACAAGGGACAGTACGTGAATTAATCGAGGTCGAAGATGATTAAAACCTGGTCAGATGATGCTTGGTCAGATTATATGTATTGGCATGATCAAGGAGATAAAAGTACAATCAAAAAAATTAATCGCTTAATTAAAGACATTGACTGTAATCCATTCGAAGGAATTGGCAAGCCTGAACCGTTAAAGTATGAGTTGTCGGGCAAATGGTCGCGTCGAATCACAGATGAACATCGATTAATTTATCGTGTAGAGAACAATACGATTTATATTTATTCTGTGAAAGATCACTACTAAACCAATCAATGTTTAAGCAGCTACGCATAAATCGCGCAGCTGCTTTTCTTTCTAATCTTTCAAAGGAACAGAGTTCTTTCTAAAAGTTCTAATGCTGAATTAGGTTTTATAACTTGAATTTACACTTTAAGTGCAACACCAAAAGAGACGCATCGATTCAAACCTAGTAAAATAGTGTTTACGACGACAACTATTGAAAGGAATGAACGCAATGAGCCTCTATACACATCTTACCATAAACGAACGCGAACAGATATTTCTTCTTTCTGCTCAAGGGCATTCGATTCGAGCGATTGCGAAAAAAGTAAAAAGAAGTCCTTCTACAATTAGCCGAGAACTCGCGAGAAATCAAGATAAACGAAACGATTCGCCTTCAACTGCTCAACATAACTATACGAAAAGAAAAACAAACTGTAGTCGCAAACGCCTGTTAGACAACGCTGAATTAAAAGCGCTTGTTAAAAAATTGTTTTTACATGAGAGTGGTCACGAGAACAGATCGCCAATCGCATTCAGTTCGAGAAAGCCGCTTTTACGATTAGTTTTACTACCATTTATCGGGCAATTTATCGAGGTGATTTTTCAAGCGGTGAAGGAAGTGTACTTAAATCAACGACTTCTGCTTTTCCTTTCGCAATCAACCGATCGATTTGCTCTTTCACACTGCGAGGCGTTAAAATCTCTTGCTCGTATATATGTCGATGTATATAAATTTTTCCGACTAATGCGCCTACATAATCTTCAATTACATTCACACTTGTCCATTGTCCGAGTTTAAAAGAAAAGTCCGAATCTAATAATGCTTTCTCCCATTTAATCATCGCAGTCCTCTAATAGCATCGACATGTCATCTGCTGTCATTTCAGGATAGCCGAAATCACCTGGTGTTTGATTGGCTAGTGCTAAATATTCTCTTAACTCGGCATAAGAGATTTTTTCGTCATCATACGCTCTCAGTACATGTTCAATATAACCATCGAGCATAATGACGTTTGAGCGTTGCTGTGAATCTAGCGGCAATTGCGAAACCTTCATTTGATACACGACACCTTGCGAAGGATCTCGATCTGGAACGATTAAAAATTGCTGACATTGTTTTTCAGAAATAAAACCGATTTCAAATAAACGCAACACGAGTGTTTTATAAGGCACTTGGAAAATAGGAATTAACTTAACTATATCCTTTAACGCAATCGTTTCTCGGCGAATTTGCAGAGCATTCAATTGCTGGCGCAGAACTAGCTCTGGAACAAGAAACATAGCAGCGAAACGATTTGCCATCTTCTCACTTCGTTCAACTGGCTCTTCTTCAAGTGTTCGATTCAACAACATTTCAATTTCGTTAAGTCGTTGCTTTTCATACCAAATATGATACAGTTCATGAGCTGCCGCAAAGATTTGTTTATCGTGTGGTATATAGCTATTGATATAAGAAAACAATTGCCCCTTTTTCTGACAAACAAATGCACATAGCTCATCGTCTTCAATCGGATAGTGCATAAAAGTTGTTTCGTTTTGTAAAATACGAAAAATTTGTTCTCGGACAATTTGATTCGTTAATTGTAAGCGACCTAGCTGTTCATTCACCCGTTGATCGAGAAGTTTAATATCTTCTGCGGTTAATTCATTCATCGTCCAATCTCCTTACTTCGCAATTTCTTTAATACGAAGCATTTGCTCCATAATGTGGTCTAAGAAACGTAGCTTTTCTTTCGTCTGCTCATTTTCAGTTTTCCCCATCATGTAAAGTACAGGGTCTGTAATTGGCGCAGCTGGTTGAACTTCGCCAACAAGCTGATCCGTTGAAATCGATAATGCTTTCGCAATTTGTTGAATTTCCATAGCATTAATTGCTTTCTTCCCTTGAATAATTTTATTCATTACTTGGGGGGATACGTTAATCTGCTCAGCAAATTCTTTTTGAGATACATTGTATTGATTCAAATACGATTGAATTCGTTCTCCAATCAATTCATATAATGATTTCACCATAAATCCATCCTTTCTAGTCATACTCCCATTATATGCGTTCGCAAAACAAAATACATATATTATTGATTTTAAAAGAAAATTAAATTAAAAATAAACATTTTATTTATTGATAAAAATAAATTTCATTCCATCAATGTATATCATGCTATTATAAAAATATATTTATCTATATCTAAATCAAGCGTGTTGATTAGCCATTCAACTGGCATTTCGCGTATGGCGGCTCGCTTTGTCTCTGCGATTACTCGAGACAGATAAATTCCTGGGGCTCGGCGGCGAACACGATGTTGGTCATGAAGGTGATGCCACATGGATGTGGCGCTCATCACCTTCCTCATGCCTCCGCACCGCTCCTACGTCGCGGCTTACGGGGTCTTGAGGCACGAGCTTTTCCCCAAGGAGTCTCGCCGCACGCTCCCATGCCACTACAATGCTGCATTCATGTCAGTTTTGCTACTGAAAACAACAGATTCAGCTTTATAAAAATGGCTAATCAACAGACCTGATAATTTTTTAATTTTTATTAGGTTTGGTCTGAAACTATTTTATAACCTCCATTTAGCCGGAATTAGTGAGTTTTAGGCGCAACCTAATCAGTTTACAAATGGCAATATTTCGTCTTTTCAACTACATTAACTGGTAAAGGAGAAATTATGTGAATCAAATTATAAAAATCAATTTTATTAGTATCTTATATGCTTTATCACTATTTATTCCAATTGAACTTATAGCCAACATATATCGTATTAGTAGGCTGACCGAATGGAATTTAAATGTTGTTAGCGTTATTATTCTTGTAACTACCTTATTAGTATTTGTCTTCTCGACACTATTAGTTTTTCACCTTACAAAACGATGGATATTAAATAAAAAAATCGCTTACTCATTAACTCTTTAGTATGGATCCATTTGATGGGACAATGTATAAAGGACCTGTAAATGGTCGTACTATTAAGCTGTAAGAAATAAGTGGTATTATTACGTATTTAGAAAGTGGTGTCAAACTGTATGAAAAAGCAACGAGGCTTAAAAAGAAAAGTTCGTAATGTGCTTTTAGAAATCAAAAAAAAAACCAAGAATTTCCCAACTGAATTTTATAATGACTCTTATTTCAATTTTTATGTGCCTGCTTCTAGTGATCTATTAAATTATTCAAATAAGGTGCGTTCTCAAATCTTACAAGAGATGATTGATAGTACACTTTATTTAATTCAAAATAAACTTCCGGGTTATTCTGACGTATTAATTACATTATTAATTAGACCTGAAGAAATTAGAAATACTCAGATTATTATTCATAAAAATATAGAAAGTTATCAAGATTTTTATATTAGAGATTCATTATGGCAACGTTGGGAAGTTGTTAATCCTGAATATGACATTAAAAAAACTCTAAATATAAATTACTCTACAAATATGGATCTAGTAAGTATGCAAGAAGTTTTACTTGAAGATGAGTATGAAGTATCTAATAGATTTTTTGTTATAGGTGAAATCATACCTGAAGTTTTTTCTCTAATAAGTAGTAACAAAGAGTAGCGTTACAAATATACGCTTGTCCAACATCTGTATTTTGCTTTTGACATTTGGAACCTCAGATTAAGCAGTTAGACACTCATTGTCTCAACTGCTTTTTGTTTCCCAAACAGCGCTTTGGGAACCTTAATAAGGAATTGGAATTTAAAGTGGAAATGGTATGATGGAAAGATGAATTTTTCAGGGGGAATTTTAATGTTATTTGAACAATGCCAAAGTATTATTTCACTAATGAATAGTTTTAATAAAACTTGGTTCATTGCTGGTGGATGGGCAATTGACCTTTTTTTAGGAAAAGAAACAAGAGAACACAAAGACTTAGAGATTGCTTTATTCCGAAAAGACCAACTAAATTTAAAAGAATATTTAAAAGAATGGGATTTTAAAAAAGTGGTAAAAGGTGAGTTCCATAATTGGGGAGATGAGTTTTTAGAGTTACCTACTCACGAAATACACGCTACTAATAAACTGAATGGAGATAATATAGAAATTCTACTAAATGAAACGAAAGATAATAATTGGATATTTAGAAGGGATTTAAGAATTTCCTCGCCACTTGATTTAGTATGGAGTTATTCTGATACAGGCATCCCTTACCTAAACCCAGAAATTGTACTTTTATATAAGGCGAGGAATACAAGAGAAAAAGACCATCAAGATTTTTACACTATAAAAGACTATCTCGATAATGAAAAAAAACAATGGCTACGGTCTGCACTTGAACTGCACGAACCCGGGCATAAGTGGATTCAATTTTTATAAAAACATTTTTTGAATGGCTTATACACCTCATAATTAAATAACGTTCCCAAATCAAAGTTTGGGAACCTCGACAAAACCCACAAATCGTTGATACAGCAACGTTTCGTGGGTTTCTTTGTGTTCATCCGTTATACAGCTTTTTATGCAACGTCCACCAAACACTGGTACAGCAACCTTCGACAAAATTCAACATTTGTCGAAGGCTGCATATAATCGTGCATACATCGTCGCTTACTACCGCATTTCGGTGATAGCGCTCTAACGTTGTAAATCTGTATGCATCATCATATAATAAGAGTATATTGTAGACGTCTACAAGTAAAATAGGATAAATGTAGACAATGGAGGGATTGTATGAAATCCAATGAATATGTGTTAAACCGCATTAAAGTTTTATTACAGGAACAAGGAAAATCCTATCAAGATTTAAGTAATGATACAGGGATTAGTAAATCGTTAATCGGTCATATGCTATCAGGGGAACGTGTTATGAAGCCTGAGCGTTTAATTGCTATTGCAAAAGCATTAGGTACTGAAGTAAAGGATCTCGTCAAAGGGAATGAAACAAACGAGCCTTTGGAAGTTGTTTTTAGAGGGGAACTGACGAATCGCCAGTCGAAACGAGCGTTTGAAGCCGTCCTTTTTGCGATTGAAGATTATGTGACGATGAAGCAGGTGGATTAAATGAATAGACGCGAACAAGCTGAAAAAACGGCTGAAGCCTTTGCTGCCTCTTTTTTAGATGATGTATATGGCTATGATTTGTTTGTAGGCTCTCAAATTGAACGTATTTTAAGTGAGAAAGTACATTTAGTGTATAAAAATATTGAAGATCCTGCTTTTTTTGGTGCAGCGATTACACATCAATCAGGCGATAAATTTGTCGTATTAAATACACATCACCCATTACGAACACGGTATTTTACTGCGGCACATGAGCTTTGGCACCTTTCAGAAGCAAGTCAAATGCAACAAGAACGGTTTGATCATGAACGTGCTGCAGACCGCTTTGCCGCCTGTTTACTATTACCAAAGCCTCTTGTCAAAGCACTCTGGAAACGGTTCAACGAAAAGTGGAACGAAGAACAGGCTGTACTGACCATTGCTGATTTATCAGCAGCTCCTTATAAAACGGTTGAACGTAGAATAGTTGAGGTAGGAGAAACAATTAACGTATCGCATTCAGAAGAAGAGTGGCAACAATTACGCCAACACTATGCTTTGCCTGATTCGCCACTTGATTTAGCTCTTCATGACACAAAATTTCATGCATATGAAAAACAAGTGTTAATGCATGTGGAGAAGGGATTAGACCCGTTAACGGCCAGCAATAAGTTAGCAGGATTTGCACCGAGCGTGAGTGAACAGCTGCGACAAGAGGGAATCGCGAATGAATAAGCGCTTGGGGAAAGTATTTGTCGATACAAATATTCTTTTACAGGCAGATTGGTATCAACACGATTCTATTTTCGAGTGGATCGACGCACTGTATGAAGAAGTATATATTCATCAAATGGTATTAGACGAACTATTGAGCGTGAGTGCTCGAAATAAAGTGACACAATATATTGATGACGGTCGATGGCATTTGTTTAATCCAGATGATGAAAATTGCTTATCAGATGATTTGTATGATATTTATGAAGGATATGTTCATCAGATGAAGCAAGCATTTCGCCAGCTCGACCAGAAAAAAATGGAACAAGGACGTCGTTTAAAAGGCACCAATGACTTAGGTGAGATTCATTGCCTAGCTGCAGCTCTCTTAATAAGTGCCGCCATTATTTGTAGTAATGACGGGGATATTCAAGAGGTCATTGATGATAATGAACTTGAGGTTGCTTCAGAAGACGAAACGGAAAATAGGAAGTTGGTACAAGATACACTAAAGGACTTTTGTTATTACATATGTCTACATAAAATTGCGCCTGAATCAAAAGTAAGAAAACTATTAAAAGCGTTTCAAAAAGAAAAAATACAAGAATTAGATGCTTTGTTAAACACAATTAGATGAGCAAAAATGAAGGCGAGTTGTCCTAAGAAGGGATGGGGTCCCGTCAGAAAAATGCGGATTTACAACGTTAAGGGATTTTTTCTGACGGAAACACCTATTTTAACAACACTCTTTCATAGAAGGACGTGAAATACATGATTGATTATATGAAGTTCGATGTGATGTGGATGGACGACGTTATCGCAACGGTTGATTTAAAGCCCGCAAATGGTGGCACGCCGTATGTAGTGAATTACATTACGGATTTCAATAAGCAGTTCTCACCGAATATGGAGGGGCATATTACGCTAGAGGAGCTGGAGAAGTGGCTAAAGTGGCGTACCTTCCCACCGACACGCGCAAATGCAAAGGAGCTGCTTGAAAGCCTCGGCATGCAAGCGTACAACCGTTGGGGCATTGTCCGCAAAACACATGGTGTGATGGCAGATGATGAAATTTGGCTTCGATTCAAAGGGGAACAGCTAGTTCATAAAGATGTATGTCTTCGAAAAGAGTTGTATTATCCAGATGACTCTGGTCAGACAGTTGAATGTAAAGAAGAGCTAGTAAATACGAAGAAGATCATTTAGCTGCATTGATACGAATAAAATCCTCAAAACATTTGCGATGCAGGTATATGACGTTCAACGACGAGTTCATTTCGTCGTTTTTTTGTTGTGCTCCGATTGTGTGATAAATCAACTTGAAGTTAACCTTATTCGTTTAAGTTAACTACATAACTAGTGTTTTATTTTTTCAGAAAAGGACGAAAAAGCACCAATATTAACAGAAAAGTTAACTTCATCAACGCACAAACATGAACCGTTTACGATGTTTATCGACGGACAACGATTCGATGCTTCAAAGCAATTTAACTTCGGTAAAACAATTAACTTTTATGCGCCCAAAAAAGTGACGACAATCGAACTTCTCGTTACACCTGTAAACGGACGCATCGGCTTTTTGCAAGCTCCGACGATTGCACCGCTCGATACGATGCAGCGATTCATCTTTAAACAATTTGCTATGACGCTCATGATTCTTTGTAGCTTTCTTTTCGTGAGTTTGTACTCGTTTGGCATTTATGCGCAAAAACGTTTCGTGTTCCAGCTGCAAATTAGTTTATATTTTATTTTTATTAGCTGTTCATTTTTCGTCTCAAGCGACGGCTTACTCGATATGTGGCCATTTATTGACAGTAATTTGCCGCTTCAGCTAAAAACGGTCGCCGGCTTATTAACTATCATCCCACTATACGTTTTAATTACGACGTTGTACGATCGACCGCTGCGAAAAAAGGCATTTTCTTTACTCATCATACTAGTTGCAGTCGCCATCTGCTCGCTCTTTTTCGTGCAAACACATATTTATAATAAGCTTGAGCTATCACTATGGCTGCTATTAATTACGACACTTTTTTTCTTCACATGCCTGTTATGCTACTCCTTTTATAAACGCAAGGAGCTATCGTTAGAGCATGTCGTTTTAATACAAGCATTACTTTATTTATGCACATATTTAAGCTTGCGACTCTATTACACAATTTTTGGTACAAACGTTCAAACGATTTTATGGATGCTCATGTTTATTTTCAATATTTTCTTATACGCCTTGCTACATCATCGCAACTTAGCACAGGAGCTTCATTTATCGAAAAAAGAAGTAATGCAATCCAAAATCTCATTTTTCAATGCACAAATTAAACCACATTTCATTTATAACGCACTAAGTAATATTATGGCACTTTGCTACATCGACAACATGAAGGCCGCTCATTTACTCGGCAAATTTAGCACGTACTTACGCTTTATTTTCGAAAATAACAATAGTAACGACGCGATTACATTGCAAAAGGAGCTGTCGTTAATTGATGCATATGTCGAAATCGAGCAGGCGCGATTTCCGAATAAAATTACGTACAGTTCTTATGTCGATGATGCGCTCATGTCGTTGTTTATTCCACCGCTCGTCATTCAACCATTTGTCGAAAATGCGATTCGCCATGGTTTATTTAATCAAGTTGATGAAGGAAGCGTTACGGTTACAATTACGAAACAAGACAACATACTGCTCGTCATTGTTGAGGACACCGGCATCGGTATGGAGCCGCACGTACTTAAAAATATTCAGCGCGGCACATACGAAAATCAAGGTATCGGTGTCATGAACGTGAAGAAGCGTTTGCAACTCATGCCAAATAGCAATGTGGCGATCGATTCCACACCTAGTATTGGTACACGCGTCGAACTACGTATTCCAATTTTATAATTCTTTGAATACGCCATTCATCTGGCAGTTCGCGGCTTACAAAATTTTGAGGCACATGCTGCTGTGGTTACTCGTCGCCAAAAGAATTTCAGCTGTTCCTTTAGCAGTATCGTCGCACGCTCAATGCCACTACACTACTTTGCTGCCGAAAACAACCAATTCAGCTGTATAAAAGTGGCGTATCAACAGATCTGATATGGTAATATAGTAACGACATATGAGCAGTTGTTATAGAAAGAGAGATGAGGAATACATGCTTAAAACCGTTGTAGTAGAGGATGAAGAAAATTTATTACACATGCTCGTTTATTTTTTAAACGCTCATCCAGCATACGAAGTCGTTGGGGCATTTTCAAACCCTGAGGAAGCGCTAAAGGAATTTCCAACGCTTGCGCCAGATATTTTATTTTTAGATATTGCAATGCCTAAAATGAACGGTATTGAACTTGCGACACATATTCAATCAGACAACTGTCAGCTCGTATTCACTACTGCTTATACACATTACGCACTTGATGCACTAAAACTAGAGGCAAGCGATTATTTGCTTAAACCTATCATGCCTGAAAACATCGAGGCCATTACGCCAAAACTATTAAAAAAACATAAAATGCAGCAAATGTATAACGAAGTAAACGACATAAGAAATAAAAAGGAACCTTTCATCCATTGCTTCGGTACATTCACCGTGTTCGCGTCGCAAGAGCAGGCGATTAAATGGCCGACGCGCAAAGTCGAGGAACTGTTTGCATATTTGTTGACGCATCACCAGTGCATCGTCAATAAATGGCGGCTGTCTGAGGATTTATGGCCAAATAAAGGTATGAACAATATTTATAACTCCGTATACTTACTGAATAAAACATTAAAGGAATTCCATTTGCCAATTCGTGTCGTTAATAAAAATGAAGGCTATATGCTGGAATTTTTAGAGAAGGTAAAAGTCGATATGCATGCGTTTCAAAACTTAACGGATGAGGACGTTAGCACAGATGAGGCAATGGATTTAATGTGTGGTATTTCAAAGCGCGGCTCGTTATTTAGCGACAAAGATTACGCATGGGCAACGCTTTATCGTGAGCAATATAACGTCAAACATCATACGATCATGTTACAGTTTATTAAGCATTATGAAAAAAAGGATGCTTACGTATACAAAATGCTTCAAAAAGAATATGAGCTATTGTACGGCGAATAATATACAAAATAGCCCACTTCCTATTTTAAGTGAAGTGGGTCTTTTTCATTATGTACGTCACAACAATTTTTTCACGTAACTTTAAAAATAAAACAGTATAAAAGCTATAAATCGTGTAAAATAAAACAGAAAGAGAATTCTACTTCTTTTTTGCAAATATTTAAAATAGGGGGGTTTACGTATGTCGATTAATAAAAAAATACTAGTCGTCCTTAGCTTTATCTTAACGGTAACGCTTATTATTAGCATTAATTTTATTTTTCAACTACAGAAGACAGATGAAGCGTATAGCAGCCGAATCGATAGTTTAGTGCCAATTTTACGCAATGCAGGCGATATTTCGACAGCGGCAACGGATGGTCGAAGCGCTGTACAAAGCTATATTCTAGGTGTAGCAGATGGCAAAGTGAAGTACGAAAATTTTAAAGCAACGATCAACACGTTAATGGAGGAAACGAAAGCAGTCGCAACGAAAGACGAAAGCAAGCAGCTACTACATAATTTACAGCAAGCATATGATGAATACATTGTAATTTTAGATGAAACGATGCAGCTTGCAACACGTCGCAACATTAAAGATGCAACCGAGCTAGTCAATACAAAAGGTCTCCAAGCAGAAGCCCATTTACTAGAGCATACGAAAGCATTAGAAGATAATATCGTCAATGTTTTCGCTTCAACGAGTGGTGAAAGCTCAAACGAAACAGACCGCACGATTTTAATAGGTATTGCACTAATTGTCGTATTAATTGGTTGCATTGGCGCAACACTTTATTATTTACGTCAAGTCATTACGCTACCGCTTCTAAAATTACATAGCGCCGTTCAAGAAGTCGCAGCAGGCAATTTAGGTGGCAGCGACATTACGCTTCGCACAAACGATGAAATTGCTGAACTCGCTCACTCATTTAATCAAATGAAACAATCGCTAACAGACGTCATTTTCACACTTCAGCAAGGCACGAGCAACGTACAAGTGACAACGCGTCATATGCGTAGCTCAATTGAAACGACTGAAGAAAAAAGCGTAGGCATTACAACAAATGTGCGCGACGTCCTTCATTTAGCGCAGCAAAATACGCTCACGGCAAATGACTGTGCCATTGCGATGGACGAAACAGCAGCCGGCGTACAGCGCATTGCCGAGGCAACACAGCTACTACAAGAGGCCGCACAGCAATCCGTAATGATTTCAGAGGATGGTCAAAAAACAATTGCGGACGTATCGAAAAAAATGCATGAAATTTCAGACAACACACAGCAGACGACAGAACAAGTGCGCACGCTTGCAACACAATCTAGTGAGATTACAGCAATCGTTCAAGTTATTACCGATATTACTGATCAAACGAACTTACTCGCATTAAATGCCGCGATTGAAGCAGCACGTGCTGGTGAAGCAGGAAAAGGATTCGCCGTCGTAGCAGACGAAGTGCGAAACTTAGCGGAGCAATCAAAGGCATCAGCGGAGCAAATTCGCGGTTTAATTGATCAAATTCAATATTCGACACAAAGCGTGGAAAAATCCATTTTACACAATAATGCCGTCGTAGCAGAAGGTGTCGAGTCCATCGAAACAGTCGACGTCGCGTTCCAAAAAATCGCTGCTTCTGTTAACCATATGCAAGACGAAATTCGTGACGTTTCAGCAGTAACAGAGCAACTGTCGGCATCCGCTCAAGAAGTATCGGCATCGATTTCCGATATCGCAAGCGCTATCAACATCGAGTCGCAGCAACTAGAGCAAGTAAACGGCTCCGTACAAGACATTTCAACCGTCATTACACAGCTAACGAGCATTTCAGATGACTTAAACGCACGCGCAGCTGATCAACAACTACTCGCTGACCGATTCAGCGTCTAAAAAAACCCGAGTGCCTCACGTAATGAACGTGAACACTCGGGTTTATTAATTATACATTATATAAGCCACCGTCAATTGTATACGAAGATGATGTAATAAATCATTCGCTCCTTTATGTAAATCGAATTGACTACTGCTAGTCCCGCGACTTTACCCAATTGACGACATATTAAACTTCTCGACCGTTTGCGCGACATTTTCATTCATCGCAATATCTCGAATGACCGCCACACCGTCCGCTCCTGCTGCTCGTACTACGCTACAATTCTCAGTTGTAATTCCTCCGATTGCAACGATTGGAAAATTCGGATACGCACGTCTAGCCTCGCGCAAAAATGCAATGCTTGGCGGCTTCGCATCAAGCTTTGACGTCGTTTCAAAAATCGGACCGATGCCGACGTAATTTGCCCCGTCATCAATTGCCCGTTCAAACTCCGCTACATTGTGCACCGACACACCGACGATTTTTTGTGGATGTGCACGACGATATGCTTGAATTGACGCATCGTCCTGCCCGACATGCACGCCGTCCGCATCGAGCGCGACTGCAAGCGCCACATCATCATTGACGATAAACGGTACGGCATAGCGCGCACAAAGATGCTGGCACGCCTTCGCAAATGCGACATACTGCTCGCCCGTTTTTGCACCGTCTCCTTTTTCACGCAGCTGAAACATCGTAATGCCTGCTGCGAGTGCCTCTTCTAGCACGACAAGCGGATCGCGCACACAGTTTACCGAGCCCATAATAAAATACGTTTTCACATTACAGCACATATACATTCTCCTTCGCTAGCTTTTGATTGTATGCAAAATGATTCGTCGGACCGAACCCTTGCCCGATACCGAGTGGATGCTTAATTGCCGCATCAACAAAACGCTTCGCTTCAATAATGGCATCACGCACCGACAAGTTTTTTGCGATACATGCTGTTACCGCCGCTGAAAACGTGCATCCCGTACCGTGTGTATGCTTCGTGTCCGCACGCGACGTTTCGACGTAAAACGGTGCATCATGCTGCGTAAAAATAGCATCACGCGCTGTATTTCCTGCTGCATGTCCACCTTTAATAACGACGTACTGCACACCACATGCAAGTAAATGCGACGCGGCTTGCTGCATCGTTTCCTCGCTATCAATGACGATGCCCGTTAACGCCTCCGCTTCTGGAATGTTCGGCGTGCATACGGTCGCAAGCGGCAATAAATACGTCTTTAATGCATCGATTGCTTGCTGCTGCAACAAGCTTTGTCCACCTTTTGCAATCATGACCGGATCGATAATGAGCGGTAAATGTTCAACCTTTAAGCGACTTGCTACCGCTTCAATAATATCGCTACTAAACAGCATGCCCGTCTTCACTGCCTTCACGTCAAAGTCTGCTAAAATCGCATCGAGCTGTGCTACGACGAACGCTGGTGCTACTGCGTGAATGTCGTGCACCCCGAGCGTATTTTGTGCTGTCAGTGCCGTAATCGCCGTCGTGCCGAACACACCAAGCTCCTGAAACGTTTTCACATCTGCTTGAATGCCTGCGCCGCCCCCACTATCTGATCCTGCAATTGTACATGCAATCATACGTCCACCTCCGAAAGTTGTTGTAATGCATCTAAAAATGTTACCGCGTACGTGCCAGCAAATCCGTTCGCATTCACTGCTGCTTCCTTATATTGTGCAAGCAGTGCCGCAATTTGCTCGAGCGTACCATCACAGCTTGCGAGTAACGCCGCAACGATTGCACTAAGCAAGCAGCCGCTTCCTGTAATGCGTGTTACTTGTGCGTTGCCACCTGCTACATGAATGACTGTCTCACCGTCCGTTACGACATCTTCCTCACCCGTAATAACGACGATGCAACGATGCGCCTTTGCAACCGTTTTCGCAATGTGCGCAACGTCCGCTTCTCCATCACCACCGTCAACGCCTTTTGCCGACCATGTGACACCCGCAATGGCCGCAAGCTCCCCCGCATTGCCGCGAATGAGCGTAACACCGTGCGTTAATAATGCGCGTACCGTCTCGATTCGGTAGCGACTTGCCCCTGCACCGACTGGGTCAAGCACAACTGGCTTATGATGTGCCTTTGCGGATTTCATCGCCGCATGCATCGCTTCAACGGTATGTGCTTGAATCGTGCCGATGTTAATGAGCAGTGCATCGGCAATCGACGTAATATGCGCCGCTTCCTCCATCGCATCTGCCATAATCGGTGATGCACCGATCGCCAACAAGCCGTTCGCTGTGAAATTCGTTACGACCGTATTCGTCATACAATGTACAAGTGGCTGTTTCGCCGCAATATGTGCTAGCGTCATTTCATATACACCTCGCTTTCCCACGTTTGCGCCGTCCAACTCATTTCCCAGAACTGCCATTCGTAATAGCAGCTGCGCTTAAAATGTTCCAGCAGCGTGCGCTCGTCGTTTCCAGGCATCGCAGCGAAGCGGTTCATCATCGCCTTTTGTTCACCGATTTTTCGCTCCATATCCTCAGAGCCGTACAGCTGCAACCATTCATCGTATAGCTTTACGTTTGGCGTAGCACCGCGCAGTCGCACGCCGATTTCTTGATAGAGCCACGGACACGGTAAAATTGCCGCATACGCCTCCGCGATTGTGCCTGTGAAAAACGCTTGATACATATGGCTGACGTAATTGTATGCAGCAGGTGCTGGCTCAAAGTTTGCCATCATTTCTGTCGTCACGCCAAGCTCACGAAACGTCGTGCGGTGCAGCTCAAGCTCTGCCTCGCGAATAAAATGTGCCGACTCCAAAAAGTACGCCACGTCTGCTTCCTCTGTTGCCTTCGCCGCAAGCATCGCCAGTAATTTACTGTAATGCTTTAAGTAATACGCATCTTGCAGCATGTAATACGTGAATTTCTCCAGTGGCAACGTGCCATCTGCAATACCCGTGACGAACGGGTGGGTAAAGCTTGCCTCCCAAAAGTATGCGGTTTGCTGTCTTGCTTTTTCACAAAAATCCATCATCCATTCTCCTTTTGTCGAGGCGTAAGGAGGAATACTTAAAAGCATACGTCGCAGTCGCTCATTTGCGCTGTAATATTCGCACTAAAAAAAGCGCCCTACACGAAGCGGGACGCCTAAAAAAATGCATACGTATGCACTCCATTGCTCCCTACGCCAGTATTAACTGTCAGGTTCTAAGGGTCAGGTTTTAACCTTCTCAACGCTAAGCGTCCCCCCGCAACTAAATTATTTGCAAAAGAAAAGCCCTCCAACAAATGGAGAGCATTATGTACAATGGTGCTGTACTGCTTGCTCCCTACGCCCGTGTTAACGGATCAGGTTCTAAGGGTCAGGTTTTAACCTTCTCAACACACATGTGTCCCCCTGCAAAATCATTTAATTAGTTTCAGTGTACGGTGTTTTCACGACAATAGCAACTTATTTTTCATTTTTCTGAAAATGAAAAATATGAGACAAATTTTTATTTTGCGCCACTTCCTCGACGGCGACTCGACTTGCTCGTATGCTATAATCAAAACTAACATAGAGGTGATTTTCGATGAATCAACAAGCATTGCGACGCATTCCGCTGCACAAGCTCATTGATTTGAAAGTAGATTTTGCCTTTAAGCAACTGTTCGGCAGCGAGCGTAACAAGCACATTACAATTGTGTTCTTGAATGCCATTTTAGCGCGAACAGGACGCGACACGATTAAAGAAGTAACGTTTTTGAATGAGGAACTCGGTGGTCAGTATGATGGCGACAAGCAATCACGCCTCGACTTGCTCGTAAAAACGCAGTCGGGTGAGCACATTAACATTGAAATGCAGCTATCGAATCAAGACGATATGATGAAGCGCACGTTGTATTACTGGTCGCGCCTGTTTGCGAAACAATTAGAGAAAGGTAAAGGTTATCGCACGCTCTTGCCGACGATTACGATTAACATTTGCAATTTCACGGTGTTTAACGATTTGGCGCACTATCACACGACGTATCATTTGTACGAAGACGCGGAGTTAAAGCGTTTACGTCCGATTGATGATGTATTAGAAGTGCATTTTATCGAGATGAATAAATTTTTGAAGGCGTGGCATGATAAAAAATTACAGCCACTTGATGATATTTTAGCGAGATGGTTGTTGCTACTCGGCATGGTCGATGCACGCAAAGAAAAAGTGTATACGGAAATTTACGAAGAATTGGAGGAGTTGGCGATGAAGGACGAAAACTTAATTGACGCGTTCGGGACGTGGGAAGAGCTGAGTCAAACGCCGGAGACACGGTTTGCTTACGAGATGCGGTTGAAGGCGATTATTGATGACGAGGCGAGATTGAGTGATGCGAAGGATAAAGGGATTGAAGAAGGTCGCCACGAGGAACGACTTCAGCTAGCGAAAAACTTCCTTGCATTACACGTCGAACTTGAAACAATTCAACAAGCAACGGGTCTGTCTATCGACGAGCTCGAACAATTACAACGACATATGTAACGTATGAAGTCGCTAGAACTTGTTCGAAGTGGCTTTTTACATCATATTTCAATAACTCTCACATTTTAAAAAGCAGTATACGTACTTAAAAGCGTAGTACGACGAGCAATTACAGCCACTTGACGATATTTTAACGAGATGGCTACTGCTACTCAGTATGATTGATCTCACAAAGAGAAGTATATACGAAATACCGCCTCGAATACGTTCGGGGCGATTTTTATATTTGGCGGAAATGAGATACGCTCAGTCAAAAGAAAAAAGAGCAGCGTATGTCCTCGCTACTCTTTGAATCGTCAGAATAAAAAATATTTGGATTAAGCTACTATTTACATCATTTAACACTTATTTATGAAGTAATGCCTTAAAATGTACTTTAAACGCATCCTACTTGATTAAGTAAATCATTTACATCATTGTACAGTTTGATTAAATGATCATTAGATAAATCTAATATTGGCTCAAACATAAATGAATTCAAATGAATATTTTCGGGTGTCATTATATTTACACGTTCCAAAACATCAACAGAAGAATTTCTTTTATTTGGAATATCTCTATATTTACCTAATAATTTTCCTGTTTGACAATCCTTAATATTTGAAACAAATGCATCGTCATTGATTTCTCGAATCATATATTCTTCAGCTTTCAATCTAATTGCAATAGATAGCACAATCTTATTTTCTAAATTCACTTTTTGACTATGCTGTGTAGCTATCATATCTGCAGATCGTATTATAATATCATATACTGTTTCTTCTTTATTAGTTAACTTGCTTGTATCTATCTCTTTAAATATTTCTTTATAAATGTTTTCAATATCTCGTACTCTTAAATGCTTTGTATCATCTTTCAAATGTAATAATGAAGTCAGTTTCTTAAAATTAGCTGTATCCCCTATATATTCTGCCAAGTTCCTTGCAAATGTTATTGAAGCAATTAACTTTGTTTCATCGGATAAATCTCGCTTCCAATTCTTTAACGGATTACAAATGTACTTGTATGGCACATTCTCTAAAATGATAGAGTCAGTTTCTTTCATCGCAATAAATGTCGCATGATATTTTGATTCACTAGTGCTTATCCTGTCTTGAACCGTCCTCATAAAATCGAAATTATGCGTTAACACAATGAGATAAAAATTTTCGTAACTAGCAATATCTTTTAAGTACTCTACAATTGCATATTTATTTTTATAATCAAATGAATCTGCAATATCATCTACCACTAAAACAGTTTTTAATCCTTTATTTCTTCTGGACTCTATTTCAAAGATTATATTTAATAAATAAAATGTGCGTTTCTCACCTTGGCTTAATACTTGCAATAACACTTCCTTCTCAACATGATGCGTCACATTATTAAAAAAATAATGTATATTAGGGTCCTTATCTTTAACAATCGCATCTGCTTTATTTTCAATTTCTAATTTGTATGGAACATAAAACCTGCTGTTAAAAATTTCAATCACTTTTTCCCACTCAGTTCGTTCTTGTTTAGCCTGTAACAACACCTCGTTTAATATATCTTGTCCCGCTTCGTATTCTTCTATTACCAAATTATATTGCTCAATATTTTTTAAAATGTACGATAGCCACATCTTTCTTTTCAATGCCTCTAAATCACGTAATTCTGTTACTAAAAATCGCTTCTCTAGTAACAGATTTCGAAACTCTCTCAATGTTGAAGTAGTAAGCTTCTGGTCAATTTTATCAAAAATTTCTTTTAAAGCGGCGTCCCCCAAAATTTCTTCCTGTTCTCGCTGAATTGCATCTAACAAACTAGCCTCATCTTGAAAATGCTGTTCTTCACCACTCAAATTTAATACTACGCTATGATTTGCTTTAAAATACCCATTCTCTTTTAACTGTTTTTGAATAGTTAACGCATTATAATGATTAAATTCTTTTTTAAATAATTTAGAATTATTTACTAAATCATCATACTTTGTAATGTAATCTATTATGCAATCTTGAAAATCTTTCGTTTTAACTAAGTCTACTACTTTAGGATCGAAGATTTTATTATACTTAATATCACTGTAAATTTCATTTGACTTTTCTTTTAAATGTTCCGAAATGCTGAACAGAACCTCTATGAAACTGTCACCATCGAACGATTCACAAAATTTAACAACAGTATCATTTCTTAAGCCCGCGATTTTATTTATATTTGAAATTAATTTTTTGGTTTCAGCTTCAATTTTCTCGTTCACCGATTCATATTTACTTTTCAATTCTTCATTAACTAAAAGTGTAGATACCATAGTTGGTTTAAATGATTTTTCATACGATTTGATAACGAAAATTGATTCTTCAGAAATCTTTTCACCTTGCTCATCAAAAATATCTCTTACTGTTGTTAAATGTGGCGATAATTGATCCGACGACTCTTTCCCTTTACTATAATCATCAAATGTTTTAGCCAAGGACGTTTTCATAATACCATTTGGAGCATAAATTATTTGTACAGACTTTTCTTTTGTGAAATCAAATGTATGCTCTAAATGATCAATTCCATAACAATGTTGTAACTTCAGATTTAGCTTCTCCATCTTCTCTCCCCTTTATAGCTTACATACAGTACCTATTCGATTCAATTCTCCATATTCCCTCTAAAAAACCTGTTTATTTCCAAATATTTTATAATTGAATCGTTTCTTGCTCGGCTAGTCTAATGAATAAAGAAAGGAGCATTCCTGTTAGAAAACTTTTCGTGGACTTGAAAATAAAAAAGCCCTCTTGTATGATGCTTGAGTGTAAACGGACAATTGACTCGAACATCTACAGAGAGGACTCCATTCCATG
>NZ_MATO01000015.1 GCF_001700325.1 Caryophanon latum
TCGCTGGAGTCCGCCTCTCGTTTCAAGCAACTTTTATACGTCAACCCCAGCTTACGGTGATGAACCATATAATTATAATTTATTATAATCTTTGTAACTGATAATTGGTCTAAAATGGTATAATGATAGTGTATATGTTTTATTAAAAGTGTTTTTGAAGGTCATATTATGTCTAAATGGAAATGTACAATAGACTTTAAGAGGTTTAATTATAAGTAATCAATAAGAATCTCAAATATATAGTGTGTTGTCGCTATATAAGCATTTAAAAACGGCATTGTAAAAGAGTGAATATATGCTAAGGAGTTTTAGATGTAGCTATGAGCGTGCTAAATAGTGTAGAAAATAGAATGACTGAAAAACAACAATCTATTCAAATGCTAACTAGTTTTTTAAATGATTGGGCATTTGAAAATAAAATATGAATTTTTGAAAAATGAAATATTATACTTAGCTTTGAAGAATCCAAATGCTGAAAACGAGTTGCAGTTAATTATAATTCCTGAAAGTTGACTTCCTAGCGGAGGCGTAAAGAAGTGGGTAAATAATTATTTAGCGCTACCATCCACTTTCAAATTAGATGTAATTGCAGCTGAGAAGTTTAGTGAAAGTTATAAAGATTCCAACTGTTGCAATACTGAAATAACAATTTTTGATTTCACCTTAGAGGAGAAAAATACGTTCAAAAATTTATTTCTTCCAAACAGCAGTACTAAGCTATGGTTAGGAATATACGATGAATATTTAAGTAGTAAATATGAAATTGTAAATAATAAGAGAAAAGATCTTAGTAATAAATATAAAGCGCTTTTTTATAAGGAAATATTCAAAGTTAATAAAAACAAAAAGGTTTGTGTGGTAAGTCCATTCACATACGGGAAATCAGCATTGATTAATAGCCTTTTAGGACAAAAGATTTTAGAGGAGGATATTTTAGTTAAAACGGCAAAAGTGACAATTATAAACCATCATACACAGTTTTGGCTAATGAAAGATGGTAAACATCTATTTTTAGAAAAATATGCGGATGTGTCTAATTATTTAACTAGGTTAGGTTACTTAGCCTCTATCAATGAAGAGCAAGGACATATTATTCATGCAACTGTTAATAATCCGATATTAGACAATCTAATTTTAGTTGATACACCAGGATTATTTGGTAAATTTAGTAATCATGACAAAATTACGGTTCATCACCGTAAGCTGGGGTTGACGTATAAAAGTTGCTTGAAACGAGAGGCGGACTCTAGCGGGAAAAGCGCGAGCCTCAAGACTCCGCAGTCGTGAGGCACGAACGACGAGGAGTCTTGAGCCGCGCCCGCGGAAAGCCTGCCTCGACGTGAAAAACAACCCCAAGTTATGGTGAAGAGCCAAAATTACGGAAAATATTATTAAAGATGTTGATCATATTGTTTATTTATTAAATCCGACGCAATTAGGATTTGAGCCATACACACGTAAAATTGTAGAATGGCAAAAAAATATAATAAGCGATGCATTTTTGTGATGAACAAAATGGACTTAGTCAGAAATGAATCTGACCGTCAGCGGTTAATAGAAGAATTTGATGGGGAATTAGGTCGATTAGTAGAACATGATGGAATTATTTTAACATCCGCGTATAGCGCATTAAAAGCGAGATTATATAAAAATAATAAAGTCGATTTAGTCACTTTAAAAAAAGATCGTTTCATTTCAGTAAATAAAGATGGAGAGGTAATAAGTGGTCGCAGTTTTACGGAGGATTGTGTAGAACTTCTAGAAAAAGAAAGTGGTATTACACAATTGGAATCGTATTTCAAAAGTATATTCGGAGGGTGAAAAAATTGAAAATTAGTTTATATGCAGCACAAAAGGCAATAGCTGATGATTTTATTGATTTTGTTGGTAGTGAATTTAGTTTTGAATATGAATGGAAACCTCTAAATGAAGAAAGTAAAGTTGGCACAGTTCCACATTTTTCCTTATTCCTATTAAGCTTACAAAGTGCTAATAGTTTATGGCTAAAAGAGCGTGTTAAGCAATTGTTAGAGTTAGGTGCACATGATCAAAGTATATATTTTATATTAATGAATAAAGAAACGGTATCTAAAAAGTCAGATATAGAACTTGTAATTACAGATTTAAGTAATCAGTTATCTAACTATTTAGTTAATCCACAAATTGATGTCATTTCATTAAAGGTATTTAAAGCGTTTAATGAAAAAGAAGAACGCTTTATGTATTACGATTTTGCATTAGAAGAGTATCGTACGATTAAGCAAATAGTGGTAGGCGATGCAGATGATTTTCAAGATTTCTTAAATTATCATGGCCAAGGTCAAGTGTTAAATAGGCTACAAATTTGGTCGAAAAGTCCGTATTTATTATTTTGGAAAAACGATGAAGTGTCAACAGTCGTAACATATAGTGTTCCAAATATTATTACAGATAAGTTACAACAACTAGCTAGAATCCAAGTAATAGAGACAAAAACATTAGATGAATTTAATATGTTAAAACAAGATCAGCAAGTAATTTCTTTACGATACGTAGCAGAGGATGAAATAAATGAGCAACTAGCATCAAATGAATTTTTGTTTGGAAAATCTAAGACGAATCCTCAAATACAATATTTCGATGAAGAAGTATATACATTAAAAAAATTACCTAAAGATAAGCTAGCTCAAATGGTAGATTTAGTCTTTTTAGATTCTAAGGGTTACCCTAAGCCTAAAAACAAAATTCAAAATTGGGGCGCTGAATTAGAAAATATTTCAGGTTTTACCCAACTAATAAATGAAGTTAAGGCGAAGTTAGTATGATCCAATTAACAAGAAAGAGTTTTGAAGAGATGAATGAAAGTATTAAAAATATTTTACAAGAAGCACGATTTTTAGAAGAAGCTTTAATTTTGGAAAATAAAGAAGTTTTTGTGAAATCATTAAATACAAGCCTATTCAAAATTGCAGTAATCGCACCATTTAGTACAGGTAAATCCACTTTTATCAACAGTCTTTTAGGTTTTGATTTACTTTCAACAAGTATTTTAGTAGAAACAGCTGCCATTACAACAGTTAAATACGCAGAAAGTCCACGTGCTGAAATTAATTATAATGATGGGTCACAAAAAGTTATTAAGAATATAGAAGATTTGTTTGAGTTTAAAGAAGAAATAAGGCGTTATACAGCTGTAAATCGTGACAATGACAAGTTTGAAGTAGAAGATGAGATTAGCCATGTTGATATCTATTGGCCAATTGATTTATGCAAACATGGTATTGAAATTGTAGATACTCCAGGATTATTTGCACAATATGAAAAACATAGTGATATTACATTAAATATTTTAAAATCAGTAAATGCTGTTATTTTCCTTATGGATCCAACAACAATTGGTGAAGTGAATTTCATGAAAGTTATTCGCGAATATGTAGAAAATGCGAAAAAAACGACTATGGATAACTCGGATAAGCATATTTTCTTTGTCGTTAATAAAATTGACCAATATCCCAATGCAGAGGTAGAAAAAGCATATACTGAATTAAAGAAAGTGCTTGAAAACGTAGTGAAGTCTCCAAAAATCTTCAAAGTTTCCTCTTATTTTGGGCTAATGGCAAAAATGTATGAAGATGGACATATTACACTTATGGACTTGCGAAAAGCTAAGAATATTAAATTCGTGGATCATGAAGGTTTTCCTGTATCAGGTAGGTCAATAAATGAAAAAGATGTACGAACGATTAAACGTATAAGTAACATTCAATCAATATATGATAGCTTAGTTACTTACTTTGAACGACAATATATTCAAAAAGTATTCCAAGAAGCTCAATTGTCAAAAGAAGTACTAAGTTCAACAAATATTAAAGAAAACTTAAATCGATTAAATAAAGATATATCCAAGGTTGCAGTAATTGGACCATATAATTCTGGTAAAACTACTTTTATTAATAGTCTGATAGGGAATGATTTACTTTCAACAAGTTTTTCTGAAAATACTGCTACTATTACAACGATTAAATATGCAGAAAGTCCACGTGCAGAAATTAACTATTATGATAAATCACAAGTAATTATTCATGGAGATCAGGATGATTTATTCAGTTTTAAAAATGAGCTTAAAAATTACACAGCATTAATTTATAAAGATGAATGTGAAGTAGAGAGTTCTATCAGTCATGTAGATATATATGGTCCTTTTGATTTATGTAGAAATGGTGTTGAGTTTATAGATACACCTGAATTATCTATATCATCTGAAGAACATAGAGAATTTTTGGAATTTACAAATACTGTGGTTTTTATTGTTGATCCGGGGCATATTAATTGTCAATATTTCGTTCTCGAATATGTTGAGAAATTGAAAAGAATGTTTATTGAGAATTCAAACATGCATATTTTCTTTGTAATTAATAAAATAGATCTTTATTCAGCTAAAGAGTTAGAAAAAGCCTATAATGACTTGAAAGTGCTACTTAAAGGTATAGTTAGCGCACCAAAAATCTTTAAAGTTTCTTCTTATTTTGCTCTAAAGGCAAAAATGTTTGAAGAAGGTCATATTAGCATTAATAAACTACAAAACAGTAGGGGTATAAAATTTGTAGATGTGGAAGGATTTCCTGTATCAGGTAAATCGATAAGTGACGGTGATGTACCAACGATTAAACGTATTAGTAATATTCAATCAATAGAAGATAGCTTATGTATGGATATTGAAGGCCAAAATAGTTGCTTAATTCAAGAAGCGTGGCAAAAATTAAATGGCGCAATTGAGTTAGAACTTGAAAAGGTAGCAGAGGAAATACAATTAGAAGAACATCGCCATAGAAAAAAAATTAAAGCTTTAAAAGATAAAGTAAAGAAATTAAATATGTATTCCAGAAAAGAAATTAAATCTGGAGGGTTAACTTAAGCTTTACACAATTAATTCATAATACTGGAGTGAAATTAACATGATTCAATCAACGAGATTGAAATTTGAACAAACGAATGAATATGTTCAAAAGGCGCTACAAGAGGCGCAATTGTCAGAAGAGGTTTTAGTTTCAACAGATATTGAAGCCAGTTTAAATCGATTAAATAACGGTATATTTAAAATTGCAGTGGTTGCACCATTTAGTGCGGGTAAATCAACTTTTATCAACAGTCTTTTAGGTTTTGATTTACTTTCAACAAGTATTTTAGTGGAAACAGCTGCTATTACAACAGTTAAATATGCAGAAAGTCCACGTGCTGAAATTAATTATAATGACGGGTCACAAGAAATTGTTGAGAATATAGCTGATTTGTTTGAGTTTAAAAAAGAAATAAAGCGTTATACAGCTGTCAATCGAAATGGTGACGATTTTAAAGTAGAAGATGCAATTAGCCATGTTGATATCTATTGGCCAATTGACTTATGCAAAAATGGTGTAGAAATTGTAGATACGCCAGGGTTGTTTGCACAATATGAAAAACATAGTGGTATTACATCAAATATTTTAAAGTCAGTAAATGCTGTTATTTTCATTATGGATCCAACAACAGTTGGTGAAGTGAATTTCATGAAGGTCATTCGTGAATATGTAGAAAATGCGAAAAGAACGACTATGGATAACTCGGACAAGCATATTTTCTTTGTCGTTAATAAAATTGACCAATATCCTGAGACAGAAGTAGAAAAAGCATATACTGAATTAAGAAAAGTGCTTGAAGGGGTTGTAACAGCTCCGAAAATTTTCAAAGTGTCTTCTTATTTTGGGTTTATGACGAAAATGTATGAAGATGGTCATATTACAATTAATGATCTTCGAAGAGATGAGAATATTAAGTTTGTAGATGATGAAGGCTTCCCGGTATCAGGTAGAGCAATAAATGACGCCGATGTGCCAACGATTCAACGTATTAGTAATATTCAATCAGTATATGATAGTTTAGGTATTTATTTTGAAGAAAAGAATGGTTATTTAATTAGTGAAGTATTCCAAAAGTTAAATCGTGCAATTGAATTAGAGATGGATACTTTAACGAAGCGTCTACAATTAGAGGAAAAACGTTATAAGGATCAAAGTGGTGAACTGAAAGAAAAGGCAGAGAAATTAAATACGTATTTCAAAAAAGAAATTTCAACTTTAAAAATGAAAATTGAAGAAATTATTGAGTACAATTTAAATGACTTGTCATCTAGGAAATCAATTATGAGTAAGCTTCGTCAATTATTCCATAGTGACGCAGCTGATACAGTAGAGGATGTTCGTAAAGAGTTTAATGCTGAATGGCGTAAATCTAAGCGTAACATAACTAAGAATAATGCAGATGATGTATTAGAAAAATATTTTAATATTATTGATTTGAAAATTGAAAATATAAAGCAACAATATCATCAAATGAGCTTTAATATTATTTCAAAAACTCTTGTATCAACAGTTCATCAATGTGAAGAGTTAATACAAGAGCTTGAAGAAAATTTCAAACGTCATTTTGAAAATGAGTTTGATATCGAGCAATCTAGTATTTCTTTCTTTAATTTCGATGAATTAATTGAAGAATTATCACAAGAAATTGAAAAACTTTTTAAAGGTAATTCATCTTCTGAAATCTATGAGGATATAGATGGAAATCTGGTTAAAATGAAATCTAATAACACTAGATTTGAACGTAAAAAAGGAGTAGTTAATTTCTTTAAGAGTTGGTTTGGTAAAGAAGAACGCATTACGATTTTTGAATTAGATGATTTTGTTGCAGACATTTCTAAAGAAGTTGATTATGCGTTGGATACTTTACAAGAAGAATTACATGATGCGCTAAGATCAGCACATAAACATATTAGTACAAATTTAGATAACGATATAATAGATATGTTAAATAGCCAATTAATTAAAGGACGTTTAGAACAATTCGGTCAATGGCAAACTAAACAGCTTACTTTATTATTCAATGAAACAAAAGTATCAAAAGAAAGTTTTAAAGAATTGAAAACTTTAAGTATAAATAAATGTGAGAAATTAGAAGAGTTACTAAATCATAATCGAAGTGCATTCGAAAATATAAATCATTTAGAAATGGAGGTTTTATGATGAATTTTGGTGATTTTGAAGTTGAAATCAAAAAATTTTTTGACGAGAATTTTAATAATTTAAAGCGTACAAAAGTTAGTAATTCAGAAAGAGCATTTACGGAGTTGCTTTTAACTGAACATGCAGATACTAATAATGCGATTAGAAGTGTTATGAAGAAAGTAATAATGGCAGCACGTGCGGAATTTGTTAAATTAACGGATGAGTTAAAAGGATATGAATTAGGAGAACAATTTAAAAAATCTGTAAAAGTTCCACAGTTAGAAATGATTAAAGTAGATTTTAATAGAGAAAGTGCGAAGGATACTAAAGGTACCGTTAATCAAACATATAAAAATACTCAAAGTGCAGCGGATAAATTTAAGCAAGGTTCACCAGTGAATCAGGAAAAAAAGAACAACGCAGCCCAAATGGCAGGGATTGCAGCTGCGGGGACAATAGTAGTTGGGACACCTTTATTGACAGCCTTAACACCGCTTGGAATAGGCACAAGTCTAGTAATAGCAGGAATCTCAGCAATCGTAATAGGCAGTATCGTTTACATCATCTTCAACGTACAGGACGAAAGTGGCAACGTCCAACAAGTGAAGATGCAACAGTCGACAACTCGCCCAGGGGCTACTAATACAACTTCTGCACAACCAGTGAAAAAGACGATGGATAAAGCTTCTGTTGATTTAATGTTAGATGCTCGAAGAGCAGAAGCAGAGTTAGCAGTGGAAAACGCGATTCAGCAGGCGGAAATAGAATATAAAAAAATTATTGCACAGTTAAATGCATAAGGAGGGTGTAGCTATGCTAGAGAGAACAACAATTGAAAAGTTTCAAGTAACTCAGCAGGATTTTTATAATCGCCAACCTAAAAGCATTAAAGAAAGTATTCAAGCTACTAGTAAAATTTCGTATTTTTACAGCGTTTCGGAGGTTTTTATTGAGCAGCAAAACGAAGTAACAGTGGAGCAGCAATTAAAGGAAAGTGCTAATGCTTTTGCAAAAGCACTTTCAGCTGTAAAAGGTCGCACTGCGTTTATTTTATCAGGCAATGGACAAGGTAAAATAAGCTTAGCTATAGCAAATTCTCAAAATGATTTACAATTACATGCTTTAGTAGGCTCTATTAAAGGGACTCTAAACTATTCGAAAATACAGCTTCCAGAGCAACAATGGAGTAATTATGCTGCGTTAACCTATACACCCGCTTTAGACTTAGAGGAAGAACGAGCATTTGTGTCTGTAATCGATAGCTTCTTGAAAGCGAATTGGCGCACTGCTTTTGAAATTCGTATCGTTATTCAACCAACGGACCAAAGCGAAACATTATTGACATTGTCATCAATGTATGAAGAAGCTTATCCTCTGCAGCAAATTCAAACATCTCTTTCTACTTCGGAAAGCATACAGAAACAAAAAAGTAAGAGCCATACCACAAATGAATCATTAATTTTAGCAGGGCGTAATATGGGGGAAACGGATAGTGAAACAGTTAGTAATGACACTTCTAATGATCGCTCGACAGAATACAAAAGCTATGCAATCGAACGTTATTGCGAGCAAATTTCATATTTAATGGATCGCCAGCTATTAGCAAAATCTATTGGTCAATTCCAAGTAGGGATTTATGTTGCTTCTAATAGAGTGACAGAAATTAATAGCTTACAAGCAGCTATTCAACAATCTAGCTTTGAAAAGGAATTCGGTGAAGGTGTAAAGATTCATACGTTACCGAATATTAAGCAATGCTTTGAACATTTTGTTTTCCCAAATGAAGAATCAGTATTTTCACCTGTTCAAGGCTATACATCACAAATAACAAGCGTTTTAACAGCCCATGAATTAGCTAGATTAGTTCAATTACCAAGTCAGTCTTACGATGGCTTTGAAGTGAAAGCGTTAAATGACTTTGAAGTGAACGCATTGCCTTATGAGCAAGAAGATGTTATTTGGTCAATTGGAAAGCAATTTGTACGTAATGTTTTAACTGAAAAGAAAGTGAAGTACAGCTATTCAAATTTGCGCCGCCACTGTTTGATTAGTGGTATTACTGGAAGTGGTAAAACGAATACGGTGATGTCTTTATTGAAGGATAGCCCTGTACCATTTTTAATTATTGAACCTACAAAACAAGAGTATCGCCATCTATTAAGTGTAGATCAATCAGTTAAAGTATATACACCAGGGAACGAGAGAATATCTCCTATTCGATTAAATCCGTTTTATTTCCCACAAGGGATTTCAGTGATGAGTCATATTGATTCGTTGAAAGCAGTGTTTATGTCTGCATTTTCAATGTATGCATCGATGCCGAATATTTTAGAGCAATGTTTGTATTCGATTTACCAAAAAGTCGGTTGGGATTTAAATCAATCGGTGAATGTATTTGCAAATGATGGTGTTGAGCTAGCTCATTTTCCAACACTGGAATTATTATATGAAGAAATTGATTCATATTTAGATCAATCTGGCTATGCAGAGGAACAAAAATCGAATATTCGAGCAGCTTTATTAACACGTATTAAAAGCTTGATGACAGGCAGTAAAGGAAAGCTACTTAATACACAAGAAACAATTGATTTTGCTGATTTATTAAATTCAAAGGTTGTCATTGAATTAGAAGAAATTGCTGATGAAGATGATAAAGCGTTAATTATGGGCTTATTCTTTATTCGATTATCAGAGCAGTTTAAAGTAGACGCTGATGAAGTGTTAGATGCTGAATTAAAGCATTTTACAATTATTGAAGAGGCGCATCGTTTATTTAAAAATCATGAGGAAAGCTCGAATCCTGAAATTGCGAATACTAAAGGCAAAGCGGTTGAATTTTTCTGTAATATTTTAAGTGAAATTCGTTCAAAAGGCGAAGGGATTATTATTATTGACCAAGTGCCTACTAAATTAGCGCCAGACGCATTAAAAAATACAGATACAAAAATTATTCATCGATTAGTTTCACAAGACGATGCAGAATATGTTGCACAAGCATTAGCAATCGCAAATGATGAAGATCTTTTGTTCTTATCGCAACTAAAGCGCGGGGAAGCGTTATTTTTCACGAGTGGAATGTATAAAGCTGGACATGTGCTAGTAAATGCGTCTAAGTCGAATTTATCTTATGTAAAAGAAAGTAAAGTTAAGCAGGTCGCAGAGCAGTATAATTCGTTTGTGATGAATGCAGAAGTAGAACATCCGATGGCAGAATATATTTTGCAACAAAATGAGCGTTTGACGAGTACGATGTTAAATGAGTACAGAAGATTTTATCATAATGCATTGTACGGTGATATGTTTAAAATGAACGATGTAGTAGCTAAATTTATCCACGGTCTTTCTCGAAACGTTGAAAAAATAGGCTACCTCATTCCAAAAGAACAACATACACAATTTATTGTAACGCTATGTAATGGCTTAACTGAAAAATATTTAAGTACGCGTGTGTATTTCTCGAATTTCAAGCATATCAAAGATGAAGTAAGTTATTACTTAAACTTGTTGTTAAAAAATCATGATTACATTTGGTCTGAAAATGAGTTACAAGTATTTGAACAGCAACGAATTAAATTAATTCATCCTTTATTAATCAATGCAACGGAGCTTTTACTGTTCGATGAAGAAAAGTATGAATGGATGGAATCAAGTAGAAAAGTTGTAGATGGTGAAGTTATTTACTTAGCGAAATATTTAGAACTAGCAGGTGTTCTTTCAAATGTAGATTTGAATAGTTCAGCAACAGACAACGCGGCTAAAGTTTTTGAGAAAGCGAATAATTTATTGCAAGAAGAGTTTATCGTATGGTCATGGAATGATTATACAAAGCAATTACTATTAAGGACTTTAACGCAACTATTTGGCTGGGAATCAAAAAGCTTACTTGTGCAGTTTGAAATATGGTTAGAAAAGGAGAGTATGTCATGTCGGTACTAGCAACTATATTCGGTGGCGCTGCTACTGAAGGTGTTAAAACAGCAGCTATCACAGAAGGTACGAGAGCAACAGTTATAACACCAGAAATTGTATATGGTAACTTAGAAAGTACGATGGCAATGCCTAATTTGGAAGTTAGCAACTTAGATAAGGTTGAAGCTACCAAAATATCAGCTGAAACAGTAAATGTTGAACTAGTTGAACGCTATAAAACGGTTGATGAAGCGTTAAAAGGAGCTTCTGAAGCAGAAAAAGCAATTTATGAAGAAGCCGGTTTAGAAAAAACATTGGTTAACGAGCGTGAAGTATTAGCTCGTACAGATATTGATTATGAAGCTAAAGATAAATTTGGTCAAACGAATTTAGAACGTATGGAACAAGGGTTAGCCCCTGAAATAGATGGAAAGAAAGTTGAACTTCATCATATTGGTCAAGAAATGGATTCACCATTAGCAGAACTAACACGTCCAGAACATCGTGGTGAAGGGAACTATTCTATTTTACATGATGTAGATAAAGAAAGTACGATTAATCGTAACGCCTTTAATGCAGAAAAAGAAGCACATTGGAAAGCGCGTGCAGAACAAATTAAAACCGCTGGAGGTACATCATGAAATTAAAGCAACTATTTCAAAATAAAAAAGTATTATTTACTGGTGGCGTGGAATTATCTGAAGTGGAAAAAGCCGAAAAAGAATTATCAGTAAGTTTTCCAGAAGATTATAAAGAGTTATTAATTGAATATGGAGCAATTTCAGTAGGGTCTCATGAAATTTCTGCATTAGGTGTAGAAGGGGATTTAAATGTAGTAGAGTTAACAAAAGAAGAGCGTGAGTTTGCTCCTAATAATGAATTACAAGAATATATTGTTATTCAAAATTTAGGTATTGAAGGATTGTTAATCGTTTTAGATTCTGAGGGAAATGTATACGAGTATGTTAATGGGAAATTTAAAAAGATTTATAAAGATTTTTATTCATATTTAAAAATGGAAATTTGTGTGTGATTTCAAATTAAAGTCTCCGTAAGCATTTTTCATAAACCTTATTAATTCCTTTGTAAGAGCTATTTTTGACCCTTCAAAAAGCCTTTCAACCGTTGAATTAATAAGGTTTTCCTGTTTTATAGTCCGAATCCCCGTCGTCTCCATACAATATGAATTAGCCCGAATTTCTTGAGTATTAAGAAATTCGGGCTTTTTTATTTTCTTTAATAAAACGTTACGTATTTGCAAACTGTACAGATCAAGCCAGTTATGTAATTGTTACTCATCAAAATAACGATCGACTAGTTCCTCATCGTATAAATCCGCCATCATAAATACAAGACCATCTGGATTCGATGTTGCTGCTTCCTCTTCAATTAATGGAATAAAGCCTCTGTTTACATACCAATCGTATCGCTCAATCAATGCTTCGAGTGTGATGTAGCGTTCATTTACGGTGTGAGCCACTTCAAAGATTTGGTAAAGCATTGCTGTGCCATATCCCTTTTTTTGAGCTGTAATGGATGTTGCAATACGAGCAATATCTAAGCAAGGAAAGTCGAGTTGTTCTCCTGCAATTTCAACTTGCAATGTCGATTTTCGTAAACTAAAAAAGCCTACTAACTCATCTTGATCGAATACAAGTGTCGTACTGCATTCTTTCGTAATGGTGAGGTAATAGGCTTCTTGTTTTAGGAAGTTTTCAATACTCGTATTGCCACATTTAAAACGTTGGATTTGCGAGAAATCCTCAAGTGTAATGAACCTACTTTTCAAATTCACGTTGTTGCTCCGTCCATTTCTTCATTGCGAGTGCTTTACGCTTCTCTAATTGCTTTTGATGTTGTTCAGCTCGCTTCAAAAAATTGAAGGCATCGTTACCTTTAATGACGGGACGTTTACGTATTTCTACTGCCATCATAATCACCCCTCTATGCTTTAAGTATATTAATTTTTGAGGCGAATCGCAAATGGCAAAGGGTGCTGTAGTAAGTACAACAAAATGTTGTTAATCCTTGTACAATAAAGGAAAATGGTTAAAAAGGAGATTTCAATGAAAAAGTTATTTATGCGAGGTTTACTCGTTATGGCGGTCGTTAGTGTCATTGCAGCGATTGCGTTTTACAGCTGGGCGATGGCGACGTACGGACCGAGTGAGGAGTTGCAACAGCTTGTACAGTTAGATGAAGTGGCAGTTGTGGACGATGCGCTCGTATTTGAACCAGGCGAAGCGGCGCGAAATGGCATTGGTGTGGTGTTGTACCCTGGTGCGAAGGTTGAAGGAGCAGCGTATAGCTATTATGCGCAGCAACTGATGAACGAAGGGGTGACCGTTATCATTCCGGCGATGCGGTTGAACTTTGCGCTATTTAGTCCGAATGTGGCGGCGGATTATGTCGAGCAGTTTGCGCATATTGATCGTTGGGTTGTCGGTGGGCATTCGCTCGGTGGGGTTGCAGCGGCAATGTATGCAGCAGAGCATGAGGTGGACGGGTTGCTGTTGCTCGCATCGTATCCGAGTGACGGGACGAATTTGCGTGAGGCGACGTTTCCAGTGCTGTCGTTGTCTGCGGAGTATGACGGTTTAACGACGCGAGCAGACATTGACGCGTCTAAGGAGCGATTGCCTAAGCATGCGATGTTTGTGGAAATCGCAGGAGGTAACCACGCGCAGTTTGGCATGTATGGTGCGCAAAAAGGTGATGGTGCGGCGACGATTTCAGCGGTGGAACAGCAAGAGGCGATCGTTACGTGTACGCTGGAGTGGTTAGCGCAGTAATTTCTGAAATTGGAGGAGCTAGCGATGAAGGATGAACGTTTAATTGAAGTATTTAATGCATGGGAAGAATTAAGTCAAACACCGGATACGATCATTGCTTATCACTCACGTCTAAAAAGTATTATTGATGAGGAAGCGAAGTTAGATTACGCTGAGCATAAGGGTATCGAAAAAGGAATTAAACAAATTGCGAAGAAGATGATTGATAAAGGTAAGAGCAATGAAGAAATTATGGAGTTTACGGATTTAAGCGTTGCGGAAATCGATCGTATACGACATGAAAAGTAGTAGAAAACCCATGAGCCTGTTGAGTAGCTCATGGGTTTTTTTGTGCTGTTATACTTGAACAAAGCAACGATCGTATTGTAAATGGGTTGGTTTGCGGTCAAGCCATAACGGTGCGTCTAAGTCGAAGTATTTAATGTTTGGATGGGCCGCAGCGACTTGTGCAGCAGCGGCAACGGAAATACATGATTCCATCATACTGCCAATCATGCAAACGATGCCTTTTGCTTCGGCAATACTTGCAATTTTCATCGCTTCTGCAATACCGCCACATTTCATTAGCTTAATGTTAATTAAGTCAACGTAGTCGCCTTCAATTAATGCGAGTGCATCGTGGGCAGAAAATAAGCTTTCGTCTGCCATAATTGGCGTTGTGACGTGTTCTTTCACATATTTCAGTCCTTCCCAATCATTTGCACGTACTGGTTGTTCAATAAATTCAATCGGATAGTTTTTTTGTTCAAATTGTTTAATAATATGAACGGCTTCTTTCGGCTTCCAACCTTGATTTGCATCTAAACGTAGAACGATATTTTTAGGTATAACGGAAGTAATTGCTTCAATTCTTTGTATATCGAGCAACGGGTTGTCACCGACTTTGATTTTTAATGTAGTGTAACCTTCAGCAACAGCTTGCTTAGTCGCTTTTTCCATATTTTGAATCGTATCAACACTAATTGTCATACATGTTTGTAGCGATTTTTGGCCACCTAAATATTGTGGAATCGAAATACCTAACATATTGCAATATGCGTTATGTAAAGCAATATCTATAGCAGCTTTAGCACTCGTATTATTAATACAGCACTTTTGAACGTTTTGTAAAAGCTCATTGAAGTTCACAATTGATTTCCCAATAATACTTTGTTTGATTGGACCTAATAACGCGGCTTCAATGCTTTCGCGGCTGTCTCCAGTAATGACATATGTCGGCGCAGCAGCACCAATGCCTGTTATGCCGTTCTCAAGCTGAATTGTTACAATAACATTTTCAATTTGATGCACTGTACGTAGCGCAGTAATAAAAGGTGTTTTTAAGGCGATAATTTCTGTTGCCACTTGTAAATCCTTAATGATCATTCGTAACTCTCCTTTACAGTAGCGATAAAATTTTACCGATAGCCATCCCGAAATACGTACCTAAAAATGAGCCCATTAATGCCATAATGACGCCGACTGGAATAAGCGCTTTATTGTAAGCGGCGGCGAGCATAGGTGCGGAAGCCATTCCGCCAATATTAGCAAGACTCGCAATACCTAGTGTGAATAAGTCGAGTTTGAATAATTTACCTAAAATAAGCATAATAATTAAATGAACACCCATAATTAAAAAGCCTGAAATAATATAAATCGGTGCTTGTGCAATATCAGAAAAGTCTGAGTGTGAAGCAATTAATGCAACGACGATGTATAGCATTACGTTCGATACATCAAACGTACCTGGAATTCGTGACAATGGTGTTAATGCTAAAATTAAACCTAATACAGAAGCGATTACAATTGTCCATGTCGTACCGTTAATAATATCTCCGATGACCGGTAATTGATTACCGAAGAAACTAGATAATGAAGAAACAAGTAAGCCAATTCCTAGTAAGTATAAAATGTGCTCGAATTTTGCGCCTTGATCGTCAGTAATGTTATCTGTATTTAGATTAATTGTGTTCGTAAAGCTAGTATCCGCTTTCGTCCATTTGTTAAAGCGATCTGCAAATGGTACGAGCCAAAACATAAACATAACCCATACAGCATAATTGATTGTATCCATCATTAATACGTAACCGAATATTGTTTCGGGTACGTCTAAAATACTTTGTAGTGCGACCATGTTCGCAGAGCCACCTGTCCAACTACCGGCTAATGCACCGAAAGCTTTCCAAGTATCCTCTACATAAAATGATTGTAATAGCGCATAAACTAGTACGAAACCACATGCGATACTAAACACCGCAACAGCAAATGAGCCTAACATTTTAGGTCCAAGTTTAATCACAACTCGAATATCACATTTCAGTAACATTAAAAATAGCATCGCCGGCAGTAGTGCCCAACGTACGTTACTATACGCTGCTTCTGTTGATTCATTCGATTCGAATAACCCAAATGTTTGCATTAATGCAGCTCCGATGTAAATGAGGACAATGCCAGGAATAAACTTCATAAATTTTGTTTTGCCAAACTTCTTTTCAATGAAAACCATCACAGCAGCTAGTGCAACGAGTACACTCACATACATAAACCCATCTTGAATCATTTTCCTAATCTCCTTTCAAACTATGCATTATAGGGGACTCACTATGCTTTAATACAAATAAAAAAATCCAGTTCACTGTAATAGCAAACTGGATTTCACCTATGTTGTTTTAGGTAAAGCAGTGATTTGATTATATTTTCTTTGCACATCTTTAAAGGCAACGAGCAACGCTTTTTGTGAAGAACCAAAGTAGCGATTTTGTATATTGCTAACGATTTTCTCGTCGTTAATATTGTAGTTCACGAGGAGCGAAGCGATAAATTTAACAGTCAATGATACGGTAGCAGAGCAATCTACATCTACAATAATACCGTTTGATCGATCCACTGCTACACCTAAAAAGAATTGATTATATTGCTTTGAAATCGGATTATTTTGAGAAACTTGTGCATCTCCAATAACGTAAATAATTTGATCATGGAACATATTGTGATATTCCCCTTAAAAATTTTATAGGCAAATATAGCGATAGGTAAAGACCCGACTATACTTATATAAAATTACTTTTATTTATTATAACTTTTTATTGAATATTCTTTCAATAGTTTTTGGAAATAATGATAGTATTTATAATTTAAGTACAAACTTTTCTATTTATACAGGTCTGGTGATTAGCCACTTTTATACAGCTGAATCGGTTGTTTTCACCAGCAAAACTGACATGAATGCATCATCGTAGTGGCACGGAGCGTACGGTGAGCCCTAGGTACTTTTGCCTCGAGTAACCGCAGAGGCAAAGCGAACCGCTATACGCGAAATGCCAGTTTAATAGTTAATCAACACGCTTGATACTTTTTCGGAGTGGCATATTTTTCGTTTAGGACGTTTTCTATTGTTCATGTATGAAAGAAAAAGGCATACAGCAATATTTACTTATAACTTTAGGCGCCAGTGATGAAAGTTTAATCGAAGCACTTAGCAAGTAGTTATTCCATGCAAAATAATTATTTGCTAAACTGTTAGTGAATTATTGTATGGAGAGGTGAGTATCGTGGGAGAAAGTATTTTCACGCCGATTTTCATTGGCTTTGTTGTGAATGTAGCTTTGTTTTTCGTTGTGCGATATGGGCTGAAGCGGAATTTTCGCCAAGCATCGCGCATTACACTCATTGCGGCGATCGTCGTCGGCATTAGTTCGTTGATCGTGTCGGGCTGGCAAGGAATAGGTATTGGCGTTGTGAGCTTAGGGATGTTTAGCTGCAGCGTATTATTGTATGTGCTTAGCTTTTTACCATCGAATCAGTAGCGAAAGAAGTATAGAAGTGTATACAGTTTATGCATAATAAGTACTATACAAAAGGTGTACTTAACTATTAAAATAGAACGAAAAAGCTGCTTAATCAGTTGAGTATTAAGTAGCTTTTTTACTGTATTTATAAAAAAATAGTTACTTCTTTGTGAACAAAAATGGTAGAAATTTCGGAAAGATGAACATAATAGAAATTATGTGCATATTTATAGGAAATTATATCATTGGAGTTGTATAGCGCATAAGTAAAAACCATGTTATGTTATTCAAGGAAATGCTATATTTACAATGAAAAAACATTTTGAAGGTAAAATTTAGAGATTATTATAGAGGAGAACACAAATGAATACAGTGCGTACAATGAATTTAAGCAACGCGTTACACCCGACTTTACAAAACTATTTAGAAACGTTACCTTTATTCCACGACATGTTACCAGACTTAGGGATTGGGTTAACCGATACGGAGAAGTGGCTTACATATTTGCCTGGTGAAAAAATTGATATCGGTGCAAGAGCGGGTACGAAAATTAATCCGAAAGAGCCTTTAGCTGATTGTATTCGTAAAAACATTACAATTCGTGATGAAGTGCCACCTGAGTTTTTTGGACTTCCATTTACCGGATTAGCAGCACCAATCGTACATGAAGGTCGAGTAATTGGCGCATTAGCGGTGCAATTGCAGCGACAAAATGAAAAGAAGCTTCGATGCATTTCAGATCAAATTTTAGATGCACTTGGCAATGCGAACAATCGTGTAGAAGCGATTACGACAAGCTCAGAAGGTTTATCAAAGACGAGTGATAAATTGTTAGCGCAATCGACACATGCGATGGCAGAAGTGAAAAATACAGACGAAGTACTAAACTTCATTAAACGCGTAGCTGATCAAACGAATCTTTTAGGGTTAAATGCAGCGATTGAAGCAGCACGTGCAGGGGATAAAGGGCTTGGGTTTGCGGTCGTTGCCGATGAAATTCGAAAGCTGTCGTTTGAAACCGTTTCTTCTACAGAAAAAATTCGACAAACGTTAACGAACATTCAAAACGCAGTGAACGAAATTACTGCATCAATTCAAGAAGTTGTCGTTGTCGGACATGAACAAGCATCGTATACAGATGAAATTTCAGAAATTTTCACGAAAATTGAAACGATGAGTAAAGAATTAAATAAATATGCATCTGAATTATAATGATGAAAAAAGACTCTTGCACGATTCGGCAAGAGCTTTTTAGCATAATAAGCGTGTTGCGGCTCGCTTTGTTTTTTGCGATTACTTGAGACAGAAAAACATATGCTCCTGCGATTACTCGTCGCAAAAAACATTTTAGCTGTTCTTTAAGGGGTGCGAATGTGCAGCATTATTTCTAGCTTGTTGCTGAAAGTTATGAAGTTCACTGTATAAAAATGGCGTATCAACAGATCTGTGTTCATTTTGTTATTTTTAACGTTTTCGTTGAGTAAACTGCGACCGTCCGCTTATAATGAAGCAAATTGTGAAGGCGAGGGGAGCGTATGGGATGGTTAATGTTATACGTCATCGTGTTACTTGTGCTGGCCATTGTCGCAAAACGGAATGTGTCAAAGCTAAAAGGCTAGACGCGTCGTAAGGAAGCTGCGGTGGCTAGGGAAGCATTATACGAGCTATCATGATGTATATGTGCCGAAAGCAAACGGTGAGCTTACGCAAGTTGATCATATTGTGACGTCACCATTTGGCATTTTTGTAATCGAGACGAAAAATTATCGAGGAATGATTTTTGGTTCGGAGCACGATAAATATTGGACGCAAATGCTCGGGTCGCATAAGTTTTCGTTTTACAGCCCTATTTTTCAAAATCGTGCGCATGTCAACGCAGTGAAGTATGCGGTGAAGCGAAATGTGCCGATTCATTCTGTCATCGTATTTTCGAACGAGGCGACGCTTAAGCTGCCAACGTTTGAACAAGCAACGGTCATTTCGCTAAAGCATGTACGAAAACAGTTAAAGCAGTATGACGAGCCGCTAATTGCTTCACAAGAGCTTACAGCGATTAACGAGGCGCTGCAGCAGCTCATGTCACAAACGATGTTTGAAAAATGGAAAAAAAAGCGTCGTCATTTGAAGCAGCTAAAGCGTGCTCGTGTACGTTCAAGATAGAAAAAATATGAATGAGTTCGTAGACGAGCATGCAATCGTTGAACACTTTGTTTGTAAAACGATTAACGGCATGAGCAATCGCTTCAAGCAAAAAGCGCCGCCTACATGTCAGAGCCGTTTATATAACGACGAAAAACCGAGCGTATGTGAGTGCGCTCGGTTTTTTTACGTTTATGTGGTGAATTGATTAAGCTGTTGCTCGAACGCCTCTGTTTGGTGACGAATGGCGTCTGTTGAGCTATGGATCGTATGAATTTCTTGTGATTGTAACTGCATGGACTGTGCGACTTCTTGGAGCTGACTAGACGTTTGCTCGATATGACTAGAAATGCCGGTAATCGAAGCGGACACTTGCTCAGAGGAAGCGGATAGCTGTTCTGATGCAGCAGACACCTCTTCCATTTCCTTTTGAATTTGGACGATCGCGTCGTTAATTTGTATGAACGAGTTACCTGCTAAGTTGAGCTGTGTAACGCTTTCTTTCACCGTTTTTAAGCTGCTATGTACCGCATCGTTTACGTCTGTCGTATCTTGTTGAATTTCTGCTGTGAGCGATACAATTTCTGTTGCGGCGCTCTTTGATTGCTCTGCAAGCTTACGAACTTCGTCGGCGACAACCGCGAAGCCTTTACCGTGTTCGCCAGCACGTGCCGCTTCAATTGATGCATTTAATGCGAGTAAATTCGTTTGATCTGTAATCGTCGTAATGACGTTTGACATTTCCTCGATTTTTGCAGATTGATTTACGAGCTTTTTCATTAAATCGTTCGTCGCCTGTGTAATTTCATACACGCCTTGCACTTGCTGTTCCGCCGCAGTAATCGTTGCGACCCCTTCATTTGCAAGATTTGTCGTTGCGACGGATAGCTCTAGCACTTCATGTGTTGATTCAGCAACCTTTTGTAGCGCCTGTGTCGTTTCCTCCATCACGAATGCGCCTTCCTTTGATGACGTCGCAATATGCGATGCGCTACTATGCATGTCATTTGTGTCCGCTGTTACTTCCTCAATTGATTGGGACACGTTCGACATGGAATGAAACATTGTCATTGTCGATGTGTTTAGCACATTCGATGTTTTTTGTAACGTATGAATAAATTCGTGCAGCTTATTTTTCATCATATTAAACGATTGTCCGAGTAATTCGACTTCATCGCCTGTATGAAATTGTACATCGCTTATGTTGAGGCGACCGTCCGCGATATTAGCCATCGAGTCGTGTAGCTGTAAAACTGGTTGAACAATTTGTGCATTCGTGCGACGAACAACGCGAACCCCCATATAAATTGCAATGCCGATAATGATGACAAACACAAATAGCGTCATAAACGAGATCGTATTTGTAATGTTAGTTGCAGAGTCAAATGAGCTGCTAATACGTAATGAAAAGGCGGTTGCCTCCTGTAAAAGTGCTTCTATTAAGCTCTCCTCGGAGTCGTGCAGCATCGCAATCGCCTCATCTGTACGCCCCGCTTGCTTTAATGCGACAACATCATATAAAAAGGATTCGTATTGTTCGATAGAGTCGTTTAAGTTATGTAGTGCATCTTTAGATTCCTGTTTGAAAAATAGTGCGTCGAGCGTCGTTACTTTTTGCTCGATGTTGGCTGTTAACGCCTCGAACTTAGCGAGCCCATTTTCATTGCCAAGTAAGTAGCTTTCGATGTATGCTTTTTCTTCAATGACATGACGTTCTAATTCTTTCGTGTACTCGATTTGATCGACACCTGTTTCAACAGTGGTGCTGTAAATTGTACCGACTGCTTTTAGCATCACTAAACTAATAATACTTGTTAAAATAGTAAGTAAGATGAGGTGTGTAAATGATTTTTTAAGTTTTCTTTGTATAGACATATGCATTCTCCTTCAATAACTGTAGTGTGATGTACATGAGGCAGCTATGTAAAACTACATGCCTGTCGTGCTATAGAAGGGAATAGAGTTCCTATATGATATGTGACGGAGATGTGAGTAGCATCTATAGCGCAAAAAAAGTTGTATTTTTCGAATATACGTATTATTTTAAAGTAAAATCATCTTGTATACAAGTTAGTGCTGTATAGAACATTTGAACGTTTTGTGTACAACTAAAGGACTATTATTTAAAAAGGTTATATGCTGTATGTTACTTTTGGTATGTTTAGTTGCACCGATATACATATAAATATTGTGAAGAAGTATACAATTTTAAAGCTATATTTCGAAGTAACATGTAGATGAATGTTCTGAAAATGAAGGTGGCGATATTTGTTACTAATGTAACGTCTTATCAATACGCTCAATAGACGGTGAATATTAACTATTCGACTCTTTACGTCATGTTCGCCGCCGAGCCGCAATACGTTCACTGCTCAGTTACTGGCTAATTAACACGTTTAATATAAAAATAGAAGTGTACAGGCATTTAGGAGGAATTGTAATGGAAGAACCATTAGCGAAGAAAGCATATTTTGTGTTAGAGGAGCAATTCATTAAAGGCTACTACATGCCAAATGAAAAGCTGTCGGAAAACCAACTATGCAAGCAGCTAAACATGAGCCGAACGCCGATTAGGCAGGCGCTCAGTCAGTTTATTGAAAAAGGATACATTACATCGGTCGACAAAAAAGGTATTTTCGTCAAGCCGATTTCAATTAAATATGCGCTAGATTGTCGAGATGTTGTGATGGTGCTAGAAAAGGAAATGTGCAGCCGATTATCGACATGTTATGAAGCGATTCGTTTTGACGAGTTACAGCAAATTATTGAACAGCAAAAGCAGGCGCAAGTAACGAACGATTACTATTTTTATTTGCATCATCATTTTGAGTTTCGCGCAACATTGTTTCGATACGTTAACAATAGTGCGTTGACGAATGCATACAAATATTTAGTGAAAGATATGATTCGCATCGCAATGGTTATTTGGCGCAAAACGGCGGAAAAGCAACATTATTCGCTTATCGAAAAGGATTACCGTTTTTTAACGTGCTTGCACGACAAAAATTTCGAAAAGCTTGCAGAAATTTGTTGTGATCCGTATACGTTTGAAATCGATGCGCTAAAAAGTAGCATGTATAAAATGTTTTTAGCCGACCCTGATTTTGTCGAGTAATTATCCATAAAGGGATTATATAGTAAACCAACGAACAGCGGTGCCATGACCAGTGAAGTCGATTTTGCCTGCTTTACGCAGCTCAGCAACGACTTTGTTAATGGTAGCCAAGCTGACATCTGGGCATGCTTGCTGAATGTGCGCTTTTGTAAACGGTTCAGTTTGTTTGACGATGAACGCTTCGACGCGCTGTGCTTTTGTTTCGACTTTGCGTTTTGGCGTCGGTCGCTCAGGGCTTAAAAACGCTTCTGCTAACGGATAAAATGTTGTTAAATCCTCAGATGACAATGTTAAGTAGCGAGGAAGGTTTGTTGCTGTTAAATTAGCTTTACTGCCTGCTGCTGTAATGTCTTCAGCAGAAGGAAGCGGATTTAACTTATATTTTGATTCGTACGTAATGATCAAGCTATTTGCAATGGCAGATGCAACGAGCTCACGTAATTGAAAATCAGATAAATGCTCGTAGCGGTCCGCAAAAAGCATTGCTTGATGATAATGGAAAATGGCTTGTTTATCATCGTCAAGCACTTGTAAAAGCTGAGCGATGGATAAGTGAGATTCAATTTGCATGTAGTCGAGCGCAATCGACTTTTCGTAAGCCGCCATCGCAAGTTCAGGTCGTGCGCCCATTTTATATACATTGCCGAGCTTGTTCCAAAGTAGTGCATTTTGACGGTCTTGAGCAATGAGGGTTAAATAATGCTCCTCTGAATCAGTTCCAAACGTTGGTCGAAAGCCATCTGATAACATATTTTCACCGAAATGAACAGGAAAACTCACGTATGGACTTAGCATAGCTGCCATTATAAGTAGCTGAATATCGAGTGGTTCTTCCCAACAACCAGCAGCGTTACATTGCTTACAGCGAAAATATCCTGAATACTGTTTGTCTTTTGGCTTTTCAGGATTTACGGCAATGACGCCGACATCGTATTGACCTTTTGCTCCGCATTGTGTGCAGCGAAGCATCATATTGTTTTTACCAAATGGTAGTTCAAATTTACGGATGTGATTGACAACGGATTTTACGTAGACACCGCCTAAATGTTTGAATGTTGGTTTCTCGGGAACTTTAGCTGACGAGTCGTCCAACAAAGCGTGAATAAATTTCGGATTAATTTGTTTGCTCATACAGCACCTCCATTTTTCATTTATTGTAACAGAGAATGAGCGTAAAAAATGCTATAATGGCTGCAAGAAATATTACGATTGGTTTGGTAGGTGTACATATGTTTAAGAAAAATTTATTGAACAAGTTACATGTCGATGAACAAAAACTAGAAGCGGCGAAAGCATCGACAGCGAGTTATTTCGGCGAGCTGAAGTCGATTATGACGAAAAAGGACGAGGAAGAAGCGAAGCAAGTGGAAGAGCCGCAAGCAACCGTTTCTGAACAGCCGACTGACCGTGACAAAAAGGCGTTGTTTACATATAAGCAAGGCGATAAGGAAATTGTGGTTGAGAAAAACGACGTGCTTGACACAGCGGAGCTACTTATTGACGTGTCGAGTCCACGTAGTGCAGCGAAGCGTTTAATAAAAATGATGCGAGATTAATCGAAAGAGCCGTTCGAAATGTACTTTCGAGCGGCTTTTTTTATGTGTCGCTTCATTAAAAAAACAATTCTGTAAATTGAATTTTCTAACATTTCAAACGATTGTTGTTGTACGATAGTGTTAATTTGTTTATCACATCAATATGATGAAGTTTGGAAGGAGATTATTATGTCAATTACATTTTATTCAGGTGAAAATATTCCGTTAGAGATGCACAAAGTACGCATCGTGCAAAAATTAAACTTACCTCCAGTCGAGGATCGTGTTGCCGCGATTCGCGAGGCGGGATTTAACACATTCCTTCTGAAGAACGAAGATGTTTATATGGATATGTTAACGGACAGCGGCGTAAACGCGATGTCTGACCGTCAGCAAGCGTCAATGTTAGAAGCGGACGATAGCTACGCAGGCTCAGCGACATTTACGCGCTTATCAAATAAATTAACAGAGCTATTCGGTACAAAATATTTCTTACCGACACACCAAGGTCGCGCATGTGAAAACATCATTTCACAAGTGCTCGTAAAGCCCGGTCAAACGGTGCCGATGAACTATCACTTCACAACGTCAAAAGCGCACATTACAGTAAACGGCGGTACAGTAGAAGAAGTGTTTAAGGACGAGGCGTTAAACTTAAACTCAGAAGACTTATTCAAAGGGAATATGGACATTGAGAAGCTAACGACGTTAATCGAAGAGCGCGGCGCAGAAAACATCGCGTTCGTACGTGTTGAATCCGGCACGAACTTAATCGGTGGTCAGCCACACTCAGTAGAAAACTTAAAAGAAGTTCGCGCAGTATGTGACAAGTACAACTTAAAATTAGTGTACGACATCAGTTTACTAGCAGATAACTTATACTTCATTAAACAACGTGAAGATGCATATAAAGAGAAATCAATTCGTGAAATTACGCGCGAGCTTGCAGACCAAGCGCACATTTTATACTTCTCAGCACGTAAGCTAGGCTTTGCACGTGGTGGCGGTATTATTACGAACAGCGAAGAGGATTACTTAGCAATGCGTGAGTTCATTACGCTTTACGAAGGGTTCTTAACGTACGGTGGTATGTCAGTTCGCGAAATGGAAGCGATCACAGTTGGTCTTGACGAAACGATGGACGAGCAATACATTTCACAAGGTCCTGAGTTCATTAAGTTCATGTCTGATGAATTACAGAAAAAAGGTGTGCCAGTCGTATTACCAGCTGGTGGCTTAGGCTGTCATATCGACGCATCAAAATTCCTTGAACATGTACGACAAACGGATTACCCAGCTGGCGCACTAGCAGCAGCGATCTACATCGCAAGTGGTGCACGTGGTATGGAGCGCGGTACGATGTCTGAGCAGCGTGACGAAAACGGCGTCGAAACGTTAGCGCACATGGAATTAGTACGTATGGCAATGCCACGCCGCGTATTTACGTTATCACAAGTGAAATACGCAGTAGACCGCATCGCTTGGTTATATGACAACCGCGAGCTAATCGGCGGCATGGAATTCGTTGAAGAGCCGAAAGTGTTACGTTTCTTCTTCGGTAAACTAGAAGCGAAAACGGATTGGCCGGAACAATTAGCGGCGAAATTCCGCGCTGATTTTGGCGATAGTTTATAATAATGAAACCTACTTCTCGAGCTGAGGAGTAGGTTTTTTTATGAACGCCTATAGTATAGCGAATCGTCTCTTTATTTTCATTTATACTGGATCTTGTCACACATTTTATGTACACTTAGTAAAATAGTAACAATTTCATGTGAGGATGGTTTCAATGACGATTAAAAGCTATAATTTTTACTCTGTCGAAAAATACTTAATGTCAAATACATATTATGTTCCTGATTATCAGCGTGAATATTCGTGGGTTACCGAGGAGCAAGTGCAAGATTTTTGGGTGGATTTAACGGATTTAATATTACATGAGCGTGAAAATCACTTTTTAGGTCAAATTGTTGTGCATGAAGATATGGAAACGAGACGTAAATATATTATTGATGGGCAGCAACGTTCATCGACGTCTGTTATTTTCATGTCCGTATTGCTGTCGTTGTTTGATGAATTATGTAAAGAAACAGGAAAAGAAGCGGCACGCAATAAAGTAGAGGATATTCGCATTCAGATTATCGGGCGATGGAGTGAAGAAGAAAACGATTTGAAATTCCATATGGGAAAAATAGATAATGAGTTTTTCCGCAACTATATTCAACGTAGCCAGCCGTTCCCGGAAGTCATCGGTGAAAGCTCGCATAAGCGAATTCAATCTGCATACAACTTCTTTTACAAGCAATTGCATAGTATTTTAGAGAAAGTACCAATTGACGAGCGTTATGACACACTTGTTACGTACTACAGGGCATTTAAAGATCGCTTTACTGTTATGTATGTAGAAACAGATGATATGAACGAAGCGTTTATTATTTTTGAGACGTTAAATGCTCGCGGCAAAGAATTAGAAACTGCGGATTTATTAAAAAATCACTTGTTTAAAATTGCAGCATCACAAATTAATGATGTAAAAAATAAATGGCTATGTATGCAAAATCAAGCAGAAGGAATAGAGTTAACGAAATATATTCGAACGTATTGGAACGCGAACTATCCGTTTACGCGCGAGCGCGAGTTATATAAACATTTGAAACGACACGTAACGAATTCGGCGGCGAGCATTCAATTTACAAATCAGCTCGTACACAATTTAGATGTGTATAAAGTGTTAGTCGATCCACAAAACGAAAGCTTTTTTGCGGATAAGGAAGTAGAGATGTATATTCGTAATTTAAAAATGTTAAGTGCAAGCACTTATTATCCACTTATTTTAGCGATGTATAATAAAGGCTATGACGAGGCACAAATAAAGGAAGTGCTAAAAGCGATTGAAAGCTTCATTGTACGAAATTGCGTCATTGCAGGACGTGTCGCGAATAAGTATGAGCTGACGTTCTCTAAAATTGCACAGCAAGTAAGTGACAAGCAATTGAGTGTATGTGATATTTTAGGTGAGATGCGAGTAGATGTAATTACAGATGAAGAGTTTGAAAGTTATTTTGTCATTGCAAATATTAAAAGTGCACCGGTCGCTAAATTTATTTTGCGCAAAATTGCGGACTATGAGCAAAAGGAACTTATTATTAACCCGAGCAATAAGGACATTCATTTAGAGCACATTATGCCAAAAAAATTAGGCAAATGGGATGTATCAGAAGAACAACATCAAAAGTATTTACATCGCATCGGCAATTTAACGTTGTTAGCAGACGAGTACAATACGTCGATCAAAAACAAACTGATTTATGAAAAGTCTGAAACGTATCGCGTGTCGAAAATTGAGATGACGAAAAAATTAGCAAACGTTCATGAATGGAGCGCTTCAACAATTGAAGAGCGCCAGCGAGAATTGTTCGACATTGCTAAACGTGTATGGCCTGCATTTTAAAGCTTTCCTAAAAGAATTCTCCTTCCTCAAGCATGAAAAATAAATAAAAGTATCAGGTCTGTTGATACGCCACTTTTATACAGCTGAATCGCTTGTTTTGAACAGCAGAATGGGAATTATTGCTGTTTTGTTCGTCGGATTTCCACATCGGGGCAAGCTTTTTCGCTTTTCCTGCTGGAGTCCCTACATTGTTTCGAGTCTCATGCGCATTATAAACTTCAATACCTTCTCTATAAATTAAATAAAGCCCCCGTTATTGAAAGTATGCATACTTTTAATAATGGGGGCTTTTTTACACATGTATACAAGGTTAAATATTTGTTAATAGGAATGTGTTCCTATTTTGAGTTTTTTTTGTTGAAGCGTATAAGAAAGCGGTTAATGTTAGCTTTTTTTACGATTTAATATTAATATACAAGGATAACTTATGTCCTATATAGGAATGCAATCTCATTTTAAAAGGAATTAAATGGTACTATAATCTTATGTATAGAGAAAGAGCAGGTGTAGAGGATGGATTATGATGAGCATGTACAAAATGCGCAATATGTCGTGTTTAAAATTAACAATCAATTATATTCCCTTTCTATTGGAGAAGTCGTTGAAATTTTAAGAGTACCAGAAATTACAGCCGTTCCGGGAACACATTCCGTGATTGAAGGTGTTATTAATTTGCGAGGTAATATTATTCCGATTGTTAATTTGCACAAGCGCTTTAACATGCCGCAGCTGAGTGAACGAACGAAAAAAAGTCGCATCGTCATCGTGCAAGGTGAGCAGGAGCATATCGGTTTCATTGTAGAGGAAGTACATATGGTCACAAACTTTGATGAGGATCATATTGAGGAACCACTAGGACAGGCGTTAGAGAAAGAAATTTTTGTTAATTTTGCGAAATCAGACGGACGAGTAATCGGTATTTTGAACTTAATGAAAGTGTTGTACGAATTAGAGAAATAAAATTGCAAGTGTGTTGATACGCTATTTTTATACAGCTGAATTGCTTGTTTTCAGTAGCAACACAAAGATGAAAACGGCATTTAGTGGCATGGAGCGTGCGGCGAGTAATCGCAGGAGCACACGTTTTTCTATCTTGAGTAATCGGACAGACAAAGCGAGCTGCAATGCGCGAAATGCCTAATCAACACGCTTTATAAAGTTGTTCTACAATGAGAGGAATGCAATCACCGAAAGATAAGAAAGTTTACCTCGACGTGTAAAGCAGCCTAATAGATGAGGAAGAGCTAATAGAAGATGGCGGTGAAGCAATGGGTGGATTTGATTTATCGGATTATTTAGGTGTGTTTTTAGATGAAGTAGATGAACAGCTGCAAATATTAGATTCGGAAATATTAATGCTTGAAAAAGATCCGTTTAACGAGAAAACGATTCAAGTAATTTTTCGTGCGGCACATACGTTAAAAGGCTCATCGGCAGCGATGGGCTTTGAAAAGATGAAGGAGCTTACGCATCATTTAGAAAACATTTTCGATAACATTCGACAAAATAAAATGACTGTGACGACGAGTTTAGTCGGCTTAATTTTTAGTAGTACAGATTTATTGCGTCAGCTGAAAGAAGAAATTGTAGCGGGGGCAAGCGATGTAGTCGATATCGAACCGATGCTGCGCAAGTTAAAGCTACAGCATGCGCAAAAAAGCGGGCAAACAGAAGGAACGAATGAGGCGCATAAAAAGCTTGCACTTGATGAATACCAACAGCTTGCAGTTAATGAAGCAGTTGCAGCAGGGCAGCACGTATATGACATTCACATTACGTTAGCGGACGATTGCGTGATGAAAAGTGTTCGCGCATTAGTGACGCACAATCATTTAGCGGAGCACGGCGATATCGTTGTCATTGAGCCGGCAGTTGAAGCGATTGAAGCGGTCGAAACGTTTGACGGTGTGATGCAATGCGTGTTTGTGACGAACGATGAGCGACAGTCGTTGGACGGTGTATTAAATCAATTAACGGAAATAAAAGCGTGTACAGTGCAGCAACTGAGCGAAAAGGTGAGCGAAAGCGTAAAGCAACCGGAAGCAATTGAGCCAGCAGACAAAGTGGAGAAAGTGCTACCGCCGAAGTTGAAAGTGCCAGCAACAGTGCGAGTAGACGTTGATAAGCTAGAGCTGTTAATGAATTTAGTCGGTGAGCTTGTCATTGATCAAACGCGCTTAGTCGATGTGCGCGGACGTTTTGCACAAAAAAACATTCATAACGAAGTCGAGTTTGAAATGCTTGATGATGTGACGAATCATTTGAATCGCGTCGTGTCGGAGTTACAAGAAGGCATGATGAAAACGCGTATGATGCCAATTGAACAGCTGTTTAATCGCTTCCCACGCATGGTACGAGACACGGCAAATACAGCGCATAAAGAAATTGACTTCATTATTGAAGGGAAGGAAACTGACCTCGATCGTACGTTAATTGAAGAAATTGGTGACCCGATTATTCATTTATTGCGCAACTCAATCGATCACGGTATCGAGCTACCAGAGGAACGATTAGCACAACGTAAACCGAGAAAAGGACGCGTCGTTTTAAGAGCAGCACATGAGGAAAACCACGTTGTCATTACGATTACCGATGACGGAAAAGGTATCGATGTGGACAAGGTGAAGCAATCGTCGGTAAACAGAGGTTTGTTAACGGCGGAAGCGGCAGAACGTTTAAGCGAGAAAGAAGCATTGTTTTTAATTTTTAGTTCAGGCGTGTCGACAGCTCAAAAAGTGACAGAGCTATCTGGTCGCGGCGTCGGCATGGATATTGTAAAGTCACATATTGAAAAGCTAAACGGTATTATTGACATTGAATCGACTCCTGGACAAGGAACGGTGTTTACAATTCAACTACCTTTAACGTTGGCAATTATTCGCTCGTTGCTCGTGAAATTTGCGGATCGTACATTTGCGATTCCACTTGCGAACGTCATTGAAATTGTACGTTTAAATCAAGATGAAATTCAAGAAATTCAGCATAAAGAAGTCGGTGTCATTCGAGGAAGTATTTTGCCGCTCATTCGAATGGATGAAGTGTTGCATGTACGTCAGCCAGAAGAGCGCGTTCATCGCAAGCGCGAATTTGTTATTGTCGTTGGTGTCGCAGATAAACGAATTGGCTTAATTGCAGAGCGCATGATTGGAAATCAAGAAATCGTCATTAAATCGCTCGGTTCTTACATCGGTACACCGAAACACATTTCGGGGGCGACAATTATGGGTGATGGTAGCGTGGCGCTTATTTTAGATGTGGCATCAGTCATTAAAGAGCAAGGGGCACAAACGATTGAGTCACATGCAATCGAACGGGCACAGCAAATTGTAGAGGACAATGAGCTCGTGACGTTTATGTGTAAAGATGAGGCGTACGGTATTGATATTCAGTATGTAAAAGACATTATTGCGGTGAAAAAACTTACGAGTGTAGCAAACGCATCGAACGAGCTGCTTGGCATTTTACAGCTGCGCGGCAACATGATGTCGGTATTTGATTTACGCGCACTGTTGCACGTAACAGCGACGCCGCAAACGAAAAAATCGCGCATTATTATTATTGACTATAACGGAGTAGAGTTTGGATTACTCGTAGATGAAGTAGCACAAGTATTGAAGCTTGGCGATGTACAAATCGAAGAAGTACAGCATAGTGCACGAACGACACAAACAAATATTATTCAAGGCGTTACGCAGCTACAACAACGCGCTATTTTCATTTTGGCGCTTGAGAAAATTGTCGCGACCGTCGTCCTTGAACGATAAAAGGAAGAAGGAAACAAAATGGGCTTTTTTAATAAATCAAAAATTCAAAAGCAACAATTTATTCGTTTCATTAATGAGATCGAAAGTGAAATGCTGCTACTCGAGCAATCTATTACAAAGCTAAAAAACGGTAAGTCACAACAACATAACACCGTTCAACATATTAACGCCGCGATAACGCAATTAATGACGTCAGTGCAAAACGTCGCAACGAATGCAACGGAGCTAAAAGATGACAACGCACAAGCGGTTCATAAGCTAGCAAGCGTTGCACAAGAGCTAGCACAGCTAAATAAAGAAATGGAAGGCAATTCGTTATCGCTGCAAGATATTTCTGCTGTATTAGAAGAAATGACGGTGCAAACGGAGCAAGTTGCAAGCAATTCAGTTGAAATGAAGAGCAGCGCGAGCACTGTATCTGAATCGATTCAAGAAATAGCGGCATCGATTGAGCAAGTAGCAAGTAATAGCGCCCATACGACAAATGCCATTTCCGCTATTTCAAGCTCGGTAAATACGATGAAGCAGTCGATTGGCAACGTTGAAGAAAGCACGCAAAGCTTAAATGGTTCGACGACAATAATGTACGACACGATGCAACATGTTGTAAATTCTGTGAAGCACGTAAAGGAGAATGCGAGCAATTCTTCAACAGCTGTTGAAAACATTGCGACGACGTTACATGAAGTAAGCAATTCAATTATCGGTGTGCAGCAAAATGCAGCGTCATTAGCAGCGATTACAGAGCAGGCAAACTACGCCATTCAAGAAATTGCAGCAACGACAACACAAGTAGCAAACAACGCTGCAACGACGACACTTTCTGTAGAGGAAGTAAGCAACGGCATTGAAGAAATTGCACAATCGACCGCTCAGCTAGTCGATAACGCGCTTAGTTTAACGCAATCAGCACAGGAAACGAGCGTCGGCATGCAAGAAATGGCCGCATCGATTGAGCAAGTGACGAACAATACGTTGAATACGACGACAGCAGTAGAGGAAGTATCGGCTGCAATTGAAGAAATAGGGACGCAAATTCGCATGGTTGCAAACAATGCTGAAGTGTTAACGAATTCGTCAACAGCAACAGGAGTGGCAATCGAACAGCTAAGCGCTTCTATTCAGCAAGTGTCAGGAAACGCAGGTAGCACGGCAAGTTCAATCGAGCAAATTGCCGCATCGTCTGAGCAGTTAAACAACACGAGTGCGACGATTTTTGACAATATGCAGGAGCTAGCGACAAATGTAGGTGAAGTGTCAGCAGCTACTCAAGAGATGGCGACGTCAATTGAGCAAGTGTCAGGCAATTCACGCAGCACATCAACGTCGATTGAGGAAGTGTCAGCTGCAATCGAGGAAATGGGTAGTCAAATTCAAGGTGTTGCACGCAATGCGGAATCGTTAAATGGTTCGTCTCTAGAAGTGTCATCATCTATTCAGGAGCTTGCGGCCTCGGTCGAGCAAGTAGCAGGTAATGCGGAAACGACAGCAGCGTCAGTTGAACAAATGTCAGCATCGATTGAGGAGATGAGCTCATCGATTGAGGACGTAGCGAAAAACGCGGAAAGCTTAGCGCAAACAGCAGAGGAAGCGAGCGAATCAATTCAAGAAATGGCCGCATCGATTCAGCAAGTAGCAGGCAATACAGCGAACGTTAATAACTTAGCAGCAGCTGCAATTGAAGATGCGCTACAAGGTCGTATCGCCGTACAGCAATCAGTAGAGGGTATGAAGGAAATTGGTGTCGTCATTGGACAAGCATCAAGCGTTATGCAAAATCTCGGCAAAAGCTCAGATGAAATTGGCAGCATTATTGAAGTGATTGACGACATTGCCGAGCAAACGAATTTACTCGCATTAAATGCGGCGATTGAAGCGGCGCGTGCAGGTGAACACGGTAAAGGATTTAGCGTAGTAGCAGATGAAGTACGTAAGCTAGCGGAGCGTTCAGCAGCGGCGACGAAGGAAATCGCGAAGCTCATTAAAGGCATTCAAGCAGAAACATCTGATGCGATTCAAGCGATTGAAGTTGGCGAGCAAAAGGTTGAAAATGGTCATGCGTTATCGGAGCGCGCAAGCAATGCAATCGAAAAAATCGTTGGCGGTGTAGAAGGAATTACTGTCCAAATGGGGCAAATTACGACAGCGACAGAGGAGCAGGCGAAGCAGTCACAAACGATTGTTGATTTAGTAGAAAACGTGACGAATCAAGCAGGCTTAGTAACAGCTGCAACAGTTGAACAAGCAAAAGGTGCTAGTGAAATTGTAAAAGCGGTGTTCGACACGAGCGAGCAAGTGCAGCAAATTAGCGAGGCCGTGCTAGCACAGGCAGCGCAGTCACAGCAAATCGTGCATTCAACAGAAAGCATGATGAGCCAAGTCGATCAAGTGACAGTAGCGGTGAATGAGCAAGCAGCTGGTGTGAAGGAAATTATTACAGGTGTCATTAATGCGCGCAATCAAATGCAGCAAATTATGACAGCAACCGAGGAGCAAACGAAGCATTCTCAAGGTATCGTGACATTACTATTAGAAGTAGATGAACGCTCAGACTTAGTCGCAGCAGCAACGGGTGAGCAAACGATCGCGATTCGTGAAATTGTAGAAGGCATTCGCAACTCACGTGAGCAAATGCGCCAAGTAACAGAGGCGGCGAATGAGCAATCAAATCAGTCGACGGTCATTACTGCAGAAGTAGCGAGCATGATTGATCAAACGAAGCAAGTAGCAAGTGCGATGAAAGAGCAAGCTGCTGGAGCAGACGAAATTGTACGTAGTGTTATTACAGCGCGCGAGCAAATTCGTGAAATTCAAGGTGCGCTTGAAGTGCAGGCGACGCAATCGCAAAGCATTGTAAAATCAGTGGAAAACATGACGAATCAAGCACAACTTGTTACGGATCAAACAGAAAATCAAGCTGTGAGCACGAAAAATGTTGTAGCGGGTGTTGTGAACGCTCGCGAGCAGGTGCGCCAAATTACAACAGCGATTGTCGAGCAAGCTGAACAGACGAAGCAAATTGCTACAAATATGGAAGGGGCAAAGGAGCAAGCAGTACAAGTGAGTGAGGAAGTAACAAATCAGGCAACATGTATTCATACAATGAACGAGGAAGTTGCGAATACGCGCAGTGAAATCGTCAGCATGGAAAATGTGACAACAGCTTTAATGACGAACACGGAAAGCTTAACAGCAGACATTGAGCGCATCGTTACACAAGCAGCACAAATTACGAATTCGATGACGGCGCAACGAAACGATGCAGAGGAAATTGCAGGTGAGCTAATGAAGGCGCAGCAGCAAGTGGAGCAAATTGCACAATCTGTTGAAGGGCAAGCGCAAGAGGCGACGACGATCGTGACGATGATGAGCAATGTAACGACTCAATCCGATGAAACAGCAGGCGCGATCGTTGAGCAGGCAAAATCGTTAAACGACATTGTAAAAAGCGTTGCAGCAATTCAAGACGGCATCGCTAATGTAGCGAACAAGTCAACATCAATGTCAGCAGAAAGTGACGATGTGCTAAACGTTATTAATAACATGGGCAACGTCACGCGCCAAACGACGAATGTAACAAATACGCAGCTAGACCAAGCGCGCAGCATCCAGCAGTTTATCATGGCGATCGATAGCAGTTTAAAACAATCTGACAATGATGTTCAAACGCTAGAGCGTAAATTCACGCAGCTACAAACGATAAAAAAGCAGGCGAAAGATACAATCGCTCAGTTGTAAGTATAGGTAAAATTCGTACAAATAGGCTGTCCAATGTTACGTATTGGGCAGTCTTTTTGTACATAATCATGAACGTAATTTCAGGTCTGTTGATACGCCACTTTTATACAGCTGAATCTGTTGTTTTCAGCAGCAAAACTGACATGAATACAGCAGTGTCGTGGCATGGAGCGTGCGGCGAGACTCCTTAGGGAAAAGCTCGTGCCTCATAACCAACGTCGTGTTCGCCGCCGAGCCCAAGGAAAGCGAGTCGCAATACGCGAAATGCCAGTTGAATGGCTAATCAACACGCTTGACGTAATTTTATATAAATGGAGTGTTTGAATACGTGATTACACAGCAATCTTTAAAACATTTAGCGCAAACAGTTTATGAGTTTTGTGGCATGGATTATACATCAAATTTAATGACGTTTGAAATGAAAATTACGCGTCGTTTAAAGACGTTGCAGCTTAGTAGCATTGACGAATATATGCGCCTACTTGAGAGCAGTCGACGCGAAATGGACGCATTAGTCGAGGTGATTACGATTAACGAAACGTACTTCTTTCGTGAGGAACGCCAGCTACATGTGTACGAGCAAAAGCTATTGCCAGAGTTGCAGCGAAAAAAGAAAGGCACGATTAACGTTTGGAGTGCAGCTTGTTCAACAGGGGAGGAGCCGTACACGTTAGCGATGCTTGCGGCGAATATAGGTCTCTATGCGAAAGAGCGCATTACGATTACCGGTTCAGATATTAATACGACGGTGCTGCAATTTGCACAGCAAGCAACATACGCGAAAAAATCGCTATCGTTTCGCCGCATCGAGCCGTATTGGATACAAAAATATTTCGATGAGCACGACGCCAGCTTAACGCTAAAAAAAGAAATACGCGAGCTTGTGGAATTTAGTGCGATCAATTTAACGAATCCGCGCATGTATGCAGCACACCTAGCATACGACATTATTTTTTGTCGCAACGTGCTCATTTATTTTGACGAGGCGACGACGAAGCAAGTCATTACGTCATTTCATAAAATATTAAATAAAGGCGGCTACCTATTTTTAGGGCATGCAGAAATGATTCCGAACATGAAAGAAATAGGCTTTGAACTAATAAACGATAGTGGTACATTCTATTATCGGAAGGAATAAATGATGAAAACATACGGCGTCTTAGTAGTAGATGATTCAGCACTAATGCGAAAATCGATTAGCGCACTCATTGAATCACATCCTGAATTTTACGTAATCGGGAAAGCAAGAAACGGCATCGACGCATTAGAAAAAATAAAGACATTACGCCCCGCACTTGTGACGATGGACGTGGAAATGCCAGAAATGAACGGCATTGAGGCAGTGCAGCACATTATGGAGCGTAATCCTGTTGCGGTCATTGTCATTGCGAATGAACGCGCGCAACAGGAAGCGGCGATGCAGTACGGTGCGGTCGATTTTTTATTGAAGAAATACGTATTTGAGGAGCAGGAGCTAAGTGAATTTCATGAGCGCTTAACGAAAGCGATGAAAGTGAAGCTACGTCAGCCCGTATTGGAGGAAGAAACAATTATAGTAGAGGAGCCGCATGTTGAAAGCGATATGGAGTTGCTCATCATTGGTGCATCAACAGGTGGTCCTACAGCACTACAAAAAGTCATTCAGCAAATGGAGCCGCATTTTCCGGTGCCTGTATTTATTATTCAGCACATGCCGCCTGGGTTTACGAAGTCTCTTGCGACGCGTTTTAACCACTCGTGTGCTATTACCGTGAAGGAAGCGGAGGATCATGAAGTGCTGCAGCGCGGCGTCGTATACATTGCGCCAGCTGGTTTACAGTCGTCGATTTTGCGTAATAAAGGCGGCTCGTTTACAGTAAAGCTACATGACAAAACCGAGGTTGAAACGCTCTATCATCCGTCAATTGATGTTGCACTATTATCGATTGCATCATCGGTAAAAAACGGATTAGTTAGCGTCATTTTAACCGGTATGGGAGACGACGGATTACGAGGCTGTCAAGAAGTGAAGCGCTACGGTGGTCGCGTCATTGTCGAGGCGGAGGAAAGCTGCGTCGTTTACGGCATGCCAAAAGTCGTCGCGCATGCAGGCTATGCGGATGTACAAGTGCCGATTAATGAAGTGTTTTCAGCTATTTTAAACGAATTAAACATATAACTCGCATCATGTACGTTATATTGTTAGAAACTTTCACCTTTTACATGTTTATATAAATTGATTCATTTAACCCGCGCTAAATGTTAAAATTTAGTTATAGGTTACGGCTTTAAAAATTTTTGGTACATGTGCCCATTGAAGCGTGTAATCTAGATGAATCAATATTAAAGGGTGAACGACATGCACATAGTACAAGATTTAATCACGGCATATTCAGAGCATATTGATTTACCAATCGCCTTAGTATCAACAGATGGACAAATTATTTATGAGGCAAATCGTTTCTCCGCTTTACCGAAGCGTGATGTCACAATGTGTTTAGCGCTAAGTAGTGATTTGAAATATCCAATGATCGTTTCTGCTACGACGCAATCTGACCAAGTAGAAACGTTTTATTTATTATCGCAGCCGTTTACGTTGCAGCAATGTACATACATACTTATTGCAGGTAAGTATACATTAACGGAAAGTATGCAACAAAACGAGCATTATCAATCAAAGCATAGCACAGACATCCCTTATATGATGGACTGTTTGCATAATTTATTATATGTATTCATGCTTAAGCACGAACAAGAAGAAAATTTAGTCATCTCAAAGGACATGAAAAACGTCTTCTATTTATTTGACGATGTTTCGATGCAAAACTTAACGACAGAACAGCTATTAATGAAAATTGTTGAGAAGTTGTATACGTTAAGTAATGTTGATTTCATCGGCTTTGCGCAAAAAAAGGTGAATAATACATATGAAATTCGGTTCGTTTTAGGTAAAGGTATGGACATTATGTGCGGAGAGCAATTTTATTATGGAGAAGGTTTACTCGGGCAGGCGTTTTTAAAGAAGAGCCGCTTTTTTTGGGAAAAGCGACAGGAGAGCGTCTACCCAGAGTTTTTTACGAGGCATAAAATTTATCCGGAGCAATTGTATGGCATTCCGTTAATTGACGAAAATGAGATCGACACAATAATTTTTGGCGGCATGTTTACGGAGGGGAAATTGCATACAACAGATGTTGAAATATTAAACAATATGATTCTTTTAATGACACAAAAAAATAAAGTTGATGTTGAGATTGCCAGTTTGAAAAAAGACCGTATGATTTTTATGGAGTGGCTCAACTTTGTGGAGCTTGTGAACGAAAATCCACATGATAAAAAAATGGCGATGCACTTATTAAATTTTTGTAGCGTATTAAATGGAGGTCTTGCGTGCTGTGTGACGATGTGTAATCAAACGGTCGTTACATTAAACACAATTGATGAGCAAATGCGCGCTCAGCATCAAATGTTTAAAGCGGTAAAAATGAAGAAGCCTTATTTCATTGAACAGACGCCTCATTACTTACATTTTTACTTACAGGATGTTGGGACATATACGATTTATTTTGCAGAAAGTGAATTTTTATATGATGAGGTTGCCATGATTACGTCTGTGCTGAAATTGTTTCAGCTCGCCGGTGCAGCGAAGCATACGGAAGTCGAAAAATCTGCTGTAGACTATTATTACAAAGCGATGAAGGAACTGAATAAAGCAAGCTATGACAACGCAACGACCGCTATTGAGCTCGTGACCAATTTATATAATAAAGAGCTGTTTGATGAACAAACATATGAATATTTGTGCGATGTTTGCAAAATATTGCCGTATTCACATTCGTTTTTACAGCAGTACGTTCAACATTTACCACCAATAAGCGAAAGCGCGGAGTTAGCGACATTTGAGCAAAAAGTCATCGCCTTCCTCGACCGAGAAATAATCGGCAACAATCGCTTTGCCACATTAAAGCATACGCCTAAAGAAGAGGAAGCATTACAATTAGCATTAGAAGAGGTTAACAATGTCAACTTGCTTCATAAAACGACGAAGAGCGCGTTCCAACTGAAGTTTCAAGAACTTATTGCCATTACCGATGTATTTCAAATTACACACCGCGAAAATGAAGTGCTCATGCTTCTCGTCGAAGGATATAGCAATCAAGAAATTGCCGAGAAGCTGCATATTAGCGCCCACACAGTGAAAAATCATATTACGAACATTTATAAAAAGCTAGACGTGACCGATCGTTACCAAGCGATGAAAAAGATTTTAAAGTTTTAACAAAAACAAGCGACGCGAATCATTCACCGCGTCGCTTGTTTTTTGTCGTTTTATAATAAAATTTGACCGCCTGCGCAATTAATTGTCGAGCCTGTCAGCATTTTGCCGTTGTTCATCGCAAAGATCATCGCCTCCGCTACTTCCTCCGCTGTTGCGGCGATATTCGGTGGCGTCGTCGCATGAATCGCCTTACCGATTTCCTCTGTGTACGTCACCGCTGCATTTTTCGAAATCGACGTTAACATGTTGTTCGGTGCAACACCGACAGCGAAAATGTTTTTGTCGTGGTAGTCTTGCCCGATTGATTTCGTTAAGCCGTTTAACGCGTGCTTTGACATCGAGTACACACCGTTGTATGCAGTTGGCTTAAATGAGTTAGACGATACCGTATTAACGATTGTGCCACCGCCATTTTCAAGCATATGAGAAATGACATACTTCACGCCGAAAAACGCGCCTTTTACGTTAACGTTCATAATGCGGTCGTACTCGTTTTCATCGTACTCATGCAGTAAGCGAAATGGAATCATTAAGCCGGCATTGTTGAAAAATACATCAATTGTGCCGAACGCTTCGATCGTTTTTGCAACGTAGTTTTGAACGTTTTCCTCGTTTGACACATCTGCCTGAATGAACAATGCATTCGCGCCAGCTTCTTTCGCAAGGGCAACCGTTTTTTCGCCTTCTTCAACGTTGAAATCAACGACCGCAATGTTGTGACCATTTTCAGCGAGCTTCAGTACAGTAGCGCGACCTAACCCTGTTGCCGCACCGGTAATTAAAATATTTTTCGTCATAACAAAACCTCCTACTATGTATTAATTTAATTGTAGCAGATTCGATAATGTGTGCAATTTTTTGCTCTGTTTGTCATAGTGAGGTTTATGACTGAAAAAAAGCATGGCATATGAAGCGTGCTTGAAATAATACGCTTGTCAATAAAATATCGTTCATCACCGTAAGTTATGGTTGTTGCATAAAGGTTGCTTGAAACGAGAGGCGGACTCCAACGGGAAAAGTATCCGCCGTAATGAAAGAACGATCAATAACATATTTTTTTAATATAAATATATCGTTTGTAGGTATATGAGTTTATTTTTAAAAAAGTTTTTAATTTAAAAGATGTTGATTACTATTCAGTATGTAGTTAATATGGAGTGGTTGTGATTATATATATGGTGGAAAGAGGTTATTTTGTGTATACAGTTTTTCTACGTGATGCAATTCATGAGCCGATTGAGCAAATAGGCTCAAAAGCGATGCATTTATCGAACATTATCGATCAAGCGGTTACTATTCCAAATGGTTTCGTCATTAAAGCATCTGCATTGCAAGCGTTTATGCGTGTCAATGATCTACATAGCAGTGATGCATCGTTTGAACAAGCATTTCATGACGCAGCGCTGCCAGAGGAAATGATCGCCGAAATAATGGATGCGTTTGCGAAACTGCAGCAGTTAACAGGTGATGACACGTTACATGTAGCGGTGCGCTCATCGTCATCAGCGGAGGATTTAGAAGATGCGTCATTTGCCGGGCAATATGACACGATTTTAAATGTGCAGCAACAAGGATTAGTGCAGGCTGTGAAAGCTTGCTGGCAATCGGTATTTTCAGCGCATGCAGCGAGCTATGCGCAGCAGCAAAACATTTCGCTTGATGCATTTCCGATGGGAGTACTCGTGCAGCAAATGGTAGAACCAGATGTGTCGGGTGTTATTTTTAGTATGAATCCGATTACAGAAAGTAAAGACGAACTAATTATTAATGCGAGCTACGGATTAGGTGAGGCAGTTGTATCAGGTATGGTCACACCAGACACATTCATTGTACATAAAGAGACAAAAGCAATTGAACGTGATTTAGGCTTGAAGGAAATGAAAATAATCGGCACGGACGATGGGCTTGTAGAAATAACGTTAACAGAGGAAGAGAGCGATGTTTTTTGTTTACGTGATGAAGCGGTGTTACAGCTAGCGGACATGACCGTATTACTTGAAGCGTTTTATCAATATCCGGTTGATATCGAATTTGCAGTAAAAAATGAGCAAGTATACGTATTACAATCAAGACCAGTAACAGCATAAAAGGAGCATACAAATGGTACAACTACAAAATTTTCGCGATGAATTATTATTAAACGACAACGATATTGAAAACAGCTTTTGGTTTTTAGATGAGCTGCATTTACCAGATACGTTAACACCGCTATTTGCGTCTTACATGGCACCAGCTGTGACAGAGGGAACGTTAAAGGCATATGAAACTTTAAAGCTACCGATTCACCAATTCCATATTAAAATTAAAGATTCTCATTACTACCAATGCACACGTCCGTATGAAGGTGACGTTATGGCACGCATTCAAGAAAACATTGCAGCAGATGGTGAGCGCTTCCCGAAGCTAAGTGAAATTTTCTGGGGCTACATTCATAATGAGCTATTGCCACAATATGAAAAAATGGACGGCTACCGCGAGCAAGGTGTAACGCTTGAAACGGCGAAAGATATATTACTTGAGCTGTATGCATTTTATAAGCGCGCATGGGAAATTCATTTCGAGGTCGTTATGCCACGTGGTTCACTTGGACTTGCGTTAGAGGACGCATATAAGCAATTAACCGGCGACGACAATGTGACAATTGTGTACGATTTCGTTGAAGGTGTGATGAACAAGTCGCTTGAAACAGACCGCGCTGTATGGCAATTAGCAGACGCTGTAAAAGCATCGGACGTGCTGCGTGCTGCATTTGACGCCAATGCATTACCACAGCTTGAAGAGGCGCTAAAGCAAACAGCAGAGGGCATCGCATTTTTACAAGATATGCATGCAGTTGTGCAGCAATACGGCTGGCGCATCGCGAAATCTCATGAGTTTTCAGACGAAACGTGGATTGAAAATAACGAATACATTTTCGAGGTTATCGCTGAATATTTAACGAAAGAGTATAACTTTGATGAAGAGTTTGCGAACGTTGTAGCAATACGTGAAGAAAAAGTGGCGAGCTTACTTGAGAAGTATGAGGATAGCCCACAAAAGGCGGCGTTTATGCAAGTGCATGAATGGGCACTACAATATTGGGGAGTTGACGAAGATCACCATTTTTACATCGATGCGATGCTACCGTCAAAATCACGCCTCTTATTGCTAGCAATCGGTGCGCTACTTGTTGAAGCGAATGTGATCGAAAACGACAGTGACATTTTCTACTTCTATTTAGACGAACTAGTGGAACTACTTGATGCACCAACGAATAAAGCAGAACTTGTTGCACAGCGTCGAGCAATGGTCGAAGAGGACGGCAAAAAAGACATTCCAGCAAACTACGGTACACCTCCACAGGAAGAGGCAGCGCCAGTTATTGAGCGTATTTTCGGTACGAAGGCAGCAGAAGTCAATGAAGTAGAAAAAAGCTTCAAAGGTTACGCTGCATCTAAAGGTGAGCATACAGGTATTGTGCGTATCGTGCGCGACCAACAAGACTTCGCAAAAGTAACAGAAGGCGACGTGCTCGTATGTAAAACGACGTTACCACCTTGGACAGTGTTATTTTCAATCGCAGGTGCGGTTATTACAGATGCAGGTGGAATTTTATCGCACGCAGGTACAGTCGCACGCGAATATAAATTACCAGCAGTGCTCGGTACAAAAGTTGGTACGTCATTGTTAAAGGACGGCGATGTTGTAAAGGTAGACGGAACTAACGGAGTCGTTTATATTGTTCAGCAATAAAAGCACGATCGCCATCGTTGCAATATTACTCGGCACTTTTATTGTTCCGATTAACTCAACGATGGTGTCAGTCGGCTTACAAAGCGTTGCGACGTCGATGAATATGAGCATGAGCAGCATTACGTGGGTTGTGACAATTTATTTAATCGTCATGACCGTTGCACAGCCGCTCGCTGGGAAAATTGGCGACTTGTACGGCAATCGACGCATTTTTTTAGTTGGCATCGTGCTATTTTTAGTTGCATCGATTGTATGTATGCTCGCTTCAAATTTCATCACGCTATTAATCGGTCGCGCTGTGCAGGCGTTTGGAGGTGCGCTCATTACACCGAATGCAACAGCAATGCTGCGATACATCACACCGAAAGAGAAGCTAGTGCAAACGTTTGGCATATTCGGATTTTCCATGTCACTCGGTGCGGCAATCGGTCCGTTGCTCGGTGCGCTGTTAATTGAGCAGTGGAGCTGGCATGCAACATTTGCGGTAAACGTACCAATTTTAGTTGTAGCGTTTATGGCGGCGATGCGTTACGTGCCGCATGTTGAGGTGCAAAAGCAGGCGAAGCTCGATTTAATTGGTTCAAGCTTATTTGCCATTACGTTAAGTAGCATCGTGCTCATCGTCACGCAGCAAAATTATACGAACGTTGTGCTATGGCTAATTGTTATTGTGGGTGCCATTGCATTTGTGCGATATGAGCAGCGCATTGAAGCACCACTTATTGATTTTCAGCTATTTCGTAAGCGCAATTTCCGTGCGGCGAACATGTCGATTTTATTAAACAACGGTGTTATGTATGGCACACTGTTGTTAATGCCGACGTTGCTCGTAATTGACGAGCGGTTTACATTAACGCAAATTGGTGCGGCGCTATTTACGTTTTCAGTAGCAATTTCGATTTTCTCGTGGATCGGTGGTAAGTTCGAGGGATCCATCGGGCGAAAGCGAACGATTACATTAGCGTTTATTATTACTGCATTAGCGATGTGTAGCTACTTCTTACTAATAACGAACAGTTCGCTCCTCGTGCTGCACGTCATTTTATTTGTAGCAGGCATCGGGCTTGGTATCGGCGTTCCATCGATGCAGGCAGCGTCATTAAGCGATGTTGACAAATCTGCATCAGGTGTCGCATCAGGCATTTATTCAACGTTTCGTTACATCGGTTCGACAATTGCATCGGTACTTATTAGTTTACAGCTAGGTGCATCGATTATGATGAGTGTGCTCGTTATCTTTGCGGTCGTTGGTATTGTTGTAAGTGCACAGTTTGAAGAAATGTAAAGAAACGAGGCAATCGATTTTTAAGTTGCCTCGTTTAAACGAACGAGCATCATAAAAAAAGGCGGTGAAACAATTAACTGTTTCATCGCCTTTTTGCATGCATTATTTACGTGTAGCTGTTTTTGCCCAAAGTTCTTCAACCCATGCGTCGAATTTTGTGCCCATTTCGCCTTCATATGTGTTGTAAATGTCGCTGCGCATTTTGCCAAGCTTCACTTTGAAGTCTTCTACTGTGTGATCAGCAGGTAAGCTTTTCTTCACACGGACGAATACTTTTTTCACGTCTTTTATTAAGTCGCCTTTAGGAGCTTCATATGCTGGTACGTTTTCGCCCATTGCTTTTAATGCTTTTGCCGCTGCTTCGCGCACTTTTGTTACTAAGTCGGCTTTCGCTGTGTATTGTAGCATTTTAATCGTTTCGTCTGTTTTGTAGGCGCTAAGCTCTTTAACCGCTTGTAGACGCTCTTCCCAGTTCGCTGTGCGATTAATTGATTTTTTCAGTTCGTTAAAGTTTTCTGGTAATTCTTGTTTGAAATTTTTCATGTTTTCTCTCCTTATCATCGTCTTATACGATGCCGTACGTTCAAGTATACCACGAACGAGACAGAAAGCGTGAAAAAAAGCTTTTACACCGAAGTATAAAAGCTTTATCAATTGTTTATGTTTGTACCATTTTTACGAGCACGAGCGCGATATGCTTTTTCGCATCCTCATCGGCTACGTTCCACATTTCTTGCAGTAGCTTTTGCTCGCGGTTACGTGGCTCCTCATTTTTTGCTAAGTGATCGGCTACAAACTTGGCGCTTTTTGCTAAAAATTCATCGCTAAGCCCGAGCTTTTTACCTTTTGACAGCTGTTCGTTTAAGTAATTTTTGAAATCGTTAAAGTCGTTCAAAATCGCTTCCTTTTCCTCGGCCGATAAATCCTCGATGTGCTGGTTCACGTTTTGTAATTCTTCTGACATAGTACGACTCCTGCTACTAAAAACGTGATCAAATGAATTCATTGGATTATACCCGATTAAGCGAATATGCTCTTTCCTAATATTCGCTAATCTAGCATGCAGCTTTGCATCTTCATAAGCTGTCGCTGCCTGTTTTTAGCGCAGAATTCACCTCACTTTCGCTGTTTGTTTTGTTAATCGGTGCGTGTAGCTTTCATTACTTTGACCATTTCCATTTTGTACGTAATTCATGTTTTCAAATGTCGGATCGTGAAGGACATCATTTTTTTGATAACAGCTTTAATCCTCCTTTGTATAGATTAAAAGTGCTCTCGATATATGTGTACCTTTTTTATGTGAAGATAAACATGAAATTTTTACAAAATATTATGATGAATGAAGAAAAGTCGTGGTGAAACAATATGAATGACAAAAATATGAATATTATGCAAGAAAATTCGCTTTTTGTTTTGAAGATGAGTAGAACTAACGAATTAATTCGTTTACTATAGAAATAGTCTTTTAGATTAAAAATAGGTTCATCACGTAAGCTAGGATTGACGCATAAAAAGTGCTTGAAAAGAGATGGGAATCGTGAGCCTCGAGTTCCCTAGTCGTGCAAAGCAACTTTAAGTTATTGTGAAAAGCCTGAAAATTGACAGAAGATGAAGGGTAGAAAAGAGATGAGTAGATGAGTTTTAAAAATAATCCATTATTAACGCGAATTGCAGTCGGCTTTGTAGCAATTGTTACCGTGCTTGTTGTCGTGATTGGAGCAACGTTAATTTGGGCGACGAATTCGATCGTTCAATATTCTTATATGGAAAAAGCAACATTAACAGCGCAAGAGCTCGTGCAAAATATTGACGTTTCCGCATATGAGCAGCTTGCGAAAAATCCTGAGGAAAATGCTCTTTATTATGAGCTACAAGAGCAGCTAACGCTCATGTTAGAACATAATCCGATTACATACATTTATGTAGCGGGACCGCCAAAAGAAGGTGAAGAGCATGCGACGACATTAGTCGATGCTGGGGATTTAAATTCAGGTGATACATATGCGATTGGTGAGCCAATTGATGGTGTGTATTACGATAAAATTGTTAGCGAGTTTGAAAAGGCAGGCTCGTTTTCAGAGTATGATTATATGGAGGAGTTTGGCGATTTAATTTCATCTTACGTACCGCTTGAAAATAAAAACGGCGAAGTGTTTGCGCTGCTCGGTGTCGATGATTCACTCGTATCGATGAGCAGTATTCAAAAGCGGGCATTAGAGGCGCTCATGCCGGTTGTATTAACGATAATTGTTGTGTTAAGTGCGGTCATTATGGCATGTTTAGGTTTGTATTTATACAACCTGCTTTCCCCAATTAGTTCAATGCGTGAAGCGACGTTTAGTTTACAAAAAGGTGATTTACGTACGGCTGAAAATACGATAGCATCTGTAAACTTATCAAAAAATACGAGCATTACGTTATTTGGGCGCACATATCATTTAGCGATTACAGCGTTAAAAGGAATGATTCAGCGGCTGTACCGCGTAGGTGGGGACGTAACGAACGCGACAGATGCGATGAACGATGTAGCGAACACAATTGAAACGTCAACAGCACAGCTCGGTGATAGCATGACGATGATCAACAATCAAGTACAGCATCAGCATAAGTTATCAGCAAACATGCTTCAATCGATGGATACGATGTCGCAGCAAATTACGACGATTACGACAGAAGTACAAAAAGCGGTTACGCATTTACATGAAACGGCGCAATTAATCGAACGCAGCACGCACCATACCGCCTCTGTTTCAACAAATGTACAGCATATGAGCGCTACTGTTGAAGCGACTGCTCATGATGTTGAAACGTTAGGTGAGCGTTACCGCGACATTGAAGCGATTGTCGATGTCATTCAAGGTGTTGCTGATCAAACGAACTTGCTTGCACTGAATGCGTCGATCGAAGCAGCACGAGCAGGCGAGCACGGTAAAGGGTTTACAGTCGTTGCCGAGGAAGTGAAAAAGCTAGCCCAGCAAACGAAGCATTCAACAGATGATATTCGTCAGCACATTGATCGCTTCAAGGAAATGACGGAAACGGTGTTAACGAATATGCAAAGCACGACGACGCAAGTAACGAAAGGCGCTGAGGAAGTACAATCTATTAGCGAGGAGCTTTCTCACATTTTAGTGGAGACAGATCACGTTATGCAAAATGTGCAAAGTGTTGTGCAAACGACTGAGACGATTCAGCAAACGGCAAAGGATGTTAGCCGCTCGATTACGGAGTCCACTGCTGCTGGTGAAGTTGTTGTGACGAGCTTACAAGATGTACACAACACGTCGCTTTTACAGCAGCAAACTGTCGAGAAGTTACATGAAACGTGCGAGCAGTTAACAGAGACTGTGAAGCTGTTTGAGGAAACGCTTCAGCAATATAAAGTGTAGTCATAGTTGGTACAAAAAAAGCGTTCTTGGAAAAGTTTTTTCCGAGAACGCTTTTTTGCTATAGCTCGATTTACGAAGCGGTAATTTTTTCAAACGTTTGTTGTAAATATTTTTTGTCGAGCGTGTCACGGAAGTTCGGTTCAACCCGTTTATACACATGTGTCGCAAATTGCTCCACTGCCTCTGCGTTGTGTGGCGAGGCGGCGCGTTTCATCGTATAAAAGCCGTCGAACAAGGCGAGCATGACCGAAATTTCGTTTTCAGCTGCAGGTATAATTTGGTTGTAGGCGTAATAGAGCTCCTCTTCCGTCGATGGTACGGTGTAAATGAGGTTGTTTGCCTCTTTACCTGCTGAGACGAATTGTCCGTCCGCCTGTAGCAACTCCGCCATTAACACGCTTAGCTTGCGAATGCAATGAATCGCATTGTTTAAGTCCGCTTTGCCAGGTGGTAAACTTTTTAACGTAATGTCAATGAGCTGAGACGTATGGTATTTATAATCAATTGCTGGAATTTTTGCATCTTGAATGACGAAATAGTCGCCTGTATGAAGTTCATCCTGCTCTTTCTCCGCATATAACGTCGCAATGACAGCCCCCTCTACCGTAAATTGCCCAATGCGCGTATGAATTTTTACGACGCCATCAAATGGGCGAATCGCTTTAGCGAGCTCCTCGTAATGAATCGCACTAACATAACCAGTTGCATGTGCACGAAGCGGTACTTCAAGCGCAGCAACTTGTGGCGTCGTATCCGCAAACTGTTGGCGTGCTTGCACTTCTACGCGAATAAGCTCGAGTGCCTCCTCAAAAATATCTTTAATTAAATTCGTGCTTTGGACGCCGTATAAAATTTGCTGCACGAATCGTACGAAGAAGGCAACGCAAACGAGCGCATACACGACGCCGACAGAGCCTGCAATTACGTAGTCGTGTTCATACGTCTCGCGCATAAATAATAGAGCTGTCACCGCATAGAAGAAGCCACCGATGAAAATGCCGAGTACTTTAAGGACAATATCCGATTTAACGAAATCATCGATCGTACTTGCTGTGTAGTTGCTTGAGTAAAAGTTGACGATCGTCATAATTGTCGAAAACGTAAATACGGTCATTGATAAAAGGGCACCTGCGAGGGCAGATAAAATCGTCGTCGCTAAGCCTACTTTCGTTAAAAAAATAGACGGTATGTATTGCTCGGCAGATAATGTACCTGTGTCAATTAAGATGACAATACTTAAAATGATGCATGAAATGAGCATGTACTGCAATGTAATGACCCACGTCTTATTATTAAAGATGAGGATTGAGAATTTTTTCCACATCATAACACCTCCTCATTCGTTTATAACCACATTTCTATAGATTGAAACGTTTCAGTGAAAACCGGTGCGCCGTTGTAAGCTAGCATTAACGCATATATGTTGTTTAAAACGAAGTCTGTTCATTAGCTTTTTTATACGATGAAATCTATTGTTTTTAGCAACAAATTGGAAATAATGCTGCAAGTTATGCCGAGCCCGAAGAAAGCGAGCCGCAATACGCGAACGACTAATCGACAGACTTGGAAAAAATTTTCGTGTACATATGCTGTGACATATAGATGGAACGTATACAGAGTCATGTTGTCATACATTTTTATGAAATCGTCATAAAGATGAAGTATGCAACATGTCGGCAATATATGTGAAGAAAGCGCCATCATGATAAATAGCGTAGCGCAAAAAAATAATAAAACGGTGAAATCGCATCAAATTCATGTGATGATTTACAGTTTTTGTACTGCGTGTTATATTTTCTCACATAAAGCACGTAGGTCTTTTTACTTGAAAAAAGAGGTGACGTTTATGATGAAGAGGAAAAGTATTGTCATGAAGCTATCGTTAACGATGATCGTTTCATTTTTATTGCTATTTACAATTTTTAATGTCATTACAAATCGCATTGCGTATACAGAAGGGCAACAAACAGGTGAACAGCTGATTGCGCAGTCGACGCAAAAAACAGCAGCTGAAGTCGGGCTATATATCGAAAACCTTATGACAGCGATGCGTGCAGATAGCGAGCTGTTGTTAGCACAGCTAGAAGATAATCGTTTATCGTCGGAGCTTTTACTAAACTATAAGAGCCGAACGCTACCGTATTATGAAGGCGTTGTTAGCTATTCGATGATGCTGCAGCAGTCTCGCTTTGCACAAATTAGCGAGCCGCACAAGCAATACGTAACAGCACAAGGCTATTTTGCGGCGCAGCTCGTAGCGAAGCAAAACAGCGTAACGATTGTGCCAATCGAGGAAACAGTGGCGATGACTGAAGAAGCGTACGCCGAAGCGATGGCAATCGACGTACCTGTTATTAGCGAGCCGCATACAGTAACGGTAGACGGACAGGAGCAGCGCGTCATTACTATTGCGCACCCCGTCGTATTAAATGGTGAAGTCGTTGCTGTTTCGATGACGCATGTTGCAACCGATTATTTAAACAGTATTATTGAGCGCAACATTCCGGCTGGAGCGATTCAGCGCGTGACGACGGAAACGGGTGAAATTATTGTCGATACGAACAACCCACAAATTGAGGCTGGTGACACGTTGCTTCATTACGTGCCAGATGGTCAGCAAGTAGTCGACACAGTCGCAAGCGGTAACGAGGTCGATATGTACGTGTACGCGCCGACGTTTGATGAGGAGGCGTACGGTTTATTCATTCCAGCGCACATCGGACAGCATCATCAAGTATTCATTGTGCAAACGTTTATTCCGCTATCGGTTGTAATGGCGAGCTTTTACACTACGTTACAACTATCAGCTATTTCAGCAGGGTTGATGGCAATCTTAATTGCACTCGTAATGTTCATCGCAATTCGTCGTCAGTTAAAGCCAATTGCGCACCTAGAGCATGCGTTAACCGAGGCAGCAAACGGCGATTTAACGACAGAAATTGACGAAACGCGCGTAGCAAACGATGAAATTGGGCTCGTTAGTAAAAGTTACAACACGATGCGCGCGCAAGTACATAGCATCGTGCAGCAAGTCGCAAAACAGGCGCAAAAGGTAGAGGAAGAAAGCGAGCAAGCGCGCAACGGTATGGAGGCAGTGTCAGCATCAAGCGAGGAAATGACAAAGGCTATTCAAGAAGTGGCGATCGGTGCGCAAACACAGGCGACGCATTTAGATACAGCGAGCCGCGAGATGAATACGTTTAGCACGAAAATTGATGAGTTATATAGCGTAGCAGAGCACATGTTACAAAGCGTGCAGCAATCGGTTGAGCAAGTGCAGCACGGTAACGCACAGCTAGAGCAGCTTCATGCGGACAATGAGGAGACGAACAACGGCAACCGCGCAATGGAGCAACAAATGCACGCGTTAACCGAGCACATTTCATTAATCGATGCGGTTATGCTGTCGATTCAAGGCATTACGGAGCAGACGAACTTGCTTGCGCTAAACGCGTCAATCGAAGCAGCACGCGCAGGCGAGCACGGAAAAGGGTTTGCGGTTGTCGCAGAGGAAGTTCGCAAGCTAGCAGAGCAGTCTCGTCGTGAAACGGAGCACGTGCAACAAATTGTGAGCAACATTTTACACGAATCAGCGCAGACGAAAATGCTTGTGTACAACAATTCAACGATTTTAAAGCAACAAACGAAGTCGGTTATAAGCACGAAAGATTCATTCGCGCTACAAATGCACTGCATGGATAAAGTCGAGCGCCATATTCAAACGTTTATGGAGGAGCTTGCTTACATCGTGCAAGAGAAGGAGAAAGTCGTCGCGAATTTACAAAACGTCGCCGCTATTTCGGAGCAGTCGACTGCAAGCGCCGAGGAAATGACAGCTAACGCGGAAGCACAAATGTACGAGATGGTAAAAATTATGTCGCTCGTGCAACGTCTCCATAGCGTATCAACAACGTTAAAAAAGGAAGTATCATTTTTTAAAACGACAGCGTAAGTTCAGCTGTGCTAAACGTCGAATGGACGATTAGCGCAGCTTTTTTATGGAAAACTTACGGTGGAATTACTCGTAGTAAGACGTGATACCAAACGATTTGCTATCCAATTAATTGTAATTTTATGCGTTTATGTATGAAAAACTGTACAATGTGTATAAAATATTACGAATAAATAGAAATGCTCTTTCAAGCTATTTATATCTACTACGTGTGAATATTTGCTATCAATTAGGTGGAAAGTATATAATTTTATTAGAGGCGATGAATGAATTAGTATCGTTGTTTGTATACTAAATTCAAAATGAACAGACGATGAAGCATCACGTTCTACTTATGTAATGTGTGCCAAATTTTTTATGGAGGTGAATCCCTTATTTTAAAGGGGAACTGATTGGACATAAACACCATTGTAAACATTATTTTATTAATTATCTTTTTAGCATTAACGGCGTTTTTCGTAGCGTCGGAGTTTGCGGTCGTCAAAGTGCGTACGTCGCGTTTAGACCAACTCATTTTAGAAGGCAATAAACGAGCGGTGACGGCGAAAAAAGTAGCGACCGATTTAGATTACTACTTATCTGCATGTCAGCTCGGTATTACCGTAACGGCGCTCGGGCTCGGTGCATTTACAAAGCCGTACGTTAAAGAGCTTATGTACCCGATTTTTCATTGGCTGAACGTATCGGACACTGTTGCTTCTGCATCGGCGTACGTTATCTCATTATTGATCGTCAGCTATTTACACGTCGTAATTGGCGAAATGGCACCAAAGACGCTCGCGATTCAGTTTTCAGAAAAGCTGACGTTAATGCTTGCGCCACCGCTTTACGTGTTTGGTAAAGTGATGTATCCGTTCATTCAAGCGTTAAACGGCACATCTCGTTTATTGCTTCGTGGCTTCGGTGTACAAGCAGCAGGGCATGAGCAGGCGTATTCGGAGGAAGAGCTAAAAATCATTATGGCGCAAAGCTTCCAAGGCGGTGCGATTGACCAAACCGAGCTACAATATTTAGAAAACGTTTTCTCATTCGATGAGCGTGTTGCTAAAGACATTATGGTACCTCGAACAGATTTAATCGTCATCGATAAAGATATGGCATATGAGGAAATTATTCATATTTTAGATGAGCACAACTATACGCGTTACCCAGTAGTAGAAGATGGTGATAAAGATAAAATTATTGGCATCGTTAACGCGAAAAAGCTGCTTAGCCATATTGTGAGCAATAAGGAAGCGCGTTTGGAAGAATACGTGCGCAGCGTTCCATACGTCGTTGAAGTCACGAGCATTCAAGATGCGCTACTGAAAATGCAGCAGGCGAAAGTGCATATGACGGTCGTAATTGATGAATACGGCGGCACGTCAGGTGTCTTAACGATGGAAGACGTATTAGAGGAGCTTGTCGGTGAAATTCGTGACGAGTTTGATGACGATGAAGTTGATGAAATTCGCAAAACGGCTGATTATGAATATATCGTTAGTGGTCGTGTTATTTTAGATGAGCTAGAAGATCGCTTCGGTTTGGAATTTGACGACCGCGAAGATATCGACACAATTGGTGGTTGGATGCAGCATAAAAATATCGACATAGTGGAAGTCGGCAGTGAAATTATTCATGGTGAGCATACGTGGGTTATTGCGGCAATGGATAACCATCAAGTGAAGGAAGTTTTATTTAAGCAATATGTAAACAAAAAAGAAATCGACGACATCGAAATTGACGAGCTGTAACGTCGTTTTTACTTATTGGAGGTGAACCCTTTAAGGGATATCATTGGACAGTATAATACTTATTAACTTAATTCTTGTAGCAATTTTCATCATTCTTACCGCGTTCTTTGTAGGCGCAGAGTTTGCGATTTTAAAGGTGCGTATGTCACGTCTCGACCAGCTCATTTCAGAAGGCAATAAAAAAGCGGTCATCGCGAAAAAAGTGACGAAAGATTTAGATTATTATTTATCTGCATGTCAGCTCGGCATTACCGTGACGGCGTTAATTTTAGGTGCGCTCGGTGAACCGACTGTCGCCAAAATGCTTGAGCCGTTAATGGAGCGCTTTGACGTGCCAGAAGCAGTTGCAACGGCATTATCATATAGTTTATCACTAGCTATCGTGACGTTTTTACATGTCGTATTAGGCGAACTTGCACCGAAAACGCTTGCCATTCAGTACTCAGAAAAAATGACGCTATTACTCGCACCACCACTTTATTGGTTCGGTATGATTACGCGTCCGTTCATTCGTGCGTTAAATGGTTCAGCTCGTTTATTACTGAAGCTATTTGGTGTGAAACCAGCAGGACATGATACGGTATTTTCAGAAGATGAGCTAAAGCTTATTGTGACGCAAAGCTATGAAGGTGGCGAAATTAACCAAACCGAGCTAGCGTATTTAGAAAACATTTTCGCCTTCGATGAGCGTAGTTTGAGTGAAATTATGATTCCCCGCGCGGATATGATTACACTTGAGAAGCATTTACCGTTAAAGGAAATGCTGCATATTATCGACGAGCAGGAATATACGCGCTACCCAGTAACTGATCAAGGCAGCGGAGTAACAGGCTTTATAGGTTTCATTAATACGAAGGAAATGTTAACCGATATTGCGGCAGGTCGCGTCAATGCAGTAGATGAATTTATTCATGATATTCCACGCTTTAAAGGCACGATGTCGATTAAAGATGTGTTTTTGAAAATGCAGCAAACACGCACGCATATGGCACTCGTAACGGACGAAAAAGGTGTCACAATCGGTCTTGTCACGATGGAGGATATTTTAACCGAAATTGTTGGTGACATTGAGGAAGAGGAAGACGGCGACGGTACATCAGCTGTGCTAACATAAAAAAATGGCGATGAAAAAGGATTCCTTTTTCATCGCCATTTTGATTTATACAATCAGGTCTGTTATAAAATAAATCGTTTTACGGCAACGTCTAACTCCTGTGCTACACGGTTTAAGTTTGCCGAAGCATCTTCAATTTGTGCAAGCGCGATAGACGATTGACCAGCAGAAGCAGATACTTCCTCTGCAACGGATGCATTTTCTTGTGCTTGACCTGTTAGCTGTTGTGTTGCGGCATGGACTTGTTGTAGAGCAGCGGCCATTTGCTGAGCAGAAGCGGCGATCGACTCGATACGCGGTGTCATATGCTGCGTACTTTGTAAAATCGTTTCAAATTTAATAGACGTTTCTTTTGTGATATCGATACCAGATGCTACTTCGACGTTTGCGCGCTCCATAAACTGTACCGATTGAGCTGTATCTTGCTGTACCGCTGTAATTAATGATGCGATTTGCGCTGTTGATGCTTGAGAGCTTTCAGCAAGCTTACGAACTTCATCCGCTACGACTGCGAAGCCTTTACCGTGTTCGCCTGCGCGTGCTGCTTCAATTGAGGCATTTAACGCAAGTAAATTCGTTTGTTCGGAAATCGAGCTAATGACATCTAAAATCGAGCCAATTTCTTTCGTTCGGTCGTATAACGTACGAATTTTTTCATCTGTTAACGATACGGACTGCTGAATAGACGACATTTGCGATACTGTTTGTGAAATCGAATTGCTACCTTCTACTGCAAGTAATGTTGCTTGCTGAGACAAGTCTAGCACTTCATTTGTATGATCAGCCGTTTCTGAAATGTTTTCAGCAATCGTTGAAATTGTTGAAATCGTTTCGTCAATCATCGACGACTGAGCATCAGTATTTTGCGAAATTTGCTTCATCGCTACGCTAATTTGCTGAGATGCAGCCATCGATTCAGCTGTGCTATTTGATAAAAGCTGGGCGGCACCTTTTACTTCTGTTGAGTTAGTTGAAGCTTCCTGTACAAGCTTTGCAATATTTGTTTTCATCTCATTGAATGAATGTGATAAGCTACCGATTTCATCGTTTGTATGAATGTTCACATGCGACGTTAAATCGCCTTTGCTCATTTTTTCCGTTGCCTCTTTTAATTCGCTAATAGGGCGTATGATAGAACGAATAAAGAAGTACATCGAAATAATGCCGCAAATGAGGAATACATTAATAATTAAAGCGATTAACATACGCGTTGAAGAGGCAGCTGCTTTTGCTTCAGAGAAAAACGTTGTGCCAACAATTTTCCAACTCGTTGCTTCGTTCGTTACGCTAATCACTGTTTTTTCATCATCTTCAAACGTTGTAGACGCTTGTGCATACACCGCTTCTACAAACGGCTCTGTTGCCTCGGTGCCACTTTCCACATGTGGTGACGTAATGTATAAGCCAGATGTATCGAGCAATGACACATAACCATTTTCACCGATTTCGACAGCATTCGCCACGTCAGCTAACGTTTGTAAGCTTAAATCGATACCAAGTACACCCGATTTATCATCTAACTGCTTAGCGATAGTTACAATTAGCTCACCTGTACTTGATGAAATGTAAGGTGCTGTTACGATCGGTTCATCTGATTCGGCTGCGCTCATATACCATGGGCGAACACGTGGATCGTAGTCGCTAGCATATTCGAACGTAGGCATGCGAACCATATCGCCCTCTGCAGAACCGATATAAGCCATTAATGTTTCTGGGTGCAATTCTAAGTAGTTATGAAGTGTGGCACGAATTCTCGCGCTATTTGGCTCATCTAACATATCCTTTGAAAACTGTGCGGCGAAATAATTAACGTCATGAATTTTAGGAGTAATGACATCATTAATTTGCTTATTTAATAGCTGTAAACTCGTTTGTGTTGACTTTACTTGCTCTTCTTTAATATTTTTGACGATGCTTTCATAAGCAACGATGCCAAGAATTAGAGAAGGAATCATTAAAAATAGTAATAATATTAAAATTAATTTTCTTCCTAAAGAAGGCTTTAACAATCGTTCTTTCATTTAACGTGCTCCTTTATCGTTGTATGTATTGAATTTAGTGCTAATATCCTTGAAATGTATTAGTGAATTACACTAAAAGCATAGTGTGATTATAGCGCAAAAGTAGCATCTACACATTAAAAAAATTATAAATGCATAAATTTCCATCAAAAGCAGTTATCAAGGTTAACACATCATTTTTTTGTCACAGAAATTGAAATGAGTCAAGCAAGCGCTATAAATTTTTTTGAGATATGTCGAAATTTGCGGTAATTTTGTTTAAAGGGGTGTATGTAAAAACTACTGTACCTTCATTTTTATCATAAAATGCAAACGATTTCAAAGTATTCTGCAATTGGGAAAACATTGTAAAATCAAGCTTTGTGCCCATTTTGTGAAAAAAGTTACTCGTAAGTATTAAAAAGTTTGAAAAAAATGTGAACGTGGTATATAATAAGTACAACAAGAAAATCACTTAAAGTACAAAAAAGGTGATTTTTTAACAATATCACACACGTTTTGGCGAGCACGATCATACTTACTTTAGGGGGCGTTTAGAATGACAAACGTAACAACAAATACAACACGTCGCGTAAAAGAGCTGCCGCTAGTCGAGGAATTTAAAAAACCGAGTGCAATCGTTGTACTAGGAGCTGCATTTGGAATGGGTGTACTGTATGCTATTGGATCATTTGGAGTTATGTTCTACGACATGCTAATGAAAATGATGTCGTAAACATTCGTATAAATGAAAGTGAGGTTGCATTGACGCAGCCTCGCTTTTTTGTGCGCTCTAGAAAAACAATTGTACATATTTTTGTATTTCAATATAGAAAAAAATGAAGTCATATGTTAGGATTGGGTATATTATTTGATTAGCGTATATACGTAGGCGTAGTGAAAGCGCAGCGTGTTTACAGTTAAACAGCATTTGGAGGAAATATCATGAGCAGCATTTGGCAAGCGTGGACGAACATGAGTTTAGTCGTGCGTATTATTGTCGGGATTATTGCTGGTATTGCATTGGCATTTATCGTGCCAAACGTAACAGCAATCGGTTTACTCGGTACGTTATTCATTGGTGCACTGAAAGCAGTTGCGCCTGTTTTAGTATTTATTCTTGTAATTCACGCAATTTCAACGCATAAAGCAGGTGCGAAAACGAATATGCGCACAATTATTATTTTGTATGCAATTGGGACGTTATCAGCAGGCTTAGTTGCAGTTGTCGCAAGCTTCTTATTCCCAACGAAGCTGACGTTACCAACATCAACAGAGGAAATTTCAGCACCGAGTGGCATCGGTGAAGTGCTTGAAACGTTATTTGTGAGCTTAGTAGCAAATCCAATTACAGCGATTGCAGACGCCAATTACATCGGTATTTTAGCGTGGGCGTTATTGCTAGGTTTTGCATTAAAAGCCGCAAGCGATACGACAAAAACAGTGATTACGAATTTATCAGAGGCGATTTCAAAGGTCGTACAATGGGTTATTCAATTAGCACCACTTGGTATTTTAGGTTTAGTATTTAACGTCGTAGCGGAAACTGGTTTATCGACGTTAAGCGAGTATGGGCGATTAATTGTCGTGCTCGTATCATGTATGTTGATCGTTGCGTTAGTTGTAAATCCGTTAATCGTGTTTGTAGCGACGCGTCGCAATCCGTATCCACTTGTGTTCATGACGTTACGTGAAAGTGCGATAACGGCATTTTTTACGCGAAGCTCAGCAGCGAATATTCCGGTGAACATGAAACTATGTGAAAAGTTAGAGCTAGACGAAGATACATACTCTGTATCGATTCCACTAGGCGCAACGATTAACATGGCAGGTGCAGCTGTAACGATCGCCGTGTTATCACTTGCAGCAGCACATACGCTAGGCATAGAAGTAGATTTATGGACAGCGCTTATTTTAATCGTGTTAACAGCTGTTTCAGCATCAGGTGCTTCAGGCGTGCCAGGTGGTTCGTTATTACTCATTCCACTTGCAGCTAGCTTACTTGGCGTACCAGCAGATGTGGCAGTTCAAATTGTCGGCATCGGCTTCATTATCGGCGTCGTGCAAGACTCTTGTGAAACAGCATTAAACTCATCATCAGACGTTGTGTTTACTGCAGCAGCACAATATGCAAAAGAGCGTTAATCATAATGCGTAAAAAGGTGTACGGCATGAAGCAATTCATGTCGTATGCCTTCTTTTTTTAACGTTTTTCATGCATCATTTTATGGTAGGATAGACGAGGAGGTGAGGACATGAACTATACATTAACAGAAACAGGCGCGTTTACGACACGCTTTGAATTTGGCGATTTAACAGTATCGGGTAACGCGGAAATCGGCTTCCGTCCGTATCAGCTACTTGTGTCAGCAGTCGCAGTTTGTAGCGGTGGCGTACTGAAGAAAATTTTAGAGAAAAAGCGCATCGTATTCACAGACATTTCGTTTACAGCGGATGTGGAACGCGACCCAGCACAAGTTGATAAAATTACGAAAATCGCTGTACACTTCGTTGTAACAGGTACGGGCTTAAAGCAGGAAGTGTTAGAAAAATCGCTGCATATGGCGACGAAAAACTGCTCGATGGTCGAATCGGTGAAAGACTCAATTATCGTAACAGAGACGATCGAAGCAAAAGAGGCGTAATGAATCGGCATTAGTAGGAGTATCTGCTAATGCCTTTTTCTATGCAATTGTCGCAATCATTTCACATGTGTCACCTGCGCATTTACGGTATAATTAACGTATTGAGGAGGGAGTTTTGTGACGAAATTAACGTTAGAATCCCCAGCGTTTAAACGTGTTTCGAAAAACTTGTCGCTTGAAAATTTTCAAATTGACAAATCGCTCGCACTGCAGGCTTTAGAAGTAATCAATTCGAAAAAAAAGCTGACACCATCGATGATTCGCGAGGCACTAAATGCAAAGGTATAACTTCGGTGCAGATGACGACTACTTATTGAAAAACAATAAGCTCGGCATTACGACGATGGAGCAGCTAGAGCGAGCTGAGCAATACGCCTTTATGATTCGTGCTTTGCAAGTAGAAACAGAGCGCTATACAATTAAGCATTTTACGAAGCAATCATTTTGTTCGTTGCATCATCATTTATTTCAAGATATTTTCACGTTTGCGGGTGAGTTCCGCGACGTGCAGCTATCGAAGGGCAATACTCGTTTTTGCCAAGCGCAGTTTTTAGACGATATGGCAGACGAATTGTTTGCGGAGATGCGACGAGAAGGTAACTGGGACACGACAGTACAAGCAGTAGAGCGCCTTGCATATTTCAAGGCAGAGCTCAATATGCTGCACCCGTTTCGTGAAGGCAACGGACGCACGATTCGCATTTTTTTACATGCGTATGCGCGAACGAAAGGGTATGAGTGGCACTATATGAATTTAGTGAAAGATGCGTACATGAACTCGATGATTCAGTCCGTAACGAACACGAGTGAGCTGCGACGCATTTTATATGACACATTGCAACCGATATGAGCTACTAGTACTGCTAGTGGCTTTTTTGTTGCAATCACGTTACTATAGAATGTGGATTAAACGCACGATAAAGGAGCGACTTAAATGGAAATTACAGTGTTAGAACGTTTAAATAAAGAAACAGAGGAATTGATCGCAGTAGCAGGTGTAAATTTTTTACAGCAACCGCTTAGCTACTTTGCGCAAAATCAGTCAGAGTATTTGTATGTAGAATCACCTGCGTTTGAAGCGTTAAAAATGGACGCGGTAGCGCTAGAGTTTGATGAAGCATTTGAAGTACCAATGGCGTTATTTGGTTTACGCTATAAAAAAAGCGCAAGCCAAAAGCTAAAGGAATTTTTAAAGCATAATTTAGCACAAGGATTAGTGTCAGGTGCGATGTTTTCAGGTGACGAGGGCATTTGGGAAATTAACATTAGCTTAAATGCGATGAACGATTACGATGAAAACCAAACGATTGAGCAAACTTTACAAAAGTTAGAGGCATTTGTAGCACAGCTTGTACAGGCGATTGAAGCGTAATGACGAACTTTTTATATGTATATACTTGGCAAGTTGATGAATATGAGCTTGTGCAGCTAGAGCAACGCAGCTTTTTTAGTACGAGCAGTGGAGCGAGCTACGTCCTTAGCGACATTGACGTAGCGATTAATCGCAGCCCATTCATTAAAACGAAATTAAAGGTGCTTGCAAGTGGCGAGACGCTTGATGATATCGTGCCGTTTGCAGAGCAGTTAACATATCAAGGTGAAACGTTTCGTGTGCTTTCGCTTAACAGTGCAGCACTAGGCGACGAGCCGAAGCAGCCGTTTCCAGAGCGTCAACTAGCAGAGCGCACACTCGGCAACGTCATTCCAGGTGAGCCTGATTTAAAGCATGCGGACTGCGTATTTGGCATCGTAAAAATTGACGGTGTTTGGCATTTCGGTGCGCTTGAGCAAACGGAGCCGATGTGGTTGAAGCATCAAGTAAAGCCGCATTCATATTCAACAGCGCTTGGTACACGTCTTGCTCGTGCGCTCGTAAATATTGCGGCGCCGCGACCAGAAGGCGTAACAATCATTGATCCGTGCTGTGGTATTGGGACGGTGTTAGTTGAAGCGTTGTCGATGGACATTCCGATTTTAGGGCGTGACATGAATTGGTTCGTCGCGCAAGGCTCGCGTAAAAATATCGCGCACTTTGGCTATGAGGGAACAGTGGAGCTTGGGCCGATCGAGGACGTGACGGAGCATTACGACGTTGCAATTATCGACATGCCGTACAATTTATTTACGAGCGCGTCGTATGAGGAGCAATACGCCATTGTGAAGGAAGCACGCCGCATTGCAGACCGTGCTGTATTCGTCGCAATTGAACCGATGGACGACATGTTTAAAGAGGCGGGCTTTACGATCGTCGATAAGGCGAACGTGCCAAAAGGATATTTTTTACGTTTAGTGTACGTATGTGAATAAAAAAGTGTTGGCAAGGAAATCGATCTTTCCGAGCCAACACTTTTTTCTATTATAAATATGTATCGTGCTGCGAGAGCGATTGGCGATGGCGATGTGCATGCCAGCGAACGAGTAAATAAAACAGAACGTTAAATAAGACGCTATAAATGAAAAACGAGTAAAACGTTGCATCGCTCATATCGACATAGAAGAGCGACGGCAAGTTGGCGCCAACGACATCATCTGACGTAATGAAAATGTAAAGGAAAATGTTGTTTGCTGCATGTGCTCCAATCGCGTATTCAGTCGCATTGAATTTCACTGACATGTACGTTAAAAAGAAGCCAGCGAACACGTAATCAAGCCCAATCCATAGCGCACCCATACTCATTTCAGGGTTGCCAAAATGCAATGCACCGAAAATGCCGCCCATAATGAGCGCGATAATAAATGGCTGCTGTGTAAACTTTGCCACTAATTGTACGCCGAGCCCGCGATAAATGAATTCCTCAAGCGTCGTTTGAATCGGCACGAGCAGTACGACGAGTATCGCAAACAAAATAAATGTGCCGACACCGTCAAGATTTAATGTGTACGCATCTTTATGTAATGCGTAATCGATAAATTGAATGGCTGCGAGCATGATGAAAAATACGCCAAACGCCCAACCTATTTTTTTAAAGTCGAAGCGGCTGCGCGATGTGAGCACCGTATACCACGGGCGCTTTAGTAGCCAGCTCGTTAAAAACGCAAGCGCGACAAAACCGATGAGCAAGCCGATATGTTCCAATATGAAAGAAACGAGCGGTGAGGCTGAAATTACGCGCGGATCTGCCTCGTCTACAATGAACTCGATTGTCGGTGACACGGTCGTAACGAGTAATAAAAAGAGAAGAACGCTCGCAATCATGACGATATTTGAAAATAAGAAAAAGAATAATAAGCGAAGCCAGCCGTTTTTACCGTAAGAAGGCAGCATGTAATGTTTTTGCATGAATCGACCATCCTTTCATAGCTTTACTACTACTATACGGGAAAATAATAGTAACGGTGTCTCTTTTTCTGCAAAATGTAGTAAATGGTAAGGAAGGCTTGGGTGAGCGAGAATGACGATTGAAAAGTACAACAATGTGTTATGAATGTATAAAAAGGCGGTATTGGGAAAGTGCATTTTCCCAATACCGCTTTTTGTTAGTTTTGTACTTCTACGTCTGCTCGGTCAACGATTTTAAAATCTTTGTTTGAGTTTTTGTCATTCATTGTAAGCATGACGTTATGAATGAAGCCTAAATAATGCGCAGCTTCCTCTACACCTTCTTCAAATACGAAAAAGTCGTAATCGGTTTTGTTCTTTTTGCGCACGATGATGCTGCCTGTTGTCGTCGTCCAGCGCACATATTTTCCTTTGTTTAATGCTTGCATTACTTGTGATTTTGTTAAAGCCATGAGTGACGCTCCTTTATTATTCGATGGGCTTTACTATAGCGAACCGCGTTTTAAATGTCAATTGCGACAATAGCGCGTTAAAAACGTCACGAGCCGCTCGAACGTTTGTTGTGCGTGTGGCGTGTCGAGCAAAAATTGATATTCGTGTAAAAGTTGTGCGTCCGCCTCGTCATACAACACGACGTCATGCTCGATTTGCTTGTCGGCAAGCTCTTGAGCAAGTGCTTGTGTATGCGACGTAAATGTAAACGCATTGCCGTCTGTTAAAAACGTCGGCGGGAAGTTCGGCGGGATATGTCCAATTAACGAAGCATTCGCTGTGTTCGTCGATGTTTGCCAGTGGCGGTCGTTCATATATGCCCAACCGGCGCGGTGAAGCAAGGCGGCGAGCCATTTTTTACTGCTGAGCGTATCGAGCTGTGCTAAATCGTACGGACCACAGCAAAGAATCGTACCAGCAATTGACGCGGGAGGTACAACTTGTGGTACAGTGATCTTTTTAGCGTACGACTCATCAAGCTGCGAGACGACGAACTGAGCAGCAATTTGCGCACCGGCTGAATCACCAGCGAAAAAAATATTGTTTATAGTAACTGTATCGGCGTGATGCGTGACGATATGTGTGTATAGCTCAGCTAGTTGGAGAAGTGGTGTCGGGTACGTTGCTTCCGGTGCGAGCGCGTAGTTCATCGTTACGACGTCGAAGCCATTTGCAGCAAGCATCGATGCATAAATCGCTACGTCCTCTTTATCACCACCTACGTAAGCCCCACCGTGTACCCAAATAATTAATGGTTTTTGCTGTTTTGTACGATTTACAAATAAATCATACGTGTTCATGCTAAAATGGGAACGATATCGCAAGTTTCGGTTTACGGAGTAGTGAGCTCGTAATGTATGAAAGTTTGGAGGCGCAGTAGCAAGCCCGTTTTTAAATGCAGCACGTACAATGTAGCTTGCAGGCTTAGGTGATAAATAGCAATACGCAGCAGCTGCAATCGCTAGTCCAGCAATTCGTTTTTTCATAGACGACAACCTTTCAAAAAGACGTTTTATTTTTAGTTCATCACCGTAAACTGGGGTTGACACATAAAGGTTGCTTGAAACGAGAGGCGGACTCCAGCGGGAAAAGCGTGAGCGCGAGACTACAGGCTCAAGCCACGCCCGCGGAAAGCCTGCCTCGACGTGGAAAGCAATCCCAAGTTATGGTGAAGAGCCTTATTTTTAGTATAAAGGATGGAGATGTAAAATGATTCATCATTTTCAGTTACAGACGACGTGGACAGGTGGACGTAACGACTCCGCAACGATTCATGCCGGTAATTTGCAGACGGCTGTATCGATTCCAAAAAATATGGGCGGCCCGGGCATCGGCACGAACCCAGACGAAATGCTGCTCGGTGCGGCGGCGACGTGCTACATCATTACGCTTGCTGCGATGCTTGAACGCAGTGGCATCGAGGCACAAATTGATTTGCAGTCGCATGCACAAGTAGATGTCACAAACGGCGTATTTACGTATAAGCGCATTACACATATGCCGACAATTACGCTTGCTGTAAAGACTGAAGCAAGGAAGCGAGACGTCGCACAGCGCTATGCACAAAAGGCGGAGGAAACGTGCATGATTAGTAAAGCGTTGCGCGGAAATGTCGATATTGATGTGCGGGCGATCGTTACGGTACGAGATGAGCTAGAAGAGAGAGGATTTATAGAATGAAACACTTATTATTAGTAGACGGCATGGCGTTATTATTCCGTTCGTTTTTCGCATCAGCAGCGATGAACCAATACATTCGATTAGAGGATGGGACACCGACGAATGGCGTACAAGGTTTCGTCCGCCATGTAATGACAGCAGAGACGATTTTTCAGCCGACGCATATCGCCATTTGTTGGGATATGGGAGCGCATACGTTTCGCAACGAGCTGTACGATGGCTATAAAGCAAATCGTCCAGCACCACCAGAGGAAATGAAGCCGCAATTTGATTTAGCGAAAATGATTGCTGCAGAGCTTGGTTGGACGAATTTCGGTCAAATCGGTATGGAAGCAGATGACTCGATCGGCTCAATGGTCGAGAAGTGGAAGCGTGATGCGAAAATTACGGTCATTAGCGGCGACCGCGACTTATTGCAGCTGCTTAATGCTTCAACGACGATTGCATTAACGAAAAAAGGCTATACACAATATGAGCTATACGATGAGGCGCGTTTCGTTGAGGAGTACGGCATTGCACCAGCGCGCTTTGCGGATGTGAAGGCGTTTATGGGCGACAGCAGTGATGGTTACCCAGGCATTAAAGGCATCGGCCCAAAAACGGCGTTACAACTCATTCAAACATACGGCTCAATTGAAGGAGTACTTGCGAATTTAGATGTATTAAAGCCAGCGCAGCGCACAAAAATTGTCGACAATTTAGAAATGCTTAGTTTATCGCATCAATTGGCGACAATTCAGTGCAGTATGGACATTGCGTTACAGTTAGACGATTTAGCGCGCAGTCCTTACACCGCAACGCATGAGCAAATGCTACAGCAAAAAGGCTATCGTCTCATTGTGAAGCATGCAAAGTCATTAGGTGTGCTGTAACGGTGTGATGCGAATGAACGTTAGAACGTTTTTTTCTTTTTTATATTGAAATGAACGGACGCGACTTTCTCGGTTGCGTCCGCCATTGTCGTGGATGAATAACGTCAGCTCATTCGTCGCATCGTAACCAATGAGCGGCACCCAATGATACGCAAATAATGCAGGCGTAAAAAAGCGCAGCGAAAAATATTTGTCGAACTTCACGGCAACAAGACGACCGGCATCAATTTCGGCCATCGCTTGCTCGACTGTGCAGTTGTCAACGAGCCAGCCCGGACCTAAGTAGCGGCGCATATTTCGTTTGAAGCGCCATGTGAATAAGCCGATTTTCGTGCCGCCGAGCATGTCATAAAAGTCGTTGATTGATTTGTTAACCGCTTGCTCGCCGAATAAATAGTTCATCATAACGTACGCGGTCGTCGGGCCACAAGCAGAAGGGCGATATTGTTCTTTGACGTCGGTGCTATATTGTGAGCACCCTTTTACGTTCAATCGCTTTTGCATAACATTCCTCCAATCCATTGAAAAAGGGACGAGCTACGTGTCAGCTGACATATGCTCATCCCTTTTTGATTATTTTTGTGCGTCTAAAAAATCTGTTACTTGCTCTGGAGATTTTGCGTTTGCACTATGTAAGTGTGCAAGCTTTTCGCCGTTTTTGAAAATAAGTAAGCTTGGAATGCCGCGAACTTCTTGTTGTTCTGCGATGTCCATTAACTCGTCACGATCAACCTCGAACCATTTGTATTCGTTGTACTCTTCAATAATTGGATCGATAAACATGTTCATGCGTACGCAGTCAGGGCACCATCCAGCTGTAAATTTAACGATAACTGGTTGCTCTGTGCTTGTGATTTCTTGGAATTTCTCTACTGTGCTAATACGTTCCATGTTGAAACACCTTCCTTTTCTCAATTTAGTGTACACAATTTTTAATAGGCAAGATAGTGAAATGCTTATGCTAGCGGATTTTATGCATATTCGAGAATAAATGTATGATAAACGAAAGAAAAATGTTGCGTTGTGACATGAAATATTTTACACTTAGAGCAGAAAAGCAGTTTCACATTTTTTTTGCATCAAAAATGAATGACTATTCATTCGTGTGTAAAAGGGGGAAATGAACGTGACGTATCGTATTCAAAAAGCAGCTGTTTTAGGGTCAGGTGTAATGGGCTCAGGTATTGCGGCACATTTAGCAAACATCGGGATTCCAACACTTTTATTAGATATCGTACCAAAGGAAGTAACAGAGGAAGAGGCGAAAAAGGGGTATACGCTAGAGCATCCAGCTGTGCGCAATCGCTTCGCAGCAACGGCGGTCGAGAAATTAAAAAAGCATAAGCCAGCACCGCTCGCATCAAAGGAAAGTTTGCACCGCATTACAGCATGTAACTTAGAGGATGATTTAGACAAGCTAAAGGACGTTGATTGGATTATCGAAGTCGTTGTCGAAAATTTAGCGGTGAAAAAGTCGCTGTTTGACAAAATTGAAACGGTGCGTAAAGAGGGGACGATCATTACATCGAATACTTCAGGCATTTCAATTGAAGCGATGGCAGAAGGTCGCTCAGACGATTTCAAACGTCACTTTATGGGCACGCATTTTTTCAACCCACCGCGCTATTTAAAGTTACTTGAAATTATTCCGCATGCGGAGACGTCACCAGAAGCGCTAGCGTTCATGAAAACGTTCGGTGAAGACGTATTAGGTAAAGGAGTCGTTGTCGCAAAGGATACGCCAAACTTTATCGCAAACCGCATCGGCACGTACGGCTTAATTGTGACGCTGCAAGAGGTGGAGCGTAACGGCTACTCAGTCGGTGAAGTCGATTCCGTAACAGGTCCGTTAATCGGTCGCCCAAGCTCTGCGACATTCCGCACGCTTGACGTCGTAGGACTCGATACGTTCGTACACGTATCACGCAACGTATACGACAACACGACGGGCGAGGAGCAGCAAGTGTTTGCCGACTCACCTCTTATGGTGAAAATGGTCGAACAAGGCATGCTCGGCGCAAAATCAGGCTCGGGCTTTTTCAAAAAAGAAGGCAAGGATATTTTAGAGCTCGACGTCGCATCATTTAGCTACGTGCCAAAGAAGAAATTGAAAACACCATCGATTGAAATGGCGAAGCAGCTAAAGGGCAAGCAAAAAATGCAGACGCTCGTATACGCAGACGATCGCTCAGGACAGCTTCTTTGGAACGTATTTTCAAAAACGTTACGTTACGCCGCACAGCTTCACGGTGAAATTGCGGATGATATCATTGCAATCGATAACGCGATGAAATGGGGATTCGGCTGGAAGCAAGGACCGTTTGAGCTATGGGATGCAATCGGCGTTGAACAATCGGTTGCGAAAATGAAAGCAGAAGGAAGCGACGTGCCGGCGTTTGCTGAGAACTTACTTGCAAAAGGTTACACGACGTTTTATAGCGAAGTGGACGGTGAGCGTGCGTACTTCGATGGTAACGATTACGTAGTCATTGAGACGAACGATAAAGCAATCGACTTAGCGCGCTACAAAAAGAAGCACGGCATTATTAAAGGCAATAGCGGTGCAAGCTTAATCGATTTAGGTGATGGCGTTGCGCTACTCGAGTTCCATTCACAAAGCAACGCAATCGGCTTAGATATCGTTGCGATGATTAACGAGTCGATTGACATTGTCGAACGTGACTTTAAAGCGCTTGTTATCGGCAATCAAGGGAAAAACTTCTGCGTCGGTGCGAACTTAGGCATGATGCTCATGGAAGCGCAAGACGACAACATTTTTGAGCTTGATTACGTTATTCGCTCATTCCAAAAGGCGATGCGCCGCATTAAATATAGCAATAAGCCAGTCGTTGTCGCACCGTTTAATATGACGCTCGGTGGTGGTGCAGAAGTGTGCTTACCAGCAGCGCACATTCAAGCGGCACATGAGACGTACATCGGCTTAGTTGAAACAGGTGTTGGTTTAATTCCTGGCGGTGGCGGCAGCATTGCGTTATACGAAAAAATGTTAAGCGGCTATCCAAAAGGAGTGCGCTTTGACTTACAAGAAGTGGCGAACAAAGTATTTGAAACGGTAGCGATGGCAAACGTGTCAACGTCAGCAGCGGAGGCACGCAGCTTAAACTTCTTACATGAAGCGGACGGCATTTCGGTAAACGTAGATCATCTATTATATGATGCAAAGCAAGCGGCAATCGCACTCGCGGACGCAGGCTACAAAGCACCGACGCGCAAAAAAATTCCAGTAACGGGCGCAACAGGCTACGGGACGTTAGTAATTGGCGCACAAGGACTGCTTGATTCAGGCTTTATTTCAGAGCACGACTTCTTCATTGCGAAAAAGTTAGCGTTCGTGTTAGCAGGCGGCATGGTGCCATACGGAACAGAAGTCGATGAAGATTACTTATTAAACTTAGAGCGCGAAGCATTTTTACAGCTCATTGCCCATCCGTTATCGCAGCAACGTATGCAGCATATGCTCGTAAAAGGAAAGCCACTGCGCAACTAATTTGTAGTTCATAAAGGGGGAAATATCGTATGCGTGAAGCAGTTATTGTAGCAGGTGCACGTACAGCCGTTGCAAAGGCGAAAAAGGGGTCGCTTGCAACAGTTCGTCCAGATGATTTCGGTGCAGCTGTCGTAAAGGAAACGTTAAAGCGAGCAAATTATACAGGGCCGGTCGATGATGTTATTTTAGGTTGCGCGATGCCAGAAGCGGAGCAAGGGATGAACGTATCACGCGTAATCGGCGCACTTGCTGGCTTACCAAATACAACGCCGGCAATTACGATTAATCGTTTTTGCTCATCTGGTCTACAGTCGATTGCGTACGCAGCAGAGCGCATTATGATTGGACATGCAACAGCAATTATTGCAGGGGGCGTTGAATCGATGTCGATGATCCCAATGGTCGGCAACAACCCGCGCTTAAACCCGAAAGTTGCTGAAGAAATGCCCGCGTACTACATGGGCATGGGACATACAGCGGAGCAAGTCGCACAAAAGTATAACGTATCGCGTGAGGACCAAGATGCATTTGCCGCACGCTCGCACGAATTAGCTGAAAAGGCGATTAAAGAAGGTAAGTTTAAAGATGAAATTGTACCAATCGACGTGACGCATCATTACGTAGATGGTGACAACAAAGCGGCATCGCGCACGTTTACATTCGATACGGACGAAGGGGTACGTCCAGGAACGTCAGTGGGATCGCTAAGCAAGCTGCGCCCTGTATTTCACGTAAAAGGCTCGGTAACAGCTGGCAATGCCTCTCAAACGTCTGACGGTGCAGCAGCAGTGCTCGTCATGGATCGTGAAGAAGCGGAGAAGCAAGGGCTACAGCCAATCGCGAAGTTTTTAAGCTTTGCAGTAGGCGGCGTACCACCAGAAGTGATGGGCATTGGACCAATTGTTGCGGTACCGAAAGCGTTAAAGCTAGCAGGGCTAACGATCGACGACATCGACCTTTGGGAAATTAACGAAGCGTTTGCCTCACAATCGATTCAAGTTGTACGCGAGCTCGGCATCGACATCGACAAAGTAAATGTCAACGGTGGCGCAATTGCACTTGGGCATCCACTTGGGGCAACGGGAGCAATTTTAACGGTGAAGCTACTAAACGAGCTGAAGCGACAAAATAAAAAGTACGGTGTTGTCACAATGTGTATCGGTGGCGGTATGGGAGCAGCGGGCGTGTTTGAAGTTTTATAAATGGAGTTGAAGCACTTCTTTTAAGCGTGAAAACGAAATTAGTGTTGTATTGTCGTGGCAGAGCACGCGCGGCGAGACTCCTTGGGGAATAGCATGAGCTTGAGACTACAGGCCCAAGTCATGCCCCAGGAAAGCGAGCCGCAATATGCGCACTGCCAGTTACGTCGTATCAACATACTTATTATGAAATACCAGTTTGCTTAATATTGTTCGACATAAAGAGCCAACACAAAGGACAGGGAGGAATTTCGTATGACAGAAACGACAAACATTATTAAAGGTGGCGCATTTTTAATTGAAGAAACGGAGCTAGCACGCGTGCTAACACCAGAGGATTTCACAGATGAGCAAAAAATGATTGCGAAAACGACGGAAGAATACGTATCAAACGAAGTAATGCCGTTAGTTGAAAAGCTTGAAAACCACGAGTTTGAGCATTCTGTGCAGCTTCTAAAAAAAGCAGGCGAGCTCGGCTTACTAGCAGCGGACGTACCTGAAAAATACGAAGGCTTAGGCTTAGATAAAGTTTCTTCAGCACTCATTACGGAAAAAATGGCAGTTGTCGGTGGCTTCTCGATTACGCATGGTGCACATGTTGGCATCGGTTCATTACCAATCGTACTATTTGGCAACGACGCACAAAAATCGAAATACTTACCGAAGCTGGCAAGCGGTGAATTGATCGCTGCGTATGCGTTAACGGAGCCAGGATCAGGTTCAGATGCACTCGGCGCGAAAACGACGGCGAAGCTAAGCGAAGACGGCACGCACTACATTTTAAACGGTGAAAAGCAATGGATTACGAACGCAGGCTTTGCGGACGTGTTCGTTGTGTATGCAAAAATCGACGGTGAGCGCTTCACAGCATTTATCGTAGAACGCGCATTTGACGGTGTATCAGTCGGCGCTGAAGAAAAGAAAATGGGCATTAAATCTTCATCAACGCGCACGCTCATTTTACAAGATGCAAAAGTGCCAGTTGAAAACTTACTTGGCGAAGAAGGTCGCGGTCACGTTATTGCGTTTAACATTTTAAACATCGGACGTTACAAGCTAGGTGTCGGCACAGTCGGCAGCTCAAAGCGTGCATTCGAGCTTGCAGTGAAGTATACGAATCAGCGTCAGCAGTTCGGCACACCGCTTTCGAAATTTACGTTAACACAAGAAAAGCTTGCGACGATGGCAGCGCGTATTTACGCATCAGAGGCGCTGAACTACCGCACAGTTGGCTTGTTCGAGGATCGTTTAAGCCAATTGTCAGAGGCGCAGCAAGATGACGGCAAGCAAATTGCGGCGGCGATTGCAGAGTACGCGATTGAATGTTCAATTGCAAAAGTATTCGGTTCGGAAACGCTTGATTACGTAGCTGACGAGGCAGTGCAGTTACACGGTGGTTACGGCTTCATGGCAGAGTACGAAGTGGAACGCATTTATCGCGATTCACGTATTAACCGCATTTTCGAAGGCACGAACGAAATTAACCGATTAATTGTACCTGGCACGTTTATGAAAAAGGCGTTAAAAGGTGAATTGCCATTGCTACAAATTGCACAGCAGCTACAAAGCGAGCTGTTATCGATGATGCCAGAAGATGTTGGTACGTCACCGCTTGCACAAGAGGCACAAATTGTGAAAAATGCGAAAAAGCTCGGCGTGTTAGTCGCAGGTGTCGCAGCACAGCGCTTCGGTGCAAAGTTAGAGCGCGAGCAAGAGGTGTTAATTAACATCGCAAATATCGCAAACGAAATTTTCGCAATGGAATCAGCATTACTGCGCACGCAAAAGGCGATTGAACGCGACGGTGTAGAAAAGTCAGCACAGAAAATTTTATACACAGAAATTTTCGTGCAAGAGGCGTTTGAGCGCATTGAGAAGGAAGCGAAAGATACAGTGCTTGGTGCATTAGAAGGCGATCAAGCGAAAATGACGTTATCGGCGTTCCGCAAATTACTGCGCAGCAACCCGCATAACTTAATTGCAAAGCGTCGTGAAGCAGCAGCGAAGTTAATTGAGGCAGAGCGATATATCGTTTAATGATTAGCCAATATTTGTAATCAATAAAATAAAGTAGCTGGAAGCGGACAGCTACTTTGAGTTTATTGATAATTGTAAAAATGTGGTCGTTTCGTATGAGACGTCCGCATTTTTTTATGCTTTTGTAGGTGAAAAGTACAGTGTTGTGACGATATATAACTAAAACTATACAACGAAAGGTTGGTGTCGTATGGTTCAGTTTTTTAAGCGTCTATTTTCTTCGCGACCTGTGCCGCCTCAGGATCAATACGATGAGCGAGGTTTTAACGTTTATGGAGACCATCGAAATGGAACGAAATACGATGATGAAGGCTACGATATACGCGGCTTCCATCACGAAACAGGAAAAACTCGCCAGCGCAAATATTACGACGAAAATGGTTTCGATGCAAAAGGTGTGCATCAATCAGGAAAAAAATATGTAAATGGGTACGATTGCTTCGGCTACGACGCGCTCGGCTTTAATAAAGAAGGTTATAACCGACAAGGATTTTATAAAGATGGCTTTAATAAAGACGGGTATGACGAGGATGGATTTAACCGACAAGGTATAAACGAATTCGGCTTTAATCGAGAAGGCGTTCATAAAAATGGCACGCTGTATGATACGAAAGGCTTTAATGCGAGCGGCTTTAATAAGGACGGGCTCGATCGACAAGGCTATAACCGTGGTGGCTTTAATAAAGAAGGTTACGACCGACAAGGTTATGACGAAACAGGCTTTAATAAGAAGGGCTATGATAAAGAAGGATACAATCGAAGCGGCTTTGATAAGGAAGGGTACGACCGCTACGGCTTTAATAAAGATGGCTACGATAGCGAAGGGTATGACCGACGCGGCTTCAATAAAAAAGGCATCGACCGAGAAGGCTTTAACGAGCAAGGCTTCGATAAATATGGCTTCAATCGTACAGGGAAAACAGCGCAAGGCTATGATAAAGACGGTTACGATGAGGACGGCTTTAATAAGGAAGGCTTTAACCGACAAGGATGGAATCGCGAAGGCTACAATAAAGAAGGGTTTAATGCGGCAGGCTACAATGAGGCAGGGTATGACCGTTTTGGCTATGACGAAGACGGGTACGATAAAGACGGGCTCGATAAGGAAGGATTTGATCGTGCTGGCTATGACCGACAAGGCTACAATCGTTTCGGTGAGCGCAAGCAGGACGGTGTATGATATTAGTTTGATTTCGAGACATTGTTGCGTATAATAAAGGCAGAAATAACGAGGGAGAGAATGAACATGACAATTACTTTGATTCAATATCCGAAATGTACGACGTGTCGTAAAGCGAAAGCATGGTTAACGCAAAATGGCGTAGCGTTTCAGGATATTCATATCGTTGAGCAAACACCGAGCGCTGCACAAATTCGCGCATACCATGAAGCAAGTGGCGTGCCGCTGAAAAAGTTTTTCAACACGTCAGGACAAAAATACCGCGAGCTTGGTTTAAAGGATCGTTTAGCGACGATGAGTGAGGACGAAATGTACGACTTGCTTGCATCAGACGGCATGTTAATTAAACGTCCAATCGTAACAGACGGGCAAAAGCTAACGTTAGGCTTTAAGGAAGCGGAATTTGAAGCGACGTGGAAGTAACGAACTGTCTTGATTGGACACAACAATGTAGCTTGTTTTCGTATGGAAACTATGGCACACTTACATTAATATAGCTCTCTGTTGCCTCATACGATAGCGAGCTTGTTATTACATATTTGGAGGGATTTTCATGAGCGTACCAGCAGGATTATTTTATTCAAAAGAACACGAGTGGGTAAAAGTAGAAGGCAATAAAGCGTATATCGGTATTACGGAATTCGCACAAAACGAATTAGGTGACATCGTATTTGTAGAGCTACCAGAAGTAAACGACACGATTGCAGCAGGTGACGTGTTCGGTAACGTAGAATCAGTTAAAACTGTTTCAGATTTATATGCGCCTGTTTCAGGTACAGTCATCGAAATTAACGAAGCGTTAGCAGATAGCCCAGAGCTTGTGAACGAATCACCATACGAAGATGCATGGATGATCGCGATCGAGCTAGAAGATGCATCACAGCTAGACGCATTATTAGATGCAGCTGGCTACGAAGCAGTCATTGCAGAATAATAGATGATGAGCCGTTTCACGCATTCGTCGTGAAGCGGTTTTTTTGTGCTGCTTGCGCCTTTGTTTTACAATACAACAAAAGGAGGCGATTGCGTAATGCAATGTATTATCGTCGAAGGAAAGGCGGACGTTGCGCAAATTGCACCGCTGTTAACGGGTGACGTGCACGTGTTAAAAACGAACGGCACGATGAGTGAAGTGGCGTTAGAGGAACTAGTCGAGCCGTATGCGCATATGGAGCTGTTTACGCTATTTGATGCAGACTATACAGGTGACAAGCTGCGTGCGCTCATGAACCGACTGTATAGCGAATGCACGCACATTTACATCGATGAGCAGTTTGAAGCTGTAGAGAAAACGCCGCGCCACGTGCTGTATACATTGCTGCACGACGCCTCACTACATGTAAAGGGTGACAACGGATGCAACAGTGGACGAGAGATGAATGGGAACAAACAATAGCGAGCGAGCGACGAACGGCGTTTTATTTATATACGCCGATGTGTGGCACGTGCGCGGTCGCAACGAAAATGATGGATGTTATTGAGCAGCTGCTGCCAACACTTCCAATCGGTAAAGCAAATTTGAATTATATGGAGCAAGTCGCATACGATTATGAAATCGAAAGCGTGCCGTGCTTACTCATTGCACAAGACGGTAAAGTGACGGAAAAAGTATATGCATTCCAATCCGTACCTCATTTGTACGAATTGTTGAAAAAATGATTGACGCTTCACAATTCATTATGGTAAAGTACGATTAATTCATTTAAAATTGCATATCGTTACTCTTATAAAGAGCGGTGGAGGGAAGTGCCCTATGAAGCCCGGCAACCATCACGCAGGTGAAAAGGTGCCAAATCACGCAAAGTTTAGCTTTGGAAGATGAGAGAACGTTTTTACGTATACGTTGAAACCTTCTACATCGAGTTATTGTGTAGGAGGTTTTTTCAAAGTTTAAAATGTAAGTGGTAAGTGTAAAAGAATAACTGGGTAGCTAACTACTTAGTTGTTGATGAGACAGAAAGTATATTGCTCGACGTAAGAGGCGGACTCCAGCGGGAAAAGCTCGTGACTCAAGACCCCACAGACGCGACGTAGGAGTGTCGAGGAGGCTTGAGGAAGGTGGTAAACGCCACGTCCATGTGGCACCACCTTCAGAACAAACATCGTATTCGCCCCCGAGCCCGCGGAAAGCCTGCCTCGATGCGGAGAGCAATGTTTATTTAAAATGAAACGTCATAATATGAAAAAGTAGGAGAAAACATGATTTCGTTAAAAGATATTAAAAAAATATACAAAACGAAAAACGGCGACTTAACAGCAGTGAACGATGTAAACCTCGACATTCGCCAAGGTGAAATTTTTGGCATTATCGGGTACAGTGGCGCTGGTAAAAGTACGATGATTCGTTTATTAAATGGTTTAGAAAAGCCATCGACTGGCTCTGTTACAATTAACGGACAGGAAATTTCAAAAAGCACAGGTGCAGAGCTGCGTGCGATGCGCCAAAAAATTAGTATGATTTTCCAACACTTCAACTTACTTTGGTCGCGCACAGTAGCAGAAAACATCGAGTTTCCACTTGAGATTGCTGGTGTGCCAAAGGAAGAACGTAAAAAGCGCGTTGACGAATTAATCGAGCTAGTTGGTTTATTCGGGCGCGGCAATGCGTACCCGTCTCAATTATCAGGTGGGCAAAAGCAGCGTGTCGGCATTGCGCGAGCGCTTGCGAACAACCCGGAAGTGCTGCTTTGTGATGAAGCGACATCTGCACTTGACCCGGAGACGACCGATGCGATTTTAGATTTATTGCTTGATATTAACAAGCGCCTTAATTTAACGATCGTACTCATTACACATGAAATGCACGTCATTCAAAAAATTTGTGATCGCGTTGCCGTAATGGAAGCAGGAAAAGTTGTTGAAATGGGCGATGTGCTACAAGTGTTCCAATCGCCGCAGCAAAAAATTACGAAGCGCTTCGTATCGAAAATTTCAGGTGAGGATCAGACGAAGGAAGCGATTCGTGAGCTGAATAAAAGCTATCGTTCAGGTAAGCTCATTAAAGTGACGTTCGTCGGTGAGCAAACGAATGAGCCAGTCATTTCGCATATGATGAAAAAATTTGCGATTGATGCGAACATCGTACACGGTTCGATTCAGCATACGCAAAGCGGTCCATACGGTACATTAATTGTGCATCTTGAAGGCAATGTATCGGACGTACAAGCAGCAATTCAGTTTTTACAAGATAGTAATTTACAAGCGGAGGTAGTAAGCAATGATTGAGACACTTTTTCCGAATGTAAATTGGGATAAAATGCTAGAGGCGACGTATGAGACGCTGTACATGACGGCAATTTCTACTGTTGCGACATTCATCATCGGCTTAGCAATCGGCATTTTATTATTTTTAACGAGCCCGCATCAACTATGGGCAAACAAGCTCGTGTACTTTTTAACGGGATCACTCGTTAACATTTTCCGCTCGATTCCGTTTATCGTGCTCATCATTTTATTAATTCCGATTACGAAATTAATGCTCGGCACGATTCGTGGTGTGAACGCGGCATTGCCAGCACTCATTATCGGGGCAGCACCGTTTTATGCGCGTCTTGTGTTGATCGCCTTACGTGAAGTTGATAAAGGTGTTATTGAAGCAGCTCGCTCAATGGGGGCAAAAACGTCGACGATCATTATGAAAGTGCTCGTGCCAGAGTCAATGCCAGCGCTTATTTCAGGTATTACCGTAACGGCGATTGCGCTCGTAGGTTACACAGCGATGGCAGGTATTATCGGTGCAGGCGGTTTAGGGAACGCCGCATTTATTGACGGGTTCCAACGTAGCCGACCGGATGTTACACTAATGGCAACGATTATTATTTTAATTATCGTCTTCATCATTCAGTTCATCGGTGACTTCATTACGAACCGTGTGGACAAGCGATAATATAATGAATGAGTTTATAGCGCTTTATTAGGAAGATGCTGTATTTGTATAATTGAGCGCGTGCGACGAGACTCCTTGGGGAAAAGCTCGTGACTCAAGACCCCGCAAACGTGAGGTAACGAACGTTGAGGAGGCTTGAGCCGAGCCCCGGGAAAGCGAGTCGCAATACGCGCTCAATAGGTTGCTCATTAATGATGAACTAAGCTTCACCAATAAATGAAATAGGGGTTTTGAGACATGAAAAAGCAAACGAAAATTTATTCATTTTTAGCAGTATCAGCATTAGCGTTAGCAGCATGTGGCGCTGAAGAAGAAAAAACGAACGACAACGCAGCAACAGATGAAAACGAAACGACAGAGCCAGCAGAAGAAACGACAATTACAGTTGGTGCTTCATACGGCTTACATGACATCATTTTAGAAGAAGCAGCACCAATTTTAGCAGAAGAAGGCATTACGCTTGAAGTAGAGCCGTACCAAGATTACATTTTACCGAACCAAGATTTAGAAAACGGTGACTTAGATGCGAACTACTTCCAACACATTCCGTATTTAAACAACCAAATTAAAGAGTTCGGCTACGATTTCGTTAACATCGGTGGCATTCACGTTGAACCGATGGCGATCTACTCTAAAAAATATACGTCAATTGAAGAAATTCCAGAAGGTGGCACAATCATTATGTCAAACTCTGTAGCAGAGCAAGGGCGTGTATTATCACTTCTTGAATCAGCAGGCTTAATTACGCTTGATCCAGCTGTAAACAAATCAGAGGCGACGTTAGATAACATCGTAGAAAACCCGAAAAACTTAGTGATCGACGCAGAGCCATCACCAGAAATTTTAGTATCGTTTTACGAAAATGAAGAAGGCGATGCAGTTGTTATTAACTCAAACTTCGCCATCGATGCAGGCATTAGCCCAGTAGATGATTCAATCGCAATCGAAGGCGGCGCATCTGACTACGTAAACGTTATTGCAACGACGAAGGAAAAAGAAAATGACCCAGCATTAAAACGTTTAGTTGAAGTGTTACAATCAGAAGAAATTTCAGACTTCATTTTAGAGGAATGGGACGGAGCGGTTGTACCAGTAGGCAACAAATAATAAAGTATCCCACTCGAGACAAGCTTGTTTCGAGTGGGATTTTTTTTATTGAAATTGCGTTAATCGAGAGAAAAAGTCATTTACAAACGTTAAAAATACTTGCTCAGAAGGTGCGAGATCTCGGTTGATTGGCGAAATAATGCCGACTGTTCGACGGATGTCGGGAAGCGCAATCGGAATTTTGACCATAAAGCGCGGCGAGGAATCATAAAATGAGCTTTCCGGTAGTAAGCTTACGCCGACGCCCGCTGCAACAAGTCCTTTGATCGCGTCCATATCCTCACCTACTGATGTAATATTTGGTACGAAGCCGACTGAGCGACATGCATCGACTGCCACCGTATATAAAATATAATGTTCAGGAAACAGTACGAAGTCTTCATCTTTTAAATCAATTAAATTAATGCTTTTTTCTTTTGCGAGACGATGGTTTGCTGGGAGCAATGCAGAGATGTTTTCGCTAAATAAAACGGTAGGCTCAATTGCCTCGTCTTTTGGTGGTAGTGGTCCTAAAAAGGCTAAGTTTAGCTCGCGGTTTTTGACAGCTTCGATTAAAAATCGGTACGAACCTTGTCGTAGCTGGAATGAAACGTCGGGATATTCTTTTTTGAAGGCGGAAATGATCGTCGGTAATAAGTAACTTGCTAAGCTTGTTGGGAAGCCGATTTTAATCGTTCCCTTTGATGGGTCTAAAAATTCTTCCACTTGTTTTGAGGCGAAATCGATTGCTTTTAATGCTGTAATGGTATGTTCTAAAAAAATTTTGCCCACTGGCGTCAATTTTACGTTGCGTCCGATTCGTTCAAATAATGCTGTTCCTAATTCGTCTTCTAAGTTTGCAATTTGGCGGCTAATCGCAGACTGGGCAACGTGTAAATGCTCGGCTGCTTCCGAAATATGTTCGCGTTCTGCTACCTCCACGAAGTAACGTAATTGTCGTAATTCCAATACTTTTCACCCCATTTATCTCGTATTTAGATTGTTTCTATCCAAATTATATATTGTTTATATTATTTTGAAAACTTTAAAATGAGAATTAGCGAAACGTAATGAGAAAAACTTTGGGGGGATTTACAATGACATTTCATCAATATCCAAATGAACAAGGTTTATATAGACCACAATTTGAGCATGACGCATGTGGCATCGGTATGTATGCGAATATTAAAGGGGTTGCCTCGCATGACATCGTGTTGAAAGGTTTAGAAATGCTTTGCCGACTAGAGCACCGTGCAGGTCGTGGCGGTGACGGTACAGGAGACGGTGCAGGCATCATGGTCGAAATTCCACACGAATATTTCAAATCATATGTGAGCGAGCTTGCGTTACCTGAGCGTGGCAAATACGGCGTAGCGCAAATTTTCTTCACACATAACGATGCAGAGCGCGAGCAAATTGAAGCGAAATTTAACGAGCTGATCGCAGAGGAAGGACAGCAATTGATCGGCTGGCGCACAGCACCGACGAACGCCGCAACACTACGTAAAAGTGCAAAAGATACAGCGCCGTTCGTTCGCCAATTATTTATCGGTGCGGTCGGAGTGGAAGGGCTAGCGTTTGAACGCAAACTTTACATCATCCGCAAGCAAGTCGAGCATTGGGCAACAGCACAAGGATTTACGTTTTACTGCCCGAGCATGTCGAGCCGCACGATGGTATTTAAAGGGCTACTGAACCCGGAAGAAGTAAGCACATTTTATGAAGACCTACAACATGAACAGTTTGTATCAGCATTTGCGCTCGTACATTCTCGTTACTCTACAAACACGTTCCCGAGCTGGCAGCGTGCACATCCTAACCGCTACATCATTCATAACGGAGAAATTAACACATTACAAGGCAACATGAACTGGATGCGCGCACGTGAGCAACGTTTCGTGTCAGAAGCATTCGGAGACGACCTACAAAAGCTATTACCGATCATTGATACGACAGGCTCTGACTCATCGATGTTAGACAACGCGTTTGAATTTTTCGTACTTGCTGGGCGCACACCAGCACATACAGCGATGATGTTAATTCCAGAACCTTGGACAGAAAACCCCCACATTTCAGACGATAAAAAAGCATTTTACTCATATCACGCAAGCTTAATGGAGCCTTGGGACGGACCGACTGCGATTTGTTTCACAGATGGCAAACAAATTGGTGCAATTTTAGACCGTAACGGCTTACGACCAGCGCGCTATTACGTAACGAAGGACGACCATATTATTTTCTCTTCTGAAACAGGTGTCGTTGATGTAACAGAGGAAGAAGTATTATACAAAGAAAACGTTGCGCCAGGACGCATGCTATTAATTGATTTAGAAGAAGGCAAAATCGTATCAGACGACGAGCTAAAAGCACAAATGGCAGCAGCACAGCCTTATGCGGATTGGTTAGAGGAAAACTTGTTAACGGTAAAGTCACAAGAAGAAGTACCGACGCCGCTTGCTGACATTACGACGCGTCAAAAAGTGTACGGCTATACGTTTGAGGACGTGCAAAAATATATCGTGCCACTTGCGCGTGACGGCAAAGACCCACTCGGCTCGATGGGAAATGATACGCCACTTGCCGTTTTATCAGACCGACCGCAATCGCTATTTAATTACTTTAAGCAGCTGTTTGCACAAGTGACGAACCCACCGATTGACTCGATTCGTGAGCATATTGTGACATCAACTATGACGATGCTCGGAGCAGAGGGGGATTTATTACACCCGAACGCCAACAACGCAAAACGCATTTTACTTGATGCGCCAGTGTTGACGACGTGCGAGTTCGATCAAATTACGTCCAACATTGAGCTGGAATTCCAAGGTGCGGCATTGTCACTTCAATTTACTGAACAATTAGAAAATGAACTAGCGCGTTTACACGAAGAGGCAGACCACGCGATTGCACAAGGCGTGACGTTGCTCGTGCTAACAGATGAGCTTGAAAACCCATTAACACCGACGATTCCAGTGTTGCTTGCCGTAAGTAGCTTACATCAATATTTAGTGCGCACAGGAAAACGTACGCAAGTGAGCTTAATCGCCCATACAGCTGAGACGCGTGAAGTGCATCATTTCGCCGCATTGATTGGCTTCGGTGTCGATGCGATTCATCCGTACTTAGTATACGCGACGATTCAAGAAGCGATCGAAAATGGTCATTTAAAGCTAGCGTATGACAAGGCGGTGCGCAAATTCCGTAAAGGTGCGAGCGAAGGCGTAGTGAAAGTCATGTCGAAAGTCGGCATTTCAACGGTGCAATCATACCGCGGCGCACAAATTTTCGAAGCAGTCGGCATTTCACAGCAAGTTATTGACGCACATTTCACAGGAACAGCATCGCAAATTGATGGCATCGACTTAGCAACAATCGGCGAGGAAGCAAAACGACGCTTCCAACAAGCAGACGACAAAGCCGAGCTTGAATCAGGCTCACAGTTCCAGTGGCGCGCAAACGGAGAGCACCATGCGTTCAATCCGAAAACGATTCATACGCTGCAATGGGCGGCACGTAAAAATGACATCGGCTTATACCGCATGTTTTCAGAAATGGCAAATGAGGAGCGCTTAGGCTTTTTACGTAACTTGTTTACATTCAAATCGCGCACGCCAATTTCAATCGACGACGTAGAACCGATCGAATCGATTGTGAAACGTTTTAAATCAGGTGCGATGTCGTTTGGCTCACTTTCGCAAGAGGCGCATGAAACGCTTGCGATTGCGATGAACCGTTTAGGCGCACGCTCAAACTCAGGTGAAGGCGGCGAGAACCCAGCGCGCTACACGAAAGATGCAAACGGTGATGACCGTCGCAGTGCGATTAAGCAAATTGCATCCGGACGTTTCGGCGTAAAGTCGCACTACCTCGTAAACGCAGATGAGCTACAAATTAAAATGGCACAAGGCGCAAAGCCAGGTGAGGGCGGACAGCTACCAGGCAACAAAGTGTATCCGTGGGTAGCGGATGTGCGCGGTTCAACGACAGGTGTTGGTTTAATTTCTCCGCCACCGCATCACGATATTTACTCAATTGAAGATATGGCACAGCTCATTCACGATTTAAAAAATGCGAACCGCTTTGCACGCATTTCAGTAAAGCTCGTATCAAAAGCAGGTGTCGGTACAATTGCAGCAGGCGTTGCAAAAGGTGCAGCAGACGTTATCGTCATTTCAGGCTACGACGGCGGAACAGGCGCATCGCCTAAAACATCGATTCAGCATACAGGATTACCGTGGGAGCTCGGCTTAGCGGAGGCGCACCAAACGCTTATGTTAAACGGACTTCGAGACCGCGTCACACTTGAGACAGACGGCAAGCTCATGACAGGTAAAGACGTTGTGATGGCAGCATTGCTTGGTGCGGAGGAATTTGGCTTTGCGACAGCACCACTCATTGTGATGGGCTGCATTATGATGCGTGCATGTCATTTAGATACGTGCCCAGTCGGCGTCGCAACGCAAAACCCAGAGCTGCGTGCGAAGTTTACAGGCTCGGCCGATCACATCGTTAACTACATGCGCTTTATCGCTCAAGAAATGCGTGAAATAATGGCAAGTCTTGGCTTCCGCACGGTGGAGGAAATGGTCGGACGCACAGATATTTTACAAGCGAGCGAGCGTGCGAAAAATCACTGGAAAGCATCGCAGCTTGATTTATCGAAGCTACTATACCAAGTAGATGGCGTGCGTACGAAGCAGCAGGAGCAAAATCACGGCATCGACGACAGCTTCGATATGATTCATTTACTGCAAGATGCAGCACCGGCCATTGAGCGCGGTGAAAAGGTGGAAGTAACGTATCACATTAAAAATACAGACCGCGTTGTCGGGACGATCGTCGGCAGTGACATTTCGCGCAAATACGGCGAGCAAGGGCTACTAGACGATACAGTGAAGTTCAACTTCATCGGCGCAGCAGGGCAAAGCTTCGGCGCATTTATTCCACGTGGTATGACGATGACGTGTACAGGTGATGTTAATGACTACTTCGGTAAAGGGCTATCAGGTGGGAAGCTCGTAGCGATTGCGCCAATTAAAGGGGAGCAGGAGAAAAACGTCATCGGCGGGAACGTTTGTTTATACGGTGCGACGAGCGGTAAAGTGTTTATGAACGGACGTGCAGGGCATCGATTCGCAGTACGTAACTCTGGTGCAAACATCGTCGTTGAAGGTATTGGTGATCACGGTTTAGAGTATATGACTGGTGGACGCGTCGTCATTTTAGGCGACACGGGGAAAAACTTCGCAGCTGGTATGTCAGGTGGTATTGCGTACGTATTACCGACGAATGAAGCGGAATTTAAAGCGCTGTGCAACATGGAGATGATTCGCTTTGAGCAGCTTGAATCACACGCTGAAAAAGAAGCGGTGCGCCAATTAATTATTGAGCACTTAAACGAAACGGGCAGCAATAAAGCGCTAGACGTATTAGCGAAATGGGAACAAAGCGTGAAGCGATTCGTGAAAGTTGTACCGACAGATTACCAAGCAATGCTTGATGAGATGGAGCACTTCAAGCTGCAAGGCTTTAACGAAAAAGAAGCGGCATTGCAAGCGTTCGCAAAGGCGACAGGCACGGAATACGCAGCGTCAAAATAAATGTGAGGACGGAGGGGTTAGCATGGGGAAACCAACAGGATTTATGGAGTTTAAACGACAAAAGACGACGGAGCAAAAGCCGCTCGCACGCATTGACCATTTCGGTGAATATGCGGAGCGCTTGACGGATGAGCAGCTGCAAACACAAGGGGCACGCTGTATGGATTGCGGCACACCGTTTTGTCATATGGGCATTGAAATTCGTGGATCAGCAGCGGGCTGTCCGATCAACAACGTTATCCCAGAATGGAACGACTTAGTATACAACGGTAAATGGCAGGAAGCACTCGACCGCCTCCATTTAACGAACAACTTCCCAGAGTTTACAGGGCGCGTTTGTCCAGCGCCGTGTGAAGGCTCATGCGTGCTCGGCATTAACGAGCCGTCTGTTGCGATTAAATCGATTGAACGTTCGATTATCGATAAAGGGTTTGAAGAAGGCTGGGTCGTGCCACGTATTCCGCGCCGTCGCACAGGAAAAACAGTTGCGATTATCGGCTCAGGGCCAGCTGGATTAGCGGCAGCAGATGAGCTGAATCAGCAAGGGCATAGCGTCACAGTGTATGAGCGTGACGACCGCGCTGGTGGCTTGCTTATGTATGGCATTCCGAACATGAAGCTTGAAAAAGAAGTGATCGAGCGTCGCATTCGCCTCCTTCAGCAAGAGGGCATCGATTTTATTTACAATACAGAAATCGGCGTCGACATGACGTCGGACGAGCTGCGCGCTCAGTACGATGCAGTGTTAATTGCAACGGGCGCACAAAAGCAGCGTGCACTGCGCATTGAAGGTTCAGAAGGAAAAGGTGTCGTGCTGGCGATGGATTATTTAACGAGCGTGACGAAAAGCTACGTGCAGTCTAACTTTGAAGACGGCAACGCATTAAACGTCGAAGGGAAGAACGTCATCGTCATCGGTGGTGGTGATACGGGAGCAGACTGTGTCGCAACAGCCATTCGCCAAAACTGCAAATCGGTCGTACAGTTCGGAAAGCATCCGAAGCTACCGAACGCGCGCACAGAGGAGACGATGTGGCCAAAAAACCCAGATACGTTTACGTTCGATTATGCGTACGAGGAAGTGGACGCCAAGCTCGGCCGTGATCCGCGCGAGTATTGCATTCACACGGAAAAAATCGTGTCGGACGCAGACGGCAACATTCAAGCGTTACACACCATTTATATGGAGAAAATTCTCGGTGAGGACGGCTTCCATTACTTTAAAGAGTTACCGGGTACCGAGAAAGCTTGGCCAGTTGACTACATTTTCGTTGCAATCGGCTTCGAAGGTGTAGAGAAGGCATTACCAGAGCAATTTGGTGTCGAGCTCATTAACAACCGCATCGCCGCAACGATTAAAAACTATGCAACGAACGTACAAGGCGTCTTTACAGCAGGAGATGCACGCCGCGGTCAAAGCTTAGTCGTATGGGCAATTAAAGAAGGGCGAGAAGCAGCCGCCGCGATGCATGCGTTTTTAGAGCAGGAAGCAGCCGTTGTGTAATGTAGAATTTTTAACTGTTTAATTGTTCATTACCGTAAGTTGGGGTTGACGCATAAAGGTTGCTTAAAACGAGAGGCGGACTGCAGCGGGAAAAGCGCGAGCCTCGAGACCTAGGAAATCAACGCCATGACACGAGCTATCACCTTCCATAAGGAGTCTCGTCGCACGTTACTTACCATTAGAAAGCTGCATTTATTTTGGATGTAGCTATAGACAAGTGGCGAATTAACAGACCTATTATAACGATTAACTATTAGGCAGAAACGAGGCATCTCCCCCCCAAAAGGACGCCTCTTTCTTATACAGTTAGCAGCTTGTACATTTGCCGTACAAGCTGTTTTCGCGCGCTTTAAAACGCTTTCATACAAAGTTGCTCGAACTGAAATTGATTCTCATTTAAAGGTGTCTTATTGAAAATAAAAAGCAAGTATGAAGACAAATTTATGATATTTATTTTACGATGTGAACGGTTCATTACCGAAAGCTGAGGGTAAAGAATGCTATGTCACTTGAAGCAGCAGGCGGTATTCGACGACAAAAACGCGACGGTTATGAAGCTGTATTTGTGAGCTATGAGCGGCAAGAAAGCTCAAACTACGCTAATGAAAAATTCGTCTTAATATGAAAAAAAAGCGCAACTAATTATTAACGGTCACATAAGAAAAAATGCTGATATATAAAATTGCCTACAAAAACTGTTACATTAAAATGATTCTAATTTGTTGCATTGCTTTTCTATTTCGGTTAAGATGATGATTGACGATAAATGAGGGGCAAACCTCTCATAATGAACATATATACGGAGGTATAATAATGGCAACTTTAGAAATTAAAGATTTACACGTTGAAATCGACGGTAAAGAGATTTTAAAAGGTGTAAACCTTACAATTAATACAAACGAAGTACACGCAATCATGGGTCCAAACGGTACAGGTAAATCAACGTTAGCTTCAGCAATTATGGGTCACCCTAAATATGAAGTAACACAAGGTGAAATTTTACTTGATGGCGAAAACGTTTTAGAAATGGAAGTTGACGAGCGCGCAAAAGCTGGTTTATTCCTAGCTATGCAATACCCATCAGAAATCGCTGGCGTAACAAACGCTGACTTCTTACGCTCTGCAATTAACGCACGTCGTGAAGAGGGCGATGAAATCTCATTAATGAAATTCATCAAAGAGTTAGACAAAACGATGGACTTCTTAGAAATGCCTGAAGAAATGGCGCAACGTTACTTAAACGAAGGCTTCTCTGGCGGTGAAAAAAAACGTAACGAAATTTTACAAATGATGATGATCAAACCAACATTCGGTATTTTAGATGAAATCGATTCTGGTTTAGATATCGACGCATTAAAAGTAGTGTCTAAAGGGATTAACGCAATGCGTGGCGAAGGCTTCGGCTGCTTAATGATCACTCACTACCAACGTTTACTTAACTACATCACACCTGACCACGTGCACGTAATGATGCAAGGTAAAGTTGTGAAATCTGGTGGCCAAGAATTAGCTCAAAAACTAGAAGCTGAAGGTTACGAGTGGATCAAAGCTGAACTAGGGATCGAAGACACTGACGCAGTAACAGAAGAAGCATAATTTAAGGAGGGCGTAGAAAGATGACGGTTGAAACAAAATTAGCGTTATCGGTAGAAGAAGTTCGCGCGTTCTCACAACAAAACGGAGAGCCACAAGCATTCGCTGATTTCCGCGCTAACGCACTACAACAAGCGGCTGAGCTTGCATTACCAAAGCCAGACCGCACAAATATTTCAAAATGGAACTTCATCGACGTAGCAGCACATACAGTTGAAAGTGCAGCATATGCTTCATTAGATGAGTTACCAGAAACAGTGAAGGCAATTATTGATGCAGATGCACAACAAAACCTTTACATCCAACGCAATAACACACCAGCGTTCATTCGTGTATCAAACGAATTAACATCTAAAGGTGTCATCATTACAGATATCGAAACAGCTATTCGTGAACATGCGGATTTAGTTGAGCAATACTTCATGACAACTGCTGTAAAAGTAGATGAACATAAATTAACAGCTTACCACGCTGCACTTGTAAACGGTGGTGTATTCGTATACGTACCACGCAACGTCATCGTGGAAGAACCGATTCAAGTTGTATTCGTACACGACAACGCAGAAGCTTCATTATTCAACCACGTATTAATCGTTGCTGAGCAATCTTCAGCGGTAACGTATGTTGAAACGTACATCTCAACAGTGGAAGAAGCAAAAGGTCAAGTGAACGTCGTAACAGAAGTTATCGCAAAAGATAATGCACAAGTAACATTCGGTGCGGTAGATAACTTAACAACGGGCTTCACAGCTTATATGAACCGTCGTGGTCACGTTGCGCGCGATGCAAAAATCGACTGGGCATTAGGTTTAATGACGTCTTCAGATACAATTTATGAAAACACAACAGACTTAATCGGCGATAACTCAACGTCTGATTTCAAAATGGCGACAGTTGGTACTGGTACACAAAAGCTAAACTTCACAACGTTAATTCGTCAATGGGGTAAAAACTCTGATGGACAAATTTTAAAACACGGTGTAATGAAGGATAAAGCGCAATCAATCTTTAACGGTATTGGTCACATTATGAAAGGCGGCACGAAAGCAAATGCAGAGCAAGAGTCTCGCGTATTAATGCTTTCTGAAGGTTCTCGCGGTGATGCGAACCCAATCCTTTTAATTGATGAAGATGATGTAACAGCAGGACACGCAGCATCTGTAGGACGTGTTGACCCGACTCAACTTTACTACTTAATGAGCCGCGGTATTTCACAAACAGAAGCAGAGCGCCTTGTAATTCACGGATTCCTTGCGCCAGTTGTGAATAACTTGCCAATCGAAGGCGTTAAAAAGCAGCTGACGGAGGTTATCGAAAGGAAAGTTCGATAATGCTAAAAGACATTAAAAGCTATTTCCCAATTTTAAATCAAGAAATTAACGGGTCTCCACTTGTATATCTTGATAGCGCAGCGACTTCACAAAAGCCAATTCAGGTTATTGAAGCAGTGAAAAGCTATTACGAGCTAGACAATTCAAACGTTCATCGCGGCGTGCATACATTAGGTAATCGCGCGACGGATGCGTATGAAGGAGCACGTGAAAAGGTACGAAAATTCATTAATGCAACATCAACGCAAGAAATCATTTTTACACGTGGGACAACAACTTCGATTAATATGGTGGCGAGCGGCTATGCGCGTCAAAATTTAAAAGAAGGTGACGAAATTGTCATCACGTATATGGAGCACCATGCGAACTTAATTCCTTGGCAGCAAGCTGCAAAGGCAACAGGCGCGGTGTTAAAATACATCGACTTAGAAGCAGACGGCACGATTTCTTTAGAAAACGTCCGCAAACAAATTACATCGAACACGAAAATTGTATCGATGGGTATGGCTTCAAACGTGATGGGCAGCATTAACCCGATTAAAGAAGTAACGCAAATTGCACATGAACACGGTGCGATCATGGTCGTTGATGCAGCGCAAGGCGCACCGCATTTACGCATTGACGTACAAGATTTAGACTGCGAATTCCTTGCGTTTTCTGGGCATAAAATGTGCGCGCCTACAGGTATTGGTGTACTATATGGTAAACAAGCAATCCTTGAAGAGATGGAACCAGTGGAGTTCGGCGGCGAGATGATCGATTTCGTCGGACTACACGATGCAACGTGGAAAGAGCTTCCGTGGAAATTCGAAGGCGGTACCCCAATTATTGCAGGTGCAGTAGGGTTAGGTGCAGCAATCGACTTTTTAGAGGAAATTGGGCTTGATAAAATCGCAGCACACGAGCATGCATTAGCAGCTTATGCGATGGATCAGCTTGAAACAATCGATGGTTTAGCAATTTACGGACCACGCGATGCGAATAAGCGATGCGGTTTAGTAACATTCAACTTAGACGATGTACATCCACACGACGTGGCGACTGTGTTAGATATGAATGGCATTGCTGTTCGTGCAGGTCATCACTGTGCTCAACCGCTTATGAAATGGTTAAATGTGAGTGCTACTGCACGCGCGAGCTTCTACGTTTACAACGACGAGGAAGATATCGACAAGTTAGTAGCAGGATTGCGTACGGCGAAGGAGTATTTTAACGATGTCTTTTAATAATTTAGATCAATTATACCGCTCAGTCATTATGGATCATTATAAAAACCCACGTAATAAAGGTGCTTTAAATGATACGAGTGTCACAATCGATATGAATAACCCGACTTGTGGCGACCGCATTCACTTAACGCTTTTAGTGGAAGATGGCATTGTACAAGATGCTAAATTTGACGGCGAGGGCTGTTCAATTTCAATGTCTTCAGCATCAATGATGACACAAATTATCAAAGGAAAAACAGTCGAAGAAGCAAACGAGCTTGCGGAGATTTTTTCTAAAATGATGCTTGGTGAACAATACGATGATGAAAAATACGACCTTGGTGATGTGGAAGCATTACAAGGTGTTGCGAAATTCCCAGCGCGTATTAAATGTGCGACGCTATCATGGAAAGCAATGCAAAAAGGCGTAAAGGAACAATAAGTTATTCGTGCTGCAGAGGTCGTGTCCGCGCGACCTGCACGACATAGCAATCGAACGGAGGACAACAACATGGCGAAAAAAATGCCAGATATCGGCGATTACAAGTATGGTTTCCATGATAAGGACGTATCAATTTTCCGTTCAGAACGTGGTTTAACTGAAGAAATCGTTCGTGAAATTTCAAGTATGAAAGAAGAGCCACAGTGGATGTTAGACTACCGCTTAAAAGCTCTACACAAATTTTATGAAATGCCGATGCCTCAATGGGGTGGCGACCTTTCATCATTAAACTTTGATGAAATTACGTATTACGTAAAGCCATCTGAAGCAACGCAAAAGTCTTGGGATGAAGTACCTGAAGAAATTAAAGCAACATTTGATAAATTAGGTATTCCTGAAGCTGAGCAAAAATATCTTGCCGGTGTATCTGCTCAGTACGAATCTGAAGTAGTTTACCACAACATGAAGCAAGATTTACAAGACATGGGGATCGTGTTCAAAGATACAGACTCTGCATTAAAAGAAAACGAAGATATCTTCAAAAAATATTGGGGTACAGTAATTCCTTACACAGATAACAAGTTCTCTGCGTTAAACTCAGCTGTATGGTCTGGTGGTTCATTCATTTACGTACCAAAAGGCGTAAAAGTAGACACACCGTTACAAGCGTACTTCCGTATTAACTCTGAAAACATGGGTCAATTCGAGCGTACATTAATTATCGTAGACGACGAAGCATCTGTACACTACGTAGAAGGTTGTACAGCACCAGTTTACACGACAAACTCACTACACTCAGCCGTAGTTGAAATTATCGTTGGTAAAAATGCTTACTGCCGTTACACGACGATTCAAAACTGGGCGAACAACGTTTACAACTTAGTAACGAAGCGTACAGTTGTTGAAGCGGGTGGTACGATGGAATGGATCGACGGTAACATCGGTTCAAAATTAACGATGAAATACCCAGCTTGTATTTTAAAAGGTGAAGGCGCTCGTGGTATGACATTATCGATCGCTCTAGCAGGTCGCGGTCAACACCAACACGCTGGTGCGAAAATGATTCACTTAGCACCAAACACATCTTCAACTATCGTTTCTAAATCGATTGCAAAACAAGGTGGTAAAGTAACGTACCTTGGTCAAGTAAAATTCGGTAAAAACGCTAAAGGCGCTCGTGCAAACATCGAGTGTGATACGTTAATTATGGATAACGAGTCAACTTCAGACACAATTCCGTATAACGAAATGTTAAACGACCAAGTTTCTTTAGAGCACGAAGCGAAAGTTTCAAAAGTATCTGAAGAGCAATTATTCTACTTAATGTCTCGTGGTATTTCTGAAGAGGAAGCGACAGAAATGATCGTAATGGGCTTCATTGAGCCATTCACAAAAGAATTACCAATGGAATACGCAGTAGAAATGAACCGTCTAATCAAGTTCGAGATGGAAGGTTCAATCGGTTAATTCGATTTTTCAAAACTCTCATGCAGCTGCATGAGAGTTTTTTTGTATAATGGGAGGGAAATAGTTTTTTAATTTTGTTGCTCGTCGCTGTCGTGGCAGGCACGGATTAAAGAATCGTTCTTTTATTGCGGCGGACGCTTTTCGCGGTGGACGACACGATGTCGGTTACGAAGGCGTTGTCGCATAGACGCGACGCATTTAGCCTTTGTTCGTCGATTTTCGGCTCGGTGCTCCTGCGATTACTCGTCGCAAAAGAACTTTTGCTTGTCCCGCAGAAGTCGCCGCCTACATTTCAGAACGATTCCACGCATTTTCTTTGAAATATCCAGTTGAATAAGGATTGGAAGTAGAAATGAATTTGAGTTTGTTAAATTGGATAGGTACTACAATCAAGTACAAAAAAATGAAAAAGATTCAGTATAAGTTAGAGGACAGTTACGAGCAACATGTTGCAACAAGAATTTCATCTGTAATAAGTTTGAGTGTATATTCAATTCAGCTAAATAGAGATACATTTCATATTGAATACAAAGATGAATTTTCGAGTTAGTATAGGTGTTAGACAGTGCGAGCTGAAATAAAGAAGTAAGCTGGAAATGTTGATTAGCCTTCTGACAGCTAGCATAATCAGTGTTTAATTTTATATTTTAATTTGTACACGAACGTTGTAGCTGGTGGCGTAGCGGCGAGACTCCTTGGGGAAAAGCGTGAGACTTGAGACCCCACAGACACGACGTAGGAGTGTCGAGGAGGCTCAAGCCACGCCCCAGGAAAGCGAGCCGCAATACGCGACCAGTAAAAGCAAGGCTAATCAACATATAAAAAATAACATTGAACGGAGGCGTGGGCATTGATTTATATTGGTGCTACGGGGTGGAGCGATCACCCTTTATTGTATAGCGAGGCAACTGCCGCGCGTGACAAACTATTCGATTATAGCGGACATTTTCCATGCGTGGAGCTGGATACGTCCTTTTATGCAATCCCGCGCCCGGAGACGATAGACAAGTGGTGCAGCGAGACGCCGGATGCTTTTCAGTTTATCGTGAAGGCGTATCAAGGCATTACTGGGCATCAGCGCGGTGACGATGTGCCGTTTGAGACGAGAAATGATATGTTCAACGCCTATCGTACGGCACTCGATGCGTTCGAGAAGCACGGCAAGCTTGCATGTGTATTAGCGCAGTTTCCACCGTGGTTCGACTGTAAAAAGGAAAACATTACGTATTTGCGTTATTTGCGTCAGCAGCTCGTCGATTATTCGGTAGCGATCGAGTTTCGCAATGAAACGTGGTATCAAGAGCAATATCGTGAGCGTACGCTTGCATTTTTACGTGAGCAACGTTTCATTCACGTCGTCTGTGATGAGCCGCAAGCAGGCAGTGGCTCGGTGCCGCTCGTGCCGGTTGCGACGCATGAGAAGGCATTTTTACGCATTCATGGGCGCAATTTGCACGGCTGGCGTAATATTGGCAGTGCCGCAGATTGGCGAAAGGTGCGCACGCTTTATGATTATAACGATGCAGAGCTGATGCAGCTTGTTGAACATACGAAAACACTTGAGCATGATGCACAGCACGTTTTCGTTATTTTTAACAACAACTCAGGTGGGCATGCGGCAAAAAATGCGAAACAGTTTCAACAGATGATGAACATTACGTATACGCATTTGTCGCCGAAACAAATTGATTTATTTGAAGGGGAGTTTTGATGGGAGCGTTTATATTAGCGGTCATTGCGATTTGCGCAGGATTTTTAGGTGCGCTGCTTGGGCTAGGTGGCGGCGTTATTTTAGTGCCCGGTGCGCTGTTTATTAGTAGCGCGACCGATTGGATTTCGCCGCTCACACCGCAGTCTGCTGTTGGCTTGTCGGTTATGATGATGATTTTTACAGGGCTTGCGTCGACGATTTCGTACATGAAGTCAGGGTTTGTCGATTATAAAGCAGGGCTGCTCTTTTTTGCGGGGGCAGCACCAGGAGCCATTGTTGGTGCGATGTTAAACGGTCGCTTTAATGTGGATTCATTCAATTTATTTTTCGGTGTGCTGCTCATTGTGCTTGCGACGATTATGCTTATTCGTGATTATATGAAGCCGATTGATTTTTTCGTGAAGCGAGCGAAGACGAGGACGTTTACCGATAAGCAAGGGGCGACATATACGTACGGTTACCCGATTAGTATTGCGCTCATTTTGTCATTTGTTGTCGGTACGCTGTCTGGCATGTTCGGCATTGGTGGTGGTGCGCTGCTTGTGCCGGCGCTGCTCGTGCTATTTCATTTCCCGCCACATATTGCGGTGGCGACGTCGATGCTGCTTGTGTTTTTATCATCACTTGTGAATGCAGGAAGTCATATGGCGCTTGGCAACATTCCGTGGGCAGTAGTGTTACCAGTCATTATCGGTGGATATATTGGTGGGAAGCTTGGCGCGTCGACGAGCAAAAAATTGCAGTCGAAAACACTTGTTGTTATTTTGCGCATTGTGCTACTCATCATGGGGATTCGTTCTGTTATGATTGGGTTAATCGGTTAATTTGAAAAGGGGGGCGCAGCGTGAATAAAGAAACTATTCGCATATTACATACAAATGACGTGCATAGCCATTTTACATATTGGCCGCAAATGACACGTTTTATTCAGCAACAACGTCAAGAAACGCGCATGCAAGGTGAGGAGCTCATCGTCGTTGATTTAGGCGACCATATTGATCGCTCGAACTTTTTTACAGAGGCGACGCTCGGAAAAGGCAATGTGACGTTGTTAAACGAGGCGGGCTACGACATTGTAACGATTGGTAACAACGAAGGCATTACGCTTGACCATGACGATTTAAAGACGCTATATGACGGGGCGAGCTTTGAAGTCATTGTCGGCAATTTAGAAAGTAAAAATCAGCTCAATCCATCATGGCTAAAGCGTTCGACGATTTATACAACGGCGCAAGGGACGAAAATTGGTTTCGTTTCTGCAACAGCCGATTTCCGTCTATTTTACGACAAGCTCGGCTGGGAGACGACAGAGCCGCGTCAGGCGATTATTGATGAGGCGACGGCACTACAGCCATATGTAGATTTCATCGTCTGCTTGTCGCATTTAGGGCGCTATGAGGACGAACTGCTCGCACAGGAATGCCCAGAGCTAACCGTCATTTTTGGTGCGCATACTCATCACGTCTTTTTACACGGTGAAGTGCATCATGGTGTGCTACTAACAGGTGGTGGCAAGTACGGGCAATATATTGGCGAATTGACGCTCCAATACGACGAAGCACAGCGCAAAATTGTCTATCGTAATACGCGATTGCTCGATTGTTCACAGTTACCGAAAGAGCAGGACGACGCGGCGTTTGAAGTCGCATTAATTGAGGAGGCGCGAAATCAACAGCAAGAACCGCTCTTTCACTTGCCGAAGTTTTTCAATAAGGAATGGTATCATCACTCACAGCTATCACGCTTTTTTGCGGAAGCATTATTTGCGCAAATTGAGGGCGACTGTGCAATGTTTCATGCCGGCATTTTCAAGGATGATTTACACGAAGGTGATGTGACCGCGTACGATTTGCACCGCATTTTGCCGCATCCGATTAACGTATGTGTTGTGGAACTTAGCGGCGCACAGCTAAAGGAGGCATATTTGCAGTCATTTAACGAGGAATGGCCGCGTAAAGAGATGAAAGGGCTTGGCTTCCGTGGTGTCATTCTAGGTAAAATGCTCCACTATAAAATGAGTTTAAATACCTATCACGAGCTAGAAGTGAACGGGCAAGTCGTTGATCCGAAGAAGTATTATAAGCTTATAACGCTTGATATGTATACGTTTGGCTTCTTTTTTCCGAGCTTCAAGTATGCGCCGAAAGAGTACATTTTGCCCTATTTTTTACGCGATATTTTCAAACATTATGCGCAAAAAATATTTATTTAAGCGTTGTATTACGTATTTCTAAATATTAAATTAGCGGCTATAATAAGAAATAGTTACTTCTATACTAGAGAGGATGCGATATACGATGCGGTTGATCTCAATTGATACGCTAAAAGTAGGAATGATCATTGGGCGTACAATATGGAATGAAGCTGGACATCCGTTATTACAAAGAGGCGTCAAAGTTTCACCGACAATGTTAGATCGGTTAAAGCAATTAAATATAAAATATACGTACATTGATGATGAACTCACAGCAGGCATTGAGATTGAGGAAACAGTACCGGTTAAAGTACGTCAGCAAGTGGTTGCAAATATTACGCAATCATTTGATAGCATTCGTAAAATGGAAGGAAAAAAAGCATCTTTCGTCATTGAGAAGCAAGCGAAAGTGCTAAATTCATTAGTCGATAATTTATTAGATACGATTTTAAATAGTAAGGAAATTTTGACGGTGTTAACAGATGCGTATTTATACGATGAATACATTTACCAGCATTCGTTTCAAGTGTCGTTATATGCGCTAGCAATTGGTCGAGAGCTGGGCTATAACGCGAATGAGCTACATATTCTTGGTCTAGGGGCAATTTTACATGACGTCGGTAAAATGTCGATTCGTACAGAGCTGTTACAAAAGCCGACGCGTTTAACCGATGCGGAATACGAGGAAGTGAAAACGCATGCACGTCATGGCTTTGATATTTTACGCAACTTGCATACGATGTCGCTCATTGTGGCGCACTGTGCGTTCCAGCATCATGAACGACTGGACGGCAGCGGTTATCCACGCGGACTTGTCGACTTCGAAATTCATCCGTACGCAAAAATTATTGCAGTGGCGGACGTGTTTGATGCGATGACGTCAAACCGTGTGTACCGCGACAAAATGTTGCCATACGAAGCAATCAAAATTATTGAAAGCGGCAAAGGGACATTGTATGATGCGAAAGTCGTCGATGCACTTAAACGTACGGTCATGCATTATCCAAATGGTAGTGTCGTATTACTAAGCGATGGGCGCCGTGGTGTCATTTCACGTCAAAATACGGCGACACCAGGCATGCCGTGGGTGCGCATTTTTGAAGAGAACGGGCAGCATTTAGCGGCAACGTATGAATGCAATTTACAGCAGCACGCAGAAGTGACGATCGAAGCAGTCGATTTATCATATACATATACATCGGACGTGTAAAACAGCAGGCGACAGCGCTCATACAGTGCTGCTCGTCTTTTTATTTTGTAGAGAGAATATTACGTAGGACGATATACTACTTGTTGAGCATGTTGAAAATATGTTACATTGGCTTCAATGAATGATACAAAAAGCAATGGGGGCGGGAGTATGACATCTTGTAAACCGACATTACAAACAGGGAAAAAAGAACACGTACGTAAACCGGAATGGCTTAAAATCAAATTGAACACAAATGACGAGTATAAAGGGTTAAAAAAATTAATGCGTGATAAAAACTTGCATACTGTATGCGAGGAAGCACGTTGCCCAAATATTCACGAGTGCTGGGGTGAGCGCCGTACTGCAACGTTTATGATTTTAGGAGCTGTTTGTACACGCGCATGTCGCTTTTGTGCAGTGAAAACAGGATTACCGACAGAGCTTGATCTAGAAGAACCAGAGCGCGTTGCAGATTCAGTTGAACTAATGAACTTAAAGCACGTCGTTGTCACAGCGGTTGCGCGTGATGACTTAAAGGACGGCGGGGCAAACGTATTTGCAGAAACAGTTCGTGCGATTCGCCGACGTATGCCGTTTACATCAATTGAAGTATTACCTTCAGATATGGGTGGCATCGAGGAAAATTTACAGCTATTAATGGATGCAAAGCCAGACATTTTAAATCATAATATCGAGACGGTGCGCCGTTTAACACCGAGAGTTCGCGCACGTGCTACATACGATCGCTCACTTGAATTTTTACGCCGCGCAAAAGAAATGCAGCCGGACGTGCCAACAAAATCGTCGCTCATGATTGGCTTAGGCGAAACGTGGGAGGAAATACTTGAAGTAATGGACGACTTACGTGCAAACAACGTCGACATTATGACGATTGGTCAATATTTACAGCCAACAAAAAAACATATTGCAGTACAAAAATATTATTCGCCTTTAGAGTTTGGCAAGCTGCGCAAAATTGCGATGGAAAAAGGGTTTAGCCATTGCGAGGCAGGACCGCTTGTGCGAAGCAGTTACCATGCTGATGAGCAAGTGAATGCTGCTGCGAAAGAGCGTCAACGCCAAGGGGAACAAACGAGCGAAATTAGTTAATGAGGTGAGATGCTTTGAACGTAATAGTAGATGGATTTGAGTATGAGCTGATCACAAACTATCGAGAAAGCTTTAAAGAGGAAGATTTTAAAGGGCGATACGCCGAAATTTTAAATAAATATGATTACATCGTTGGCGACTGGGGATACGGTCAGCTGCGCTTAAAAGGCTTCTTTGACGATAAAAATCAAAAGGCGTCGTTTGATACGAAAATTAGCACGCTTGCCGATTACTTATATGAGTATTGCAATTTTGGCTGTGCGTATTTCGTGTTAAAGAAAATCGGCAAAATTGCTGTCGAAGCGCCGGTGGAAGTTGCCGAGGAAACGGTAGAAGTGCAAGAGGTAATATCTGAAGAAAAGAGCTAGAGCAAAAAGAAATTTAATTCTAAATAGCAAGCTTTATGAAGAGTGTAATGCTAGCGGAGAAAATTTTCCGTTAGCATTTTTTAGGTTTTTCCTTTTTAAATAGGTTGTTTTAATGGTAAAATTTAGCTAAGTTTTATGATTTTTTATGGGGGGAGAATGTATGAACCATTTAGTTAGTTTAGTTTTTAAAGATACTGAAAAAGAAGTTAATTTTGAATTAAATAAAAATACCCTGTTTTTTGGAAATAATGGTCGAGGGAAAACCAGGGTTCTGAAAACCTTAGAGTCTTTATATGAATTAATACACAAATCAGACCCTAAAGAAGCATATGATTTGATTGATAAAATGTATTTAGAAAAACTACATATAGGAGATTTTGATTGCGTAGATTTATTTAAGAATAGTAATAGTTTAAAGAGACAAAATATACAGCAATTGAATAAGTATTTAAGAGTAAATCGATTATATTTTAGAAGAATTCAAAAAGATATAATTGAACTTAGAAAAGAACTTAGAGAAACTTTTGACATTGACATTTATAATTTACATCTTGTATTTGATAGAAAAATCGAAAGTATACTCAGCAAATTAAATTTTATTTCGCACAACCAGAGGACATTTGAATATTTATCGGATTTAGAAACTTTTTTTAGCGATTTAGAAAGCTTATTGGATCAATATAGAATATTAATAAGATACGAGGAACCATCATTTTCTTATTTTGCTACTGATAATGTGAAAAAAGTATCGTCAAATCTACATCGAGTTGAATTTCATTTGCAAAAATTGAAATCATCGTACTATGAAGAAAGTTTGCAATTTAATAACTTAGATGAAAAAGAGCGTAAGAAATTCGAAAAAAATAGAGATAAAATTATAACTTTTTTAAAATCTAAAAAAGCACATTTTATTACTACAGATAAGGCAGATATAGAAGAAGTTATAGGTAAAATTAAAATTAATATTTCATCGGTTAATTCTAAAATTCAAAAGTGGATTTGGAATAATGATGAAGAGCTATATAATCAAGCTTTGAGTGAAAAAGAAAAAATACTTGTTAAGATTCAAAAATTCAATAAACTTATGATGAAGTACGGTAATATTACATTGGAATTAGACAATAACGCAACTTTAAAGTTTTCTAAAGAACAGAGGGGTATTTCATTTGAAAAGTTTTCCTCAGGTGAAAGAAAAATTACTTATTTATTTTTAGAAATATTATTTAACGAAGTAGATGTGTTTTTAATTGATGAACCGGAACTATCTATTTCTTTAAACTATCAAAATAAGATTGTATGGGATTTGCATTGTTTAACAGAAGGTAAGGCTTTATTTATAGCTACTCATGCACCATTTGTATATGAAGATTTCAAAAAATTCCCTGGTAATACGGTTGTAGAGGTGAAATAAGTTTTGGAAAATAGTTCTAGATTCTTTGAAATTTCAAAGGAAATGGTCAAATATGTATATGTTGAAGGTACAGATTATTTTTTCTATCAAGGATTGGTAGAATTATCTGATTTTGTAGTACATGCTGCAGGTACAAAGGGAAATGATAATTCTGAAGTGAAAGGCAGCTCTTCTAGTGATGTAATCCGAAGAGTAAAAGATGAACGAAAGAAAGGAGTAAACGCATTTGGAATAATAGATAAGGATTATAACACTGAATTTGATGAATATATTTATCCTATAGATTTTTATTGTATTGAAAATATAGCACTGTTAAATATAGAAGAATTTTATGAGTTGAGAAGGGCTCTTGAACAGTTAATCGAAGGAAATATAGGAGTATATAGATTATGGCTACTAGAGTTGAAACTTGTCAGAAATGCTGATAGACGTGTAGAAACTTTTGAAATTAATAAGGTTAGAGAATTAAGTGATAATATTAAAAGTTATTTTGAAAGTGTCATTAATTGTGTTCAGACATTTATGAGGTATATGAATCTGAAATCATTGATAGTGAAATATTGTGATTTTCACAAACAGAAGTATGGTAAAGAAAATCAAATAAAATACAAGTCAAACGATTTAATAGGGAAGTTGCCTGAAAGTAGCTTGAAATATGTATTTAGTGATAGTACATATTTGAGATTTAATGCTGATATTGAAAAAATCACATAGAAAATATAAAGAGATGATCAATTATGGTTGAACTTGTCGGTATGTCAGTGAATAATCTGAAATTTCTTTTTTCTAAGTAACTAAAAGATCAATTTGAAAACGTAATAGAAAAAGATGTGTAAAAGTCACATGATGAATTTTTACACATCTTTTTTTATAAAAACTAGCTCAGCAGCTCACGTAAATATTCGCGTAAGTCCTCTGCTTCGTCACCTTCACGTTTATACACGTGCTCGATGTAACCAGGCTCCTCGACATCATCTGGCCCCATAATCGCAAAGCGCCCAAACTGCATATCAAGAACAAGCACCTTCCCGAAGAAGCGGCTCGACTGTACAATCGCTAAATCGTAACGCAGCGTGCGACCTGTAAAGCTCACAAAGCGCGTTTTCGTATCTTCTACGTCATCATATAAGAAAAAACGTTCCATTTTTCATCACCTACCAATTCTACAGTTATGGTACTATAGAAAGGAAAAGCACCGCAACTTAAAATTCGTGGTGATTATCGTAACAGTTGAAATGGAGGATTCTACTATGTATTTCGTAGATCGTACAAAAATTACAGAAACATGTAAGCATTTAGATGAGATTTTAGCTATTTTTGAAGCGGGGACGAATTGGACGACAGAGCCGGTTGCACAGCTTGCCCTTCAACGTATTGCCCATAATGCAATGGAGTCAATGATGGATGTCGGCAACGTCATTATCGACGGCTTTGTAATGCGTGACCCAGGTAGCTACGACGACATTATCGATATTTTATTAGATGAAAAGGTCATTCCAGCTGACATGGAGGCGCCGTTAAAAGAAGTTGTCGCGTTACGCAAAATGCTTGTGCGCGAATTTACAGCAGTAGATAACGAGCGAGTAGTTGACGTATTAACGCGCAACATCGAATCGTTAAAGCAATTTTCACCGCTCGTACAAAGCTATTTAGAAAATGAATTAGGTCCAATTTCGGCGTTTTTACCGGAGAAGGAATAAATGAAACAATATAAGGCGTATTGCTTTGATTTAGATGGTACGGTTTATAAAGGGAAAGACGTCATTGACACAGCAGTTGCGTACATTCATATGCTGCAAGCGCGTGGCATCGAGCCGTTTTACGTGACGAACAACTCGTCTAAAACGACGGCACAAATTCAAGAAACGTTACGTGCATTTCGCATTGAAGCACCAGCGACGCACATTTATTCAAGTGCGATGGCAACCGCTCAGTACGTGAAGCACCATTACCCGAATGCGAGCGTTCGGGTAATGGGGGAGGACGGCATTCGTAATGCGGCACAAACGGTTGGGCTACAGCTTGTAGACGGCGTGGAAGCGGACGTGTTTGTCATGGGCATTGATCGTCAACTAACGTATACGACGCTTGCAGATGCGTGCAAAACGGTTCAAAATGGCGCGGCATTTGTCGCAACGAACGAGGACGTCAAGTTTCCAGCTGAGCAATATTTTTTACCAGGAAATGGCTCGCTCGCTCGACTTGTGCAAGGGGTGACAGGTGTTGAACCGACATACATTGGCAAGCCATCACCTGTTATGCTTGAGCTCATTGCCGAAACGTTTGGTTACGACAAGTCGGATATGGTCATGATCGGTGACAACTACGACACCGATATTTTAAGTGGCATTCGCTTTGGCATCGATACGATTCATGTGAACACAGGCGTTACATCGACAGAAGCGGCATATGCAAAAGAGCAGCCGCCGACGATGCTTGTTGAAAACATGATGGTGTATGCGGAGTTAGAGAAGGAATAAATGAAAAAGGATTGTACTACCGTCATCTTGACGTGTAGCACAATCCTTTTTGTTTGAACGAATATTGTTTAAGCATAACTCGTTGTAGGTATATGTTAGGAAAGCATAAAGCGTGATATTACCACATCGGATTGTCTTCAATATATTGATAAATGTTTTTCACAAGCGCATCTGCGTCGTCGCCAGTTACTAAATCACCGTTAACGACAGCGTATAGCCCTTCAGCACATTCCATACAAAAGCTTAAGCAGCCGTACTCAAGCACATCAATATTTGGGTCATTTTCAAGTATGTCATACGCAGTTTGTGCGCCGTTTGCTAAGTTTGTAATGCAAAATTCTACCATTGGATTCATCGTGTTGTCACCTCGCTATACGCTATGCTACGCTGTTTTTTTTTCTACGTCAAATGACACGTAAATCGCTTGTGAAAGTTCTCACAATGTTATATACTCGTAGTTGAACTTTGTTACAAACTAGTGAACTATGCACAATTGAAGGAGAACAACATATGCGAAACTTAGTATTATTAGGTGGCGGATATGGTAATATGCGCGTATTACTACGTCTTTTACCAAACCATTTACCTAATGACGTACAAATTACGTTAATCGATCGCACGCCATTTCATAGCTTAAAAACAGAATTTTATGCGCTGGCAGCAGGTACATCAACAGATAAGGAAGTACGTGTAGCGTTTCCAGACAATGCACGGTTAAAATGCGTTTATGGGGAAATCGTAAAAATTAACCGTGAAGAAAAACTGGTTGAGCTAGCAGACGGCACAGTTGTAGATTATGATGATTTAGTGATCGGGTTAGGGTGCGAAGATAAATACCACGGCGTACCAGGTGCACCAGAGTACACGCACAGCATTCAAACAATCGCAAAAGCACGCGTGACGTTTGAAAAGCTTTGTAGTTTACCACCTGGCTCAACAGTAGGGATTATCGGCGCTGGATTAAGCGGTATCGAGCTTGCGAGTGAGCTACGTGAAAGCCGCGCAGATTTAAATATTAAACTATTTGACCGTTCTCATCGTATTTTACGCGACTTCCCAGAGAAGCTAAGCGAGTACATTAAAGAATGGTTTGAAAAGCATGATGTAGAAGTTATTGCGAAGGCGAACGTGACAGCGGTAGAGCCTGGTAAAGTACACAACAATGACCAAGTGATTGAATGTGATGAAATCGTTTGGACAGCGGGCGTGCAGCCAGTAGAACTCGTGCGTCATATGGATGCGGAAAAAGATAAATTTAACCGTCCAGTTGTAACGCAATATATGAACTTGATCGATGATGAGCACGTATACGTAATTGGAGACGCAGCATCATCTGATTTACCACCGACAGCACAGCTTGCAGAGGCGCAAGGTGAAATCGTCGTGAAAGTATTAAAAGCGCGCTGGATGAATCAGCCACTACCTGAGAAAATGCCGGAAATTAAGCTAAAAGGTTTCATGGGCTCTTTAGGGAAAAAGCAAGGCTTCGTACACTTAGCAGATACGACAGTAACAGGTCGCATTGCACGTTTAATGAAGTCAGGCTTACTGTGGATGTACAAGCGTCAAAACTCAAACTAAAAACAAAACCTTTACGTCAGCTGGAGTGGCGTAAAGGTTTTTTATCATGTTTGTGGATTTATCCATTGTTATACAGCTAAAGCGCTTGTTTTTAACAGCACAACTGAAATCAATGCAACATTACTGGCAAGGAGCGTGCGGCGAGACTCCTTGGGGAATAGTATGAGCTTGAGACTACAGGCTCAAGCCATGCCCCAGGAACGCGAGCCACAATACGCGTATTGCCAGTTACACGACATGATTAATTTCGTTACTCTGCTGTAAACCCGAGCTCCTCAAGCTTTTGGAACACCGGCTTTAACTGGATGTAGCCTTCACCGATCACCTCGTCATTAATTAACACGAGCGGGTAAAAAAATTCATCGTCTTGAATACGCGCAGCATAATCGGCATCGCGAGCATCGAGTGGATCATTCTCAATATCGATGTAACGAATGATAAAAGAATATTCTGGATATTTTCGGCGGATTGCGGCATCGAGCCATTCGTACGTATCTTTTGAAGAAGGGGCATTGACGCAACTTGCGCATAAAATGTCCGCACCGTAAATTTCAATCGTTGGCTGTAAGTCGTGCATGAAAATTCCTCCGTTTCGTATTCTCCAATGGACTTTTACGTTGCATATAATTATAATCATTATAAAGAAAGGAGTCGAGTGACAAATGACAGAAGCAGCACAAAAAGAACAAGTACAAGAAGTTTTAGATAAATTACGCCCATTCTTATTACGCGATGGTGGCGACTGTGAATTAGTAGATATTGAGGACGGTATCGTAAAGTTACGTCTACTTGGTGCATGCGGTAGCTGCCCATCTTCTACAATTACATTAAAAGCTGGTATTGAACGCGCATTATTAGAAGAAGTACCAGGTATTATTGAAGTAGAGCAAGTGTTTTAATAAACGAAGCGGCCACATTCGACGTTGAATGTGACCGCTTTTTTTAAGATTGTAGCTGTGCGCGGCGTTGCTCACGAATGGCACGCACTTGCTCCCAGCGCTCTTTTGCCATCTCAACAATTTTCGCATCGCCACCGAGTGATTGGCGTTCGATAATGCGTGAGAAGAAACGCGTCGCTTGATCGATTTCATCAAGGCGTACGCCGAGCTCACCAATCATGTATAGCACGCGCATTTCTGACATGTTCATTTTTTCGTAGTCGCCAGTTGAATACGATTGCTCATACTGCGTGTAAGCAAGACGAAGGAAGCGCATTTCTTGAGGCTTGTTTTGAATTTCACGATACAGCCAAGCGATACGAAGCAATAAGCCGGCTAAAATAATATGACGCTCCTGTTTGATCGTTCCACATAAAAAGGCGAGCTTATATGCTTGAATTGCTTGTTGGGCAGTACGTTCACCGTTGAAATGATGAGGCGTCCAGTAAGCGCACACTTGGTCGTTCAGCTTTTGCTGTACCCCAGGCGCAAAGTAAGGTGAAAAGTCTTCTGTAAATGAATAGCCACAATGCTCGCAAACGAACACATTATAGTAGTAACCTTTTGGTGAGTTTTCTTTGTACGTCGGGTAAAAATCCGTATCGGTATGCTCGATGCGCACCGCATTTTTACGGATTTTTAACGATTTAAATGATGTTTTGCAATGTGGGCAATCGATCTTTTTTTCATAATATGGCGAAATTTCCATCGAAAGAACCTCCTTTTTATGTGAATTTATGTATATTAAAAAAAGCTTAAAGTAGTTACATTATATCAGTAGTTGTAGACATCTGCTCGCATTTCAAGCGAATTGATTGAAAAATGTTTCTGAAATATAGATAATGAGTGTATAAAGGAAGGTGACCGGAAATGGCAGTAGAAAATCAAGTAGTAATCATTACCGAAGCAGCAGCATTTCGCATTAAAGAAATGATGGAGCACAATGAAGAAGTAGGCGCATTTTTACGCGTAGGCGTGAATGGCGGTGGCTGTAGCGGCTTAACGTACGGCATGTCATTTACGATGGATAAAAATGACGATGACCTCGAAGACGAACAGCACGGCTTACAAATCGTCGTATCCGCGGAGGACGCACCGATCTTAAAAGGCACGAAAATCGACTACAAGCAATCGCTAATGGGCGGTGGCTTCACGATCGACAATCCGAATGCGATTGCGAACTGCGGCTGTGGCACAAGCTTCAAGGCAGCAGCACGACCAGCAGAACCACAACCTTGTGAATAAATGAGTACCTCCTTCGTTTGTATGTTATGGAACATGCAGGCGAGGGAGGTTTTTACTTTTTACTATGTTTATTAGAAAGAATAAGTATAATTATTTATAAATAGAATTTGGCATGACATTAAAGAATGTGAGTGATAACAGTGAAATTTAATGAACTAGTAATCAAATTTGAGCATGATACGTTCAAACGAGAAAAAAGATTAATTGACTATATAGAAAAATTGCAAAATGAACAAGTGGAAGTAATAAGTAAAGGCATGTTATTCGTTTTAGTGAAAGAGCTAAATAAAAATTATGTAGTGATTATGAATAAAAACCAAATTGAATTTAGATTTGCAGCACAGTATAAGGAGAAAAAACAGCGCATTCAAGAGGTTTTACATGCGTTAGGATCATTAGATAATATTAGGAACGTCGAGGCATTGGCTTTAGTTGAAATCCCTCATAAAGAAAAAACATTTAATCATTTATTTCAATCATTGCCAAAGAGTGTGGAAGTAGAATTTTTAGGATTTAAAATAAATGATGCTAATGATGTGTATCATGTATCATTAACAAACTTCATTGAAAGCGGGAAGCGTAAGTGCATTATTAAACGAGAATTAAGTAATATTTCATATGACAACTTAATTAATTATGACACCGCAATCATTGAAATGAAGATGGAAGAAATGATGAAGAAAACATATTACGTTATTAATACGGAGGTGTAACGTATGTTTGAGCTAAATGAATTTTATCGGAATGAAAGTGTATATTATGAAACGGTAGAACAAGTAAATGATGAGTTAAATGAAATGTTAACTGATTTAGACATAATTCCGTTAGAACATTTTTTTACAACACAGTATTTTTTCTCTACGAATATGTATGTAATGACAGAGAAAATGAGTGAAAGGTCTCTCGATACAACTTTAATAGTAGACAAAACGGATGAAGAGCTTTTTGCAGAGCTATATGCGAGCGAAGATATTCCGAATGTAGAAGACTTCGACGTTGAAAGTTTTGTTCAATATTGTGAAAACGTATATGGCATGTCGACCGAACAATTTAAAGTTTGGTTTGAAGCCGAAGAATATGAAGGTAATGTCGATATGCAGCGATGGTATCATTTTACGAAACATAAAATGTCAGATGGTGAGTGGAAATAGTGTCACAGCAATATATAACACAGCGTCAAATAGATGAAAAATCAATAAAGATAACGGATTTGCATTCGCTGGGACGATACGACAAAATTATTCATTATCGTAACCAGTTGACAAAATATATCAGTGAAATATCGCATACGTTATCGATCGAAAGTTCTCAAAATGGGCTTTTATTCGAATTATATAGACAAGAGAACCCAATTAAAATAGAGAATAAATTATTTGCGGTATATTTAATTTGTAATCCGATTCCTACTCTAAAAAGAGAAAAGCCAAATGGTTTAGTCATTGAGCAAGATTTAAGCTTCATTCAAATGCAAGAAGTTTTGTTATATGATGTCCGAACGAAAGAATTATATTGTTTTGAATACAGTTATCATTATTCTGTTTGGGATTATAACGAGAATAAAGAAATATATTATTTTAGATATGATAAGGACATTTTGCTAAGTAATCCACCGAAGAAATCAATTCATCATTTACATGTAGTAACGAAGAAGCCGCATTTTGAAAGTCCGATTGTTAATTTACAAAAATTTTTAGAGGTGATTGTACACAATTGGAATATGAAAGAGCAAAGGTTAGACTATTAAACGACGAGGCAAAGGGCTTTCGTCGTTTTTTACTGTTCAGAAACAAGGGGAAAACTTTTTCATGAGTGAAGTGCTATGCAAATAACTTCACTCCCGACCGATATCGGTTGAAAATCGCCTTCGAAACAAATAGAATAAAAATATAGGAAAATGTTTGAAAACAACTGCGGCGATCAGTGCAAGTTGAAAAGCGGTAGTGTGAAACGAAGAAAAGGTGGTTGTGCGTGTGAGTAAACCAAATATTGTCGTCTTAGGTGCAGGTTACGGTGGATTAACAACAGCTGTTAATTTAAAGAAAACAGTCGGAACACAAAACGCAAATATTATTTTGGTCAATAAAAACGATTATCACTACGAAACAACGTGGCTACACGAAGTAGCGGCGGGTACCATTTCACCACAGCGAGCGAGCTATGCGATTGAAGACGTCATCGGTAGCGGCGTAATTTTCAAAAAGGAGACGGTGACGAACATCGACGTAGCAGCGCGTAAAATCGAAACGGATGCAGGCGAGCTAACGTATGATTATTTAGTAATCGGCTTAGGATTTGAAGGGGAAACGTTTGGCATTACTGGCTTGAAGGAGCACGCGTTGTCGCTTGCAGATTTAAACCAAGCACGTCGCGTACGTGAGCATATTGAGCAGCAGTTCGTGTCATGGACGAAAGATGCTGTGAAGGACGATACGAAGCTAACGATCGTCGTTGGTGGGGCAGGATTCACGGGCATTGAACTGTTAGGTGAGCTTGCAAACCGCGTGCCGGAAATTTGTGCGGAGTTCAATATTCCAACTGAAAAGGTGCGCATCATTTGTGTTGAGGCAGCACCGACTGTATTACCAGGCTTTGATGAGGAGCTTGTCACATTTGCGAAAAATTACTTATCGTCAAAAGGTGTCGAGTTCTCAATCGGTACACCGGTTGTCGAAGCGACAGCAGCAGGCGTGAAAATTAAAACAGGTGAAGATACGTTTGATTTCATCGAAGCGGGAACTGTTATTTGGGCAGCAGGTGTGCGCGGCAACTCGTTAATTGAATCAAGCGGCATCGAAAATAACCGCGCGCGCATTATGGTCGAGCAAGATTTACGCGCGCCAGGCTTTGACGATGTGTTTATCGTCGGCGATTGCAGCGTCTTTTTAAATCCTGAAACGGAGCGTCCGTACCCACCGACTGCACAAATTGCGATGCAGCAGGCGGTCACGATTGCAAAAAATATTCAGCATTTACTAAACAATGAGCCGACAGAAGGATTCGTCTATAGCGATAAAGGGGCGGTTTGCTCGCTCGGTCATAGCTCAGCAATCGGCGCACCATTTGGCAAAAAGGTTGTTGGTAAGCCAGCAGCTGCGCTGAAAAAAGTTGTCGATAACCGCGCGTTGTTGTTAATTGGCGGCCCAACACTTGTTGCGAAAAAAGGGAAGTTTAAGCTGTTTTAACGAAGTACATAGCTGTCCGAGCATTCGGGCAGCTATTTTTACATAAGGGGGATGTTAGATGAAAAAGGAACGTGGAAAAGTGTGGCTAGGAGCAGGGGTTATTGTGACGAATGATCAAGGGGAATGGCTCGTCGTGAAAAAAACGTATGGCGGCTTAAAGGATGTCTGGTCAATTCCAGCAGGCTTTGTCGATGTCGGTGAGACGCTTGATGCGGCGGCAAAGCGTGAGGTGCTAGAGGAGACAGGCATCGATTGCGTCATTCAAGGGGTGTACGGTGTGCGAAGTGGCGTTATTCGTGATGAAGTGAGCGACAACATGGTTATTTTTTATGCGCATGCAAGTGATGCGACGATTACGATTGATGAGCGTGAGTTAAGCGATGCGCGTTGGATTCATCCGACCGAGCTTGCGACAGATCCAGCATCGTCGTTTATGCTGCGTATTTTTGCGACCGAGGGGAACTTACAGCAGCCACTTCAAGTGCAAAAGGACGTCGAGCCCGATTCGATTTTTGGCTACACCGATTACAAAGTATTTTTATAAATGTAAAAATGATGTAGAAATTGCGAGAAATTGCTCGTTCATGTACACTTAAGCTAGCGAGGGGGTATGTGGAATGGGTGAAATTGCAATTGAGCAAGTAATCGTTTCAGTCGTACTATTTTTTGTCATGTTTTTTGGTATTGGATTTTTATTAAATATGTTGCTGCGCGTAACATGGATGATGGCGCTCGTGTACCCGATCATCGTTGCACTCATTGTCGATGAAGTGAGCTGGTATGAATACATAATGAATCCGACGTCTGCATGGCCGGCGCTTATTGAACGGTTTAGTGCGCTACAGCTTGGCGATGCGGTCATTTTAACGGGTGGTTTTTTAGGGGCGGTCGTATCAGGTATAACGATGCGTATGCTACGAGCAGCAGGGTACCGAATGTTTTAGGCGGCGCAATCATTTGTGCCGTTTTTTTATTGTTTATCATATAAATTTGTTATTTTAAAGGATGTAAAGATTTCTCCTATAATTTTGAGTACAATAGTATATGGAGAAAGGAAGTTTAGCAGATGATTAAGAAATGGGGACTCGCTTTTTTTCTGAGTATGAGTGCTTTTAGTGCGCACGCCGCAGCAGAAGGCATCGTTACAACAGAGGAACGAGCAATATATGACGCAACGACGAATGAGCAAATTGGGCGCATTATGCCGAATGTGTATTATGAAACGTTGTATGATACGACGAAGCAATTTTATGTGCAAGTCGAAACAGCGACAGGCTATGTGCTAAAGGATGAAGCGGTGCAGCCAGCTGACTTGCAAGTACGCACGCCGAAAAATACGATGGTGACGATCGCGACAAATGGCGAAACGACCTTTTATAAAGGAACAGATTTCCGCGAAAAACTGTACGTTGCTGCGGCAGACCGTCGCTTTTTTGTGACGAACGAAACGAACGACTATTATGAGGTGCTACTATTCGGTCAAGCGGCGTACGTGAAAAAGAGCGACGTGCGCGAAGACCGTGGTATACCGGTGCTGCTCTATCACCATTTACTGCGTGATCGCGAAAATGAAAACTACCGCAACAACTCAACCGTTGATCCGCTAACGTTCATTATTCAAATGGAGTACTTAAAGGACGCGGGCTATGAAACGATTACGCTAGATGATTTGTATGCGTACATTAACGGCGAGAAAAACATTTCAGCGAAGTCATTTGCGCTAACGTTTGATGACGGCTTATCAACGACGCAGCGCTATGCATATGAGCTGTTAAAAGCGTTTAATTTTAAGGCGACGAACTTTATTATTACGTCGCGCATTCCACCAGTGGAGCGCTTATTTGACCCGAGCACACTACAGTTTTTAAGCTTGAAAAATATGAACAGCATGCGCGATGTGTTTTCATTTGAAGGGCATACGCACAATATGCATTATTTCATGACCGGCAGTTGTGGAGCGCTCGTGTGTGGCACAGCAGAAGCCGTTGCAGCAGATATTGCGACGAGCTTAGCCGTTATGCCGCACAATTATTTTGCGTATCCGTTCGGGCAGCATAAAGAAGAAACGACGCGTCTGTTAAAGCGAGCAAACATTAGCATGGCATTTACGACGCGCAAAGATTACGTGCATGTCGGCGAAGATTTATACCGCGTGCCACGCATTGACGTACAGCGCTCGATGACGTTCCCGCAGTTTAAAGCGTTATTTGAATAAGCAAAAAGGGGTGTGCGAAAAATCGCGCATCCCTTTTTAAAATAAAGTGTAAAACAATGTCGAGACGAGGACGCCGGTTAAACAGCCTGCGTATACCTCGCTTTTTTTATGCCCAAGCAGCGTTTTTAAATCTTCCCGAATGACCGCATCACGTGTTGCATCATTGACGGTGCGCAAGTCGTCAAATAGTTGTGCCACTTGATTGTACAAGTCGTTAATGCTTGCGGCGTGCTGACCTGCCTCGTAGCGAACATGCGATGCGTCGTACATGACGATGACCGCAAACATCGCTGCGACGGCGAACAAGCCAGAATCGAGCCCGTGCTCAAAGCCAATTGCGGTAGCGAGTGCACATACAGCCGCGGAGTGAGAGCTTGGCATACCACCTGTTGAATTGAGTAAAGATAGATCGAACTTTCGCGTTAATGCGTAATGAATGGGTACTTTTAACAGCTGTGCAATGAACACACAGGCAAGTGCTAATAATAACGGTTCGTTTGCTAATAATTCCACAACATCGCCCCCAACCTCATTGTTACTATTAGTATAACGTGAACGACTTGAAAAAATAGATAATTCGGATGTCGGAATATTCGCCAAGCGTTGAAAGTGCGCTATAATAAAAGGAAGTATTGAAATTGGAGGGGTCATGTATGCAACTTACATTTACAGAACAAGTACAAACAGCGACGATCATTGTCGGCGTGGCGAAAAACGTGCAGCGTGCAACCGTGCAGGCAGTAGAGGCATTCGTGCCAGTGAGCGATTTCGTGAAATTAGGCGATATTCAAACGGAGGCAGGTACGTTAACGAAAATTCCAGTCGCACACGAAACAGTAAAGCGCATTTTGTTCATCGGCTTAGGAAGCGGTGACGTATCAACAGAGACGATTCGTAACGGCTTCGGTGCAGCAGCGAAAGCGTTAAAGGAATCAAGCGTAACGATTGCGCTTGACACGTTCACGAACGACACAATCGATGCACAGCAGGCGGCGTACTTAGCAGCAGAAGGGCTTGTGCTTGGCGGCTACCGCGTGCCGAACTACAAAACGACATCGAACGCACAGGACGTCACGCTTGAAAAAGTCGCGTTCATCGGTGAAGAGGACGAAGCGGTGCTTGAGAGCTTCACAGTCGGATGCATTTATGCGGAGGCACAAAACGAGGCGCGCAGCTTAGTAAACATGCCACCGAACTTATTAACAGCAACAGCACTAGCTGATTATGCAGTCGACATGGCAAATGAGTTTGGCTTAGAAGTAGAAGTGCTGACGAAAGCGGAAATTACCGAGCTTGGCATGGGCGGTATTTTAGCAGTAAACCAAGGTTCTAGCGAGGAGCCGCGCGTCATTACGTTAAAATATAAAGCGACAGACGACTGGAGCGATGTGCTAGGGCTTGTCGGCAAAGGGGTAACGTATGACACAGGTGGTTATTCGTTAAAGCCTAAAGACGGCATGGTTGGCATGAAAGGTGATATGGGCGGTGCAGCAGCAGTGCTTGGTGCAATGCGTGTCATCGCGCAGCTAAAGCCGGCGAAAAACGTTGTCGCAGTCATCGGCTCAACGGATAACATGGTGTCAGCTGATGCGATTAAGCCAGACGACGTCATTACGATGTATAACGGCAAAACAGTTGAAGTGTTAAATACCGATGCGGAAGGTCGCCTCGTGCTAGCCGATGCTGTTGTGTACGCGCAGCAGCAAGGTGCTAATGCGATTGTCGATGTCGCAACATTAACAGGTGGTGTCATTATTGCGCTTGGCATGGATAAAACTGGGGCGCTCACGAACGATGACGAATTGTTTGAGACGTTACTCGAAGCGTCGATTGACACAGATGAGTTCATTTGGCGCTTGCCGTTAACAGAAAACGACAAAAAGCGCATTCGTAAATCGAACGTGGCGGATTACAACAATTCACCAGGACGCGACGGGCATATGATTTTTGGCGGCGGCTTCGTTGGTGAGTTTGTTGGCGACATGCCGTGGATTCATTTAGACATCGCCGGTACGTCAGAGGCGAAGTCAGCGTCACCAATCGGGCAAGCAGGTGGCACAGGTGTCATGGTGCGCACGTTAGCGGCGTTTGTCGAGGAGCTAGCGGAGAATTAAGGAGCACTTAAAAAAGGGATTGTACAGCACGTCAATAAGACATGCGTACAATCCCTTTTTTTGTTTATTTCAACCCTTGCTCTTTTTTCATGCGCTCGATTTCTGGCGCTAAATCATCTTGCACTGTATTTTTCCATGGCTTCACACCGGCAATGTACGACGAGCGCCCCATAATGTGCCCGCCGACTGGACCGGTAATGAATAAAAATAAAATGCCGAGTAAAATACGCGGGTTGAACGTGTCCTCAATGAGCCAAAAGTGGAAGAACACTCCGAGTAATATACACATCACACCGAGCGTAGCGCTTTTAGATGCTGCATGCGCCCGCGTATACAAATCAGGGAGACGTACTAAACCAATGGCCGTCACGACGACGAACAGCACCCCAACAGCAATGAAGAAAATTACAACGCTATTTGCTAGAATTGTCACGGTCAATAATGTCTCCTTTCTCAATGAATTTTGAGAAGGCAACGGTGCCGATAAACGATAAGATCGCCAGCAATAAAATAATTTCTAAAAAATATGATGTTTCGACAACAATCGAGAACAAACCGATGAGTGAGATGAGTGCAACACCAATTGAATCAAGTGCTACGACGCGGTCAGACGCATCAGGTCCTTTCACCATACGATAAATCATCGGCAGCATCGAAAGCGCGACGATGGCAATTGCGCCAATAATAAAATACGTCATGCGCGGCTCACCTCCAATATTGCTTTCTCAAATGAATCACGAATGGATGCGACGACTTCATCGACATCGTTACAATCAATCGCATGAATGTACAGCGTTTTTGCATCATCCGATACGTGAATAACGACCGTTCCTGGTGTGAGCGTAATTAAGCTCGACAACAAGACGATTTCCCAGTCTTCTGTAAGTGTCGTCGGGTATGCAAAAAACGCAGGCTGCATATCGAGCTTTGGTTTTAGCACGACTTTTAGGACGGCGATGTTTGCTAGTATGAGCTCCTTTATAAACAGCACACATAGCTTCACAGCGGCCCATACACGGTGAACGTATAGGCGCACTTTAAAGAAGCGGCGCATGCCGATGAGTGCAACAAGTCCGAGCACGTAGCCGACGATGAAGCCTTGCCCAGAGAAGTTTTGCACTAAAAACATCCAGACGAACGCAACGATGACGTTTAATAATATTTGTAATGCCATGTTATTTACCTCCTAACACAGCTTGAATATAAATTTGCGGTTGCATGAGTGCTTCACTCGCTGCAGCCATGTACGGTGCGACAGCTTCTGCTCCAACGCCGTAAGCAATTGTAACGCATACAAGTAAAATCGCTGGTGTAAGCTGCTGTGCATACGTCGTGCTCGTAATCGTCGTCGCCGTTTCTTTTTCTTCACCCCAAAACGCATAAATGAATATGCGAATGACCGACAGTAATACGACGAGCGATGATAATAAAATAATGATGCTCATCCACGGGTTATTAGCCGCAAATCCTGATTCGACGATAAGTAATTTGCCGATAAAGCCGCTTAATGGAGGAATACCTGCTAAGCTAAACGCGGCAATTAAAAATGTCCAGCCAAGCAGTGGATAACGTTTCATTAAGCCACCCATTTGACGTAAGTTTGCCGTGCCGCTAATTGCAACGATGATTCCACCGAGCATGAACAGTGCTGCTTTAATGAGCATATCGTGCACTAAGTAATACATCGCACCTTCAAGCCCAACTGTATTCATTTGCGATACGCCGAACAAAATGACGCCGACCGCAATGACGATGTTGTAAATGATAATGAGTGTGACATCGAAATAAGCAAGTGCGCCGATGCAGCCGAAAATAATCGTTAATATGCTCAACACCATGAGTAGCTCATGCGTAAAGCTTGGATCATGTACGAAAATGAGCGTGTACGTGCGCAGTATCGCATACACACCGACTTTCGTAAGCAATGCACCGAATAAAGCAAGTACAGGTGTTGGCGCCGATTTATACGCTTTCGGTAGCCAGAAAAATAACGGGAAAATAGCAGCTTTTAATCCGAATACGACTAAAAATAATACTGCAATGACCGTTAAAATGGCAGGCTGCTGAAGCTCCGCAACTTTTACAGCGATATCAGCCATGCTTAACGTGCCGACAACTGAATATAAAAACGCAACGGCAATGACGAATAACGCTGATGAAATGATGTTAATAACTAAGTAATAAATCGAGCCTTGTAGCTGCTTTTTCTCGCCACCAAGCACAATAAGTAAATACGAAGACATTAAAAACACTTCAAAAAATACGAACAAGTTGAAAATATCACCTGTCGTAAATGCACCGTTAATCCCTGTCAAAATGAACATAATACCAGGGTAGTAATAAAACTTTTCCCGCTCGACACCGATTGTAGAGAAGCTATACCATACGATGAACAGCGTCAGCACAAGCGTCGTCAAAACGAGCAAAATTGACATCATGTCCGACACCATCGTAATACCGAACGGGGCAGGCCAGTTCCCGAATGTTACCGTTTGTGGCCCTTGTGCATAGACGATACCGAGCATGTAAAACGCGCTCACTGTCGCTGCAAGCAAGGCAATCATTGTAACGATGCGCTGATACGTGACGTTTTTCGGGGCAAATAGTAACACCATCGCTGCGAAAAACGGAATGATGATCGGAAGTAGTAGCAAGTTGTTATGCATCGTCGTCACTTCCTTTCATCATCGCAGTATTATCTGTTTCAAGCGATTGGTATGCACGGTATGCAAGCACTAAAATAAATGCTGTCACCCCGAATGAAATGACAATCGCGGTTAAAATTAATGCTTGTGGTAGCGGGTCAGCAAATTGACTTGCTTCAACCCCATCTGCTAGTACAGGTGGCGCTTCACCACTGAGCCCACCCATCGTTAAAATGAGTAAATGCGCGCCGTGACTAAGCAAGCCTGTACCGATAATAATGCGTAATAAACTACGAGAGAGCATTAAATAAGTGGCGGCCATAAACAAAAAGCCAATGACAAAAGCCATAACAATTTCCATTTATTCATCCTCCCCGATTGATTGAATAATTGTCATCGTTACTCCGACAACGACTAAATATACACCAGCATCAAATAGCATCGCCGTATGAAGAGACGTTTCACCGAAAAACGGCAAGTCGAAGTAATCAAAGTAATGCGTGAAAAACGGTTTGCCGTCAAGCATCGGATACGCCGCTGTGCCGAGTGCAAGCACAAGACCGATCGCGACCATAATGCGGTAATTAATGCGAAATCCTGCTTGTACCGTTTTTAAATCAAATGCGAGTATGAGTAATACGATTGCACTCGCTGCAAGCAGTCCGCCGACGAAGCCGCCTCCTGGTGTGTAATGTCCTGCCATAAAAATATGGACGGAGAACAAGAAAATCATGAAAAAGACAAGCTTTGCCGTAAACTGCAGTAGGACATCATTTGTTTTCAATTTGCTTCTTCTCCTTTCCTTCACCGAGACGTAGCTTAATCATTGCGAAAATGCCAAGCCCTGCAATGGCAAGCACCGCAATTTCAAACAGCGTATCGAAGCCGCGATAGTCGACTAAAATAACGTTGACGATATTGCCGCCACCTGCGAGCGAGTACACTGTTTCTTTATAGTATTCCGAAATCGACGTCATCATTTTTTGTGACTGTGCCGCAATCGCAACAATTGTCACCGTTGCACCAACACCGAATGAAACAGCAAAGCGCGATAATTTGAAGCGCATGCGTTTTTCCGTGCGACTGTTTTTCGGCAAATGATAAAAGCATAGTAAAAATAGCGCAACTGAAATCGTTTCGATAACGAGCTGCGTTAACGCTAAGTCTGGTGCGTTAAATAAGACGAAGAACATCGCAACACTGTAGCCGACAACACCGAGCCCGATGATCGACGTTAAACGCGATTTTGTCACAAGTGCAATGATTGTACCGCATACGAGCACAGCGACAAGTACGATGTCATATACGCGAATCGGAGCGACGTTTGACGCATCAAATACGAAGCCACCTTGTGTAAATAGTGTGCCGAGTACGAGCACGACAAAGCTTGCAAGCATATACAATAAATACGTTTGATTCGAGCCGGTCATATAAAGGCGAGCCAGACGATTCATACCGACGTCACTAAACTGCATCACCGCGTCATACATTTTGTTAAAACCTGCTGGAACGCGGTCGTACACGTGTTGCCATTTCTTGAGTGTGACAATTAATAGCGTACCGACGGCGAAAATACCGAGCGTCATCCAAAGTTCTTTATTAAAACCGTGCCAAGCCGAAATATGTATGTCAATTTGTGACACATCGCTATATAAAAACGGCTGAATTGCGAGTACTGCTGGCTTAATGAAGTACGTCGCCACAACGTTTGGAATGAAGAAAATCGTTACGACAAGCACCGCTAGTACAATAGGAGATACGAGCATAGCGATTGGTGCTTCGTGCGCCTTTTTCGGCAGCTGCTCCGGTTTGTACTTGCCAAAAAACGTATGCGTCACGAAATACAGACTGTACGCAAATGTAAACACCGACGCTACCCATGCGAGAATAGGGAATAGCACGCCGAACGTATCAAAGCTAAATAAGCCGAACTCTTTAATCGAAAGCATTGCTGTTAAAAACATTTCTTTACTTAAGAAGCCGTTAAAGAGCGGTACACCGGCCATCGACAAGCTGCCGATCATCGCAACTGTAAAGCTAATTGGCATTAAGCTCATTAAACCGCCGAGCTTTTGTATGTCGCGCGTGCCGGTTTCATGATCGATAATGCCGACAATCATAAATAAGCTACCTTTAAACGTCGCGTGGTTAATGAGATGGAAAATTGCCGCGAACGCTGCGTATTTAAATACGGTTTCTACTGCGCCGTCTACGTGATAGCTCATCGCCCCTGCCCCGAGCAGCGCCATAATAAGACCGAGCTGACTAACGGTAGAGAACGCTAAAATGCCTTTTAAGTCCGTTTGCTTGAGCGCAAAGAACGAACACCAAGCGAGCGTAAATAGTCCTGTGCCAGTTACGAGCCAAATCCAAAGCTCGCTCACCGCAAAAATTGGCGTGAAGCGGGCAACTAAATAAATGCCGGCTTTTACCATCGTAGCCGAGTGTAAGTACGCACTGACCGGTGTCGGTGCTTCCATCGCATCTGGCAACCAAATGTAAAACGGTCCTTGTGCCGATTTCGTGAATGCCCCGAATAAGATGAGGACGAGCGCCCACGTGAAGTAGTCGTGCTGTGCAAGCTGTGGTGCTTGTGCGATGAGCTCACGAATTGAATACGTATCGCCCATCATGCTAAGTAGCACGAAGCCTCCGAGCATAAGCAGTCCACCGAACACCGTAATCATCATCGATTTCAATGCCCCAAAGCGTGATGCATCGCGGTTAAACCAGTAAGCGATGAGCAGGAATGAGGAAATCGATGTCAGTTCCCAAAATAAATAAAGCGTAATGACGTTGTCTGATTGTACGACACCGAGCATCGCACTCATGAAAAGTAATAAATATACATAGAAGTTATGCAATTGCTCTTTCGATTTATCTAAATAAAAGATAGAATAAAGAACAACGAGGGAGCCGATTCCTGTAATTAATAAAGAAAACAGCAAACTCAGCCCATCTATGTACGATATAAAGGATAGCTGCAACGATTGTACCCAATGAAATGTACTTGAAAAAATGTCACCATTTGCGACGCGTTGTATGAAGCTTGCATAAAAGAAGAACAGTGACAGAGGGATTAGTAGCACAAACCAACCTGTATGCAGCTGCTTTACCTTTTTGAATAACAACGGCACAAAGAGCGCTGCGAGTATTGGGAGAAAGATTGCTACAATGAGATTCATAGAAATCCTCCTTTCGAATGAATATTTGTTGTGATGCTCTGTAATTATAGCGTATTTCCATTTGAGGTGCATAAGATTGTATAAAGGGGCGATGCGACAACAAAAGCATTTTACTAATTATTATAAATAGGAAAGAAGACGAAAAAAAACGAGGAAAAATTTTAATGAAAAATCCATATTTGTACGGCTATTTACCGCTTATTTCGGTAGTTTTATTTAGTTTAACGTTTGGCGTTTACGCTGTGACAGAATCGATCAAGCTGTTTAAAGTAATCGGCGTTTACAGCGGAATGTCGCAATTTATGTCTGATATTGAGATTCGAATTTTGCTATTAATTGTATTTATGCTTTGTTTCTTTATGCTTTTTTCTGCATTAAAATTAGTTGGCGAGACGATTCACGAGCTCGGCATGCTATTTTTCGCAAAGGAGCTACAAGTCGAAACGTACAGTAACGCAAAGTCTGCGTCGACGATCGTGTTTTTCGGGGCGATTGCGTCAGCGTTCGGTATGAGCTCGTTAATGTTACTAGCGCTCATTTTTGCTGCGACGATGATCGTATACTTCATGTTTGTCGTCTACAAAATGAGCGATGCGATGTCAACGTCGGGGTTAGTCGGCTTAATTATGTTTGAGGTGCTCATTTGGGCTGCGTCGCTCGTCGGTATTGGCTACGTGATTGTTCGCTTGTACAATACGTTATTGTCGAGCTTGCCGATTAGTTAATACATAGTCACGTGATGGCGACATAAAACGCATCTACATAGACGGTGAATGTATTTTAGCATTTTGTTAGTCGGCTCTCCACATCGAGGCAGGCTTTCCGCGGGCGTGGCTCGAGCCTGTAGTCTCTCGCTCACGCTTTTCCCGCTGGAGTCCGCCTCTTGTTTCGAGCCTCGTTCGTATTCTAAATTTCAATCACCTTGTATATACATATAAAAGAGCGAGTGAAAAATCAACATTGATTTTTCACTCGCTCTTTTTATCGTTATTGAACGTCCGTCATATCCACTGCGCTGTCAATAATGTTTTGTGGAATATCAATCGACTGTAAATGGTTGAACTCTGTATAGGTAATGTTTGAGTTCGTATCCATTTCCATCGTTTCACCTTCGACTTCCATCGTCATGAAGAAGTCCATGATGACGTTCGTTAAATCATACGTTTCTTTATCAATCGTAAGTTTGTACAAGCCATCGCTTACTTGAATAGATTCGAGTGCGGCGTTGTCAGCTTCTGTGCCGCTATCACCTAGTGCACCGGCAGCTTGCTCTTTTACAAGCGAGTTGAATTTCTCATCGTCTAAGTTCAGTGTCAGCACGTAGCTTGCATCGGTTTCTTCCATCGTAAAGTCCTCTACAAATTGTTGTAATTGCTCTAGTTGTGCTGTTTGGTCAATTTGAACATCGGTATTGTTCATGATCGTATCAAATTGTTCGCTCGGCAGCTTCATCCATGTATTTGAAGTCGTGTCTTCTAGGTACATGCCATCCGTTTCATTGATGTACATGTTCACTGGTAACTCCATCGGCTCACCCATGAAATCTGTTGAAACGTTCACATCCATCGCCATAGCAATCGGGTCGAACACCGCATCAACTGTTCCTTTTGTTAACGTAACAATTTCGCCTGTTTCCCCATCCATCGAAACTGTCATCGTTTGTGATACATCCATAGTGGCGGATGCACTCGTCAATTCCTTTTGTCGTTCCATCGTGTTGTCGAAAATTTGTTGTGCTGTTTGTGTGTCACTACAGCCTGCGAGCGTGAAAGCCATTGCAACAGCTGCTGTGAGTTGAAAAAAATTTTTCATTCATACAATCCCCTTTGTAATGAAGTTGTACGCGTCTTTTAGCGTGCATGAAAAAACGAGTACAACTATATTGTACCCGTTTAGTTTATTAAGATGTTAAATAACTGGTGATGAATTTTGCTCTTCTCGATTCGCTGCATGCTCGCTGGTTTGTCGTAACCGATCCAAATTGAAGCGGAATAGTTCGTGCTTAAGCCTGCAAGCCAGTAGTCGTTCCAATTGTTTGTCGTGCCGGTTTTTACACCGATATAGCCGTCTGTTGCATATGCGCCTTCACCTGTACCGTTTACGACGACGTCTGCTAGCATCGAACGGATTTGACTTGCTGTATGTGGCGACCAAATTTGCTGCTTTTGCTGCGGCCATTCATATAGCATGTCGCCATCTTTATTTTTCACCGAGCGAATCGCATGGGCGCGCACGTAGGAGCCGTCCGAGAAGCTTGCGTATGCATCTGCCATTTCAAGCGGTGTGACACCGTACGTTAAGCCACCGAGTGAAGCGGCGTAGTTTTCATCTTCTTCCACGAGTGATTGGAAGTTGAATTGATGTAAGTAGTTAAACGCTGTATCGACGCCGATGTTGTAGAAAAGACGAAGTGCTGCTGTGTTGTAGCTCCAGCGAAACGCATTTTTCATCGACGTGTTGCCGTACACTTCGCCGCCGTAGTTGTCTGGGCAAAATGTGCCGACGCAAATTGGCTTCGCGCTAATCGTTTGGTTCGCATATGCACCGGTTTCTTGAATGTACGGTGCGTATACCGCGAGCGGCTTAAACGCCGAGCCTGGCTGACGTACTGCTTGATATGCGCGGTTAAAGTCGTACTTTTTATAATTTTTGCCGCCGTATAAGCTGACGATTTCGCGTTTGACGTTATCGACGAGCACACCAGCACCTTGTAAGTCACCGTGGCGTGCAAGCACCGCGTCCATTTTTGCTACGTCTTGTGCATGGCGAGCTTGGTCGAGCGCTGTATGTATGATGACGCCCGATTGCAGCAGTTCTGTAACGCGTGCATCAAGCTTTTGCTCCACTTCTTTTTTCGCATCACCTTGTGCGCTATCTAGCTGTTTATCGAAGCCTTCTGTTTCGGCAACGAGCCATTTAAACTCCTCAAGCACGTACGTCGCATACATCGGGTGTTGCTGCGTTTTTTCTTTGACGTTTAATGCAATCGTCTCCGCTTTAATTGCTTCTGCTTCAGCCGCTGTAATAATTTCCGTACGCACTAAGCCGTCTAACAATAACTCTTGGCGCTTTTTCGTCGCGTCAAAGTTTTTGAGCGGATTGTACATCGTCGGGTTGTTTGGAATAGCTGCGATAAATGCCATTTCTGCTTTTGTCAGCTGCGGTAAATCTTTTTGGAAGTAATATTTCGCCGCACCGCCAACACCGTACACTAAGTTGCTAAAGTACATTTCGTTTAAATACATTTGTAAAATTTCGTCTTTTTCATGCATTTTTTCAAGCTCGTATGCATAAAACAGTTCGGTAATTTTACGCTCGTATGATTTTTCCGTCGTTAAGTAGCGCATACGTACGAGCTGCTGTGTAATCGTACTACCGCCTTGCTGTACGTCGCTGCTTTGTGCGTTCGTTAAAAAGGCACGCGTAATAGCGCTGACGTCAAAGCCGACGTGATTGTAAAATTCTTCGTCCTCATTCATTAAAAATAGTTGCTGCATGAAAAAAGGAATGTCGTCGAGTGCATACGGTTCATAAAAATTGACGTATTCCTCACTAAAGACGGTGCCATCGCGGTCTGTCATGACGACAGGTAGCGGTGTTTCGACTTCAGGCATGACGATTTTATCTTCGATTGATGCTTGCTGAGCGCCGGCAAACTGCACTTCTTTAAACAGCATCGTTCCAATAACTAATAAGCCTGGAATCGCAAGTATAATCATTAAAAATCCAAAGCTGTTGCGCATAAAAATCCTCCATATAAATGTCTCTATGTAACAACAATAGCATATTTCCATTTAGAAAATAGCGGCTATTTGCAAATTCGTATGATTTCGTGCATAGTATATCGTCGCATGCTGCGGTACATTTGTACAAAATTGCATCGTATAGACTGAAAAAGTAAAAGGAGTATGGTAAACTAAAGCAGACAGGGCAATTCGCTCTACATATTAAGCATTTCGAAGGAGAGACAACTATGTTTCCACAATTAACGACAGAAGTATTAGCTGGCGAAAAGCTAGTTGAAATGAAAACATCAATGGGTACGTTAAAAATTAAATTATTCCCAGAGCACGCACCAAAAACAGTTGAGAACTTTTTAGGTCATGCCGAGTCTGGTTATTATGAAGGCATCATTTTCCACCGCGTTATTGAAGATTTCATGATCCAAGGTGGCGACCCAACTGGTACAGGTATGGGCGGCGAATCAATTTGGGGTACAACGTTCGAAGACGAGTGCGTACCTGAATTAATGAACTTACGCGGCGCATTATCAATGGCAAACGCTGGTCCTGGCACAAACGGTTCTCAGTTCTTTATCGTGCAAGCGAAAAAAGTACAAGTGCCAATGTTAAAGCAAATGGAAGTTCGCGGCTGGGAAAAAGAAGCAGTTGATGCATATAAGAAAAACGGTGGTACACCATGGTTAGACGGTAAGCATACTGTATTCGGTCAAGTAATCGAAGGCATGGATGTAATCGATGCAATCGCAGTAGTAGAAAAAGGCTTCCAAGATAAGCCGAAAGAAGACATCGTAATCGAGAAAATTACAGTATTACAATAATCAACATGCCTCATTGGAAAATGGGGGTCGCGATAAATAATTGCTCGGAGCAAGAGGCGGACTCCAGCGGGAAAAGCTCGTGCCTCAAGACCCCGCAGACGCGAAGTATGAGTGTCGAGGAGGCTTGAGGAAGGTGATAAACGCCACGTCCATGTGGCATCACCTTCATGACAAACATCGTGTTCGCCTCCGCGCCCGCGGAAAGCCTGCCTCGAAAGCGAAGAGCAATAGAAATGAACGAAGACTAATCTAATATGTAAGGTTGTGAGCGCGTGAATACATTTTTAATGCAATGGATGTTTTTGTATTTCCCAGAGGACAAGACAGAATACGTACCAGCAGTGTTAGAGTTTCTCGTATTTTTCGTCTTATGTATTATTGTGTTTACCGTATTTGTTCGCATTTCGCGAAAGCAGGAACAGCGAACGAAGGCGTTAGAGGAACAAATTTTACAACAGCGTCAAGCGCAGCAAGTTACATCGACAGATTGAAAAAAGTGGTAGAAGGCGACATGCCCTCTACCACTTTTTTTATGCGTTAAATGCCGTTTTCATACGCTTCACAGCTTCTTCAATGACCGCAAACGGCGAGGCGATGTTCATGCGGAAAAAGCCTGCACCCGTTTCGCCAAACTTCGTGCCCGGGTAAATGATGACGCCAGCTTCTTTAAAGCGCTTCATTAACGTTGCATCGTCAAGCGCACAATCGCGCACGTCCATCCAAATTAAATACGACGCTTGTGGCTTCCAAACCCGCACACCATCAATTTGTTCAAGCTGCTCCTTCACGTAGTCGATGTTCGTTTGTAAATATGCCATGAGCTCGTTTAACCAAGGCTCACCTTTTGTGTACGCCGCTTCTGCTGCCGTCATCGCAAAAACGTGTGGACCGAACTGCGCCATGCGAGCACCAGCATCTTTTAACGTTTTGCGAAGTGCGTCGTTTGCCGTTACACTCATCGCAATTTGTACGCCAGCTAAGTTGAACGTTTTTGTCGGTGCGATTAACGCGACAACGCGATCCTCTTTTTCCGTTAGCGACATGACTGGCACGTGCTCAAATGGGGAGAACAATAAGTCCGCGTGAATTTCATCGCTAATAAGCAACACATTATGCTTTTTGCAAAGGGCGACAATTGTTTCGACCGTCGCTTGATCCCATACAGTACCACCAGGGTTGTGCGGGTGACAGAAAATGTACGCCGCTGCGTGTTGAAGCTCGCTTTCTAACGCATCAAAATCGTAAGCGAAGTAGCCGTCCGCATTCGTTAACGGGCATTCAATGACGTGGCGCTTTAATTTTGTTGGCACGTCTTTAAATGGATAATAAGCAGGTGTCGAAATGACGATGTTGTCGCCTTCGTTCGTTAATTCTTCAATGACTAATGCAAGGGCAGGGACGACGCCTTGATGGAACTGAATATGCTCCTTTTCAATCGTCCAGCCGTATCGTTGTTGCCAATGAATCATTGCATCGTACAATGAATCCGGCACGCGCGAGTAGCCGAAAATCGGGTGTTGCATGCGCTCTTGCCACGCTTCTACAATGACAGGTGCAAGCGGGAAGTCCATGTCGGCTACCCACATCGGAATGACGTCCTCTTCAGGAGAGACGTTGAATAAATCATGGAGTGCATCCCATTTTAATGAAGCGGTCGGGCGGCGGTCATATTGTGTATCGAATTGAGACATATGTTGAAACATCCTTTCTTTTTCCAAAGTTCATTGTTATGATAACAACTATAGTATAACGAATAAGGTGATATTATGGAAAACATCGACATGAATGAACAAGCGGTCGCAACACTTGCGGCATGGGATCCATTCAACATCGGGAATGATAACTACGACACCGAAACAGCAGATGTCGTAGCGGCATTGCAAAGCATCGACGATCCATCAGAGCTAGCGAAAGTGATTCAAACGGTGTACGAGTTTTCATTTGAGGAATGGATTCCGCTAGAGAAGTGCGTGGACATTTCGTACAAGCTGCTAGCGATTAAGTTTAAGGCGAAGTGTATTATTTAATGCGTTGTGTGATGTCGTTATTTTTATTAGCCGCCTCAATTTGTCGTGACGAACAAGTTCCAAGCAGTTATAAAATCGTTTTTAGACAAAACCTAACAACAAATACAGTTATGTAACAAAAAAGGCTCTTCACCATAACTTGGGGTTGCTTTTCACGTCGAGG
>NZ_MATO01000016.1 GCF_001700325.1 Caryophanon latum
TGACCAACATCGTGTTCGCCGCCGAGCCCCAGGAATTTATCTGCCTCGAGTAACCGCAGAGGCAAAGCGAGCCGCAATACGCTTCTGCCAATTGATTGGCTAATCAACACGCTTGTAGGAAAAGCAAAAATTTTTTGCGACCAGTAATCGTAAAGGCACCCGAGACGAAAATCGCAGAACAAAGGCTACGTTCTTAGCGTCTATGCAACAACGCCATTGTGACTAACATCGTGTTGCCATCCGCGAAAAGCGTCCGTCGAAACAAAAGAGTGAACGGTTACAGTATTAAGTTCAATGTATATAGCGCTTTTATCGGCGCAATAAAATCACATGTGTACTATGAATTAGCGGGCATTTGAAATGAAGGTGTGACGCAAAACTTCATGAAACATAAGGTAATTTGCAGTAGATTTTGATATGATAATGAAGTACGTTCGATTTGTAGTCAGTGGAGGAAAAGTAAATGTTAAAAAAATGGTTCGGGAAAACGGAAACGTTGCCGCTAAATGAATCTTTTGAAGAACGTGTACAACAGGCGACTGAGCATACGGTGCCAACGCATATCGCCATTATTATGGATGGCAACGGACGCTGGGCGAAGAAGCGTAACTTGCCGCGTGTTGCGGGGCATCATGAAGGCATGAAAACAGTGCGCAAAATTACACGTTTTGCAGACCGACTTGGCGTCAAGGCGTTAACGGTGTATGCATTTTCAACAGAAAACTGGAAGCGACCACGCACCGAAGTAGAATTTATTATGAAGTTGCCGCAGGAGTTTTTAGGTGATTTTTTACCAGAGATGATTGAGCGTAACATTCGTGTTGAAACAATCGGAGAGCCAGAGCAATTGCCAGCGCATACGAGAAAGTCGTTAGCTGAAGCGATGGAGGCAACGAAGCATAATACAGGGCTTGTGTTAACATTTGCACTCAATTACGGCAGTCGTGCTGAAATTATTCAAGCAACGCAAAAAATTGCGCAAGCTGTACAAGCAGGGGAATTGCGCGTAGAAGATATTACCGAGCAAACGATGAATGAGGCATTAATGACGGCAAGCTTACCTGAGCCAGAATTGTTAATACGCACAAGTGGAGAGGTGCGTTTAAGCAATTTTATGCTATGGCAGTTGGCGTATACAGAGTTTTTCTTTACCGATATTAATTGGCCTGATTTTTCGGAGGAGCATTTGCTAGAAGCGGTTGAAAGCTTTCAAGGAAGAGATCGTCGCTTTGGCGGATTAAAAGGAGGAGAAGCGTAGTGAAAACACGCATGATCACAGGTGTAGTGGCAGCAGCTCTTTTCATTCCATTTGTGCTATATGGCGGTTTACCTTGGTCGATTTTAGTGTATGCACTTGCGGCGATTTCAATGTATGAGTTGCTGAAGATGAAGGATATATCGATTTTCTCAGCGCCAGGCGTCATGGGGACATTGGCGCTATTTGTTTTGCTGTTACCGACACAATGGGCAGTGAAGTTACAGGAATGGACGACGTATGACAAGCTAGAGCTATTATTTTTAGTTGTATTAGCGCTACTTGTTTATTCAGTTGTTGTGAAAAATAAATTTACGTTTGATGGCATTGGCTTTATTATTATGAGCGCGATGTATGTCGGACTTGGTTTTCATTATTTCATCGAAGCACGTGCAGAAGGTGTTGTTTATTTAATTTTTGCGTTCGTTGTCGTATGGACGACGGATTCAGGCGCATATTTTACAGGGCGCAAATTTGGAAAACGCAAACTATGGCCGCACATTTCACCGAACAAAACGGTGGAAGGCTTTGTCGGCGGTATCGTCATCGCGATTATTGCCGCGGTGATCATGGAGCTGATTTATCCGTTTGCACCTTCTTGGACGATGCTTATTATTGTAACGATTATTTGCTCGATTTTCGGACAAATTGGTGACTTAGTGGAGTCTGCGATTAAGCGTCATTACAACGTGAAAGATTCAGGGCGCATTTTACCTGGACATGGTGGTATTTTAGACCGCTTCGATAGTTTATTATTCGTTATACCGCTTTTACATTTTTTACACTTTATGTAGTGTCGGAAAGGACTTATAACAAATGAAAAAAATTAGTTTACTCGGTGCAACTGGTTCGATTGGCTTGCAGACGATTGATATTTTAGAGCAACACGCAGATCAATTTCAGCTTGTTGCATTTTCATCAGGACGCAATATGGAGGCGACGCGCAATATTTTACGTAAGCTAACACCACAGCTCGTATCAGTAATGACTGCTGACGATGCACATGCACTACAGCAGGAGTTTCCAAACGTAGCGTTTACATATGGCAACGACGGACTTGTCGAAGTGGCGACGCATCCAGAAACGACGGTGCTCGTCAATGCGGTGCTAGGCAGTGTCGGGCTGGCGTCAACGCTTGCGGCTATTCGCATGGGCAAAACGATTGCGATTGCGAATAAAGAAACGCTCGTAACAGCGGGGCATTTAGTAATGAGCGAGGCGAAGAAATATAACGCACCGATTTTACCAGTAGATAGCGAGCATTCAGCGTTATTCCAGTCAATGAACGGCGAAAACATAAAGCGCATTGAGCGTTTAATTTTAACCGCTTCTGGTGGCTCATTCCGCGATAAAACACGTGCCGAGCTTGAAGGTGTAACGGTAAAGGATGCGCTGAACCATCCAAACTGGTCAATGGGTGCAAAAATTACGATTGACTCGGCGACGATGATGAACAAAGGGCTTGAAGTGATCGAAGCACACGTTTTATTCGATATGCCGTATGACAATATCGACGTGTTATTGCACCGTGAAAGCATCATTCATTCGATGGTTGAATATAGCGATACGAGCGTCATGGCACAGCTTGGTTCACCAGATATGCGCGTGCCGATTCAGTACGCACTTAGCTATCCAGACCGTCTGCCGATTGCGAATGCACAGCGCTTAAACTTAGCACAAATCGGTCAGTTGCACTTTAAAGAAGTGGATTTTGATCGTTATCGTGCGCTGAAGCTTGCGTACGATGCAGGGCGTGCAGGTGGAACGGTGTTAACGGCGATGAACGCGGCGAATGAAGCGGCAGTTGCACTGTTTTTAGATGAGAAAATTACGTTTTTACAAATTGAAGAGTGCATCGAGCGTGTGATGGATGCACACAACAACATTTTACTGCCGGATTTAGAGACAATTTTAGCGGTAGATAGTGAAACGAGAAAAATTGTGCAGAGCATGGTAAAATAAGCAAAAGCATTGAGAGATGAGGGTGACAAGTATGCAAACAGTTTTAGCCTTTATCGTCATTTTCGGTGGGCTTGTTTTTTTCCATGAGCTTGGACATTTCTTATTTGCAAAACGTGCGGGTATTATGGTGCGCGAGTTTGCGATTGGGATGGGACCGAAAATTTTTGGCGTCACAAAGGGCGAAACCATTTATACGATTCGTTTATTACCAGTTGGTGGTTATGTGCGCATGGCGGGCGAGGATACAGACAGTGTAGAGCTAAAGCCAGGCTACCGCATTGGTGTCATTTTAAATGATGACAATGAAATCGAAAAAATGTATTTCAATCAAAACAAAACGTATCCGAACATTTACTTTTTAGAGGTGGAGCGTGCGGATTTAAACCGCGAGCTATGGGTGGAAGGCTATAACGAGGACGAGGAGCTTGTGCGCTTTAACGTTGCGCGCAATGCAGTGCTTGTCGAAAATGGTGTAGAAACAATTATCGCACCGTACGATCGCCAATTTAATTCAAAATCAGTTGGCGCGCGTACGATGACGATTTTTGCAGGGCCGTTATTTAACTTTATTTTAGCGTTCTTTATTTTTATGGCACTGGGCTTTATGCAAGGTGTACCAACGAACGAGCCGATCATTACGAAAGTTGTGCCAGAATCACCAGCTGCAGTTGCGGGTATGGAAGATGGCGACCTCGTAACGAACATTAACGGTACGACCATTTCGGAGTGGAATGACTTAGTTGCGATCGTGCAGGAGTCGCCAAAGGAATCGCTAACGGTAAATGTTGAACGTGATGGAGCGCCACTTACGTTAACGATGACACCAGAAGTCATTGAGCAAGACGGTGAGCAGTTTGGACAAATTGGTGTGCAGTACGCTTCGCCGATGGAACGTATCGTCAACCCGCTTGAAGCGGCATGGTACGGCGCTGTATCAACATATGAAGGGACAATTCGTATTTTTGAAGCGTTAGGCGATTTAGTGACAGGGCAATTCTCACTGGATAAGTTAAACGGTCCAGTCGGCATTTATAAAACGACGGAAATGGTCGCAGAAGACGGTGTGTTCCAGCTAATGCACTGGGCAGCGATGCTTTCGATTAACCTTGGTATTATGAATTTACTGCCATTGCCGGCGCTTGACGGAGGACGTTTAATGTTCTTCGCAGTGGAAGCGGTGCGCGGCAAGCCAATTGATAGCCAAAAAGAAGGCATGGTGCACTTTGTCGGCATTATGCTGCTAATGGCGTTAATGGTTGCCGTAACGTGGAACGATATTCAAAACTTTTTCTTCTAAATTCGTCCGTATGTGGCGAAACAATGGTAAAATAGCACAGTATATTGAACTGTGGCATGTCGTTGGCTTTGAGTGGATTTGTCAAATATTGACTAGCACTCAAAGCCAAATTTGATTATGCTAAACATGGGCGTGTTGATTAGCTGATTGTAGTGTCTCATGTTGCTTTTCACATCGAGGCAGGCTTTCCGCGGGCGTGGCTTGAGCCTCCTCACCGCAAGCGGTTGCGGGGTCTCAAGTCTCACGCTTATCCCGCTGGAGTCCGCCTCTCGTTTCAAGCAACAGCAGTTTCCTACGTGATCAGTAATGAATTACAGTATAATACATGCTTAAGGCTTAAAATGTTCGATGTGTATTCTATAGCACAATCGAGGTCGTTTCTTGTATTCATGTATAACCTGTAATGTTTAATGGCTGGAAGCGTCGCGGCAAGACTCCTAGGGGAATAGCTCGTGCCTCAAGATCCCACAGACACGAAGAATGAGTGTCGAGGAGGCTTGAGGAAGGCGATAAGCGCCACGTCCATGTGGCATCGCCTTCATGACAAACTTCGTGTTCGCCGCCGAGCCCCAGAACTTTTGCGACGAGTAACCGCAGGAGCACCGCGAAGCCGCATGACGCGACCAGACATACATGAGAGCCATTAGTGACTGTTCGCATATATATGGTGAGCTGCTGATTCACTAGCTAATCAAACACATGAAACATATTAACTTAAAAGGTGGAACTTTTATTATGAAACAAAGTAAAACATTTATTCCAACATTGCGTGAAGTACCAGCAGATGCGGACGTAAAATCGCACAAGCAATTGCTACGTGCAGGCTTCATTCGTCAAAATGCGAGCGGTATTTATTCATATTTACCACTTGGTCGTCGCGTATTAGCGAACATCGAGCAAATTGTGCGTGAGGAAATGGAAGCCATTAATGCAATCGAATTATTAATGCCAGCAATGCAAGCAGCGGAGCTTTGGCAAGAATCAGGTCGTTGGGAAGCATACGGTCCAGAGCTTATGCGCTTAAAAGATCGTCATGACCGCGATTTCGCATTAGGAGCAACTCACGAAGAGGTGATTACTTCTTTAGTGCGCGACGAAGTGAAATCATACAAAAAATTACCGTTATCACTGTACCAAATTCAAACGAAATTCCGCGATGAAAAACGTCCACGCTTCGGCTTGTTACGCGGTCGTGAGTTCATTATGAAGGATGCATACTCATTCCATGCGACGCGCGAATCATTAGATGAAACGTATGACGATATGTACCGCGCATACTCAAACATTTTTACGCGCCTTGGTTTAAACTTCCGTGCGGTAATTGCAGACGCTGGTTCAATCGGTGGTAAAGGGACGCACGAATTCATGGTGCTATCTGAAATCGGGGAAGATACAATCGCATACTCAGATTCTTCTGATTATGCAGCGAACATTGAAATGGCTGAAGTTGTAACACAATATACAGCGAGCGACTTGCCGATGAACGATATTGATAAAGTAGCAACACCAGATCAAAAGTCAATCGAAGAAGTGTCAGCTTTCTTAAACGTGCCAGCTGACAACTGCATTAAAACGTTAGTGTTTAACGTAGACGGTGAGTTAGTCGTTGTGTTAGCGCGCGGCGACCACGAAATTAACGACATTAAATTAAAAAATGCGTTAGAAGCAACGTCTGTTGAATTAGCGGATGAAAAAGATGTGCTTGCATTAATCGGCGCAAACATTGGCTCAATCGGTCCGGTGAAATTACCAGTAGATGTGAAAGTCGTTGCGGATAAAGCGATTAAATCAATTCGTAACGGTGTTGCTGGTGCGAATGAAGACGGCTTCCACTACGTAAACGTCAATCCAGAGCGTGACTTTGCGGTAAACGATTATTTAGACATTCGCTTCGTTCAAGTAGGCGATCCTTCTCCAGATGGGCAAGGGGTTATTCAGTTCGCTGAAGGTATTGAAGTTGGTCATATTTTCAAGCTAGGTACAACGTATTCAGAAAAAATGGGTGCAACGTTTTTAGATGATCAAGGGAAAGCGAAACCGTTCATTATGGGTTGCTACGGCATCGGGGTGTCACGTATTTTAGCGGCAGTGGCAGAGCAGTTCCAAGACGAAAGTGGCTTTACATGGCCGAAGCAATTAGCGCCATATGATGTACATTTAGTGCCGGTAAACACGAAAGACGAAGCGCAAGTTAGTTTAGCAGATGATTTATATTCTTTATTAAAATCATATCGCTACGACGTGTTATATGACGACCGTGCAGAGCGTGCAGGTGTGAAGTTTGCAGACGCAGACTTAATCGGCTTACCAGTGCGTGTAACAGTTGGTAAAAAAGCTTCTGAAGGTTTAGTTGAAGTGAAATTCCGTCAAACTGGCGAATCATTCGAATGGCAAAAAGAAGAGTTAATCGACCGTTTAAATGAGTTTTTCCGCACAAACTAATTCGTGGAAAGACACGCTTGAAACAGATAAAATAAAAGTAGAGTGTGTAGCGCATTTTACAAAATTAGAGCTGGCGTAGCTACGCCAGCTCTAATTTTTTCGCGCGAGCACAGATTGAAGAAAGTGTAGGTGACAACTATGTCAACGACTCAGGAGGCGCAGCAACGCTTTCAAATTTTATTACAGCAGCTCGATTTAACAGAGGATGTGTACATGTCATTTTTTGAACGCGGGGAATTAACGCGTATGACGGTGCATAAAACGAATCGACAGTGGCATTTTCATGTGAAGCTACCGCAAATTTTACCGTATAAATTATATGAATTATTCATCGTGCGACTGCGAGAGCGCTTTTCCGGCATTGCTGCGATTCAGCTAACGCTTGCGACGGAGCACCCTGAAGTAACAGCAGCACTTGTCCATGATTATTGGCAATTAGTGCTTGAAAGTATGGACGGGCTTTCACCGCCGATGCGCGAGCGCTTCAGCAGCCAACAACCACAGTGGACAGGTAATAAATTGCAGCTCGTTTGTGCGCAGCAAGTGGAATATTTAACGTGCAAAAATAAGTACGCAAATATTATTTCGGAGCATTACGGTTATTTCGGCTTCCCGCATATGCACGTTGAATTTGATTTACAGGAAAATCGCGATGAGTTCGAGCGCATGCAGCAGGAGTTTTTAGAGCAACGTTCACGTGAGGAGGAGGCGCTTAGCCAACAGGCGATTCAGATGGCGCAACGTAGTTTACGTGCAAGTAAAGAGGAGGAAGCAGCAGCTGAGCAAAATATCCCAGCAGGACCGATTCAAATTGGTAAGCCATTGCAAGACGTTAGCCAAATTACAGAGCTAAAGCGCATTCAAGAGGAGGAGCGTTTCGTCGTTGTAGAAGGGTATGTGTTTGACGTCGAAGTAAAAGAGCTAAAATCAGGGCGCTATATTGCGACGCTAAAAATTACCGATTACACCGATTCGTTCATCGTCAAAATGTTCTCGAACTCAAAGCAGGACGTGGCGCTCATGTCGATGCTGAAAACGGGTATGTGGGTGCGCGTCGGTGGTGGCGTGCAAAATGATACGTACTTGCGCGACTTAGTGATTATGGGGCGCTCGATTACCGAAATTTCGCGTGAATCGCGTAAAGATACGGCAAAGCCTGAAGAAAAGCGTGTGGAGCTTCATTTACATACGCCGATGAGCCAAATGGATGCAGTGACACCAGTAAGTAAGCTCGTTGCACAGGCTGCCAAATGGGGACACCCTGCCGTTGCGATTACCGATCACGCCGTCGTGCAATCATTCCCTGAGGCGTACGCAGCCGGCAAGAAAAACGGCATTAAAATTTTGTACGGCTTAGAGGCATATTTAGTCGATGACGGTGTGCCGATTGCGTATGACGTTGAGCATATCGATTTAGAAAACGCTACGTATGTCGTATTTGACGTTGAGACGACTGGTTTATCTGCGGTGTACGATACGATTATTGAGCTTGCGGCGGTGAAAATTCGAAACGGTGAAAAAATCGATGAATTTTCGAGCTTTGCGAATCCGCACCATAAATTATCGGCAACGACAATCGAGTTAACAGGCATTGAAGATAAAGATGTAGAAAACGCACCGGAAGTCGAGGAAGTTATTCGCAAGTTCCACGATTGGATCGGCGACGACAGCATTTTAGTTGCCCATAATGCATCGTTTGATATGGGCTTTTTGTACACGTCGTATAAAAAGTTTCATATTGCGACGACGCACCCAGTCATTGATACGCTTGAGCTTGCGCGTTTTTTATATCCAGATATGAAGTCGCATCGTTTAAACGTGCTATGTAAAAAGTTCAACATCGATTTAACGCAGCATCACCGCGCTATTTATGACTGTCGTGCTACCGGAGATTTGTTGCTGCATTTGATGAAGGAAACGGTGGAAAAGTATGACATTGTGTACCATGACGATTTGAATAAATACGTCGGTGAGGGAGATTCGTACAAGCGTGCGCGTCCGTATCACTGCACGATTTTAGCAGTCGATGATGACGGCTTAAAAAACTTGTTTAAAATTGTGTCCGATGCGCATGTGAAAACGTATTACCGCGTGCCTCGTGTAACGCGCTCGTCGCTTATGCAGTATCGCAAAGGCTTAATTGTCGGAAGCGGCTGTGATAAAGGGGAAGTATTCGAAGGGATGATGCAAAAGCAGCCTGAAGAAGTCGAGGAAATGGCGAAGTTTTACGACTACATCGAAATTATGCCAAAGCCGGTATACGCGCATTTGTTAGAAGGTGAGCGTGTACAAAATGAATTTCAGCTAGAGGATATTATTCGAAAAATCGTGAAGCTTGGTAAAAAGCTAGGCAAGCCGGTCGTTGCAACAGGAAACGTCCATTATTTAAACAAAGAAGATGCGATGTTCCGCCAAATTTTAATCGGCTCACAAGGCGGGGCAAATGCGCTCAATCGCTACAAGCTACCGGAAGTGCATTTTCGCACGACGAACGAAATGCTTTCGGAGTTTGACTTTTTAGGTGAGGAGCTCGCAAAAGAAGTTGTTGTGACGAACACGCAGCTAATTGCCAACATGATTGGCGATGTGAAGCCGATTAAAGACGATTTATATACACCGAAAATTGAAGGCTCTGATGAAGAAGTAACGAATTTGACGTATGAAATGGCGCATGCGATTTACGGTGAGACGTTACCGGACATTGTCGAAGCGCGCATTCAAAAGGAGCTGAAGTCGATTTTAGGGCACGGTTTCGGGGTAATTTATTTAATTTCGGCAAAGCTCGTAAAAAAATCACTCGCAGACGGTTACTTAGTAGGCTCGCGTGGCTCGGTCGGCTCCTCGCTCGTCGCGACGTTTATGGAAATTACCGAAGTAAATCCATTGCCACCGCATTACATTTGCCCAGATTGTAAACATTCTGAGTTTATCGCGGATGGCTCGGTTGCGTCAGGCTACGATTTACCGAACAAGCAATGCCCAAAATGTGGCGCCGATTATAAAAAGGACGGGCAAGACATTCCGTTCGAAACGTTCCTTGGGTTTAAAGGGGATAAAGTTCCAGATATTGACTTAAGTGCGACACGTTGCTAGTTGAAAAGACTAGCCACCATTATTGGTAGAACTGCTATTTCGAAGTGTGGAATGACGGAGTAACGCCCCGAAACACACTCGCTGAAGCTACGACATGCAAGCGGATGACTGCAAAACTGAAACTTGTATGAAGCTCGTTAAAGTAGGCTGAAGTTCACCCAAACAGTACGGCTGTGGAAAGGGAGACATCCTGTGAATGATAGGTCTGGCGTCTAAAAACTTCCTATGGTTAGAATCAGTACAATGACTGGGACGAACCCTCGATTGACTTTTCGTGAATATCACGTAGTAGAAATGCTATGGGGTCCAAATTAGGGCTTCTAGGTATGGATGAGTAAGCGTTTGGTTATGAAAATCCATCTTGTGTTACAGGCACATGCAAGCCGAGCGGAATTTAGGGGGAACCTAAGGGAAGATGTACAGATAGAAATAGTGGAACGTGTGAAGCTCCGAACGTAAGAGGAAGTTGCATTCCGATGACGACGGTGTAAGGAAAGGCTTTTGGCTATAACTTACTTAAACGGAGTGGCAGTAGTGCCGTAGTACCGATTAATGAAATGCCGAAGATGACTGAATATCCAATAGGTCGGAGGATAAAACATTTCAGAGGGAAGGGCACAAGTCGTTTTCGTTCAAGCTTGTTGATTTATTTTGCATAGTAGTCTACGAGTAACGTTAAGATAGTGCAATCGCTGGGCGTGTGGTGAGATTTCTTGAAGAATAGCTCGTGCCTGAAGAACGCGAGCCGCATAAAACGACTAGCAGACATCAAAATGAATCAATGAATTTAAATCAGTAAAACGATGGAACGCCGTGTGAGTGTGAAAGCCTCATGCACGGTGTGGGACGGGGGAAAAGCTGGTGATAACTTCAAAGGCTTACCTATCGTCATATTTCTCCGGCGAATATCAGCCACAAGCGCATAACTACACGAAAGTGCTGTTTGGTGAGGATTATGTTTTCCGTGCTGGCACGATCGGTACCGTTGCTGAAAAAACTGCGTACGGTTACGTAAAAGGCTACGCAACAGACAATAATTTAATGATTCGCCCGCCTGAAGTGGATCGTCTCGTACAAGGTTGTACAGGCGTAAAGCGAACGACAGGGCAACATCCAGGCGGTATTATCGTTGTTCCAGATTACATGGACATTTACGACTTTACGCCAGTGCAATATCCAGCCGATGCGCAAGATTCAGAATGGAAGACGACGCATTTTGACTTCCACTCGATTCATGACAACATTTTAAAGCTCGATATTCTCGGACACGATGATCCGACGATGATTCGCATGCTGCAAGATTTATCGGGCATTGATCCGAAAACAATTCCGACTGACGATCCGATTGTTATGAACATTTTCTCATCGACAGAATCGCTCGGTGTCACACCGGAGCAAATCGGTACGAAAACAGGGACGCTCGGCATTCCAGAGTTCGGTACAAAGTTCGTCCGTCAAATGCTTGAGAGCACGAAGCCGTCAACGTTTAGTGAGCTCGTGCAAATTTCAGGGCTGTCGCACGGTACGGACGTATGGCTCGGCAACGCGGCAGAGCTCATTAAAGAAGGAACGTGCGTGCTATCAGAAGTAATCGGCTGTCGTGATGACATTATGGTGTATTTAATTTATCAAGATTTAGAGCCGTCATTTGCGTTTAAAATTATGGAATCGGTGCGTAAAGGAAAAGGCTTATCAGAAGAGATGGAAGCGGAAATGCGTGATAAAAAAGTCCCGGAATGGTATATCGATTCGTGTAAAAAGATAAAATATATGTTTCCAAAGGCTCACGCGGCTGCATACGTACTCATGGCAGTGCGTATCGCGTGGTTTAAAGTGCATTACCCAATTTTATATTACACAGCGTACTTTACCGTGCGTGCGTCAGACTTTGATTTACTAACGATGACGAAAGGCTCGCAAATGATTCGTTCCAAAATTGACGAAATTAATTTGAAGGGGCTTGATGCAGCACCGAAAGAGAAATCTCTACTAACGGTGCTTGAAATTGCGCTTGAAATGTGTGAGCGTGGTATTACGATGCAAAAGGTCGATCTATATCGCTCCGAGGCGGCGGATTTCGTCATCGATGGACAGACAATCATTCCGCCATTTAATGCAATTCCAGGGCTAGGCGAAAACGTAGCGAAGCAAATTGTAGCAGCGCGTAAAGATGGGGAGTTTTTATCGAAGGAAGACTTGCAACAACGCGGTCGTGTATCGAAAACGCTCATTGAATATATGGATCAAATGGGGTGCTTAGAGGGCATGCCGGATGCGAACCAATTATCGTTGTTTTAATGAAACACCGCTTTTTTCGTGATGATGCGTTTGCAATTGCTGTAGGAAGTGTGCGCATTGCTTATGTGACGCGGCTTTCGATTTGCATTCTAGTGCTTACTATGCTATTCTAGTTAATAATTAATTGTTGAAAAACAAACGTTGATGAAAGAGTGGGACCTTCCCGCTCTTTTCTCTTTGTTTGCGAGTAAGACAGAAGTCAGGGGGATTTTATGAGCAATGTAACGTCAGTTATCGAAGCGTATGTCACGCCGATTGTCGAAGAGCTAAATTTAGTGTTAGTCGATGTCGAATTTGTTAAAGAAGGTCGTGACTGGTTTTTACGCGTCTATGTAGATACTCCTGAAGGCGGGATTGATATTGAGCAATGTGTACAAGTGAGCGAACGCTTGAGTATTGTACTGGATGAACACGATCCAATTGAGCAAAACTACTATTTAGAAGTATCATCACCAGGGGCAGAGCGTCCACTAAAAACAGACGACGATTATCACAATGCCATTGGAAAACTCGTTTTCGTCAAAACATATGAACCAATTAAAGATATGAAAGAATTTCTTGGCACGTTAGATTTTTATGATGGACAAACATTACAAGTTACGATTCGTATTAAAACACGTAAAGTAACAGTAACAATCGAAAAAGAAAAAGTTGCGCTTGCTCGTCATGCGATTGACTTTTAGCATAATTTAGGAGTGAATAAATAAAATGGGCAGTGAATTGCTAGATGCGCTAGTTGCGCTTGAAACAGAAAAAGGTATTTCTCGTGAGGTTTTAATTGAAGCGATTGAAGCAGCTTTAGTAACAGCATACAAACGCAACTTCAATCAGGCGCAAAATGTGCGTGTAGATTTAAATTTAGACAAAGGCACAATGCTTGTATTCTCACGTAAAGACGTTGTAGATGAAGTAACGGACGACCGTCTAGAAATTTCATTAGAAGATGCACAAATGATCAACCCGGTATTTGAAATCGGTGACATCGTAGAGCAGGAAGTAACGCCGAGCAACTTCGGTCGTATCGCCGCACAAACAGCGAAACAAGTCGTAACGCAGCGTGTACGTGAAGCGGAGCGTGGTAAAATTTACGAGGAGTATGTAGAACGCGAAGATGACATCGTAAATGGCGTTGTAGAGCGTCTTGATGCACGTAACATTTACGTAGGTATTGGCAAAATTGAAGCGGTATTACCGGTCAACGAGCAAATTCCAGGTGAAGCGTACAATCCGCATGACCGCATTAACGTCTACATTACGAAAGTAGAGCGCACAACACGTGGTCCACAAGTTGTCGTATCTCGTACACATCCAGGTTTACTTCGCCGCTTATTTGAAAAAGAAGTGCCTGAAATTTTCGAGGGACTTGTTGAAATTAAGTCGATTGCGCGTGAAGCAGGTGACCGTTCAAAAATTTCTGTTTACACAGAAACGGAAGAAATCGATCCAGTTGGTTCATGTGTAGGAACAAAAGGTGGTCGTGTGCAAACGATCGTTAACGAGTTAAACGGTGAGAAAATCGACATCGTAGAATGGTCAGAAGATCCGATCGTATTCGTTGCGAATGCACTTAGCCCATCAAAAGTGTTAGACGTACAAGTAAACGAAGAAGAAAAATCGACGACAGTTGTTGTTCCAGATTACCAATTGTCATTAGCAATTGGTAAACGTGGTCAAAATGCGCGTTTAGCAGCAAAGCTAACGGGCTGGAAAATCGATATTAAATCAGAGACAGATGCGCGCGAACTAGGCATTTATCCATCTGAAACGAGCGCTTACGTGCAGGAGCAATTCTCACAAGAGGACGTAACAGTTGATTTATATCAAGATGACGAAGAATAATAAGTAAAGTCGATTGAAAAGGGAAGGTGATTCTCATGGCGATCCAAAAGAAAGTACCTTTACGAAAATGTGTCGCTACGGGTGAAATGTTGCCGAAAAAGTCGATGATTCGCGTTGTGCGTTCAAAGGAAGGCGAAGTATCTGTAGATGTTACAGGGAAAAAGTCTGGACGCGGGGCATATGTTTCAAAATCCGAGCAAGCAGTAGAAATTGCCCGTAAAAAAAATGTTTTAGGTCATCAGCTTGAAGCAGAAGTACAAGAGGAAGTGTACGAAGAGCTTTTACGCATCATTCGTCGAGAAACAATTTTATGATGACACCACAGCAACAAATTATTCAAATGCTTGGTCTTGCTGCGCGTGCTCGTAAAATTATTACCGGAGAAGAGCTTGTCGTAACAGCGGTTCGCAACGGTTCTGCCAAACTTGTATTCCTTGCAGACGATGCATCAAAAAACAGCAATAAGAAAATTCAAGATAAATGCACGTATTATAAAGTGCCGTATGCGATTTTTGGCGATCGATATACACTTGGCCAGGCAACAGGAAAAGAAGCTCGCGTCACAGTGGCGATTACAGATGCAGGCTTTGCAAAGAAGCTGAAAAGTTTAATCGCGCAAATTAACGAAGCGTAACACCAAAAAACGGAACATACATCTTTAACGTATGCAAAAAAATCTATGAGAGAAAAAGGGTATCAAAATATAAATATGACACAAAATTCTAATAATAATTCTAATAATAATCGTAGCAACAATAACAACAATCGTCGCGGAGGCAATCAACGTCCAAGACCAGGTATTAATGGAGGAAAGCGTCGTACGCACCGTCCACAGCCGGTTCCAATGAAGCAAAAAGAATTGCCAGAAAAAATTACTTTCTATGAATCATTATCAGTAGCGGAGTTAGCGAAAAAGTTACACCGTGAACCTTCTGAAATTATTAAAAAATTATTCATGCTTGGTGTAATGGCAACAATTAACCAAGAGCTTGATAAAGATGCAATCGAATTACTTTGTGCAGATTATGGCGTAGAAGTAGAAGAAGAAATTCGCATCGACAAAACAGATTTAGACACATACTTCGATGAAACAATCGTTGTTGTAGATGAAGATGCACTTGAAGAGCGTCCACCAGTAGTAACAATTATGGGGCACGTTGACCATGGTAAAACAACGTTACTTGACTCAATTCGTAACACAAAAGTAACAGCGGGTGAAGCGGGCGGAATTACGCAACATATCGGGGCTTATCAAGTAGAAGCAAATGGTAAAAAAGTAACATTCCTAGATACACCAGGACATGCTGCATTCACAACGATGCGTGCGCGTGGTGCATCTGTAACAGATATCGCCATTATTGTAGTAGCAGCTGATGATGGTGTAATGCCACAAACGGTTGAAGCGATCAACCATGCTAAAGCAGCAGAAGTACCAATTATCGTAGCGGTAAACAAAATGGATAAGCCATCTGCAAATCCTGACCGCGTACAACAAGAATTAACAGAGCACGGCTTAGTACCTGAAGCATGGGGTGGCGAAACGATTTTCGTGCCGATTTCTGCTTTAAAAGGTGAAGGCATCGATGAATTACTTGAAATGGTTCTTTTAACTGCTGAAGTTGGAGAGCTAAAAGCAAACCCAACACGTACAGCAATCGGTTCTGTAATTGAAGCACAATTAGATAAAGGTCGCGGTGCAGTTGCGACACTTTTAGTGCAAGACGGTACGTTACGTGTAGGCGATCCAATCGTAGTCGGTCACGCATACGGTCGTGTTCGTGCAATGGTGAACGATTTAGGTCGTCGCGTGAAAGAAGCGGGTCCATCTACACCAGTAGAAGTAACGGGCTTAAACGAAGTACCGCAGGCGGGAGACCGTTTTGTAGTGTTCGGCGATGAAAAAACAGCTCGTCAAGTTGGTGAGTCTCGTTCGATGACAGCAATTCAAGCGCAACGTACAGAAAAGACACGTGTAACGCTTGATAACTTATTCGAACAAATGAGCCAAGGCGAAATGAAAGAATTAAACTTAATCGTAAAAGCTGACGTACAAGGTACAGTGGAAGCGATGGCTGCATCACTTATGAAAATCGATGTAGAAGGCGTAAACGTGAAAATTATTCACACAGGCGCAGGTGCAATTACAGAGTCTGATATTTCATTAGCGGCTGCATCAAATGCAATCGTAATCGGCTTCAACGTACGTCCTGACGTAAACGCAAAACGTGCAGCAGATGAAGAAGGCGTAGATATCCGTTTACACCGCATCATCTATAAAGTAATCGAAGAAATCGAGCAAGCAATGAAAGGCTTACTTGATCCAGAATTTGAAGAAAAAATCGTTGGACAAGCAGAAGTGCGTCAAACAATTAAAGTTTCAAAAGTTGGTACGATTGCTGGTTCTTACGTAATCGAAGGTAAAATGGTTCGCGATGCAGGCGTACGTGTAATTCGCGAAGGCATCGTTGTATTTGAAGGCGAGTTAGATTCATTAAAACGCTTCAAAGATGATGCGAAAGAAGTAGCAAAAGGTTACGAGTGTGGTATTACAATTAAAGGCTACAATGATGTTAAAGAAGGCGACATTATTGAAGCATTCGTAATGGAAGAAATTAAACGCTAATGATCGTGTACGCTGAATGTGAGTTTATGATTCATACAGCACACTCGTTAAAAGAAAAGCGCGCCGTGTTGAAAAAAATGACGACGCGCACGAAGCAAAAGTTTAATGTGTCGGTTGCTGAAATCGACCATCAAAATGTATGGCAACGAACGCGAATTGCGCTCGTTGCTGTTGCATCTTCAAAACTTGCAGCAGAGCAAGAAATTCAACGTGCCATTCGTTTTTTGCAGTCCAACCCAGAGTGGGAAGCAATTGACGTCTGGACCGAAAACTTATAAACAGAGGTGACATGAGATGTCTTTACGTTCAAATCGTGTTGCAGAGCAAATGAAAAAAGAGCTTGGTGATATTATTACACGCAAAATTAAAGACCCACGAGTTGGCTTCATCACAGTAACAGATGTAGCAGTAACAGGGGATCTGCAACAAGCGACTGTATATATTACATCACTTGGTAACGACCGTGAGCGTGCAGAAGCATTAAAAGCGTTGGAAAAAGCGTCAGGCTTTATCCGTACTGAAATTGGTTCACGCATTCGCTTACGCCGTACACCAGAAATTTTCTTCGAGTTTGATTCTGCGATTGCATACGGAAACAAAATCGACGCATTACTTCGTTCATTGCACGAAGAGAAATAATCGTTCAGTACGTCTACAGATTGTTCGCGTTGTACGGCTCGCTTTCCCGGGGCGCGGCTTGAGCCTCCTCACCGCAAGCGGTTGCGGGGTCTCAAGTCTCGCGCTTTTCCCCGAGGAGTCTCGCCGTAACGCTTCCAATCTGCTCAACGTCGGTTTACCGGACAGTGACGTGAATGAACATAAATTATAAAAAGCCTGCTCTGCATGAATTATGCGGGCAGGCTTTTTTTAGGAGGAAAACAAAGATGAACGGCATTATCCCATTATGGAAAGAGCGCGGCATGACAAGTCATGACTGCGTATTTAAACTACGCAAAATTTTACGCACAAAAAAGGTTGGACATACAGGCACGCTTGACCCAGGTGTTGAAGGCGTGTTACCAATTTGCATTGGCACGGCGACGCGCATTGCGGAATATTTAACAGACGCAGGGAAAACATACGAAGCGGTCATTTCGATTGGGCGTACGACGACGACCGAAGATGCAGAAGGCGACACAGTAGAGGAAAACACCGCGCCAAAATCGTTTACACGCGCACAAATTGAAGACGCGCTTGCTTCATTAACAGGTGTCATTACACAAACGCCTCCGATGTACTCAGCCGTTAAAGTAAACGGTAAAAAATTGTATGAATATGCACGCGCTGGTCAAACAATTGAGCGTCCATCGCGCGAGGTGACGATTTATGACTTAACGTTACTAAGCGATGAAGCGGTATTTGAAGGGGATGAAGTACGCTTTTCAGTGCGCGTTGCATGCAGTAAAGGGACATATATTCGTACGCTTGCTGTTCAAATTGGTGAAGCACTCGGTTACCCAGCACATATGTATGAGCTTGTGCGCACAGCATCTGGTACGTTTTCAAAAGATAACTGCTTCACGCTTGCGCAAGTGGCAGAATTGATGGAAAATGAGCAAATTGACGACGCATTATTGCCGGTTGAGCATGCGCTACGTGACTATCCGTACGTTGAAATTACGGCCGATGTGGAGAAGCAAATTCATAACGGTCAAGTGCTTCCGATGCACACATTACTACAAGAACATGATAAAGTAGTGTTTGGGAAGAATCATAAAGCAGTCGCAATTTATATTGCGCATCCGACGAAAGAGCATATGATGAAGCCAGATAAAATGTTTCCAAATGTAGAATAGAAGGGAGTATGGGTATGGACGTTATTCATTTAAAGTATCCACATCAAATTACGACGCAAGTGCAGCCGACGTCGCTTGCAATTGGTTTTTTTGATGGTGTGCATCGCGGGCATCAGGCGGTAATCACAGAGGCGAAAAAGAAGGCGCAGCAGCTTGGGATTCGATCAGCTGTTATGACGTTTGACCCGCATCCATCGATTGTGCTTGGTGGACGCAATGAACGCGTGTTTTACATTACGCTGCTTGAGGATAAGCTACGTATTTTAGAGGAAATGGGCGTAGATGTTGTGTATGTCGCACATTTCACATCACAGCTTGCTCAGCTATCACCGACAGACTTTATTGAGACATTTTTACGCGAATTAAATGTTAAGCATATTACAGCAGGCTTTGACTTTTCATTCGGAGCGTTCGGCAAAGGCAAAATGACGGATATCGAGGCAGCCGCAAACGGTGATTTTGGTGTAACAGTTATTGATAAGCAGCAATGTGGTGACGATAAAATTAGCTCAACGCGCATTCGTGCTGTGCTTGAAGCAGGTGACATGGAGGAAGCAGCAAAGCTACTCGGTCGACCGTTTGCAACGAGCGGCATCGTCGTACATGGCGATAAACGTGGTCGCACAATTGGCTTCCCTACAGCGAACGTGCAGGAGAAAGAAGGCAGCTTCATTCCAGCGGTTGGCGTCTATGCGGTGCGTTTATTCGTGCAAAATACGTGGTATGACGGCGTATGCAACGTTGGCTACAAGCCGACATTTAAAGACCCAGAAGCAAAGCAACTATCGATTGAAGTACATATTTTTGAGTTTGAGCAAGATATTTACGGCGAGGATGTTGTTGTCGCTTGGTACAAATATTTACGAAACGAGCGTAAATTTGCGGGACTTGAGGCGTTGAAGGAGCAGTTATACATCGATCAACAGCAGGCGATTGATTACTTTGCACAGCAGGTGTAGAAGATAGATGCACGATGTTATTAGCCGGGTATGATGGACGGGAACATTGCGGCGACACTCCTTGGGGAAAAGCCTGAGCTTCGAGACCCCGCAACCGCTCGCGGTGAGGAGGCTTGAGGAAGGTGGTGAACCTATCTTCAGAACAAACATCGTGTTCGCCCCCGGGTTCTAGAAACGCGAGCTGCAAAAGGTGACCGTCGACATAAACACAACAGTTGCACATTGATTTAAACGTGTGCTATAATGCTAAAGTATGTTATTGACATACGAACCTTGGCTAGGCTATTTGTTTCTCCGAACGATGGCGTTGCTAATGGGGATATTTATATTCTAGGAGGTCCATTCAAAATGGCAATTACAAAACAACGTAAAAACGAAATTATCGCTGAGTTCCGTACTCACGAGAGCGACACTGGTTCACCAGAAGTACAAATCGCTGTATTAACTGCTGAAATCAATGCATTAAACGCTCACTTACAAACACACAAAAAAGATTTCCACTCTAAACGCGGTCTTCACAAAATGGTAGGTACTCGTCGTAACTTATTAAAATACTTACGCGAAACTGAAGTTCAACGCTACCGTGAATTAATCAAACGTTTAGGCTTACGTCGTTAATCTTTGCGCATAACGTAAAAAGCGGGAGTATTCCCGCTTTTTATTTATGTATCGAATGTTCCTATAATTAACTTTCATATTAATTCATTATAAAATTAAGTAGTTGATCGTTGTTTATCGTTAAAGTAGCGTGCATTATTGCTCTTAAATGATACAAATAAACGGGTTTTTGACCAAAGTAGGTTCTTGATCGTTCTTCCATGTTGCAAGCACCGATTTTGGAATAAAACTAATTAACGATGATGAAATGCTAAAATTTTTCGCATATAATATAGTAATTTTGGTACACTGTGTATGATACATAGGCAGACATGTACAAGTAGAAAGGGGTTCAGTCAATGAACGATAAAAAAGTCTATTCTTTTGAATGGGCTGGCCGTCCTTTAGTAGTAGAAGTAGGACAGTTAGCAAAACAAGCAAACGGTGCAGCGATGATTCGTTACGGCGAAACAGCAGTGTTAGCAACAGCAACAATGTCAAAAGAAGCAAAACCAACAGATTTCTTCCCATTAACGGTAAACTATGAAGAGCGCTTATACGCAGCAGGTAAAATTCCAGGAGGCTTCATTAAACGTGAAGGTCGTCCGTCAGAAAATGCGGTGTTAACGTCTCGCCTAATCGACCGTCCAATCCGCCCAATGTTCCCAGATGGTTTCCGTAACGAAGTACAATCAATTTTAATGGTCATGTCAAATGATCCAAACTGTCCAGCAGACGTTGCGGCTATGTTTGGTTCTTCATTATCACTTGCGATTTCAGATATTCCGTTTGACGGACCAATTGCCGGCGTACACGTAGGCTACATCGATGGTGAATTTATCGTAAACCCAACGATGGAACAAGCGAATGCATCAACAGTTCACTTAACAGTTGCTGGTAATAAAGATGCGATTAACATGGTAGAAGCAGGCGCGTTAGAAGTACCTGAAGATGTGATGTTAGAAGCGATTATGTTCGGTCATGAAGAAATTAAAAAATTAATCGCGTTCCAAGAGCAAATTGTTGCTGAAGTCGGCAAAGCGAAAAAAGAAGTTGTATTATACGAGCTTGATGCACAATTAACAGCAGCGATTAAAGAAATGGCTGAAGTGGATATGAATACAGCGATCCAAACTGCAGATAAGCAGCAGCGTGAAATTAACATTACAGCGGTTAAAACGCGTGTAGTGGAATCATACGAAGCAGAAGAAGCAGATGCGGATACGATGAAGCAAGTAAAAGCAATTTTAGATAAAATGGTAAAAGACGAAGTTCGTCGCTTAATTACAGAAGATAAAGTGCGCCCAGATGGACGTAAACAAGACGAAATCCGTCCGTTATCTTCTGAAGTAGATTTATTACCACGTACACACGGTTCAGCAATGTTCACGCGTGGACAAACACAAGCAATTTCAATTACAACATTAGGTCCATTAGGTGATGTACAAATTATCGATGGCTTAGGTATTGAAGAAACAAAACGTTTCATGCACCACTACAATTTCCCAGCATTCTCAGTTGGGGAAACAGGTCGTTACGGCTCTCCAGGTCGTCGCGAAATTGGTCACGGTGCGTTAGGTGAGCGTGCAATTTCAGCGGTATTACCTTCTGAAGAGGAATTCCCGTATGCGATTCGCTGTGTAGCTGAAGTTGTCGAATCAAACGGTTCAACATCTCAAGCATCAATTTGTGCATCGGTTATGTCGTTAATGGCTGCAGGTGTGCCAATTAAAGCACCGGTTGCAGGTATTGCGATGGGTCTTGTGAAAAAAGGCGAACACTATACAGTATTAACAGACATTCAAGGCATGGAAGACCATTTAGGTGACATGGACTTTAAAGTAGCAGGTACTGCAAAAGGGATTACTGCACTTCAAATGGACATTAAAATCGACGGTTTATCACGCAACATTTTAGAAGAAGCGTTAACACAAGCGAAAATTGGTCGTATGCAAATTTTAGACCATATGCTACAAACGATTGCAGAGCCACGTACGACGTTATCAGCATATGCACCGAAAATTGTAACGATTAAAATTAATCCAGACAAAATCCGCGACGTTATCGGACCAGGCGGCAAAATGATTAACAAAATTATCGACGCAACAGGTGTTAAAATTGATACAGAGCAAGACGGTACAATTTTCATCGCTTCATCTGATGAAGAAATGATTGCACGCGCGAAAGAAATGATCGAAGCGATTGTACGCGAAGCAAAAGTAGGCGAGTACTACATGGGTACAGTAAAACGCATCGAGAAATTTGGCGCATTCGTTGAAATTTTTACAGGTAAAGACGGTTTATTACACATTTCTGAAATTCAAGAAGAGCGTACGAAGGAAGTTGAAGACGTACTGAAGCTTGGCGATCAGTTACTTGTAAAATGTGTAGAAATCGACAAGCAAGGTCGCGTAAACTTATCGCGTAAAATTGTGTTAAAAGAAGAAAAAGAACGCGCAGCACAACAATAAGCTGTTTGTGTTTTCAATATAACAAGGGGGCTGCGACATGTGCGTAGCCTCCTTTTACGATGGAATAAAATCAGGTCTGTTGATTCGCGGTTTTTATACAGCTGAATCGCTTGTTTTTAACGATAAAACTGGAATTATGGCGGCACTGTGATGGCAGTGAGCGTGCGGCGAGACTCCTTGAGCCGAGCACCAGTACGCACACGACCAGTTAAATAGCTAATCAACATGCTTGTAATAAAATATGAATACGTTTCATATGATCAGTCGAAAACGTAGAAAAGTGAGGAATTACATGGTACAAATTTATACATGTCAAAACGGCGTACGCATCGTGTCAGAGCACGTGCCGTATGTACGCTCTGTTACAATCGGCATTTGGGTAGATGCGGGCTCGCGCTATGAGCTACCGCACGAAAACGGCATTACACATTTTATCGAGCATATGTTATTTAAAGGGACCGCTACACGTTCAGCACATCAAATCGCCCAGGCATTTGACCGCATCGGCGGCGAAATTAATGCGTTCACGTCGAAGGAAAATACGTGTTATTTCACGAAGGTGCTCGATCATCACGGTGAGCATGCGATTGATATGCTCGCGGATATGTTTTTTAACTCAGCATTGCGAGAAGACGATTTAGAGCGCGAACGTCAAGTAGTTGGTGAAGAAATTTTAATGAGTGAAGATGCAGCAGATGACGACATTCACGAAAAGCTTTGGTACGAAATGTATCCGAAAGATGCGCTCGGCTTGCCGATTTTAGGGACGGCTGAAACGCTTGCAACGTTTGATGCGGATATGATTCGCAACTATATGGATAAGCATTATGCGCCAGAAAACGTCGTTATTTCGATTGCTGGGAACATTTCGACGGCATTAATACGTCATATTGAAAAGTTGTTTGGCTATTACGAGCGCACGGAGAAGTTCGTGAAATCTGCGCTAACATATCCTGAATTTACAGCGGGACATTACAAGGAAGAGCGTGATATTGAGCAGTCACATATTGCGCTTAGCTATCCTGCAATCTCTTGTAAAAATCCAGACTTTTACTCGTTCGTCGCGTTGAACAATTTAATTGGTGGCAACATGAGCTCGCGCTTATTCCAAGGTGTGCGCGAGGATCGTGGATTAGCATACAGTATTTATTCATATGAAACGGCGTATGCAGATATTGGCACATTTACGATTTATAGTAGCACGACAAATAAGCAAATGCCGTTACTCGTTGAAACGATCGATGCGACGTTACACGATATTGTAACGAATGGCATTACGCATGAGGAGTTAACGAACGCAAAAGAGCAATTGAAGGCAAGCGTCGTGTTAGGCATCGAATCGATGGAAACGCGCATGAGCCGTAACGGTAAGGCAGAGCTTATTTTCGGTCGCCATAAAACGATTGATGAAGTAATTGCAGGTGTTGATGCGATTTCGATGGAAGCATGCGATCGCCTCATTCAAACGATTTTCACGAAGGAACGTGCAACGGCTATTATTAACGGCACGGAGCAAGAAGCATAAAATAAAAAGGTGTGTTACACGTCAAATGAGACGGGTGCACACCTTTTTTGTGCCTATAACGATATAAAATGGCTCTTCACCATAACTTGGGGTTGCTTTTCACGTCGAGGCAGGCTTTCCGCGGGCGCGGAGGCGAACACGATGTTTGTCATGAAGGTGATGCCACATGGACGTGGCGTTTATCACCTTCCTCAAGCCTCCTCGTCGTTCGTGCCTCACGACTGCGGGGTCTTGAGGCTCGCGCTTTTCCCGCTGGAGTCCGCCTCTCGTTTTAAGCAACTTTTATACGTCAACCCCAGCTTACGGTGATGAACCTATAAAATGGTAATTAACATTTAGAACGAGAACAAGCTCGAAATAAAAAACGGACTTCAGCGCGAAAAGCGAAAATTGTTTTTGCGACGAGTGACCGTACAGGCAAAGCGAGCCGTAATACGCTTTTGCCGATTGAATGGCTAATTAACACGCTTGTAACGAAACATTACAATACATTCACCGTCTATTTACGTTAAAAAGCAAACGGGCATTCTTTTTCACCGCTAAACGAGTAAATGCTCGACATGAAAAAGGGAATTGTGACATCGGTGAAATCGCCAATGAATGCGTATAAATAGTCGTTTATACGTCTATTTATACAATTTTTGAAATAATACGATTTTTGTACTCAATTTAGAAATTGTGTGGTACAATATCACACATTATGGTTCACAAAAACATGTACAAATAATGAAATATGCACAAACAGCTATGAACCTACATACAGAAAAATGATGGATATATTTGAGGAGAGATGACAAAATGACAAAGCAATTAAACGTTGCTGTAGTCGGGGCTACTGGCGCAGTTGGAACAAAAATGATGGAGAAACTAATCGAACGTAATTTCCCAATCAAATCAATTAAATTTTTAGCATCTGCTCGCTCAGCTGGCAACCCAATCGAATTTAACGGCACAACATACAAAATTGAAGAAGCAACACCAGAAAGCTTTGAAGGCGTGGATGTAGCATTATTCTCAGCAGGCGGTTCCGTATCAGCTGCGTTAGCACCAGAAGCAGCTGCTCGTGGCGCAGTTGTAATCGACAACACAAGCCACTTCCGCATGGATCCTGAAGTACCACTTGTTGTACCTGAAGTAAATCGTCACGCATTAAAAACAATTCCTAAAGGCATTATCGCAAACCCGAACTGTTCAACAATTCAAATGGTTGCAGCATTGCAGCCATTACGTGAAAAATTCGGCTTAACGAAAGTCGTTGTATCGACGTACCAAGCTGTATCAGGTTCAGGCATCGCGGCAATCGACGAGTTAAAAGCGCAATCTCAAAACTGGGAAGCTGGTAAAAACGTTGAAGCGAACGTATTACCAGTAAAGTCAGACGTGAAGCATTTCCCAATCGCACGTAACGTTATTCCACAAATTGATAAATTTACGGACAACGGTTACACGTATGAAGAAATGAAAATGATCAACGAAACGAAAAAAATTATGGAGCTTCCTGAATTACACGTTGCGGCAACTTGTGTGCGCGTACCGGTCGTATCAGGTCACTCTGAGTCTGTATACATCGAGCTTGAGCAAGAAGCGACAGTACAAGACATTTTCGCAGCACTACAAGGCGCACCTGGCATCGTAGTACAAGATGACATTACGAACCAAACGTACCCAATGCCATTATTTGCAGAAAACGAAGACCCAACTTATGTAGGACGTATCCGCCAAGACTTAGACAACAAAAAAGGCTTCCACTTATGGATCGTAGCAGATAACTTATTAAAAGGTGCTGCGCTAAACTCAATTCAAATTGCAGAAGCAATGTTAGAGGATAACTTACTATAATAAGAGGAGTGTTTGTGAATGGATTTCGGACGTATTGGAACGGCGATGATTACGCCGTTTAAAAAAGACGGATCAATTAACTACCCAGAATTAGAACGCATCATTAATCACTTAATCGACAACGGTACAGACGCGATCATCGCTTGTGGGACAACTTCAGAAAACCCAACGATGTCGACGGAAGAAAAAATCGAAGTTGTACGTTTCACAGTTGAAAAAGTAGCAGGTCGCGTGCCAGTAATCGCTGGAACAGGTGATAACGAAACAGCATACTCTATTATGATGACGCATAAAGCGGAAGAAAACGGTGCAGACGGAATTATGCTTGTAACGCCTTACTACAACAAGCCGAACCAACAAGGGATGTACGCTCACTTCACGACAATTGCAAAAGAAACGAAGCTGCCAGTGATGCTTTATAACGTACCAGGACGTACTGGTGCTAACTGTAAAGCAGAAACGACAGTCGCACTGAGCAAAATCGACAACATTACATGTGTGAAAGAAGCTAGCGGTGATTTAGACCAAATGGGTGACATTATTGAAAATGCCGATCAAGACTTCATCGTTTATAGCGGTGATGATGGCTTAACATTACCACTTCTTGCAATCGGTGGTTACGGTGTCATTTCAGTAGCATCACACGTTGTTGGTAACGATATGCAAAAGATGATCAAAGCGTTTAACGAAGGTCGTCACGAAGATGCAGCGGCAATTCATCGTGCGCTATTACCACTTGTACGTGCGTTATTTGCACAGCCAAACCCATCGCCGATTAAATACGCGATGACGAAGCTAGGCTTTGATACGTTAGACGTACGCTTACCAATGGTTGAAATGACAGACGAAGAAAAAGCAGCATTCGATCAAATTTGGGATACATACCAAGAAAAAGCGAAAAACTTTAAATAATGATGGAAGCGATGCACACGTCTACAGACGAGTGCATCGTTTTTTTGAATTTCCGCACAATGAGCGCGGTCTCATTTTTCACGAGGTGAGGCGCAAATGAGTTGCTGCATGCCTCGCATTCATCGTTGTAGTTAAATTCTTATATACAGCAATCGTTTTTTTATGGCTTTTCACGTCGATGCAGGCTTTCCGCGGCAACACTATTTTTATGCTACTAAATGGATTGTTTTTGCAATATATGCAGCATCGAAATAGCAGTGAACGTGCGGCGAGACTTCTAGGGGAACGGCGTGAGACTTGAGACCCCACAGCGAAGCGAGGAGGCTCAAGCCACGTCCCAAAAACGCGAGCCGCAATCCGTTCACTGACGAATGAACATATGACCAACCTCGTATTTGTTTCCACAAAAAGCTGAACGCGACACGAAAAGCGCCACAATTGTCCCTCCAGGAAAGAATTTCTCATTTTTGTTTGTACAAAGTGTGAGCAACACCGTATAATAAGGACAAGTGGTTGTTGTTCGGGATATTTTTTAGGAGGAAACAAAGTGACGAAAACAAAAAATGAATTAATTCGAGTAATCCCTCTCGGCGGTGTAGGCGAGATTGGAAAAGCAATGTACGTAATTGAAATTGACGAAGAGCTATTCGTTGTAGACAGTGGCTTAATGTTCCCAGAGGACGAAATGCTAGGCATTGACATTGTCATTCCAGATGTTACGTATTTAGAGGAAAATAAAGACCGCGTCAAAGGTATTTTCTTAACGCACGGTCACGAGGATGCAATCGGTGCAATCGCGTACGTGCTACGTAAAATTAAAGCACCAGTGTACGGTTCAAAATTAACGATTGCCCTTGCAAAAGAGCATTTAAAAGATTTACCAGCGCCGTACCAAGTGAAGTTCTTTGAAGTAACGAATCGTAGTCGCATGAACTTCAATTCAACGCACGTAACGTTCTTCCATACAACACATAGCATTCCGGACTCATTAGGCGTTGTGTTCCATACGTCAGAAGGAGCGATTGTACACACAGGTGAGTTTAAATTCGACCAATCTGCACAAGGGAAGTTCCGCCCTGACTTAGCGAAAATGGCGCAGCTTGGCGAAGAAGGCGTACTCATGCTGTTATCGGAATCAACAGAAGCAGAGCGCCCAGGTTATACGACATCTGAAGCGGTAGTAAATGACCACTTAGCGAAAACATTCCACTCAGCACCAGGTCGTTTAATTGTCGCGTTATATGCATCAAACTTCATTCGTATTCAGCAAGTGTTACACCAAGCGCACGCATCACATCGTAAAGTGGCCATTATCGGTAAGCCGTTAGAAAAAGTGGTGGAGCTTGGTGTAAACTTAGGCTATTTAGAAGTCGAAGAAGATACAATTATTCCAATTCAAGATATTCATAAATATAACGATGATGAGCTCGTTATTATCGCAACAGGTAATCAAGGTGAGCCGTTAGATGCGTTAGATAAAATTGTGCGTAAACATCATCGTGAGTTAAAAATTAAAGATACGGATTCAGTACTGATCACGTTCACACCATCACCGTCGATGGAAGTGCAAATGTTCAACACGATGAACAATTTAGCAAAAGCAGGCGCACGCGTATTAACATCAGACAAAAAAGTGCACGTATCTGGTCACGGTAGCCAGGAAGACTTAAAGCTTATGTTAAACTTAATGCAGCCAAAATATTTCATCCCGATTCAAGGGGAGTACCGCATGTTAATTGCGCACTCAAAAGTGGCTCAATCAATCGGTATGCAAAAATCACAAATTTTTATCGCGGAAAAAGGCGATATCGTAGAATACAAAAATGGCAAAGTGCGCATGAGCGGTCGCGTACAAGCAGGTAACGTATTAATCGACGGCTCAGGAGTTGGCGACGTCGGCAACATCGTATTGCGCGATCGTAAATTATTATCACAAGATGGTATTTTCATCGTTGTCGTAACATTAAATCGCGCGCAAAAGAAAATTGCATCAGGTCCAGAAATTTTATCACGTGGATTCGTTTACGTACGTGAATCAGAGGAGCTTATGCAAGAGTCAGCGGACATTGCACGCAAAGTAATCGAAAAGTATGTTGGCAAAGAAACGTTTGAATGGACGAACATTAAGCAAGAAATCCGTGATACGTTAAACCAATATTTATTCCAAAAAACGAAGCGTCGCCCGATGATCATTCCGATTATTATGGAATATTAATTTCAATAAGCATACAAGAAATCATTCGAACTTTATTTTCGAATGGTTTCTTTCTGTTTAGGAATACGCTTTGACAACATTTCAAAATAGCCATACGATAGAGTGGAGAACTTTTTTGTCGTCATAGGCGTCATGAAAAAAGCTGGTCATGAAGGAAAGAGGTGATGAAATGGCACAGCAAAAACAAAAGGAAAGTACTCGCACACCACGTAAGCGTACGGCGGTTAAGACGGAGGAGGCTCCGGTGAAAAAGCCAGTACGCCGCCGCACAACTGCTGCGAAAAAAGAAAGTAGCACGCATACAGCGGAGCAAGCAGTGCAAAAATATCATCCACTTGCTTACGAAATTGTCGGCATTTTATTAATCGTATTAGCAATCGTTATTTTCCAACAATACGGAGTTGTCGGACGTGCGTTGCAATCGACGGCACGCTTTTTCTTTGGTAATTTACATTTTTTAATTCCTGCGACGCTCATTTTAAGTGCCGTGGCGCTCATGATGCGACGTAAAGTGAAACTGAAAAATCGCATCGTTGTCGGTGTCGGCTTATTGTTTACGAGCTTCATTATTTTTAGCCATGCGCTATTGTTTGAGCAGCTAACTGTATCGGGTGATTTAGCATCGACGTCGGTATTGAAGGAAACGTGGAATTTGCTCATTACGACAGGCGGTATTGAAAACCGCTCGAACGCACTCGGTGGCGGCATAATCGGCGGCATTATTTTTAGTGTGCTGTCGTTATTGTTTGATGTAGACGGAGCAAAAATTTTAGCGTGGGTGCTGTTACTCGTTAGTGCGCTATTATTTGGTGGTAAAGCGCTAATGCCGCTTGTAACGAATAAAGCGACGGAGCTACGCACGAGCATGAAGGAAAAATTCGTGCAGTGGAAGGAGCGCAAAAAGCAACAGAAGGCGGAAGGAGCAGTTGAAAAGCCTGAAAAGCCAGCTCGCAGTAAACGTAAAAAAGACGTTGCGTCCTCGTCTGATGAGGTCGACACAGTTATGCATGAAATGTCGCCGCAAAAAGAGGTAGACGAAATTGTCATTAAAACGTTTGCAGAGCGAGTAAATGATGAAAAGCCGTTTAGAGCAAATGAAAATAAGGAATATACAAAACAGAAGCCGCCGCGTGTAGATGCTGAAGATAACACGTCGTATACGTTACCGACGATCGATGTGTTGCAACGTTCAAAAGCACAGGACCAAAGTGATGAAAAGAAAAAAGCAGAGCGCAATAAACGCCGATTAGAAGAAACGTTTGAAAGCTTTAATGTGCGTGCGCGTGTAACGAATGTGTTGCTCGGTCCGGCGGTAACAAAATACGAGGTGACACCAGAGCCTGGCTATAAAATTAGCAAAATTGTTAGCTTGCAAGATGATTTAGCGTTAGCGCTCGCAGCGAAGGACATTCGTATTGAAGCGCCGATCCCAGGGAAATCTGCAGTCGGTATTGAAGTGCCAAATAGTGAAATCGCGGTCGTTACGTTGCGAGACGTTTTAGAAACAGACGCAAATAACAAGCCGGACGAAAAGTTATTAATTGGCTTCGGTATTGACGTAACAGGTGAGCCGATTTTGGCGCAGTTAAACAAAATGCCGCATTTACTCGTCGCTGGTTCAACGGGCAGTGGGAAAAGTGTGTGCATTAACGGCATTATCGTATCGATTTTAATGCGTGCAAAGCCGCATGAAGTGAAAATGATGATGATTGACCCGAAAATGGTTGAGTTAAATGTGTATAACGGTATTCCGCATTTGCTTGCGCCAGTTGTGACAGATCCACGTAAAGCGGCGCAAGCACTTCAAAAGGTCGTTTCGGAAATGGAGCGTCGTTATGAGCTGTTTTCGCATACAAGTACGCGCAACATCGAAGGATATAATGATTATGTCATGCGTCACAACGAAGAAACAGGCGATAAGCAGCCGAAGCTTCCGTATATCGTTGTCATTGTCGATGAGTTAGCAGATTTAATGATGGTTGCGTCAAACGAGGTGGAAGATGCGATTATGCGTCTTGCACAAATGGCGCGTGCAGCAGGCATTCACTTAATTATTGCGACGCAGCGTCCGTCTGTCGATGTCATTACCGGCATCATTAAGGCGAACATTCCTTCACGTATTGCGTTTGCCGTGTCATCAGCGATTGATTCACGCACAATTCTTGATATGGGTGGGGCAGAAAAGCTGCTAGGTCGTGGAGATATGTTGTTTATGCCAGCTGGTGTATCAAAGCCAACGCGCGTGCAAGGAGCGTTTTTATCTGACCAAGAAGTAGAACGCATTACCGAGTACGTCATCAATCAGCAAAAGGCGCAGTACGAAGAAAGTATGATTCCGACTGATGAGGAAATAAAGCAAATTGATGATGATGTAGACGAGCTGTATTTGCAGGCGGTTGATTTAGTTATAGAGCTACAAAGTGCGTCCGTATCGATGCTACAGCGCAAGTTTAAAATCGGCTATTCACGTGCAGCACGCATCGTCGATCAAATGGAGGCACGCGGAATTGTTGGGCCGCCGGAAGGATCAAAGCCACGAAAGGTTCTTACGTCATAAATTAACAGTAAGTTTTAAAGAAATTGCAGCTTGATTCAGACAATTAATTTTTTCTGTTTTGCCTGCAATTTTTTTGGCGAAAAAAGAATAAATTATGATGTATTATTTCTAAAACTATTCCTTTTTAAATCGAAAAGTGTTATATTATTTCTCAATTAGTAGGGATGTTTTACATCAGATGTCTGATTTCTAACTTTGGTGGTGGTTAAAAGGTGACTATTAAATCGGATCATCGTCATTTGTATTTACAAGTAATTGATCGATTAAAAGCCGATATTGAGCAAGGAATCTTCAAAGAAAACGAAAAATTACCTTCTGAGTTTGAGTTATCGAAGCTGCTCGGTGTAAGTCGCGCTACGCTACGAGAAGCACTGCGATTATTAGAGGAGGAAAATGTCATCGTTCGTCGACATGGTGTTGGGACGTTTGTTAACCCAAAGCCAGTGTTTACATCAGGCATTGAACAGTTAACAAGTATTTCTTCAATGATCGAGCAAGTTGGCATGGTACCGGGAACGGAATTTTTAAGTGCTGTTGAAACGGTGCCGTCTGAAGATGATTTAAAACGTTTTGAAAATACAGAGAGCGACAAAATTATTACAATTGAGCGAGTGCGTACAGCTGATGGCGAGCCAGTCGTTTATTGTATTGATCAAGCTCCAACAAGTTTACTGCCGAGCGATTTTGCACAAAGCAATCATCGGGAGTCCATTTTTGAGGCAATTGAACAAACGGGAACGGTTCGTGTAGCGTACGCCGTTACATATATTGATCCTGTTGGGTATCATGAAAAAGCGTCTCCGATATTAAAGTGCAATCGTGAGACAGCGTTACTCGTATTAAAGCAATTACACTACGACGAGCAAGACCGCGTAGTGCTTTATTCAAAAAATTATTTTAGAGCTGATAAATTCAGCTTCCATGTAGTGCGTAAACGGGTGTAAAACATTGTTGTCGTATTACCTGCTAATTACAAAATTTTAGGGGGATTCTTACATGAAAAAGCGTAAATTTGGTTTTGCATTAACAGCAGTATTAGCTGCAGGTACAGTATTAGCAGCTTGTGGTGACGAAGAAACAACGGACAATGGTTCTTCAACTGACGAAGGCGCAGCAACGACTGAAGATACATTTTCAGTAGCAATGGTAACAGACGTAGGTGGCGTGGATGACAAATCATTCAACCAATCAGCTTGGGAAGGGATTCAAGAGTTCGGTGAAGCAAACGGTTTAGCGAAAGGAAACGGCGGCTTCGACTACTTACAATCAGCTTCTGATGCAGACTACAACACAAACATTAACAACTTAATCCGTCGTGACTTCGATTTAGTATTCGGTATTGGTTACATGATGGAAGATGCAATGACTGAAATTGCAAATGAAAACACAAATTCAAAATTAGCAATCATTGATGGCGTAGTTGATGCACCGAACGTAGTATCTGTACTATTCAAAGAGCAAGAAGGAGCGTTTTTAGCAGGTGCTGTAGCGGCAACAATGTCTACAACTGGTAAAATCGGCTTCGTAGGTGGCGTTGATATTCCAGTAATTAACCGTTTCCACGCTGGTTACGTTGCAGGGGCAAAAGCAGTAAACCCTGACATCGAAATCCAAGTGCAATACACAGGTGCATTCGACAAAGCAGATTTAGGTAAAACAGCTGCAAACTTAATGTATTCTTCTGGCGTAGATATTATTTTCCACGCAGCAGGTGGTACAGGTAACGGTGTATTCTCTGAAGCAAAAGAGCGTAAAGCAAAAGATCCAAACGCAAACATTTGGGTAATCGGCGTAGATGCTGACCAGTACGATGAAGGTTAAGTAGATGCAAACACAAACATTACATTAACATCAATGTTAAAAGGTGTTAACGCAGCAGTAGTAGATATTTCTACGCGCGCACAAGATGGCGACTTCAACGGTGGCGAAACGCTTGTATACGGTCTGAAAGAAGGCGGCGTACAATTAGCAGATTCTCGCGGTGCAATTCCAGCTGACGTAATGGCAGTTGTAGAAGATTACACAGCAAAAATCTCTTCTGGTGAAATCGTTGTACCAGAAGAAAAACCAGCTCAATAATTTGTAAAACGATCGCTTATAGACATGAATATCATAGAGGTCATCGCGGCTTCTATGATGTTTTTTCTAAGTTATTAGATGAAAGATTTGTGTACATAAATCGAGCCTGTTCATGAGCCGTTTTTATGTAGCTGAATTGGTTGTTTTTGATAGCAAAATCGTTCATCACCATAAGCTAGGGTTGACGCTTGAACATGAATGTTGCTTGGAACAAGAGGCGGACTCCTGCGGGAAAAGCATGAGCTTGAGACTACAGGCTCAAGCCATGCCCGCGGAAAGCCTGCCTCGGCGTGGAAAGCAACCCCAAGTTATGGTGAACAGCCAGCAAAATGGAAATCAACGCGGCATTGTACTGGCAAAGAGCGTGCAGCGGCTTAAGACGAGCCGAAGAGACAACGTGAATTGCCGATTAAATGGCTAATTAACACGATTGTAAACAAATCTTTCATGTAGTAATTTATTAGTTTGATTGCTTACACAAACATATATTTTTATGTATATTGACAAGTTATTGATCGCAATATGCATCATATTTTTATTAAAATTTTGAAATGGCTAAAGGAGTGATTACAGTGGAATATGTGATTGAGATGCTCGGAATCCGTAAAGAATTCGGCAATTTCGTAGCGAATAACAACATCACGCTCCAACTAAAAAAAGGCGAGATTCATGCACTTTTAGGAGAGAATGGTGCAGGGAAATCGACTTTAATGAACGTCTTATTCGGACTTTATCAGCCTGAAGCTGGTGAAATTCGCGTACACGGGAAAAAGGTGAACATTGCGAATCCGAACATTGCAAATGACTTAGGAATCGGCATGGTGCATCAACATTTTATGCTTGTTGAAAATTTCACCGTAACGGAAAATATTATTTTAGGTAGCGAGCCGACAACATTTGGGATGGTTAGTCTTAAAAAGGCGGCTAAAAAAGTAAGAGAGCTGTCAGAGCGCTACAATTTAGATGTGGATCCGAATGCAAAAATCGAGGATATTTCAGTCGGGATGCAGCAGCGTGTTGAAATTTTGAAAACGCTTTATCGCGGCGCTGAAATGTTAATTTTCGATGAGCCGACTGCATCATTAACACCGCAAGAAATTGAGGAGCTTATTCAAATTATGCGCCTTCTTATTAAAGAAGGAAAATCAATCATCATCATTACGCATAAGCTAAAAGAAATTATGGAAGTGTCAGACCGCGTAACGATCATTCGTAAAGGTGAAGGAATCGGCACAGTTGTTACAGCGGAAACGAATCCAAACGAGCTAGCGGAATTAATGGTCGGTCGTCAAGTAGAGTTTAAAACAGAAAAAACAGAGGCGACACCAGGTGAGGACGTACTAGTTGTAAAAGATTTAGTCGTTTCAGATTACCGCGGTATCGATAAAGTTGTGAATTTAAACTTAAATGTGCGTCGCGGCGAAATTGTCGGCATTGCTGGTATTGATGGCAACGGTCAGTCAGAGCTAATCGAGGCGCTTACTGGTTTACGTAAAGTAAAGAGCGGTACGATTACGCTAAACGGTCAAAACATTACGAACTTAAAGCCGCGTTCGATTACAGAAGCGGGGGTTGGGCATATTCCAGAAGACCGTCATAAGCACGGCTTAGTACTCGATTTCCCAATCGGACATAACATCGCGCTTCAAACGTATTACAAGCCACCAATTTCAAAAGGCTTCGTCATGGATTATAAAAAAATTAGCGAAAAAGCGCGTCAAGTTATTGAGGAATACGACGTGCGTACAGGGCAAGGTGAAATGACGCCTGCACGTGCGCTATCAGGTGGTAACCAACAAAAGGCGATTATCGGTCGTGAAGTAGATCGTAATCCAGACTTACTTATTGCGGCATTGCCGACGCGTGGCTTAGACGTTGGGGCAATTGAGTTTATTCACTCACGCTTAATCGAGCAACGCGATAAAGGAAAAGCGGTACTGCTCATTTCATTCGAGCTTGATGAAGTAATGAACGTATCAGACCGCATCGCCGTTATTTATGACGGTACAATTGTCGATACAGTTTATCCGAAGTTAACGAGCGAGCAGGAGCTTGGTTTATTAATGGCGGGCGAGACGCGTCAACAACCAGATTCGCTTACAAAAGGAGGAACGGAATGATGTCAAATCGTATCGTAAATATTCTCGTTCCAGCTATTTCAATCATTGTCGGTTTAGTCGTCGGTGCAGTTGTTATGCTCGTATCAGGCTATGATCCGGTGCAAGGCTACACAGCGTTATGGAACGGGATTTTTGGAGATTCGTACTCAATTGGGAATACGATTCGTCAAATTACACCATACATTTTAGCAGGTTTAGCGGTAGCGTTCGCGTTCCGCACAGGCTTATTCAATATCGGGGTTGAAGGGCAATTATTAATGGGTTGGTTAGCTGCTGCGTGGGTAGGATATGCAGTAGAGCTACCACGAGTAATTCACTTGCCGCTTGCGATTATCGCAGCAGCAGTAGCTGGTGGTTTATGGGCATTATTAGTCGGGTTCTTAAAAGCACGCTTAAATGTGCACGAAGTTATTTCGTCAATTATGTTAAACTACACAGCACTTTACATTACGAACGCAATTATTAAATCATTATCAGATGGCGGTTTCAAAACTGAAACGGTTTTACCAACTGCGACATTACGTGCACAGTGGCTACGTGATATGACCGACAATTCAAGTCTTCACTTAGGGATTTTAGTAGCGCTAGCGATGGTGCTTGTTATGTGGTTCCTACTCGAAAAAACGACACGCGGTTACGAGCTAAAAGCAGTAGGTTTCAACCAAAATGCTGCTGAGTACGCAGGGATGAGCGTAAAGAAAAACATCATTTTAGCAATGACAATTTCAGGTATGTTCGCCGGTCTTGCCGGTGCGATGGAAGCGCTCGGTACGTTCCAAAATGCATCGATTAAAGCAGGATTTACAGGTGTCGGCTTTGACGGAATCGCCGTAGCACTACTTGGTGCGAACACGCCACTTGGGGTCGTGTTTGGGGCAACGTTATTTGGTTCATTAAAATACGGCGCACTGAACATGCCAAACGAAGCCGGCATTCCAGAAGAAATTGTATCGATTATTATCGCCTTAATTATTTTCTTCGTTGCATGTGGTTACGTTATTCGTTTACTTTTAGAAAAATTTGGATCAAAGAAGGAGGGCAACTAAGATGAGTGGATTAGACATTTTATACTTCATCATTCCTTCAGCGATTCTGTACGCAACACCATTAATTTTTACGGCAATCGGTGGCGTGTTCTCCGAGCGATCAGGTGTTGTCAACATCGGTTTAGAAGGGATCATGGTCGTTGGTGCATTCACTGGTATTTATGTGAACTTAGAATACGGAGAGGCGATAGGTCCAAACGTTATCTGGTTCGCGATTTTAGCAGCACTCGTTGCTGGTGCGGTGTTCTCTCTACTATTAGCAGTAGCGGCGGTATCGTTCCGCGCTGACCAAACGGTAACAGGGGTTGCGCTGAACATGCTCGGTGCAGCAGTAACGATTTTCTTAGTAAAGTTAATTTACGATAAAGGGCAAACGGATATGATCGCCAATTCCATTCAACGTTTTGAGATGGATGGGTTTGAGCTTTGGGGCATCAATTGGTTTCCGTTAGCAAATATTCCGTTTTTCGGGCCATTATTGTTCCAAAATGTATATAGCACGTCGCTATTAGCATTTGGAGTAGCAATCGTTGCATGGTTTGTCATTTATAAAACGCCATTTGGTCTACGTTTACGTGCAGTCGGGGAACACCCGATGGCAGCAGATACGATGGGTGTGAACGTAGCGAAAATGCGCTACATCGCCGTACTCATTTCAGGAGCACTTGGCGGTATCGGTGGTGCAGTATATGCGCAAACGATTACGCTAGACTTCTCAGCATCAACTATTGCAGGACAAGGGTTCATGGCGATTGCTGCTGTCATTTTCGGTAAATGGCATCCACTTGGGGCGCTTGGTGCAGCATTATTCTTCGGGGTAGCACAGACGCTTAGTATCGCAGGAAACCAAATTCCATATATTCAAGACATTCCGGCTGTATACTTACAAATTTTACCGTACGTACTAACAATTTTAGCGCTTGCTGGCTTCATCGGCAAAGCAATCGCGCCAAAAGCATCTGGTACACCGTATATTAAAGGAAAACGATAAAAAGAAAAGCGAGCGAATACATACAAAGTATTCGCTCGTTTTTTTACTTTGCGGTACAATGCTATAGACATGCTTTTTTAGCGTTCATCACGACAATGAAAATGCGCTGTTTGTAATAGAAGGTGTAATTAAATGAGTGATGAAATGTAGTTTTATGTATACGTATACACGCATGATGTTGTGAGATTCAATAGGTGGGAGCTTTGCGGCGAGACTCCTTGGGGAAAAGCGTGAGACTTGAGACCCCACAGCTGTGAGGAACGAACAGCGAGGAGGCTCAAGCCACGCCCCAGGAAAGCGAGCCGCATGTAGCGACCACCGTAATGATAACTAAGACGATGTATATTCGTTTTCGAAGGAGGAATCGGATTTTGTTTACAACAATCCAATTAGCAAAAGGTGTGCAGCTTCATGTACATCCAACAACACAATTTAAAACGGTAAACTTCTCAATTAAATGGCGTGCTCCGTTAACGGACGAGGCGGCAGCTGCACGTACAGTGTTAACGAACGTTTTACAGCATAGCAACGCAAAGTACGATACGACGGCGGCATTCCGTAGCTACTTAGACGATTTATACGGCACGGTGTTATATTTTGATACGGCAAAGCGTGGCAATGAGCATACGGTATTATTAAATGTTGAAACGGTAAACGACCAATATTTAAAAAATGCGAACGTGTTACAAGAAGTGCTACAAACAATTCATACGTCGGTTTTTGAGCCGAATGTGGACGAAGCAGGGCAATTCAAAGAAGCAATCGTCAACCGTGAGCGCGAAATGGTCGTGCAGCGCATTCAATCGATTTTTGATGATAAAACGCGCTATGCACAGCAGCAGTTAACGAAGCTAATGCGTCCAAATCACGCCGCTTCAATTTCAGCGAACGGCTCGCTTGAAGCGGTAAAAGCGTTAACTGTGGCGGACGTAACAGCAGCGTATCACGACATGCTTTTACACGATCGCATCGATATTTACGTTGTCGGCGATGTACAGCCTGATGAAATGGCGACGCGTCTAAAGCAAGAGCTACCATTTGCAGATCGTGATGCACAGCCACTTGAAGCGATTCCGGCAAGCACGACGGAATTTGAATACGTACGTGAGCAGCAGGACATGAAGCAAGGGAAGCTACATATTGGCTATAGCACATCAGTACGCTTTGGCGACGACGACTTTGCGGCGATGCAAATATTTAACGGCATGTTCGGCGGCTACCCACATGCGAAGCTATTTATGAACGTACGCGAGAAAGAAAGCTTAGCGTACTACGCGTCAAGCTCATACTCAGGGCATTACGGCTTAGTATTTGTATTAGCTGGCATTGAAGCGGCGAATGAGGAAAAAGCATACACGTTAATTCAACAGCAGCTAACAGCGATGCAGCAAGGTGATATGACCGAGCTTGAGCTAGCGCAAACGAAGGCGATGTTAACAAATCAATTAAAAGAGGCACTTGATTCGGCACGAGGTCAAATTGAAGTGTACGACCAATACAAAGAGTTAGACGAGCAATTTTCGATCGACACGTGGGCGGCTCGTTGGGATCGCATTACGTTAGATGACGTCGCGCGTATGGCGAAGTACGTAACGCTTGAGAAAGTTTACTTCTTAAGTGGGAAGGAGCAAGAATAATGGAGAAAATTACATTTGAACAACTAGACGAAACGCTTTATTACGAAAAGCTCGACAACGGCTTAGACGTATACATTTTACCGAAAAAAGGGTTTTCGAAAACATTCGTGACGTTCACGACGAAATACGGTTCGATTGATCGTACGTTCGTGCCAATTGGTGAGGAAGAAATGATTACCGTACCAGACGGCATCGCGCATTTTTTAGAGCATAAAATGTTTGAAAAGGAAGACGGCGATGTGTTCCAAAAATTTAGTGAGCTCGGTGCATCGGCAAACGCATTTACGTCATTTACGCGCACAGCGTATTTATTCTCAGGCACAAACCACATTTACGACAGCACGAAAACGCTGCTTGATTTCGTGCAGCAGCCGTACTTTACAGAAGAAACGGTCAACAAAGAAAAAGGCATTATCGGGCAAGAAATTACGATGTACGATGACCAACCAGATTGGCGTCAATATTTCGGCACGATTGAAAATATGTATCATAATCATCCAGTAAAAATCGACATCGCTGGAACGATTGAAACGATTGACGGCATTACAGCGGAGCATTTATATACGTGCTACAACACGTTTTATCATCCGTCGAATATGTTGCTATTTGTCATTGGGGCAGTGGAGCCTGAAGAAATGATGGACTTCATTCGCAACGACCAAGCGAGCAAGGAATTCCAAGAGCCGACGCCGCTTAACCGTCATTTCGACGAGGAGCCGACGCATGTTGCGGTGAAGGAACGAACGCTGCATATGGACGTGCAAAAGCCAAAAGTGATGCTCGGCTTAAAGGCGAAAACGGTGCATTTACAAGGTGCGGACATGTTAAAGCACGAGCTAGCAATGAACATCGGCTTTGAGCTATTGTTCGGACGCACATCACCGTTTTACACGCGCGTATACGAGGCGGATTTAATCGACGAGTCGTTCGGGCAAGATTTCTCACTTGAAGAAGGGTTTGGATTTGGTTTAATCGGTTCCGATACGTCAGAGCCAGCGCGTTTAATCGAGGAAATTCAGCAGGAGCTAAAGGCGGCTGAGTCGGCATTGCCGTTTACAGCAGAGGACGTTGAGCGCATGAAACGCAAAAAAATTGGCTTCTATTTACGCGCGATGAACTCGATTGAATTTATTGCAAACTCATTTACACGTTATAAATTTAACGACATGAACTTATTTGATGCTGTACCGACGCTTGAGCAATTAACATTTGACGACATTCAAGAAGCGTTAACGTCCATTCAAGGGCAAGACCAGCAAACGATTTTCACTGTATTGCCGATGGAGCAGCATGCATAAGCGATTTGCGCTCGTCGTCGGTGCATCGGGTGCGATTGGTCAAGCGATTTGTCGCCGCTTAGCGCAAGATGGCTGGTCGCTTTATTTGCAGTATTACAAAGGGAAAGACCGCATCGATGCATTGTATCACGAGCTAGCAAGCAACTACCGCGAGCAGGAATTTATGACGGTACAAGCTGACTTTAGCGTTGCAGACGGCGCAGAGCAGCTTGTACCGCACATTTTTTCGCTTCATGCCATCGTTTTTGCGAACGGGCAGGCATATTACGGCATGCTAGACGATACGAGCGTCGAGGTGATGGATGCGTTATGGCGCGTTCACGTACAAAATCCGATGCGTCTTTGTGCGCTTCTTAGCTCGAAGTTGCGTCAGGCGAACGGCTCGATTGTCGTCATCGGCTCCATTTGGGGCGAGGCAGGGGCATCGTTTGAAGTGGCGTACTCAGCAGTAAAAGGGGCACAGCATGCATTTGTGAAGGCATATGCACAAGAGGTCGCACCGAGCATTCGTGTTAACGCCATTTTACCAGGATTCATTCATACGAATATGAATGGGCATTTGAGTGAGGACGAGCAGCAGGAGCTACTCGCGGACATTCCGATGCAGCGAGCAGGAGAGCCAGACGAAGTTGCACATATGGTCGCATTTTATATGAGCGATGCGACGCGTTACGTTACAGGGCAATGCGTGCGAATAAACGGCGGTTGGTACATATAAAGGAACATGTCGTTTCATGAAAGTAAGGTTTATGAGATTTTTAGCGAATTTTCTATTAAAACGCCCTGAAATATCATGAATGGAACTTTTCAATAGGTAGAAAATCGGATATGATGATAAATAGAAGCAACCGCGTGCACACGCATCATAAAGGAGTTGATGTTCATGAATGAATGGTATTTTGAGTACGAAATTCAAGTCAATCGCCCAGGGCTACTTGGCGATATTTCATCACTGTTAGGTATGCTGCGTGTGAATATTGTAACGATTAATGGGATTGATGAGGTTCATCGAGGTATGTTGTTGTCAGCAGAACGCGAGGAATCCATTGATCGCTTTCGCTCGATTGTTTCAACGATGGAGCATATACATGTAACAAAGTTTCGTCAGCCGAAGTTGCGTGACCATTTAGCACTACGTCACGGTCATTATATTCCGAAAGATAGCGACGAAAAAAATACATTTCGCTTTGTGCGGAGCGAGCTAGGTATTTTAGTTGATTTTTTAGCGGAAATCTTTAAAAAAGATGGTCATAAAATGATTGGGATTCGTGGGATGCCACGCGTTGGAAAAACCGAGTCGATCGTGGCGGCAAGCGTCTGTGCAAATAAGCGATGGATTTTTTTATCGTCTACAATGATTAAGCAAACGTTGCGTAATAAACTGCTTGGGGATGAATTTAGCACGGATAACGTCTTTATTTTAGACGGCGTTGTAACGCGACGTTCAGGCGATGAGCGTCACTTGCAGCTAGTGCGAGAAATGATGAGCTTTCCTACAACGAAAGTAATCGAGCATCCGGATATATTCGTGCAAAATTCGGAATATACGCTTGATGATTTTGATTATATTATTGAGCTGCGTCATCATCCAGAAGAGGAAATTACATTTGAAATTTTAGAGCAAAATCAAAAACAATCCGATTTCGGTAGCTTTAGTGGATTTGGCGGAGGGTTTGATGGTTTTAATTTTTAAGTAAAGTAGGTGTTATTGGTGAATGATATTGGAAGTCGCTTGAGGGAAGCGCGTCTTGTAAAGCAATTATCGTTAGACGATTTACAGGATATTACAAAGATTCAAAAGCGCTATTTACAAGCAATTGAAGAAGGCAATTTTGACATGATGCCCGGCGCGTTTTACGTTCGTGCTTTTGTGAAGCAATATGCGGAAGCGGTCGGCTTAAACTATGAAGAATTATTAGTAACGTACAAACTGGATCTTCCAGAAGCAAGCACAGAAGAAGTGACAAGCTCAATTCAAAGTACACCTAATCGTCGAAAAATCTCTCGTTCATCAAGTAAACTAGTCGAAGCAATGCCGAAAATTATTGTCGCACTATTCATTATTGTGTTATTTGTCGTATTTTGGATTTTCTTACAAAAGAAGCTCGGCAATGATACAGCAGTTGAGAAAGAACAAGCACCTGAAGTTGAATATGTGGAAAAAGATCCGACAGAAGCAGGCGTTGTAGAAGACGGTGAACAAAACGAAGAGGAAGCGATTGAGGAACCAGCAGCACCAGCGCAAACACTTCCTCAAGGTGAAATTCAAGCAGATGGTGTAACGACAATTTATACACTTTCTAATACGGATACGATGAATTTACGCGTTGAAGCGTATGGTTTAACATGGATCGGTATTCGAAATGCAAGTGCAGCTGAGCAAGTAGATGCACGTGCTTACGATAACGGTGAAGTTGTCGAATTCGATGCAACGGCAAACCGCTTTGCCCGCATTCGTTTAGGTGACTCGACGAAGGCAAAAGTATTTGTAAATGGCGAAGAACTACAATACGCACAAAATATCGTCACGCAAAATATTATTATTCAATTTGCTGAATAATTTCGAGTCATTATTTTGAAAGGAAATAGTCATCGCATTATGGCTATTTCCTTTCTAATATGTACAATCATAACTAACGATTCGTCTCCACGCAGCTCTCGTAGTTGCGTGGTGTCTTATTAAAGAGGCAAGACGACATTTAAAACGAAAGGTGTTAACGAACATGAACATTCCAAATAAAATTACGGTGTCACGTATTTTATTAATTCCAGTCTTCATGATTTTTATTATGTTCGATTTTGGATGGGGCAACATGACGTTTATCGGAGCTGACATTGGCGTTAGTCAGTTCATCGGTGCATTAATTTTCATCTTTGCATCGGCAACAGATTGGGTAGACGGATATTACGCACGTAAATACAATTTAGTCACAAACTTAGGGAAATTTTTAGACCCGCTTGCAGATAAGTTGCTCGTTTCAGCCGCGCTTATTTTACTTGTTGAAATGCAATATGCACCTGCATGGGTAGTCATTTTAATTATTAGCCGTGAGTTTGCGGTGACAGGATTACGACTTGTGCTAGCAGGTGGTGGCGAAGTTGTTGCAGCAAACAACTTAGGGAAAATTAAAACGTGGACGCAGATTGTTGCTATTTCAGCGTTGTTATTAAACAATACAATTTTTACGTTAATTGACATTCGATTTGATTTAATTATGCTTTACGTGTCATTGTTCTTTACAGTATGGTCAGGATGGGGTTATTTTTATCCGAACCGTCACGCACTATTAACAAACAAGTAAAGGGGACTTTTTTGTGAATGCAGAAATCATCGCAGTAGGCTCAGAGTTACTACTTGGGCAAATTACAAATACGAACGCACAGTTTTTATCGCAGCATTTAAGCGAGCTTGGCATTAACGTGTATTATCATACCGTTGTTGGGGATAACCCACAACGTTTAGAGGAGGCGGTGGCGATTGCACAAAAGCGTGCGAACGTCATCATTTTCTCAGGTGGGCTTGGGCCGACGAAAGATGATTTAACGAAGGAGACGATTGCGCGTGTCGTCGGACGTAAGCTTGTAACGGACGAAATGGCAATGCAGTCGATTGAGCAGTTTTTCGCATCGCGCAATCGCGTCATGACAGAAAATAACAAAAAGCAGGCGCTCGTATTAGAAGGAAGTCACGTGTTTCCAAATAAAAACGGTATGGCTCCAGGAATGGCGCTTGAAACAGAAACGCATACATACATGCTGTTTCCAGGACCGCCACACGAGCTAGAGCCGATGTTCCAATTTGAAGCGAAGCCGTATTTAGCCGCGAAGCTTTGCGATGATGAAAGCATTATTTTATCGCACGTTATGCACTTTTTTGGCATTGGCGAGGCAGAGCTAGAACTGCGCATTCAACATATTTTAGATGCGCAAACGAATCCGACTGTTGCACCGCTTGCATCAGCTGGTGAAGTGAAACTGCGCATTACAGCGAAGGCAAAAACGATTGCCGAGGCGACGCAATTAAATGAGGATATGACGAAGCAGCTACAAGCAATCGTTGGACAGTACCAATACGGTGTGAACGACGATACGATCGTGTCAAAAACGGTTGAAATGCTACAGCGTCACGAGCTAACGATTGCCGCCGCGGAAAGTTTAACAGCAGGGCTATTCCAAGCAGAGCTCGCTGAAATTAACGGTGTGAGCGCAGTGCTTGCAGGTGGCGTCGTCGCCTACAACGAGGACGTGAAAGTACAGCAGCTCGGCATCGACCGCGCATTAATTGAGCAGCATTCTGTTGTGAGTGCAGAAGTTGCAGCAGCGATGGCGATCGGTGTGCGCGATAAGTTCCAAACAAATATCGGCATCGGTTTAACGGGTGCAGCTGGACCGAATTCACACGGCGACCAGCCACCTGGAACAGTTTTCATTGGCATCGACGTACAAGGTGATGTGAAGACGTACAAGTTAAATTTAAGTGGTATGCGTAATACAAACCGCATTCGTACGGTGAAATATGCATGTCATTATATTATGCAGCAGCTCGTTGCAAACGGTTATGAAAAGTAAATGATGGAGGTGGGCAATCAGTTAACAGAACTGCTGCACACCTCTTTTTTATGTGAAAAATAAAGAGCGTGTATGCTCCGGCTCAAGTCGTTTTGCTCCAGATTTCATGTGTTTTCCCGTATAATAAAGAGTGTGAAAAGCGCGTCATATAGCGTATTTGACTACATTTTGCAATGAATACGCCTAAAATAGTATTTTTATAAAAAGCGAAAATATGTTCGCTTTTTACTTGAATGTTTCAATGAAACGAGTTATACTTTAACTATAGTAATGGAGAAGAACGAAGGAGGAAATGCAGCATATGAGCGATCGTAAACAAGCGTTAGAAATGGCGTTAAAGCAAATCGAAAAACAATTTGGTAAAGGTTCGGTTATGAAACTTGGTGAGGCGACAGACCGTAAAGTAAGTGCAACACCATCAGGTTCGGTAGCGTTAGATATTGCATTAGGTATTGGTGGTTATCCAAAAGGACGTATTATTGAAATTTACGGTCCAGAATCTTCAGGTAAAACGACATTTGCGTTACATGCGATTGCAGAAGTACAAGCAAACGGTGGAACAGCAGCATTTATTGATGCAGAGCACGCGTTAGATCCGGAATACGCACAAAAACTAGGCGTTAAAATTGATGACTTATTATTATCTCAACCAGATACAGGTGAGCAAGCGTTAGAAATTGCAGAAGCATTAGTGCGCTCAGGTGCAATTGATATTATCGTTGTTGACTCAGTTGCTGCATTAGTACCAAAGGCCGAAATCGAAGGCGAAATGGGTGACTCGCACATGGGGTTACAAGCGCGTTTAATGTCTCAAGCATTACGTAAACTGTCAGGTGCGATTAATAAATCAAATACATTGGCCGTGTTTATTAACCAAATCCGTGAAAAAATCGGTGTTATGTTCGGAAATCCAGAGACGACTACAGGTGGTCGTGCGCTAAAATTCTACTCATCTGTTCGTTTAGAAGTGCGTCGTGCAGAGGCGATTAAGCAAGGTACAGAAATTATCGGTAACAAAACGAAAGTGAAAGTAGTGAAAAATAAAGTAGCACCACCGTTCCGCACAGTTGAAGTCGACATTATGTACGGTGAAGGGATTTCAAAAGAGGGTGAAATTGTGGACCTTGGTGCAGAGCTTGATATTATTCAAAAGAGCGGTTCGTGGTATTCATACAATGGCGAACGAATCGGGCAAGGGCGCGAAAACGCGAAGCAATTTTTAAAAGATAATCCACATATTCGTGAAGACGTAGCGGAGAAAATTCGCATTTATCATGGCATTGGTGAAGGTGTAGCACCGGTGATTGAAAAGAACGATTCTCATGACGCGGACGTACTAGAGGAAGAATAATAAATGGAGGGCAAAGCTGAACTGTTTTAGCTTTGCCTTTTTCTCATCTCATAGCGACTGTAAACACTACGCCGAAGTAAAGCGAACCGTTGCCGCTCCTTGACAGTTTGGCAACATTACATTTACAATTGAGAAGTATAATTTCTTACATTTGAAATGAAATGACGCATAAAAAGCGTACATCAATTGAACATGAGCTGACATTAGCAAGAGGAGGTGTTCGAATGCCAGAAATCATTACAATCATCATCTCCGCTATGCTTGGAATCATCGTCGGTGCCGTTGTTGTTTATTTCTACGTGAAACAAGTGAATGAATCAAAAGTAAATGGTGCAAAATTTATTGCCGACCAAATTGTTGATGAAGCAAAGCGAGAGGCAGACGCTTTAAAGAAGGAAGCACTACTTGAAGCTAAGGATGAAACTCACAAACTTCGAACTGATGCCGAAAACGATATTCGTGAACGTCGTTTCGAGCTTCAAAAGCAAGAAAATCGCTTATTACAAAGAGAAGAAAACTTAGATCGTAAGGATGAAGCTCTAAATAAGAGAGAAGAAGGGTTAGAGCGTAAAGATCAAAACGTCGCTGAAAGACAACAGCAACTTGAGCAGATGGAAAGCAAAGTGGAACAACTCGTTGCACAGCAACAATCTGAGCTAGAGCGTATTTCGGCGTTAACACGTGAAGAAGCAAAAGGAATTATTTTACGTGAAGTCGAGCAAGAGCTAACAGCAGATATCGCGACGATGACAAAAGAGTTTGAGCTACGTGCAAAAGAAGAGTCAGATAAAAAAGCGCGTGAAATTTTATCGCTTGCGTTACAACGTTTTGCGGCAGATCACGTTGCAGAAACGACTGTGTCGGTTGTCACATTACCGAATGATGAAATGAAAGGTCGAATTATCGGTCGTGAAGGTCGAAACATTCGAACACTTGAAACGTTAACTGGTATTGATTTAATTATTGACGATACACCAGAAGCAGTAATTTTATCAGGATTCGATCCAATTCGTCGTGAAACAGCACGTCTTGCATTAGAAAAGCTTGTGCAGGATGGTCGTATTCACCCAGCGCGTATTGAAGAGATGGTTGAGAAATCTCGCCGTGAAGTGGATGAGCAAATTCGCGAAACAGGCGAGCAAACGATTTTCGAAGTAGGAATTCATAACATACACCCAGATTTAATGAAAATTTTAGGACGTATGAAGTATCGTACGAGCTATGGTCAAAACGTTTTAAAGCATTCGATCGAAGTGGCGCATTTAGCGGGATTACTTGCAGCCGAGCTTGGCGAGGACGTAACACTTGCAAAACGAGCAGGCTTACTGCATGACATCGGGAAAGCAATTGACCATGAAGTCGAAGGTAGCCACGTTGAAATCGGCGTGGAGCTTGCGACGAAATATAAAGAGCACCCCGTTGTTATTAACAGTATCGCATCGCATCATGGTGATGTGGAAGCGACATCGGTTATTGCAGTGCTCGTTGCAGCAGCAGACGCTTTATCAGCAGCTCGTCCAGGTGCGCGCAGTGAGACGCTTGAAAACTACATTCGTCGTCTAGAGAAGCTAGAAGAAATTTCAGAGTCATATGACGGCGTTGAAAAATCATTTGCCATTCAAGCAGGTCGTGAAGTGCGCATTATCGTACAGCCTGACAAAATTGACGACTTATCAGCACATCGCTTAGCGCGGGATATTCGCAAGCGTATTGAAGAAGAACTCGATTATCCAGGGCATATTAAAATTACCGTATTGCGTGAAACACGCGCGGTTGAATACGCGAAGTAATAAGAAAAAAGGTAGCGGGATGTTAACATCTTGCTACCTTTTTTATATAATTCATCATAATTATCCAAATATTTCTTTTCAAAGGCAGTATATGTGATAAAATTGTATATAGATAAAAGGGGGAATTTTATCATGAAAAAACGATATCAATTTATCGCAACAGCAACTGCTGCTGCATTGACAGCTTCAGTTGTAGCTGTGCCGACGACGGAAGCAGCACAAGTGTTTCCAGACGTACCGACGACACACGGACATTTTGAAACGATTAACGAGTTAGCAGAGCGTAACATCGTTCAAGGGTTTCCTGATGGTACATTTAAGCCAGGTCAAGCGGTAACGCGTGGACAAGCTGCGAAAATGATTGCGGGTATTTTAGGGTTAGATACAGTAAATGTTGAAAATCCAAACTTTACAGATATTAAAACGAGCTTCCAATATTACGGTGCAATTGCTGCATTAGTAGATGAAGGCATTATCGACGGCTATGAAGATGGCACGTACCGCCCAGATGCGACGTTAACACGTGGGCATATGGCGAAAATTTTAACGCGTGCATTTAAGCTAGAGCAAGATGAAAACGTAGCGCCATTTACGGACATCGCGTTATCTGAGTACAGAAATGATATCGAAGCGTTATACGATCACGGCGTAACAGTTGGTACAACAGCTACTACGTATAGTCCACGTGAAAACGTAACGCGCGCGCAATTAGCATCATTCATCATCCGTGCTGAAGATGCGGTGGAGTTTGAGCTTGTTGAAGTAACAGGTACCATTACGAAAATTGAAAACGGCGTCGTGACAATCGGCGGTGTTGAATATGCAGCAGATAGTCAATGGGCGGCATTTTTCGGTGAAGCAAATGAAGCGGCATTACTTGGCGCTGAAATTGTGTTAACTGTACAAAAATCAAAAACAGGCAACGTCATTAAAAATGTAAAATCGCTAAAATTAAAAGCAGCGAACACGACGTTTGATGCGCAAAATTTAGCAGTTGAAGCAATTGAAATTGGAGCAGACGGCATTACGTTAAAAAATGCAGATGCAAAAGATGTGAAAGTTGCTGACAAAGTAAAAGTGACAATTACAGATAGCGATATCGACAACATTACGTTTGGTGTAGATGCAAACGCAGCATTCAGCGGCACAAACAACGTCGGCGGTATTACAGTACCAAAAGGTGTGAAACCATCAGACGTCATTACAGGCTTACCGAATGTAGACGATATTCCAGTGACGGAATACGAGCCGACGACACCACCAGTAGTGGATCCACCAGTAGTAAACCCACCATCAACAGGCGGTGGCGGTAGCTCAGGTGGAGGTGGCGGCAGCTCAGGCGGCGGAACGACAACAACAAACTACGAGCCAGGCTTTGAGTCGTTCTTAACAAAAGTAGAAGCAACAGAGCAGTTCCAAGCGTATAAAGCGCAATTACAACAACATGTAGAAAACATTACGTATAGCTATACATCATCAACAGGTGGCGGCTCAATTACAATTGACGTAACAGATACAGCAACATTAGCAGAGCTACGTGCAGCACTTGCGACAGAAGCGCAAGAAGGCTTAGGTTTAATGGCATTTGCACAAGAAGCGTTAGCAAATGTTACGGATTCACAAGTAGAAGCTTTAGATGCGTTATCAACAGTGACTGTAACAGTCAATAACGTAACAAAAGCTATTACAGTACCTGCAAATAAAACGTCAAATGAGTCGTTAGCTAACTTAGCAAGTAAGGTGAAAGTCGCAGCAGTAGAAGCGTACGATGAGTTAGGTGGCGACAAGCTTGTGAAAGATTTACAACCAGCAAACGTGAAAGTTGTATTCTCAAACAACACATCATTAACGTACGCAGTTACAGTAAAATAATGTAACGAAAAGGCGCGAAACGATACATGTCGTTTCGCGTCTTTTTTGTGCGCTTTTTTACAACGACTTGAAAAAACGCTATAATACGTATATCTATTGGAGAAAGAGTGATTATATGAAAGTTTTATTTATCGGCGATATCGTCGGCTCAATCGGTCGCGACGCTGTGGAAAAATATTTACCGCGCTTAAAGCGTAAGTATGCGGTCGATGTTGTTATTGCAAACGGCGAAAACGCAGCAGCAGGTCGCGGCATTACGCAAAGCATTTACAATGATTTATTACAAATGGGCGTTGACGTCATTACGATGGGGAACCATACGTGGGATAACCGCGACATTTTTGAATTTATTGACGATGCGGACTATTTAATTCGCCCAGCAAATTTTTCGCCAGAAGCACCAGGTAAAGGCATGGTACAAATTTCGAAAAACGGCGTAACGATGTCAGTTATTAACTTACACGGACGCACATTTTTACCGCCGCATGACGATCCGTTCGCAAAAGCAGATGAACTCATTGCAGAAGCGAAGAAAATTTCACCGCTCGTGTTCGTCGATTTCCATGCGGAAGCGACGAGTGAAAAAATCGCGCTCGGCTGGCATTTAGACGGTCGTGCATCAGTAGTTGTTGGCACGCATACGCACGTACAAACAGCGGACGCGCGCATTTACCCAGGCGGCACAGCGTACATTACTGACGTTGGTATGACAGGTCCGTACGATGAAATTTTAGGTATGACGAAAGAAAATGTCATTTACCGCTTCCAAACACAAATGCCTCAGCGCTTTGAAGTACCGAAAAAAGGACGCGACGTGCTGAGCGGCTTCTTCGTTGAAATTGACGATAAAACAGGCAAGGCGCTTCGACAAGAACGCATTTACATTAACGCAGATTATCCGTTTGAAGCGTAATGATTGAAAGCTATACGACAATAGGGACAGCCTTATTGTTGTGTAGCTTTTTTTAGTTGCGTATGCTTCGTGTTATTTCGTTCTACGTAGCGGTTCGTGCCAAAGCATGACGAATGAGATTGCGTGCGTTTTGCAGGCTCAGGCGGAGAGCGCGAATTGCTTTGATGATACGTTAGTAGTTAAAAAAGATAACCCACTACGAAAAGTAAAGTGACAAAATTCTGACTTTTTTCCATAAATCTATTTCGGCCTATTGACTGAAATTTAGAAAAAAGCGCGAGAAACGATAGTTTAACACGAATGTTCATGTTAAACTTATGAAGGAATTTTATATATATAATTAAGGAGATGTTTACATGTTACATCAGCTTTCGTGGAAAGTCGGTGGGCAACAAGGTGAAGGGATCGAGTCAACAGGTGAAATTTTCTCAACGGCAATGAACCGTTTAGGCTATCACTTATACGGCTATCGTCATTTCTCTTCTCGCATTAAAGGTGGCCACACGAACAATAAAATTACAGTACGTCCAACACCAGTACAGGTGATTGCAGACGATTTAGATATATTAGTCGCGTTTGACCAAGAAACGATCGATGTGAACTATAAAGAGTTAACGGAATCAAGCATCATTTTAGCAGATGCGAAGTTCAACCCAGTAAATCCAGAAGATAGTAAAGCACCAATGTATGCAATTGGCTTTACAGAAATCGCATCGGAGCTTGGGACATCTCTTATGAAAAACATGGTCGCAATTGGTGCGACGGCTGCGCTATTAAACTTAGATGAATCGGTATTCCAAAGTGTAGTAGACGAAATTTTCGGTCGTAAAGGCGAAGAAGTCGTAGCGAAAAACTTAGAGGCGATCAAGCGTGGGCGTGAAGAAGTAGTCGCACAAATTGGCGAGCGCGTCGGTGCATGGGAGCTACAGCCAGCAGACGGCAAGCGCCGCATGTTTATGATTGGAAACGATGCAGTTGCTTTTGGCGCGTTAGCAGCAGGCTCTCGCTTCATGGCAGCATACCCGATTACACCAGCTTCTGAAATTATGGAATACATGATTAAAAAGCTACCACTTGTTGGCGGAGCGGTTATTCAAACAGAAGATGAAATCGCAGCAGCAACGATGGCAATCGGTGCAAACTTCGGTGGCGTGCGCGCATTTACAGCATCAGCAGGTCCTGGTCTGTCATTAATGATGGAGGCAATCGGTTTATCAGGGATGACGGAGCAGCCGCTTGTCATTGTTGATACGCAGCGTGGTGGCCCTTCAACAGGTTTACCGACGAAGCAAGAACAATCAGATTTAATGGCCATGGTATACGGCACACATGGTGAAATTCCGAAAGTCGTTATCGCGCCATCAAACGGTGAAGAAGCGTTTTACGATACAATTCAAGCGTTTAACATCGCGGAAGAATTACAATTACCAGTCATTATTATTACCGATTTACAACTATCACTTGGTAAGCAAACAGTAGAGCCATTTGATTACAGTAAAGTTGAAATCCGTCGCGGCAAAATCGTCGACAGCGTAGAAGACGAAGAAACGAAAGAATACTTCAAGCGCTACGAAGTGACAGAAGACGGCGTATCACCACGCGTATTACCAGGTGTAAAAGGTGGCATTCACCACGTAACGGGTGTTGAGCATGACGAGCAAGGGAAGCCATCTGAAGCGACAGGTAACCGTCGTGCACAAATGGATAAACGTTTCCGTAAATTAGAGCATTTACGCTTTGACAACCCAGTGCATGTGAACGCACCACATGACGAGGCGGACGTATTACTTGTCGGCTTTAACTCGACGCGCGGCACGATTGAAGAGGCGATGACGTCACTTGAAGCGGACGGTTTAAAAGTAAACCACGCGCACGTACGTTTAATTTACCCATTCCCTGCAGAGGAAATGAGCGAATTAGTGAACCGTGCAAAACATGTTGTAGTCGTTGAAAACAATGCGACAGGTCAATTAGCGAACATGTTAAAAATGAACGTTGGCGGACATGCGAAAATTAAAAACGTGCTGAAGTATGACGGAACGCCGTTTTTACCACGCGAATTAGCAGGTCTTGTAAAGGAGAGCATCTAATATGGCAACATTTAAAGATTTTCGTAACGCAATTAAACCGAACTGGTGCCCAGGTTGTGGTGACTTCTCTGTACAAGCGGCCATTCAGCGTGCAGCAGCGAACGTCGGCTACGAGCCAAGCGAGCTAGCGGTGATTTCAGGAATCGGCTGTTCAGGTCGTATTTCAGGCTATATTAATTCTTACGGCTTCCACGGTATTCACGGTCGTGCATTACCGATTGCACAAGGCTTAAAAATGGCCAATAAAGATTTAAAAGTAATCGCTTCAGGCGGTGACGGTGACGGCTTTGCGATCGGAATGGGTCATACAATTCATGCAATCCGTCGTAATATCGACATCACATACGTTGTGATGGATAACCAAATTTACGGCTTAACGAAAGGGCAAACGTCCCCTCGTTCAGCGGCTGGCTTTGTTACAAAGTCAACGCCAGGCGGAGCAATCGAGCCATCGTTAAAGCCACTTGAAGTTGCGTTAACAGCAGGTGCTACATTCGTCGCACAAGGCTTCTCAACAGACATTAAAGAATTAACAGCTTTAATTGAAGCAGGTTTAAACCATAAAGGCTTCTCATTCATTAACGTCTTCTCACCATGTGTAACGTATAACAAAATTAATACGTACGACTGGTTTAAAGAAAACTTAACGAAGCTTTCAGACATCGAAGGCTATGACCCACATAACCGTGAGATGGCGATGCAAACAGCAATGCAGCATGAAGGGCTTGTGACTGGCATCATTTACCACGACACAGAAACGGCGTCGTACCAAGAAAAAATTCAAGGTTACTCAGAGCTTCCGTTAACGGATATCGACATTTCGTTACAAGAAGATCAGTTTAACGCACTTGTGAACGAGTTTATGTAATAAAAAAGCGTAGGTATAACTTATAAAGTCAAGAATGCTCATAAAATCGACAGACGTATTTTGCCTAATTGTAGTTGAGCAAATATGTTGTTGAAAATCAGTAACATTGTGGTTAGTAGTCAATTTAAACATTTCAAACAAAAACAATCTCTACCGAATTTTAAATTTGGTAGAGATTGTTTTTTAGTTAGCTCTTCACTATAACTTAAGTTCATAGTTCGCTAACTTGTATGAAATACCTTTTATATATATACAAGGTGATTGAAATTTAGAATGTGAACGAGGCTCTCGAAACAAGAGGCGGACTCCTGCGGGAAAAGCGTGAGCGAGAGACTACAGGCTCGAGCCACGCCCGCGGAAAGCCTGCCTCGATGTGGAGAGCCGACGAACAAAATGCTAAAATACATTCACCGTCTATATAGCTAAATTCTCTATTTTCAGCAGTAAGAAAGAAATATATGTGACATTGACAGAGCAGGGAGAGGCAATACGCGAATGACTATGCTTGTCTTTTTAGGAAAAACAAGCGAAAAAATATGATTTAGCGCGTGTATCGGACAGCTTATTTTTTGTATGGTACAGTAAAAGAAAAAGGGGGAATTCGAATGACACCGACGGCAACGGCACATACAGAAGCAGAGCTACAAGCAATCATTTATCAAGGAATGCGTCAGTTTACGCCGACATTTCACATTCGGTATAAAGGAATGATCGCAAATTTAGATGCAGCATTAACGCGTGCGATGAAGCGCGCCATTGCAAAAGATGATTACATCGCAGGGACGATTCAGCGTCACGGCTATTCGTATGAAGGCTATGACCGAGACGTGGACATTACGATTTCTTTAACGTACAATACGACCGCGCAGCAGGAGCAGTTCGTGCAGCAAGAAGTACGACGCATCGTCACGAATATGACGACGCGCGACATGCAAGACGTCGAAAAGGTGCAGGCGATTAACGAGTGGCTCGTATTACATACATCGTATTCAAAGCAGACGAACGGCAATCCGCACGCGGCACATACGATTTTCACCGAGCATAAAGGAGTGTGCCAAGGCTATGCGATGGCGGCGTACGCGATGCTCAGGCAGGCGGGGCTTCGCGCTCATTATGTAACAGGCGTCATTTTGAAAAACAATGAGCCGCACGCATGGAATATCGTACAAGTGGACGGACATTGGTATCATTTAGATGTGACGTGGAATGACCCGCGTTTGCAAGACGACATACGAGTGGACGATTTCATTTCGTATGAATATTTTTTACAATCAGAAGCAGCGATGTGCAAAACGCGTACCATTCATAATAAAGGACAGCTGCGTGCGACGAGCGAGCGCTTTCAAGTAATGCGCGACATTCCGTCTACGTTGCTGCGCATAAATGGCACGTTTTATAGCATTTGCCCGAGCTACGCAAACGGCAAGCTATATGCGGTGAAAGACGATACCGTTGTACGCATCGAGTTAACGGAAAATGTGCCGCGACTAGAGCCGATTGCGCGTATGTACGCACTTGGCATTGTCGCAACAGCAACGCACGTATACGTCATTGATGGGAAGCGGGGCAATCGCATTACTGAAATCGACACGCTAACGAAGCAAATGAAGCTACTTCCAACAGACGCGGTGACGAAGCTATGCATTGAAAACGGTACGGTCGTCGGCTATGCGAACAATCGCGTCGTATGGAAGCACGAGATAGCGCAAGTACAAACCGCAACAAAAGTCGTCGATCATAAAAGCGGGGCAGTTGTGCGACAAGCGGCAACGAAGGACAGTCGCACGCTCGCTGTATTGCCGCAGCATACGGTTGTACACGTTTACGACGAGAAAGGCGACTGGGTACGTGTGCGTGTGAACGGCATTGACGGCTACATGCTGCAAAATAAACTGCGTACGTCATGAGGTGACAAGATGGATATTATTGATTTTTTACAGCATAAAAACATACGCGATGAGGCGCAGTTTATGAAGCTGTTTACGAAGGCGCATAGCTTGGACGAGCGACTTGATGCACTCATTGCAAGTCAACATGTACAACTAGATGACCATCCGCGATTTTTAGCATTTTTAGCGTATTTACAGATGGAGCAAATTGAGCCGAAGACGTTATTTTACGATGTCGTTCATTTGCCGAAGTTTCAATTTGAAGCGAAGTATGCGATGAACTGGGCACAAGTTGTGAAGCTAAGTGTGACGTTTTTGGCGATTTTGCGTGAAAACGACCGCGAAAGCTACGAACAATTTAGCTCGTAACTTGTCACGTATGCGGGAAGTTCGCTATAATGATTGAATGCACTGCAAGGAGAAAGGAGCTATCGTCGGATGAATGAAGAACAACGACTAGCTAGTCAGCAAATTACAGCACGAAAAAAAGAGGAAAAAGATTATAGTAGCTACTTTGAGAAAGTATTTACAGCGCCGTCGCTGAAAGATGCAAAAAAGCGCGGTAAAGAGGATATTAACTATCATAAAGACTTTACGATTGATGAAGCGTTTTTAAATATGGGGGTAGGTCGCAAGTTTTACATTCGTACGTACGGCTGTCAAATGAACGAGCACGACACAGAAGTAATGGCGGGTATTTTCCAGGCACTCGGTTACGAATCAACGACAGAAATTGCCGAAGCGGACGTCGTGTTACTGAACACATGTGCGATTCGTGAAAATGCCGAAAACAAAGTGTTTGGAGAGCTTGGCTTCTTACTGAAATATAAGCGTAAAAACCCAGATATGTTAATCGGTGTATGCGGCTGTATGTCGCAGGAAGAAGCGGTCGTCAACAAAATTTTAAAGCAATACCAGCACGTTGATATGGTGTTTGGAACGCATAACATTCACCGCCTGCCAAACATTTTAAAAGAGGCATATTTATCAAAAGAAATGGTCGTTGAAGTATGGTCAAAAGAGGGCGACGTTATTGAAAGTTTACCGAAAAAACGTCTCGGCTCGATTAAAGCATGGGTCAACATTATGTACGGCTGCGACAAGTTTTGCACGTACTGCATCGTACCATACACACGCGGCAAGGAGCGCTCACGCCGACCAGAAGAAATCATTCAAGAAGTACGTGAGCTTGCTGCACAAGGGTATAAAGAAATTATGCTGCTTGGGCAAAACGTTAACGCATACGGCAAAGACTTTGACGATATCGAGTATCGTTTAGGCGACTTAATGGACGAGCTGCGCACAATCGACATTCCGCGCATTCGCTTCACGACGAGTCACCCGCGCGATTTTGACGATCACTTAATCGAAGTGCTTGCAAAAGGCGGCAATTTAGTTGAGCACATTCACTTACCAGTACAATCGGGCTCAAATGACATTTTAAAAATTATGGCACGTAAATATACACGCGAGCATTTTTTAACGTTAGTTGATAAAATTAAAGCAGCGATGCCAAACGTGACGCTGACGACCGACATTATCGTCGGCTACCCGAACGAGACGGAAGAGCAGTTCGAGGAGACGATTAGCTTATACCGTCAAGTCGGCTTTGATATGGCGTTTACGTACATTTATTCACCGCGCGAAGGTACACCAGCTGCGAAAATGGTTGATAACGTATCGGACGAGGAGAAAAAGCGTCGTCTACATCGTTTAAATGAAGTTGTAGCGGAGTATTCTGGTGCCGCGCTGAAAAAGCTTGAAGGAACAGTTGTGGAAGTGCTTGTAGAAGGTAGCAGTAAGCGCCGCGATGACGTGCTTGCAGGCTATACGCGCAGCAACCGTTTAGTGAACTTCGAGACGGACGTATCGCCAGAAGAGCTTGTCGGACAGCTTGTGAACGTGCGCATCGTGGAAGCAAAAACACACTCGCTATTAGGAGAGTTTGTAGAAGTAGTGAAATAAGAAGGGGTGGATGAGATGTCGACGTATTATACGAAAGACCAAATTATCGAAAAAGCAAAAGAGCTAGCCCACATGATTGCCAATACAGAAGAAGTCGCGTTTTTTAAACAGGCGGAAGCGCAAATTAATGAAAATCAATTTGTGCGCGAAAAAATTGCATCAATGAAAACACTACAAAAGCAAGCGGTCAATTTCCAGCACTTAGGGAAAGAGCAAGCGTTTATGAAAATGGAGCAAAAAATTGAGCAAATTGAAGCGGAAATTGATGCGTTGCCGATCGTGCAGCAGTTTAAGCAATCGCAAGTTGACGTCAATTACATTTTACAGCTCGTTTCTAACAGCATTGCGAACAACGTAACGAACGAAATTATTGAATCGACAGGTGGCGACTTGCTGCGCGGTGAAACAGGCGCGAAGGTGGCACATACTGCTAGCAATAGTTGCTCGTAACGAACGGTCATCTACACACATGTATTGTGCTGTAGATGGCTTTTTTTGTGCGTTCACAGTAGGAAATCATCGATATTTAGTAAAATCGATGCATGAATACGGTTGAATACTGTAAAAAGTGGGAACATAACGGGTAACCGATTAACACGATTAGGGAGGACGGACGATGACATTAAATGCACATGTTCAGCAAGAAAAAAAGGCACTTATGCAGTGGCTTATTCGATTAGGAGAACAAATTCAAGATGGGACAGTCATTTTAGATGCCACGAGTGCTTCTCCCGAAATTTTACATTGCAATGAGGCATTTACGAAAATGATGCACGGCGATGCGGACGTATTGAAGGAAAAACAGCTGCACCATTTTAACGACGATGTGACGCAGCAGGAGTTGTATCAGCGCTTTTATTTTACATTAGCAACAGGACAACAGCAGCAGCTTACAGTCATTACGAAGCGCGGAGATGACACGACGTTTTGGAATGAAGTAAGCGGTTACCCGATTAGCTCAACACAAGGCGATGTACTATTATTTTTTTGCATTTGCCGCGACGTGACAAGTGCGATTAATGACGGGGTGTTTTCAAATATTGAAAAGGATGTGTACGCCTCAATTCATGAGGAACGTTCATTGCAATCGACGCTGTATGATGTGTGCGAGCAAGTGCGTTTATTTATGCGACGCCCTGTATATACGGTCATTTGCTTAAAGAAAAACAATCAATTTTATATTGCGGGGAAAAATGATACGTTCAAGCAGTGGCATGAGCGCAATGAACAAGCGTTTCGTGCAGGACCTTACATATACGATGAGGAGGAAATGATCGTCAGCAATCGGCTATGGCATCATAACCGTACGTTGTTCCAAGAGCAAGACATTCATTGCGTCTGGCAGCAGCGCATTAACAATCAGCAGCAACGAATGGTCGCGCATTTTTCAGTGTACGTCGACGGCAGCGTGAGGCTCACTGCACAGGAGCGCATGTACTTGCAGCGCGTCACAAACTTGCTTAATGTGTATTTACAAGTGCAGCAACAAAAGGAGGAAATCGAGCGCTTAGCATACACCGATTATTACTCGACGTTGCCAAATCATAAATATTTCACGACATCGATGCAAACGATATATCGTCAACGCAAAGACGGCCATATTGTCATTTTAGAAATTAGCGAGTCGCAGCACATTATTGACTTGTATGGACGTGAAGGTATGAGTCGTTTAATGGAGCAAATGGCAAATCAAATGCAGCAGCTTGTCGGCGAGCCGATTTTACTTGCGCGATATGACAACGCGTCGCTGATCGTGTGCAATGACCGGCAGTACAATATGAAAAAGTTAAACGCGCACATTTTAGATAATTTAACGAGTGCGGCGTATGAACTAAAGGAACATAAAATGTACATTACGCTCAAAGTTGGTGTGAGCAAATATAGCGCTGAGACGAATTGGGAAGAGGCGATTCACCATGCGGAAATTGCGCTATCAGATGCGCGCAAAAGCATAGGTACAGTGATGCGCATGTACGATGAATCGTTAAAGCAAAACTTACAAAAGGAAATGGATTTATTGACGCATTTGCTTGAAGACTTGCAGCAACGCAAGCTTCAAGTATATTTGCAGCCACAAGTTGATTTACGCACAGGGGAAATTGTATCGTTTGAGGCACTCGCACGTTGGCATAGCGAACTGCTCGGCTTCGTGTCGCCGGCTGAATTTATTCGCGTCGCTGAAAATGCAGGCAAAATTCATAAGCTCGATATGTATATTTTGCATCTCGTGCTCGAATGGCAAAGTGAGCGCAAACGAAAAGGCTTACCGATGTACCCGGTATCTGTCAACATTTCAGCTGATCATTTTTATTACCCGACGTTCGTCGAAGATTTCACGAAAAAAGTCGATCGTTTCAACATTGAGCATGAGCTAATTAAAGTGGAAGTGACCGAAAGCATTGAGCTAAACGATATGCAGCGTGCGAAATGCATTATTTCGGAGCTGACGGAGCTTGGTTTTGATGTGTCGATGGATGATTTTGGTGTAGGGTATTCGTCGCTTAGCTATTTACAGCAGCTGCCGTTTCGTGAAATTAAAATCGATCGCAGCTTCATTAACAATTTAATCGATCAGCGTATGCACGCGGTTATGCGAACGATTGTGCAGCTGTCGAAGGACTTGTCGCTGCGCTCGGTAGCAGAAGGTATTGAAACACCAGAGCAGCAGCAAAAAATGCTAGACATTGGCTGCGATATCGGGCAAGGCTATTACTTTTATCGACCGATGCCGCTGCATGAAATTGATGACATTTTGTATAAGAAATAACGATAAAATCATTCGAAGCGCGCATGTTTCGAGTGATTTTTTCGTCTGCGTAGAGCAATCGCTTTTACGATACAGACGTTTGCGCTTTTTGTTATAATAAAGAAATGTTTAAAGCTTGTGGATTAGCGATTCATTCGCTGTATGTATATTTCGCTAATCGATAATGTCCAGAAGTAATGATAATGAGTGAGGTTTTATATATGGCACATACGCCAATGATGTTGCAATACTTAGAAATTAAAGAAAACTACAAAGACGCTTTTTTATTTTTCCGACTAGGCGACTTTTACGAACTATTTTTTAGCGATGCTGAGCGTGCGTCCCAACTGCTTGAAATTACGCTGACGAGCCGATCAGGTGACGGTGATAATCGCATTCCAATGTGTGGCGTGCCGCATCATTCGGTGCAAGGATACATCGAAACGCTCGTTGCAAAAGGCTATAAAGTAGCGCTTTGTGAGCAGGTGGAAGACCCAAAAATGACAAAAGGTGTCGTGAAGCGTGAAGTTGTACAGCTCATCACGCCGGGAACGATTACGCAAGGGAAAACGATCGATGGCAAAACGAACCATTATTTAGCGGCAGCAACGAAGGAATCAAACGGCTATGCGCTTGCCTATTTAGACGTATCAACAGGCGAAGCGGTCGCGCAAATGATTGATGGTGATGAACGTGCGCTGCTCAATCAATTAAATGCTTACAACATGAAGGAACTTGTTGTGGAGGAAACGTTTTACGATGCATTCGTCGAGCAAGCGGCAAACGCAGGTGTCGTGTTATCGATTGCGAAAAATAGCATCGTCGCAGAAAGTGTTGCACCGTTTATCGTTGACGTGCCAAGCTACATGGAGCACGCATGCACGCAGTTACTGTCATACGTTGAGCAAACGCAAATGCGCGCGCTTACGCATTTACAGCCGTTTACGTTTAATGAAGCGGAGCATTATTTACGCATCGATACGAACTCAAAGCGCAATTTAGAGCTTATTCAGTCGATTCGCGGTGGCGATACGAAAGGGACGTTACTTTGGCTCGTCGATGAAACGGTGACGGCGATGGGGGGACGCAAGCTAAAGCAATGGATGCATCAGCCGCTTGCAAGTAAACGTTTGATTGAGCAGCGCCAGCAATTCGTTTCGGACTTTCTAGATGAATTTTTCGTGCGTGCTGAGCTTCAGGAGTTACTGAAAAAAGTGTACGACTTAGAGCGTTTAGCAGGGCGCGTCGCATTTGGCAGTGTCGGTGGGCGCGACTTAGCCCAGCTGCGCGATTCACTGCGTCAAGTGCCAGCCATTTATGCACAGCTTGCTTCTGCACAATCGCCGACGCTACGTCAATTTGCGAGCAAGCTTGACCAATGTACAGATATTGAAGCGCTACTAGCACAGGCGATTACCGATCATCCACCGCTGACGATCAAAGACGGCGATGTTATTCGCGACGGTTATAACGCGAGATTAGACGAGCTGCGCGATGCATCGCGTAACGGCAAAGATTGGATTGCCCAGCTCGAACAGCGCGAGCGCGATTTACTCGGTATAAAAAATTTAAAAATCGGCTACAATCGCATTTTTGGCTATTATATTGAGCTGACGAAATCGTACGTGCACCATGCCGATTTATCTCGTTACGAGCGCAAGCAAACGTTAGCGAATGCCGAGCGTTACATTACGCAGGAGCTAAAGGAAAAAGAGGCGCTCATTTTAAACGCACAGGAGGAAAGTTTAGAGCTTGAGTACCGTTTATTCGTCGAGCTACGTGAGCAGTTAAAGGCGTTCATTCCGCGCGTCCAAGCACTTGCTGCACACATTAGCGAGCTTGATGTGTACATGAGCTTTGCGCAAATTGCTGAAAAATATCATTTCGTGAAGCCGGTATTTCATGACGGACGAGCGATGCGCATTGTGAACGGTCGTCACCCGGTCGTTGAAAAAATGCTCGGCAAGCAAACGTACGTGCCAAACGACTGCGTGCTAGAGGAAAATAGCAACATGTATTTAATTACCGGACCGAACATGTCGGGGAAAAGTACGTATATGCGTCAAGTTGCGCTCATTTTAGTGCTTGCGCAAATGGGTTGCTACGTGCCGGCAGATGAGGCGTTTTTACCTGTTACCGATCAAATTTTCACGCGTATCGGAGCAGCAGACGACGTAGCATCTGGGCAGTCGACGTTCATGGTCGAAATGATGGAATCACAGCACGCCATTACGCATGCGACCGCAAACAGCTTGCTATTATTTGATGAAATCGGACGCGGTACATCGACGTATGACGGCATGAGCTTAGCGCAGGCGATGATGGAATACATTCATGAGGAAATTGGTGCCAATACGCTATTTTCGACGCATTACCACGAGCTAACGACACTTGAAGACGCATTGCCACGATTAAAAAATGTACATGTCGCAGCAGCGGAGCAGGATGGCAAAGTCGTATTCCTGCATAAAGTAAAAGACGGTGCCGCAGACCAATCGTACGGTATTCACGTCGCAGAGCTGGCCGAACTACCAAAGCCGATTTTAACTCGTGCACAGCAACTTTTAGAGACGTTTGAAGCGCAAAGCGGAGACGTACAAATTGTTGAACGCATCGTTGAAAAGCCAGTCGAAGTAGTAAAAGAGATCATTGTCGAAAAGCCAGTTGAAGTAATCGTCGAGCGCATCGTTGAAAAAGACGCAAGCGCCGAGCAGTTATCCTTGTTTAGCGAAGAAATGACGCCACAGCAAAAGCAAGCACTCGCAAAAATCGAGCAGTGCAGCGTACTCAACACAACGCCATTTGAAGCGTTACAACTGTTAAATGAATTACAGCAGTTGTTGAAAAAATAAACGTATTGTGGCTCTATTTTAGAGAAAGATTTTGTAATATGTCATAGCAAGCGTGTTGATACGCCAATAAGTGGGCAGTACGCATATGGCGGCTCGCTTTGTCTCTGCGATTACTCGAGACAGAAAAACATGTGCTCCTGCGGTTACTCGTCGCAGAAGTTCTGGGGCTCGGCGGCGAACACGATGTTTGTCATGAAGGTGGTGCCACATGGACGTGGCGCTCACCACCTTCCTCAAGCCTCCGCGCCACTCCTTTGTCGTGGCTTACGGGGGCTTGATGCACGAGTTTTTCCCCAAGGAGTCTCGCCGCACGCTCTCTGCCACTGCAATGTAGCATTGATTTCGGTTTTACGGTTCAAAACAAGTAATTAAGATGTATACAAATGGCGTATCAACAGGCATGATGTCATCGTCTGTTCTGAAATGTAGGCAGCGACTTCTGCGGGAACAGCGCTAGCCAAAAATCCATTTTTTGCGGCTTGTCCGACAAAAATTAGTTGAGGCAACGCCCGCGAAAAGCGTCCGCCGAAATGGAAGAACGATTAAGATACCATTATTAGAAAACAAATAGGTGCAATGAAAACGTAAGGAAGTGACACGATGGGCAATATTCATATTATGGACGAATGGCTGTCGAACAAAATTGCTGCTGGTGAAGTAGTCGAGCGCCCCGCATCGGTCGTCAAAGAGCTTGTCGAAAACGCTATTGACGCAGGCAGCACGCAAATTGAAGTGTTTTTGCACGATGCAGGGTTAGGGAGCATTCAAGTGACCGACAACGGCAGCGGCATGGACGAGGAAGATGCATTCAAATGCTTTATGCGCCATGCGACGAGTAAAATTAGCAACGAGCACGATTTGTTTCGCATTCGCACGCTCGGCTTTCGCGGGGAGGCGCTCGCATCGATTGCCTCGGTATCGAAAATCCATTTAAAAACGTATGACGGAAAATCCGGCATCGAGCTTGTGCTTGAAGGTGGCATTGAGCGCGCACGCCATGCAGCACCGTCACGTCGCGGTACGGACATTACGGTATCGCAGCTGTTTTTCAACACGCCAGCGCGACTAAAATACATGAAGACGATTCAAACGGAGCTAGGGCATTCGATTGATTTAATGAACCGCTTAGCGCTTTGCAACCCGCACATTGCGTTTAAATTGATGCATCACGACCAGCTGCTGTTGCAAACGAACGGGCGCGGCAACGTTCAGCAAGTACTCGCATCGATTTACGGCATTCAAAATGCGAAAAAAATGATTCCGTTTGAAGGGAAGTCACACGATTACAACATTTCAGGCTACGCGACGTTACCTGAAATTACGCGCGCGTCGAAAAATTACATGTCGATTTTCGTCAACGGTCGATGGGTGAAGCACTTTTTAGCACAAAAGGCGATGACCGACGCGTACCATACATTTTTACCGATTGAGCGCTTTCCAATCGTCGTACTGTTCGTCGAGGGCGATCCGTATTTAACGGACGTGAACGTACACCCAGCGAAGCATCAAATTCGATTGTCGAAGGAGCCGGAGTTACTCGAGCTTATTCAAACGACGATTCGTGAGGCGATTCGTGCGGTCAACCGCGTGCCAGAAGCGGTGAAGCAAGCGAAGCCTGTTCGTGTACCGACCGAGCAAATGAACATGTTTAAGCCAACGTTTAACGAGGAGCGCTTGCAGCAAGTGACCGACGAGCTAGCAAAACGAAGCCCATCGCCGCCGCGCAGCACACTATCACCGCAACAGCGCATCGTCGCACAAGAAATATATCGCGACGTGACAAATGATGTACCGATTATGAAAGAGCCAGAGCCGGCGTTCGCGAACACGACAGAAACGGAGCCGATCGACGTCATTGAACCGATTGCACCGTCGCAAGCGGAGGAGCATTTCCCGCATGTTGAAATTGTCGGGCAAATTCATGGCACGTACATCGTCGCACAAATGGAAGACGGCTTTTATTTAATTGACCAGCATGCTGCACAGGAGCGCATTAAATACGAGTATTTCCGCGATAAAGTAGGAGACGTTAACCCGAATGAGCGTCAAGCACTATTGTTGCCACTGACGTTTCATTACGCGGCGGACGAGGCACTTCATTTAAGGGAACGTCGTGAGCACCTAGAGCAAGTTGGTGTATTTTTAGAGGATTTCGGGCAAGGGTCATTTATCGTTCGTGAGCATCCGAGCTGGTTTCCAAAAGGCGAGGAGCAACAAATTATTGAAGAGCTACTGGAACAAGTGTTACGCTTTAGCAAGACGGACATTAAAAAGCTGCGGGAAGACGCTGCCATTATGATGAGCTGTAAAAAGTCGATTAAGGCGAACTATTATTTAACGCATGAGCAAATGACGACGCTGATTGACGATTTACGCGCATGTGAGCATCCGTTTACGTGCCCACACGGACGTCCGGTGCTCATTCATTTTTCAACGTATGAAGTGGAGAAAATGTTTAAGCGAGTAATGTAGGAGGTTGCGATGATTACGTTAAACGACGGAACGAAAATTTTTGTACGACAGTTTGAGCCAGCAGGAAAAGCGATTGGGCATATTCATATTTTGCACGGCATGGCGGAGCATAGTGGACGTTACGTGCCGTTTGCGGAAAGTTTAGTAGAGGACGGCTACCGCGTGACGATGCATGACCACCGCGGACACGGTCAAACAGCCGAGCTCAACAATGCACCGTTTGGCTATTTTACAAAACGCGGCGGCTTTGAGCGCGTCGTTGATGATGTCGAGGAAGTGATGCAACAGCTTGGCGTGACGACACCGTTTACACTATTTGGACATAGTATGGGCTCGTTTATCGCAAGACGTTATGCACAGCGTTATCCGCATCGACTGCAGCGCCTCATCATTTGTGGCACAGGCTTTGTCACACCGCTTCATTACATCGGGCGCGTTGCCGGTCGAATGTTTGCCTATATGCAAGGCGACGACGTGAAAAGTCCGTTTTTAAACGGCATGTCGTTTAAAAGTTTTAACAACAAGTTTCGCCCGACACGTAGCGACTTTGACTGGCTTGCGCAAAGTGACGTAGCAGTGGATGCATACGTCCGTGATCCATACTGTGGCTTCGTGCCGACAACGCGCTTTTTTGCGGATTTGTCAGACGGTATCGTAAAAGTGTGTCAGTTAAAAGAAGTTGCCCAGATGAAAAACATTCCGGTACTGCTCATTAGCGGCAGTGAAGACCCGCTCGGACAGCGAGGAGTCGGGGTTTTTAAGTTGGCACGTCAGCTCACAGCAGCAGGGCTCGACAACGTACAAGTATATTTAGCAGAAAACATGCGTCATGAAATATTAAACGAAAGAAATCGTGCGCACACAATCGCACAAATTAAACGGTGGTTATATGAACAAACAAATTGATGTCATCGCAATCGTTGGACCGACTGCTTCTGGAAAAACAGCGCTAAGTATAGACCTTGCAAAGCGCTACAACGGAGAAGTCATTAACGGCGATTCGATGCAAGTATATAAAGAATTAAATATCGGCACAGCAAAAATTACGCCTGACGAAATGGATGGCGTTGTGCATCATTTAATCGACATTAAAGAGCCGACTGATTCGTTTTCAGTGGCGGAATACCAAACGCTCGTGCGCTACAAAATTGCGGACATTCAAGCGCGTGGCAAGCTGCCGATTTTAGTCGGTGGCACAGGGTTGTACGTGCAGTCTGTGCTATACGATTTCCGCTTTACCGACGATGAAGTCGATGAGGCGCGTCGCCAAGCGTATTACGCAGAGCTAGAAAAAATAGGACCTGAAGCGATGCATGCACGATTGGCGGCACTTGACCCGAAAACGGCAGCTGAGCTTCATCCGAACAATACGCGCCGTGTACTACGAGCGATTGAAATGATCGAAGCGAGCGGTGTGCAAAAATCGAGCGAGGAGCATCATTTAGGCGATACGCCGCTATACAATCATCTCATTATCGGCTGTGACTGGCCGCGCGACGTGTTGTATGAGCGCATTAATCGCCGCGTCGATATGATGATTGAAAAAGGGCTTGAAGCAGAAGTGCGCGGCTTATACGACCGAGGTATTCGTAACGTGCAGTCGATTAAAGCGATCGGTTATAAGGAGCTGTATGCTTATTTTGATGGGCTTGCAACGCGCGATGAGGCGATTGAAGCGATTAAGCAAAACTCGCGCCGCTATGCAAAACGCCAGCTGACGTATTTACGCAACAAGCTTGACGTACAGTGGATCGGGCATGACATCGCACAAATCGAAGCGCAGTTAAAAAAATAAAGCACGTCAATTTTATATAAAAAGCGAAAATGTTTCTGTGACAAATAGGTTTAAGAAGTGCTAGAATGTGGAAAATCCGAATAGGTGTATTAATGAAGGAGGGTTCTTTTTGAAATCAATTAACTTGCAAGAAACGTTTTTAAATTATTTACGCAAAAACAACGTACAAGTGACGGTGTTTTTATTAAACGGCTTTCAGCTAAAAGGTTATGTGAAGTCCTATGATAATTTTACAGTATTGTTTGAAGTAGACGGCAAGCAACACTTCATCTACAAACATGCCATTTCGACGTTTGCTCCGTCAAAGCCTGTGCCGTTCGGAGCGGATGCAGACGAACAGTAGCGCTTTTGATGCATTGCGCGTATAATAAAGTGGAATTTAATTTTTGGAGGCATGGAACATGAAAGTAATGACAACAGAAGAAATCGTAAACTTATTAGATGCAAACGAAGATTTACACGTAATCGACGTTCGCGAAGATGACGAAGTAGCAGAAGGTATGATTCCTGGTGCTGTACATATTCCACTAGGACAAGTTGAAGCCCGTGCAGGCGAGCTTGACCCGACAAAACCATACATTTTAGTATGCCGCGCTGGTCGTCGTAGCGAAGCAGCTTGCAACATTTTAGAAGAAAAAGGCTTCGACGTAACAAACCTTGAAGGCGGCATGATGGCTTACGACGGTGAGCTTGAATTCAAATAAAATCGTATAAAAAGAAGGAGTTGCCCGAACAATCGGACAGCTCCTTTTTCATTGAATCGGTAGCTTGCGAAACGGCAGCTGCCATTTGCGCGTATACGATAGCACACGAAGCGCTGTAATAATTAAAAACACGACATATAGCGCCCAATCTGAAGCGGCAAGCCCGAGCCAAATAACGATCGCAGCTAAAATTGCCCACACTGCATAAATTTCATCGCGCAGCACGAGTGGCTTACGCTGTGCCAATAAGTCGCGCACGATGCCACCGCCACAGCCTGTAAGTACAGCTGCTACAATAGCCGCACTCATCGGCAGCCCTAAATTAACGGCATGAATCGCACCTTGAATGGCGAATGCCGACAAGCCGATTGCATCGGTAAAGTTCCCCCAACGATGCCAATGCGACAGCAGTCGATGTGGAAAGAAGAAGAAAAATGTAATCGAAAAAATCGCAATTTGAAACATCATTTCTTGACTCCACAACGTTGAAACCGGTAAACCAATTAATAAATTACGAATCGCTCCACCACCAAATGCCGTCACGATTCCTAATAAATACACGCCAAATAAATCATAGCCTTCCTCCATCGCGACAATCGCGCCCGAAATCGCAAACGCAATCGTGCCGATGATGCTAAATACTTCCCAAGCCATGCAAAACGTCCTCTCTATAACGTATGATGCAAGCATTGTAGCAAATTTTTGAAGCTTGCACTATATAATTTTTAGTTTATTGCGATAATGCTTTTGTAACGAGGTTTTGCAAAAAGCGGCTGACACTATTTTTTAGTACCGATGAAGCTAAAAAATATGGTACATTGAAGCGATACTAACTTTTAATGGAGTGGAATGTTTATGTTTACATCAATTTTAACAGCAGCAACGTTACAGCGTGCGGCACAGGCGGAAGAAAAAGTACGTCCGTATCACGCAGCAGTAGACGAGCGCGCATTTATCAATCAACAAAAAGTATTGGCGGCGTTTCGCAAGCATCAAGTAAGTGACTTTCATTTAAATCCATCATCAGGCTACGGCTATGACGATGAAGGGCGCGACAATTTAGAGCGCGTCTATGCGACCGTGTTCGGGGCAGAAGCGGCAATCGTGCGCCCGCAAATTATTTCAGGCACGCATGCGATTACGCTTAGTTTATTCGGCGTGCTACGTCCAAACGATGAACTCGTGTACATTACAGGCAAGCCGTACGATACGTTGCAATCCATTGTAGACGGCGGTGAAAAAGATACAGGTTCGCTAAAAGATTTCCATATCGGTTACAAGCATGTTGATTTAATCGACAACCGCGACATCGACTGGGCAGGTGTCGAAGCGGCCATTACACCGAATACGAAAATGATTGCGATTCAGCGCTCAAAAGGCTATGCGACGCGCCCATCGTTTACAATTGCGCAAATTGAAGACATGTGTACACGCATTCGTACGCTTGCACCGAACGCCATTATTTTTGTCGACAACTGCTACGGCGAATTTGTTGAGCTGCAAGAGCCGACAGAAATTGGTGCGGACTTAATGGCAGGCTCGCTCATTAAAAATCCAGGTGGCGGCTTAGCGAAAATTGGTGGCTACATTGCAGGGCGTGCCGATTTAGTCGAACAATGTGCATATCGCATGACGTCACCAGGCATCGGAGCAGAAGCAGGCGCAACACTGAATACGCTTGCCGACTTTTATCAAGGATTCTTTTTAGCGCCACACGTCGTTGCACAAGCGTTAAAAGGTGCGATCTTCACATCAGCAATGCTTGAAGATGCAGGCATGACGACGTCGCCGCACTATAGCGACGTGCGCACCGACTTAATTCAATCGGTGTCATTCCAAACGCCGGAGCAAATGATTGCGTTTTGCCAAGAAGTACAAGCGGCGTCACCGATTAATGCACATTTCGCACCGGAGCCTGCGTACATGCCAGGCTATGAAGATGACGTCATTATGGCAGCGGGCACGTTCGTACAAGGGTCAAGCATCGAGCTAACAGCAGACGGCCCGATCCGCCCACCATACACAGCGTTTATTCAAGGTGGCTTAACGTATGAGCACGTGAAGTTTGCGACGTGTGCAGCGGTGCAAAAAATTACAGCACAATAAACGAGCATAAAGGGGTGGGTGAATGCGCATCGTTTTGATGTTATTTTGCAGCATTGTTTTAGCAAGTTGCAGTAGCGCACCAGCAGCAGTCGACGAACAAGCGCCGCATTTTACGTTGTCGACGCTTACGGGGGAAGAGCTGTCGCTTGCTGATGTTGAAGGAAAGCGCGTCATGTTAAACTTTTGGGCGACATGGTGTGCGCCGTGTCGCGAGGAAATGCCGCATATGCAGCAGGCGTATGACGAAAGCGATGTCGCCATTATTGCGATCAATCGCACGGATCAAGATTACGGCGCACAACGCGTTCAGTCATTCGTTGAGGAGTTTGGCTTCACATTTCCAATCGTGTTAGATGAGACGGGGGAAGTCGCGAAACAATACGGTGTCATTACGATTCCGACGACGATTTTTATCGACGAAGCGGGCAACGTGATCGAGCGCATTAGCGGCCCGGTAACGGCGGAGCAAATCGACAGCTACATGCAATGAAAAAACGCGGCGTAAATGTACGTCGTGTTTTCGTTCGGGCTTCAAACGAATTATGCCCAACCGTTGTCACAATATGCTACAATGGTTGGTGCTAAACTACGTGTAATGAATCGCTCAGTTGGCGTTGCGCATACGATGACATAGCTATAGCAGCGAATCCACACATATAGTGCGAAACAATGAACGAACAGAGAGGAAGAAAGCGTATGGGAGTTGCATCAAAACAAGGTGCAGAGCAAATGTCGCCGGCAAAATTAATGTGGCAAATGACACGACCACACACGTTAACGGCAACATTTGTACCAGTAATACTCGGCACAGTAATCGCGCTATTTGAGGCGAGTATGAACTGGGCACTGTTTATCGCGATGCTGCTAGCGTGCTTATGCTTGCAAATTGCGACAAACTTATTTAACGAATACTATGATTTTAAACGAGGGCTTGATACGGCTGATTCGGTCGGCATCGGTGGCGGCATTGTGCGTCACGGCTTAAAGCCACAAAACGTGTTAAATGTCGCCTTTTTACTATATGTCGTCGCGGCGATCATCGGCGTTTACATTTTCATTGAAACGAGCTGGTGGCTACTCATTATAGGCGTAGCAGGGATGGCGGTTGGCTACTTATATACAGGCGGCCCATTACCGATTGCGTACACGCCGTTTGGAGAGCTGTTTTCAGGGTTATTTATGGGCACAGCGTTTATTTTAATCGCAACGTTCATTCAAACAGGTACGCTGACGACACTTAGCGTACTCATCTCGATTCCGATGGGCGTATTAGTTGGCCTTATTAATATGTCAAACAATATTCGTGACATCGAAGAAGATACAGTTGGCGGACGAAAAACGCTGCCGATTTTACTCGGACGTGACCGCGCCATTACAGTGCTTGCAGGTGGCTTCGTATTTGCATACGCATGGATCATTGTACTTGTTATGATCGGGCAAATGTCTCCGTGGGCATTGATCGTTTTACTAAGTGTTATTAAGCCATTAACAGCAGTGAAAAGCTTCCGCAACGGAGTCGGCAATCCAGCAGTTACCGGCATGGCGATGAAATCAACAGCGCTGACGAACACATTTTACGGTGCGCTACTAAGCATCGGGCTAGCGATTCAGTTACTAGTAGGGTAATGTATCGTTCATCGCATGTCTTTTAATACGCCGTTTTTAACTGTAAAACGGAAATCAATGTTGGATTGTTGTGGCAGAGCGCGTGCGGCGAGACTCCAGCGGGAAAAGCGCGAGCCTCGAGACCCCGCCTCGACGTGAAAAGCAACCCCAAGTTATGGTGAAGAACCTAATTTATGAACAACTTACAAAAAACGGTTACAGACGACAGGAGTATGTCGTTTGTAACCGTTTTCTTGTATTTGTTGTCAGACGACGGAAATTTTCTTTATTTTTAAACAATCTTTCTGTTTCATAGACAAAATGCGTGCAGTAATGTTAAAATGGACAAAAATACGTGTTAGGTTTTCTTACATCGATTTGACAAACATTTTTGCAGTCGATATGATAAGTCTAACTAGAAGAGAGGTGACGTGTCATGAGTAGTGAAATTCGACGTTCAATGCCATTATTGCCAATCAGTATTGTGATGCAGTTAACAGAATTAACTGCACGTCAAATTCGTTATTATGAGGAGCATCATTTAATTGAGCCGCATCGCACAGCAGGAAATCGCCGTATGTTTTCATTGAACGACGTCGATACGCTTCTAGAAATTAAAGATTTATTAGAGCAAGGCATTAACATGGCAGGTATTAAAAAAGTATTTGCGCTGAAAGACTTGCCTGAAGAACAACAAAAAGAAACAGAAATTACAGATGCTGAGCTGCGACGTATTTTGCGAGAAGAAATGCGCCAAGCACAACGCATGCAAAAATCATCAATCCGACAAGGCGATTTATCACGATTTTTCCAATAATCGTATAAATGATACGTGTGAAGTACATATGATGATCGTTGGTGCATAGACAGTAACGAGCCCGCGGAAAGCCTGCCTCGACGCGAAGAGCACATAACAATGGCTGATACGTATCAATAAAATAACAAACCAAAAACTAGGAGTGTGCAATTTCGTGGGTAAATACACAAAAGAAGACATTTATCGTTTAGTTCAAGAGCAACAAGTAAAATTCATTCGTTTACAATTTACGGATATTTTAGGCACAATTAAAAACGTTGAAATTCCTGTAAGTCAATTAGAAAAAGCACTAGACAACAAAATGATGTTTGACGGTTCATCAATTGAAGGTTTCGTACGTATCGAAGAATCTGACATGTACTTATTCCCAGACTTAAGCACGTTCATGGTATTCCCTTGGACAGCTGAAAAAGGGAAAGTAGCACGTTTCATTTGCGATATCGCTCGTCCAGATGGTACACCGTTTGAGGGGGACCCACGTTCAAACTTAAAGCGCGTATTAAAAGAGATGGAAGCGTTAGGATTTACAGATTTCAACTTAGGGCCTGAGCCGGAGTTTTTCTTATTTAAGTTAGATGAAAAAGGCGAACCAACTCTTGAAGTAAATGACAACGGTGGTTACTTCGACTTAGCACCGACAGACTTAGGCGAAAACTGCCGTCGTGACATCGTATTAGAGCTTGAGGAGATGGGCTTTGAAGTAGAAGCATCTCACCACGAAGTAGCGCCAGGTCAACACGAAATTGACTTTAAATATGCAGATGCAATTTCAGCTTGCGACAACATTCAAACGTTCAAACTAGTTGTTAAAACAATTGCACGTAAGCACGGTTTACACGCAACGTTCATGCCAAAACCATTATTCGGTGAAGCAGGTTCAGGTATGCACTTTAACGTATCATTATTCAAAGGCAAAGAAAATGCATTTTACGACGAGTCAACAGAGCTTGGTTTATCAGAAACAGCAATGCAGTTCATGGCTGGCGTATTAGATCACGTAAAAGGCTTCACAGCAGTTATTAACCCAACAATCAATTCATATAAGCGTTTAGTACCAGGTTACGAAGCACCTTGTTACGTTGCATGGTCAGCGCAAAACCGTTCACCATTAATTCGTATTCCATCGTCTCGTGGCGTATCAACACGCGTAGAAGTACGTTCAGTTGACCCATCAGCGAATCCGTACTTAGCGATGGCGGTTATTTTAGAAGCGGGTCTTGAAGGTATTCGCAAGCAATTAACACCTCCAGCTGCGATTAACCGCAACATTTATGTAATGAGCGATGCAGAGCGTGAAGCAAACGGCATTGACAACTTACCAGCTTCTCTTGAGCACGCATTAGAGCTATTAGCAAAAGACGATGTGGCGATAAAAGCATTAGGTGAGCATATTTATGCAAACTTTAAAGAAGCAAAAGAAATCGAATGTGAAATGTTCCGTACGACTGTACACCAATGGGAACGTGACCAATATTTAAAAATGTTCTAATTAAAAATAGTTCAAATAGCTTTATAAGCTATTTGAACTATTTTTGTTTTTAGTCATTTCGAAATAATAATTTAGCTATTACTTTGTCATGCTAAAAAAAATAAAGACAACAACGTTCGACATATTGACAGATAACATTATTTTTAGAGAAAATAGGGGAATAACGATATTATTGAAAAAGGAGTTTTATGATGAGTTCGATTATTCCATTGAGATCGACAAATGAACAAGTGCATACGCAAGGAGTTGACGATGTTCAATCGAATGAACCGAAGAAAGTCCAAAATGACTCACAAGTGATTCGACTGTATAATTCACGTGAGCATGAGTTTGACGAAAGAGGCATTCATAAAAACGGTACACTCCTTGACGATGAAGGGTACAATGCAGCGGGGTTTAACTATTTAGGCTATGACCGAGAAGGATATGACCGAGGTGGCTTTAACGCGCAAGGTTATGATCGCCAAGGTTTCGCACGTAACGGTTACGACCGAGAAGGCTACAACCGAGAAGGTTACGATAAACGTGGCTATGATCGAGAAGGCTATGATAAAAATGGTTTTGATACGCGTGGCTTTGATAAAGAAGGCTATGATAAAAATGGTTATAACCAGTTAGGCTATGATCGAAAAGGCTACAATCGCCACGGTTATGACAAAGATGGTTACGACCGACAAGGCTATACGTTAGCAGGCTACGATGAAAAAGGGTATAACCGACAAGGATTCAACCGTGATGGCTATAACGAAGCCGGCTACGATCGTCAAGGTTACGATGTAAACGGATACAATGTGCGCGGCGAATATCGAGAGCCACGATTTAATTATTACAAACGTTAAGCGTTTATTGGCTTTGTCCAATAAACGTTTTTTCATTTTTCTGAAAGTATTGTATGATGAGGAAAAAGGGGGACGTTTGTATGCACATTCCATTTACGAAAATGCACGGCTTAGGTAATAATTATATTTATATTAATTTATTTGATACCGAATTACAGGAGGAGCAACTCGTGCCATTAGCGATTGCGATGTCTGATGTGAAGCGCGGTATTGGGTCAGATGGTATTGTGCTCATTCATCCGAGCGACGAAGGGCATTGTGGCATGCGCATTTTTAATAAGGATGGCTCAGAAGCAACGAACTGTGGCAATGCGCTTCGCTGCGTCGCGAAATTCGTGTACGACCGCGGCATTTTACCGTACGAACAGTTTATTATTGCGACGAAATCGGGGCTTAATTACGTGCAAGTAACAGCACAACATGGCTTAGCGAGCACGATTACAATCAATATGGGCAAGCCTGCATTTGACCGGGCAGCGATGAATATGAAAGGTGAACCGAGCGCACACGTCATCAACGAGCCGTTCGTCGTCGAAGGGCATACGTTACATATGACGAACGTTTTTTTAGGCAATCCACATGCGGTATTTTTTGTCGAGCGCATTGAGGAAGCACCGTTACATACACTCGGTCGTCAAATTGAAACGCATGACGTATTTTTACAGCGTACGAACGTTGAGTTCATCGAAATAGTGAGCGACACGGAAATGCATTTTCGCGTATGGGAGCGGGGGTCAGGTGTGACAGAAGCATGCGGTACAGGGGCGTGCGGAGCGGTCGTTGCGGCAGTTATGAACGGAAAGTGTAAGCGTGGTGAGGACGTTCTCGTGCATTTAGCTGGTGGCGATTTAACGATTAAGTGGGATGATGACGGCGATGTATGGATGACTGGTCCAGCCGAATTTATTGCAGACGGTCTCTTTTTTACATAAAAAGGGTTCGTCACCATAAGCTACGGTTGACGCATAAAGGTTGCTTGAAACGAGAGGCGAACTTCAGCGGAGACCCCGCAGTCGTGAGGTGCGAACGACGAGGAGGCTTGAGGAAGGTGATAAGCGCCACTACACGAGCCATCACCTCATCACCTTCAGAATAAACATCGTGTTCACCCCTGGGTCCGCGGAAAGCCTGATTCGACGTGAAAAGCAACCCTACGTTATGGTGAAGAGCGATCAAAAGCAAAAAATCATTCGAAACGATGTCGTCTCGAATGATTTTTTATGTTATTGAATGTTGCGGTATAGCCCGATAACTTTCCCTAAAATCGTCACGTCATCGACAATGATTGGGGCCATTGCCGCGTTTTCAGGCTGTAAACGGAAATAGCCATCTTCTTTAAAGAAACGTTTTACTGTCGCCTCGTTATCAATCGTCATGGCAACGACGATATCACCGTTTGTCGCCGTATTCGTTTGACGTACAATAACATAGTCTCCGTTTAAAATACCTGCATCAATCATCGACTCGCCCATAATTTCAAGCATGAAAATAGAATCGTCACCATTTGCATATGTGCTTGGCAGTGGGAAATATTCTTCAATATTTTCAATTGCTGTAATCGGTGAACCGGCTGTTACTTTACCGATTAAAGGCACGTGCATAACATCTGTTTTACGCAAGCCGTTCATTTCACGTTCGTCTAAAATTTCAATTGCACGGGGCTTCGTAGGATCGCGGCGGATTAAGCCTTTGCTTTCAAGTCGTGCTAAATGTCCGTGAACGGTTGAGCTAGACGCTAAACCTACTGCTTCTCCAATTTCACGTACAGATGGTGGATAGCCTTTTGTGCGTACCTCGTCTTTAATAAAATTTAAAATGTCGAGCTGTCGTTTCGATGCCTTTTTCATAGTTTCCCCCTCCTACTCATTTTTATGGTTTATCACTACAAGCTAGGGTTGATCTATATATTGCTTAAAACAAGAGACCGATTACTTTCACAAAAAATATCGTGTTTGCCCTCATGTCCGCGGAAGGATTCCCTCGACGTGTGAAGCAACCCTAAGTTATGATGGATAGCCATTTTTATTACAAATAGTATAACAACTGTTTTATTAAAGTGCAAACACAAGTTCGAAAAAGTAGTTGACAAAAACAACTGTTCGCATTACATTATTTTTTATAGAAAGTGAACATTTGTTCGTAAAAAGAGGTGGCGCAATGGAACAGCTCAAACATTTTGTATTATATGTGATAAAATTAACGGTGCTTATATGTATAATTGGTTTTTTTCTATTGAAAGAAGATGTATCGTATATGGTGCATACTGTACAGCATGGTGAGGATGTCCATGCGCTTTCCGAACAGTATCGTGGTACGCTAAGCGAGGAGAAATGGATCGCTATATTTGAGCGGGAAAACAACATGTATTTTGGCACATACGTATATAGAGGACAGTACGTCGTCGTGCCGGTACATGATACAGTCAATCTAATAGATACAATTGAACGAAGGCTGGTGAGCAATAGCTAATGAAACAACAATGTGTCATTTATTGTCGGGTTAGTACACAAAAGGAGCAGCAGCAAACATCTTTGCAAAGGCAACAAGCAGAGCTACAAACATTCGCTCAGCAGCTCGGCTATGACGTGGCGGCTATTTTTACAGATGAGCATAGTGGCTATGATGTTGAGCGAGACGGCTTGCTCGATTTATTTGCGTATATAAAAGAGTACGGCATTGATGTTATTTGTGTGCAAGATGAAACGAGGCTAGGACGTGGCAATGCGCGCATGGCAATCATTCATATGCTAACGAAGCAAAGTATTACCGTATATACGCTTAGCAACGGCGGACAAATGGCACTTACCGATATGGATACGATGATGCTGGAAATTTTAGCGATCGTTGAGGAATATCAACGCAAAGTACATAACGCCAAAATTAAGCGAGGGATGCAGCGCGCGGTAGCAAACGGCTTTCGTCCTGAAAAAAATTTAACGAAGGGTGGCAATGTGGAAGGACGCGAGCGCATCGATGTGCCGATGGAAGACATTGTGCAGCTGCGAAAGGAAGGATTAACGTTCCAAGAAATTGCGACGATTTTGCGTACGCGTGGCTTTAAAGCGAGCAAAGCGACCGTCCACCGCCGATTTATGGAATACGAGGCACAGTCGGAAGATTAAATGCTTGCGATTCTAGCCTTTTTTGCATACCTTTGTATAGAACGTACTATAGAAAGGTTGAGAAAACATGTTATCAAAAGAAAAATTACAGCGCATTAACGAACTATCAAAAAAGAAAAAAGCAGGCACATTAACGGAAGCTGAAACGAAAGAGCAAGCTGCGTTACGTGCAGAATATTTAGAGACATTTCGTGCAACGATGCGTGACAATATCGAAAGCTTGAAAATTGTGGATCCAGAAGGTAATGACGTAACGCCAGATAAGTTAAAAGAAATTAAAGCGAATAAGTTTTTAAACTAGTAGCATATTATGTGAAGTATGTTCATTAGCTAGTCAATCATCATGCAAATTAATGAAAAAACATGAATTAGTATGTCATAATTAAAAAATATGTCATAATTTTTTTGTTAATGATGCAAAATAGCATTGTTTTATTCGTCAAATTTGCATAAACTGTACTATGAAGATTTTATTATGGAACGAGAAAGGATGTCTCTTTTAACATGACTCTACAAGCGGATCAATTAGCAATTAATGCAATTCGAACTTTATCGATCGATGCAATCGAAAAAGCAAATTCTGGCCACCCAGGTTTACCAATGGGTGCAGCGCCAATGGCATATACTTTATGGACGAAACAACTTCGACACAACCCACAAAATCCGAACTGGTTCAACCGCGACCGCTTCATTCTTTCAGCAGGTCACGGCTCGATGCTTCTTTATAGCTTATTGCACTTAGGTGGCTATGGCTTAGAGCTAGACGAAATTAAAAACTTCCGTCAATGGGATTCAAAAACACCTGGTCACCCAGAGTTCGGTCACACAGTAGGCGTTGAAGCGACGACAGGTCCACTTGGTCAAGGAATCGGTATGGCTGTTGGTATGGCAATGGCAGAAAAGCATTTAGCCGCAACTTATAACAAAGAAGGTCATGACGTAATCGACCATTACACATTCGCACTATGTGGAGATGGTGACTTAATGGAAGGCGTTGCAGCAGAAGCGATTTCACTTGCGGGTCACTTAGAGCTTGATAAATTAATCGTTCTTTACGATTCAAACGATATTTCATTAGATGGCGATTTAGAAAAGTCATTCTCTGAAAACATTCAAAAGCGCTTCGAGTCTTACGGCTGGAGCTACTTAAAAGTACAAGACGGCAACGACATTGCAGACATTAACGAAAAAATTGCAGCAGCAAAAACGTTAAACGGTCCGACAATTATCGAAGTCAAAACAGTTATTGGCTTCGGTTCACCAAACAAATCAGGTAAAGCGGATTCTCACGGTGCGCCATTAGGAACTGACGAAGTAGCGTTAACGAAAGCAGCATATGGTTGGGAGCGCGAAGCATTCGACATTTCTACTGAAGTGTATGACACATTTAACGCAGCGGCAAAAGTGCAAGGCGAAGACGCAGAAGCAGCTTGGAACGCACAATTTGACGCTTATAAAGCAGCATTCCCAGAGCTTGCAGCACAATTAGAAGAAGCGATCGAAGGAAAAATCGTTGTAACAGATTTACCACAGTACGAAGTAGGTAAATCAGTAGCAACACGCTCATCTTCAGGTGACGCAATTAACGCGATCGCACAAGCAGTACCTTCATTCTTCGGTGGTTCAGCTGACTTAGCAGGCTCAAACAAAACGACGATGAAAGGTGCAGGTGACTTCTCAAAAGACGATTACGCAGGTCGCAACATTTGGTTTGGCGTACGTGAATTCGCAATGGGTGCAGCACTTAACGGTATGGCATTACACGGTGGCTTAAAAGTATTCGGCGGTACGTTCTTCGTATTCTCTGACTACGTGCGTCCGGCAATTCGTTTATCAGCACTTATGGGCTTACCAGTAACATACGTATTCACACATGATTCAATCGCTGTCGGTGAAGATGGTCCAACACACGAGCCGATCGAGCATTTAGCTTCATTACGCGCAATGCCAAACTTATCGGTAATCCGCCCAGCAGATGCGAACGAATCAGCAGCTGCATGGAAAATCGCAGTAGAGTCAGAAAGTACACCGACATTACTTGTACTATCTCGTCAAAACTTACCAGTGTTAGATGCACCAGTTGAAGCGGTTTATGCAGGCGTAGAAAAAGGTGCTTATGTTGTATCTCCAGCAACGAAGGAAACACCGGATGCAATCTTAATCGCAACAGGCTCTGAAGTATCGTTAGCAGTGGAAGCACAAAAAGCGTTAGCGGCAGATGGCATCGATGCATCAGTTGTTTCAATGCCAGCGATGGATCGCTTCGAAAAGCAATCAGCTGAGTACAAAGAGTCAGTATTACCAAGCACAGTAACGAAACGTTTAGCAATCGAAATGGGTTCTTCATTCGGTTGGCATAAATATACTGGCTTCAACGGTGACGTGCTTGCAATCGACAAGTTCGGTGCATCAGCGCCAGGCGAAATCGTAATGGAAAAATACGGCTTCACAGTAGAAAATGTAGTAGCGAAAGTAAAAGCGCTATAATTTCAACGGTAGTCGTTAGTTATTTGCAAAAGCGGAATGCTCGGAACAAAGGGCGACTCAAGCTATGTTTGTGAAAAGCTTGCCTCGATTGGAGAGCTGACTAACAAAACGTATAGTTTAATAAACAGTGATAAGAGCGACGAGGCATATTTGCTTCGTCGCTCTTTCGTTGTATAACGCCGCATTTTTTGGCATAATGATGAAAAAGAGTATGTATGCATTTTCGATACATTAAGTTGTAGTATCACTTTTAAAATTAGTGTATAATCGAGCGTGGAGAGTTTTTCTCGGACATCGCAAGTGGAGGAGGTTGGATAACATGGCTATATGGTTAGCAATCGTATTAATTATCGTTGCTTTAATCGGGGGTACAGCATTAGGTTTCTTTATTGCACGTAAATATATGGAGAAATACTTAAAAGAAAACCCACCAATTAATGAAAACATGTTACGTATGATGATGATGCAAATGGGTCAAAAACCGTCTGAAAAGAAAATTCGTCAAATGATGGCGCAAATGAATAAAGTTCAAGATAAATAATAGTAAAGGCTGTCGCGTGCGTGAAAACGGATGCGGCAGCCTTGTTTGTACAATAGGAGGGACTACACATGGCGAAAAAGAAGCAGCAACAAGTACCGAGCTATGAAAAGAAAGAGCAGCTGTCACTGAAAGATCAATTAGGTGGTGACGTATTAGCGAAGCTTCAGCAAGCAAAGCAAGGGCTGTTGGAAAAAGAGGAGCAAGAAGCAAAAGCGCTAGCGGAGCAAAAAAAGCAAGAGCGTAAACAGCGTGAAAAAAATATGTCGTTTGAGGAGCTATTAAATACGTACGGCGACAAAGGCTCGAAATTTTAACGAATGACGGTGCGGAGGAAAAAGCTTCGCATCGCGTATTCATATGTTTTTTTTGAAAACGCTTTCAATTTTGACGTCAAATCGACATGATACTTTACAAAACTGTAAGCTAGTAATGTATTGATGGAAATTTATCTTAGTAGTAAGATAAATAAAGAATGAACGGATTCGACTTTACGACAGAAAGTGAGGCAGGAAGAATGACCGTTACAATTTATACACAGTCTAGCTGCTCTTCATCTAGAAAAGCAATTAAATGGTTGAAAGCAAACGACATTCCATTTACCGAAAAACGCATTACACCATCAGCATTTACATTAGCACAATTTAAAACGATTTTACGCATGACGGAAAATGGTACGGACGATATTATTGCGACGAACTCAAACGATTTTAAAGCATTGCAGCTTGACGTCGATCAACTGTCGCTTCAGCAATTGTTTGAGCTGATTCAACAATACCCGCGCTTATTGCGTAGCCCGATTGTGAAAGATGAAAAACGTTTGCAAATCGGCTATAACGAAATTGATATTCGTCGTTTCATACCGCGAAAAGTGCGTGCATATGAACTACATACGTTGCAGCAAAAAGCGATTGCGCTTGATTAAAAAAACACGAAATGCCGCCTATGCGCGTTCATTTCGTGTTTTTTTTCGTTTTAATTTAAATACAATATACGCAAGCGTGACGAAAATGATTGCACCTGCTGTATCGATATACACATCTTTAATTGTGCCAGTGCGGTCAGGCGAAAAGCTTTGGCGATACTCATCTAAGCAGCCGAGTATGAACACGGCGATGATCGCAAGCAATGGAGCAAAGCGTACGCGACGCAGCACGTAAAAGATAACGACGCCAATTAAGCCGAAAAAGCTAAAGTGCGTGCCTTTTCGAATGATGAATTCGACGAAATGGAAATAGCCAGATTGCTCAACTGAAATCGTGCGCCCCCAATATGTAAATTCAAATTGACTTAAAAACGGGGTGAATGGCTGACTAGCGAGCAATAGTTGTAAAAGCGGGATAAGCGATTGCTGCTCATACGTCGTGTTGGAAAAGACGATGAGCAGCGTAAGTAAAAATAGTAAAAAAACATATTTTTTCATCGATGATTTGTATAATGTGCAGCGGTTGTAAGCTGCTCAACAAGCGATAAATCAGCAATTTCTTGTGATACGTCATATGCGGCAATGGTAGCGTTTAGCTGCTCGTTGCTGCTTGCGCCAATTACAGTTGATGCAACAGCTGTGTTGTTTAAGTTAAACGCTAATGCAACCGCTTGAAGATTGCCATATTGCTGCTCAAGCTCGTTTAACAGTTGCTCGAGCTCCCCATATGCGTACGTTTCGTATCCTTTTTCTGTAATGCGCTCTTTCCATTCATATGATAGTAACCCTTTTGCAATCGTGCCGCGTGATACGACAGATGCACCCGCTTCTTCAATGAGTGAGAACCATTCCTCTGGGCGTCGGTCAAGTAAGCTATATTGCATCATAACCGATACAGCCGCACTATTTGGCACGAAGCGAGAGATGACGTTTGGACGAATCGATGAAATGCCGTATTCGCGAATGAGCCCCTCTTGCTTTAACGCTTCAAACGTTGCCGTAATTTCCTCGAAGTTATCATCTGTCGTGCCGCCGTGCAGTTGATATAAATCGATGTAATCGGTATCAAGTCGCTGCAAGCTACTACGCACAGCGCGGTTTATGTAGTCGCTTGATGCATCCCATGTCCAACCTTCTTCGCCATCTGTCCACTTGTTGCCGACTTTTGTCGCGATATACACTTCGTCGCGTACGGGCTTTAAAATTTGTCCGAGCATTTCTTCGTTTTTGCCGTTATTGTAAAGGTCGGCTGTATCGAAATAGTTAATGCCATAGTCGAGCGCTGTTTGAATAATTTGCGCTGCGTCGTCAATTTGCGTCGGTAAAGACATGCAGCCAAGTGCAAGCTCCGACACTGAAAAATTACTATTACCTAATGTACGTTGTTTCATCCGGATAACCTCCTTTATCTTTCCAGTCAATTCTTAATAATGGTACAATGAATCATAGTGATAAAACAAGTGAGGGATAGCAATGAAAAAATTTGAAGAACGAACGATTCAAAGTGAGCATCATTTTAGTGGACGCGTTATTTCATTACAAGTCGATACTGTACAATTACCCGATGGACAGCAAGCAAAACGTGAAATTGTGAAACATCCAGGTGCAGTTGCGATTATTGCGTTAACGGACGATGGCAAGCTCATATTAGTTGAGCAATACCGTAAAGCGCTGGAACGCTCGCTCATTGAAATTCCTGCTGGTAAGCTTGAGCCAGGTGAGGAGCCAATCGTGACAGCGCGCCGTGAGCTGGAGGAAGAAACCGGCTATGGCTGCGGTGAGCTAACGTACATTCAAAGCTTTGCGACGTCACCAGGATTTGCTGATGAAGTCATTCATTTATACGTCGCGAAGCAGCTGTTTAAAATCGATCAGCCACAAGCAGGAGATGAGGATGAATTTATTGAACTGCTATATGTGACGATTGAGGAAGCAGAGGAGCTTATGGCGTCTCAAGCGATTTATGATGCGAAAACGGCATTTGCGATTTTATGGGCAAAAATGCAAAAATAAAATGGTGATCGTCAATCGAACGCTTTGTTTATACGTAATTTTGAAAGAAACGTGACAAATTTTGTGTGACTGTTTCGGCAAAAAGTGAATAACGCTCGCTACTTTTGCTATTTTCGCGTATACTAAGTAAGGTTTGACTTACTAAAAATGTAGCGAAGACATCGTTGATTGAGCATGACGAAACATTTATTTGAAAACATAAAAGAACTTGTAACATGAAAGACATTGCGTAGCTTCTGTTCAAGTTTTCATAGCACGATGCATGACGATGTACATAACACATCAACATAAATGAGCTGTTCACGTATTATAGTAAATGGTTGAAATGTTTTCATTGAATGAGAGCGACAATGTTGTCAGCCATTTTAATCATTTGGTATAATAAGATGAGTTTAGGAGGGCGTCATATGGAGAGCCGTATTGATCGAATTAAAAAACAGTTGCATAGTGCTAGCTATAAGCTGACGCCACAGCGAGAAGCAACAGTAGCGGTACTTTTAGAAAACGAGGAAGATCATCTTTCGGCGGAGGATGTATATTTACTCGTAAAAGAGAAAGCACCTGAAATTGGGCTTGCAACTGTATATAGAACATTAGAGTTGTTAACAGAATTAAAAGTAGTGGATAAAATTAACTTTGGCGACGGTGTATCTCGCTATGATTTACGCCAAGAAGGTGCGACACATTTCCATCATCATTTAGTATGCTTAGAATGTGGCGCAGTTGACGAAATTCAAGAAGATTTACTTGAGGATGTTGAAGCGGTTGTAGAAAAGCGCTGGAACTTCCAAATTAAAGACCATCGCTTAACGTTCCACGGCATTTGCTGGCGTTGTCACGATGGCAGCGATGAAGATCATAAGTAATAAGCAACGAATGTCATTCGAATCATTTTTCGAATGGCATTTTTTTGTTGTGCACGAACGAAATTTTGGTACAATGATGGCACGGTTTTGATTGTCAAAAAGCAGTAACGACGCAATGTATATGTGAAATATAAGCTGCTCGTAACGTGATGTGGACGCAGACGGTAAAGGCTAATTGCTTCGCGTCAGAGCGACAACGCCTTTGCAATCTCGACCGAGTTAACGGCTGGGAAACTTTGTGACGACGTGAAGAGCGATATTGTTCGAAAACATAGAAAAAGGGGTATGCGTATGAATGAGCAGCAATTTGCACTGGAAGATTATTTGCATTTTTTACGAGTAGAACGTCAATTAGCGAGCAACACGCTACAAGCATATAAGCGTGATTTAATCGCCTATTTAGCGTATATTGAGACGCAGCAGCTAGCGTTATGCGATGTGGAGCGACTGCACATCGTTGAATTTTTACAGCAGTTAAAAGGACAAAGTAAAAGCACGCGTACAATTGCGCGCCATATTTCGTCGATTCGCAAGTTTCATCAATTTTTAGTGCGCGAACAAAAGGTGACGCGCGACCCAACCATTCATTTAGAAATGCCAAAGCTTGAGCAAAAGCTGCCACACGTCCTATCCGTGGAGCAAATCGATCGTTTAATGGACGCGCCGGATGTGACGACACCACACGGTATACGTGATGCCGCGATTTTAGAGCTATTGTACGGAAGCGGCATGCGTGTTAGTGAATGCATGACGCTCAATTTAGATGATGTGCATATGACGATGGGCTTCGTGCGCGTGTACGGCAAAGGTGGTAAGGAGCGCATCATTCCACTTGGGCGCGGTGCATTGTCAGCATGTACGCGTTATTTACAGGAAGGACGACCGGCGTTTTTAGCAGCGAAAACAGATGCTTTTTTCATTAATCAGCGTGGCAAGCGGTTAACACGCCAAGGAATTGGTACGATTTTAAGGCAGTACGGTGAGGTAGCGGGGCTTGTAATGAGCATTACGCCGCATATGCTGCGCCATTCGTTTGCAACACATTTAGTAGAGAACGGCGCCGATTTACGCGCAGTGCAGGAAATGTTAGGGCATGCGGATATTTCAACGACGCAAATTTATACGCACGTGAGTAAAAAGCGTTTACTAGAAGTGTACAAACAATTCCATCCACGTGCATAAAAAAACTTAGTCTGATGTCTGACGTATATTTTTTAAGAAATGTTTGATAGAATAGAGCGAGCAGCAACGTAGGAGGAAAAACGTATGACATTTAAAAAAGTACATGTAATTGTAATGGATTCAGTAGGCATTGGCGAAGCACCAGATGCCGCGCAATTTGGAGACGTAGGAGCAGATACGCTTGGGCATATCGCCGCGCATATGAACGGCTTACATATGCCGAACATGGCAGCACTAGGCTTATCAAATATTCGTGAAATTGACGGTATCGAAAAAGCCGCAGCACCGAAAGCGTATTATACGAAAATGCAAGAAGCGTCAGTCGGCAAAGATACGATGACGGGACATTGGGAAATTATGGGCTTACACATCGACAAGCCGTTTAAAGTGTATCCAGACGGTTTCCCGCAGGAGCTCATTGCATTAATCGAAGAAAAAACAGGGCGCAACGTCGTATGTAACTTACCTTACAGCGGCACAGCAGTCATTGACGACTTCGGTGCGCAACATATGGAAGAGGGCAATTTAATTGTGTACACGTCAGCTGACCCAGTGCTACAAATTGCGGCACATGAGGATGTTATTCCAGTAGAGGAGCTATACCGCATTTGTGAAATTGTACGTGAGCTAACACTTGCACCTGAATATTTAGTCGGTCGTGTTATTGCACGTCCGTTCGTTGGAACACCAGGCAACTTCACGCGCACATCAAACCGTCATGATTACGCGCTTTCACCGTTCGGGCGCACGACGATGGATGCGTTAAAAGATGCAGGAAAAGACGTCATCGCAATCGGCAAAATTTCAGATATTTTCAACGGTGCGGGCGTAACAGAGGCGATTCGTACGAAACATAATACAGACGGCATGGATCAACTATCAAAAGTCGTGCGCCGTGAATTTGAAGGAATGAGCTTCTTAAACTTAGTGGACTTTGACGCGAACTTCGGACACCGCCGCGACCCACAAGGTTACGGGGAGGCGCTTGAAGAATTTGACCGTCGCTTACCGGAAATACTCGATGCGCTCGGTGAAGATGATTTATTAATGATTACAGCAGACCACGGCAACGACCCGACATTCCCAGGGACAGACCATACACGTGAATACGTGCCGCTGCTTGTATATTCACCGCGCTTTAACGGTGGTGCTGCACTCGACATGCCAGAAACATTTGCAGACATCGCCGCAACGATTGCGGAAAACTTCGGCGTCGATGCACCACCATCAGGCAAAAGCTTTTTAGCGAAATTAGTGTAATGAATGGAGCTGTGCTAACGAGATGTAGCACAGCCCTTTTGTACCGTACTTATAAAGAAAGAAGTGACCTATATGAACATTTTAAGCATCATTGAACATAAAAAAAATCACCACGCATTGACGAACGAGGAAATCGAATTTTTCATTCAAGGTTATGTAAACGGTGACATTCCAGATTACCAAATTTCAGCGCTACTGATGGCCATTCGCTTAAACGGCATGACGCCAGAGGAAACGTTTGCGTTAACAGACGCGATGATCAAGTCAGGTGACGTCGTCGATTTATCGTCAATTGACGGCTTCAAAGTCGATAAGCATTCAACGGGTGGGGTTGGCGATAAAGTAACGCTCGTTGTGACACCAATTTTAGCTGCGCTTGGCGTGCCGGTAGCGAAGTTTTCAGGACGCGGCTTAGGCATTACAGGTGGTACGCTTGATAAATTAGAATCGATTAAAGGGTTACGTGTAGAGCTTGAGATGGAGGAATTTATCGCAAACGTGCAACATGCGAACATCGCGGTGGCAGGTCAAACGGCAAACATCGTACCAGCAGACAAAAAGCTATACGCACTGCGCGACGTAACAGGTACAGTCGATTCGATTCCGTTAATTGCTGCGTCGATTATGTCGAAAAAAATCGCTTCAGGCGCAGACGGCATCGTGCTTGATGTGAAATATGGCAACGGGGCATTTATGAAAACGATCGAGGACGCGCAGCAGCTTGGCCAAGCGATGGAGCAAATTGGCGAGGCGTTCAACCGCAAAATGAAAATTCATTATTCGGACATGAACAATCCACTCGGTCGCTTTATCGGCAACAAGCTAGAAGTCGTCGAAGCAATTGACGTATTAGCAGGAAACGTCGACAAAACGAGCCAAGATTTAATCGATACGTGCGTGGACGTGGCAGTAGATATGTACAACATGGCGACGAACAACAAGCCGACAGCGCGTGACGAAGTGCTAGACGTGTTACGAAGCGGTGCGGCAAAGGAAAAATTATTTGAAATGATTCGCTTACAAGGCGGCGACGTGAACGATACAGTAATGAACGATGTCGCGCATAAAATAGCGGTCGTAGCAAACAAAGCCGGTGTTGTGCAATCAATCGACGCACAGCAAATCGGCGAAGTATCGGTTGCACTTGGCGCAGGTCGCTTAACGAAAGAATCGGTGCTTGATTTTGATGCGGGCATCGAGCTAGTTGTAAAAGACGGCGAACGTGTAGCAGCAGGTGACGTGCTTGCGTATTTATATGCGAACAACGATATTCAAGAACACATTGTGGCACAGGCGTTACGTGCATACAACGTGCAATAATGAAGTAGAGGAATTATATTCAACGGGCGTGCCTTTTGAATATAATTCCTTTTTATTCGTTTGAATGAATAAAAATTAAGAAAACATTGGCAATGTCAAATGGTCGCCAATCGATGTAGCACACGTTCAACCTAACATAGCGATGGAATAAACATTTTTTGCACATTCATAATTATTCAAACATTCGAATAAGTAAGACGAAATTCGTTGCGGCAATGTCGGCTGTGTGGTAAAGTTTTCTTCATAATAAATCGCGAATGTTTGAGCCGAAATGAATCAACATTTGTGGTAATAAATTGACAGTAAGGGGAAACATTAGATGCATTTATATGGAACACAAGCAATTGAAAACAATGAATTAACAATCGGTGGCGTGAAAACGTCTGAGCTCGTAAAGGAATATGGCACGCCGTTATTCGTTTACGACGTAGCACTAATTCGCGAGCGCGCACAAGGGTTCGTTGAGACGTTTAAAGACTTAGGCGTTGAAGCACAAGTAGCGTACGCATCAAAAGCATTCGCATGTGTCGCGATGTACCAATTAGCTGCGCAAGAAAACATGTCAGTAGACGTCGTATCAGGCGGCGAGCTATTTACAGCGTTAAAAGCAGGCGTACCAGCTGGGCGCATCCATTTCCATGGCAATAACAAAAGCGTAGAAGAAATCGAAATGGCGTTTGATGCAAACCTTGGCTGTATCGTCGTTGATAACTTTTACGAAATCGACTTAATCGAGCAAATCGGTGCGCAAAAAGGTAAAACGATGGACGTATTATTACGTGTTACACCAGGCGTTGAAGCGCACACGCACGAGTTCATTACGACAGGTCAAGCAGATTCAAAATTTGGCTTTGATTTAAATAACGGTCAAGCAGACGAAGCGTTCAAAGTCGTACAAGCGAAACAAAACATTTCATTATTAGGCTTACATTGCCACATCGGTTCACAAATTTTCGAAACAGAAGGCTTTAGCTTAGCAGCAGGCAAGCTAATGAACAAATTAGGTGCATGGCGCGACGAAACAGGCTTCACACCGCAAGTATTAAACTTAGGTGGCGGCTTTGGTATTCGTTACACAGCAGAAGATACACCGCTTGAGCCGAAGCAATACGTTGCGGACATGATTAAAGTCGTGAAGGAAGAAGCAGCGAAATTAAACTTAGACGTGCCACAAATTTGGATCGAGCCAGGTCGTTCATTAGTCGGCGATGCAGGTACATCACTTTATACAATCGGTTCTCATAAAGAAGTGCCAGGCGTGCGTGAGTATATCGCAGTAGACGGCGGTATGAGCGATAACATTCGTCCAGCGTTATACGATGCAAAATACGAAGCGGTCATCGCAAACAAAGCGAACGAAGCAGCAGATTACACGTATACAGTAGCGGGTAAACTATGTGAGTCAGGCGATAAATTAATCGTTGACGCAGCGCTACAAAAAGCAGAAGCGGGCGATACGTTAGCGATGTTCTGTACAGGTGCATACGGCTACTCAATGGCTTCAAACTACAACCGCGTACCACGTCCAGCAGTTGTGTTTGTAGAAGAAGGCAAACACCAATTAGCAGTTCGTCGTGAAAGTTACGAAGATTTAGTACAAAATGACTTACCGCTTACATTAAAATAGTCGCATTAAAACGTTGTAACGAACGTACTTTCGTATATTTTAGCCTAAATATTGGAATAAAATTTGCCCTTCTGCTTGAAATCGTGTAGCATATGTCATGTGAAATTACGTGATTACTAAAAGATGAGGGATTAAACAAATGTTATGTCGTTACAAAAAAGCTTTGGAAAAATTAGCGATGGGGTTATTATCATTCAACCCGGAGCAGAAAGATTTGAAAAAGCTACGAGAGACGATGTGTTGTTACGAAACGGAAGAAACGTGGCAACTGTATTTATGGAAACAAAATGACGAATATTTAGGCTTAATTGGCGTGCAGCACGATGGTGACGTTGCGTATGTACAGCATGTGTCCGTCATGCCAAGTCACCGTGGAGAGGGGATTGCGCGCCGTATGGTAGAAGCGGTGGAAGCTTTGCCAAACGTCACGCGCATCGAATCGGTAAAAGCGAATCAGTCTCTTATTGAAAAATGCATTAAACAACTGTAACCAAAAATGACCGCCATTGCGCGGTCATTTTTGTTTGCTTGCGATTTTTTGTGCACGTGCTTGCAACAGGTCGGAGCGGTCGCGCAGCTGATGCTTATGCAGTAAAAACTGTGGATCGACAGGCTGAAGCTCCTTCATGCGTGCTGTAACGGTTGCATTTAATGCATCGTTTGTGACGTGCATCGTAAAGGCACAAAACGTTTTGCCGTCTTGCATGCGCTGTAACGCTCGTGTGCAGTCGTCGTGCAGCTGCTTCATGTCGATATACTCCGTAAAGCGTTCGTCAGTCGGAGTTGCAAGTAGCGTCATACCTTTTTTGAAAATGCGCGCAGCCCCGTTTACATTGCCACGACGCCAATGATACATACCTGTCGCAATTTGTACGTAACCAACGAGCGGGTGACATTTATCGCCAGGTGCTACGTCTTTCCAATATTCCTCTAGCACTTCATGGCATTCAAAATAGTCATGATTGCCGTTAAAATAGGTGATATAATCGATAAACAATGGGTGATACAATGGATGCAATTGTCGTTCACTTCCTCTATACTGAAATGGGATAAATATGTTTAAGCAACGGTACACAGATAGTTTTTGACTAACGATGACAGGATGGATTTACATGACATATGAAGTAAAGGTCGATGCGTTTAGCGGCCCGCTTGATTTATTATTACATTTAATTCACCGTTTGGAAATTGATATATACGATATTCCAATGGCACAAATTACGTCGCAATATATCGAGCACATTCATGCGATGAAGGAGCTTGAGTTAAATGAGGCGAGCGAGTATTTAGTAATGGCTGCGACGTTGCTAGCGATTAAAAGCCGTATGTTGCTGCCGATTCATGAAGGGGAGCTAGAGGACGAGACGTTTGAGCTTGACGCACCCGACCCGCGTGAGGAGCTTGTTGCGCGGTTAATTGAATATAAAAAGTTTAAGGAAGCGGCACAAAGCTTGCAGCAGCTTGAGGAGGAGCGCGCGCGTAGCTTCACGCGTCCACCGACCGACTTATCACATTTAGCATCGGTCGAGCAGCTACAGCTATTTGATCCGAACATTAACGTATACGACATGCTCGGGGCGTTCCAAAAAATGCTGCGCCGTAAACAGCTGCGCGCACCTGTGCAAACGACCGTGAAGCGTGCGGAATTTTCGATTAAGGCACAAATGCGTAGCGTCGTGACCGCACTGCAGCGAAGTGAAGGAAAAGCGATGTTTTCGACGCTGTTTCCGTACGAGGAAAAAAGTGAGCTCGTCGTGACTTTTTTGTCGCTGCTAGAACTTATGAAGCGCCAAATGATTACGGTCGAGCAGCCGCACAATTTCGACGATTTACAAGTGGTGCTTATAAAAGAGGAGTTTGAAGACGATGACGATACAGAGTAAAATTGAAAGCTTATTATTTGTCGTAGGTGATGACGGCTTAACGCTTGCACAGCTTGCTTCGATTTTAGAGCAAGACCAAAAATTAGTGGCGAGCGCGCTTGTTGAATTCAAGCAGCAGCTCGATGACGACGATACGCGCGGCATTACGATTAAAGAGCTTGCAGGGACGTATCAGCTCGTGACGAAGCAGTCAATGGCAGAGACGATTCAAAAGCTTGTTGAAAACCCGTCGACGCAATCGATGTCACAGGCGTCTTTAGAGGTGCTAGCAATCGTGGCGTACAAGCAGCCGATTACGCGCGTTGAAGTAGAGGAGCTGCGCGGTGTGAAATGTGAGCGTCCAATTCAAACGCTCGTATCAAAAGGGTTAATTCAAGAAGTCGGACGCGTCGAAGGAACGGGACGCGCCATTTTATACGGCACGACGAGTGAGTTTTTAAACTTTTTCGGCTTGAACGATTTGCGCGAGCTACCGCCATTACCAGACGCTGAAGTCGACGAAGCGAGCACCGAAGCGGATTTATTTATGACGAAATTCCAAGAAGCTTTTGAAAACGATCCGAATTAGCGGTATACTAGTTATTTACGGCATACAACGTGCTAATGAAATAGCGATTAATCTAATTATTCATCAAAGCTGTTGATTAACGATTTTTAACAACAAAACAAAAATCAACGCTGTATTTTAGTGGCAGTGTGCGTGCGGCGAGACTCCTTGGGGAAAAGCTCGTGACTCAAGACCCCGTAAGCCGCGACGTAGGAGCGGTGCGGAGGCTTGAGGAAGGTGATGAGCGCCACGTCCATGTGGCATCACCTTCATGACAAACATCGTGTTCGCCGCCGAGCCCCAAGAAAGCGAGCCGCATGACGCGAACTGCCAAAACGTGTGATAATTCATATAAAGCTATTTGATGTGAACAACATCAAGGCAACGAAATGTACGAACTCAATGAGGTGAAACGATGGAACGATTACAAAAAGTAATTGCTTATGCGGGTGTAGCATCACGTCGCAAAGCAGAGCAGTTAATTTTAGAAGGTAAAGTAAAAGTAAACGGTCAAGTTGTAAAAGAGCTTGGCACAAAAGTATCAAACTCGGATACAGTCGAAGTAAACGGTGTGAAATTAGAAAACGAAGATAAAGTATACTTCCTACTATATAAACCACGTGGCTACATTTCAGCTGTAACGGACGATAAAGGTCGTCAAACGGTAATCGATATTTTCGGCAAGCATGTCATCGAGCGCATTTTCCCAGTCGGTCGTCTTGATTACGATACATCTGGTTTATTATTAATTACGAACGACGGTGAATTTGCGAACTTAATGACGCATCCAAAATTTAAAATTGATAAAACGTACGTTGCGCGTGTAAAAGGTATCCCGACAATTGACGGTTTGAAAAAATTACAGCGCGGCATTAAGCTAGAAGACGGCAAAACAGCACCAGCGAAAGTGAGCATGATGTCGTATGACGAAACAGCAGGCAAAGCGATTTGTGAAATTACGATTCATGAAGGGCGTAACCGTCAAGTGCGTCGTATGTTTGAAGCAATCGGTACACCAGTTGTGAAATTAAAGCGTGAGCGTTTTGCTTTCCTTGATTTAGGGAACTTAACACCAGGTGAATATCGACAACTATCAAAGCATGAAGTAAAGCAACTGCGCGTACTAGCAGAAACAGGTACAATCGGATAAAAAAGATGCTGGGTGTCATGTGACATTCAGCATCTTTTATATGTTTTTCGAGAATAAATGCGCTTAATTAACAGGAAATCCTTCTTTTTGCTATACTATTAGTAATTGACGTACATAAAGGATGTGAGCTGATGGATAAAAAGAAAAAGCGCCGCATCATGCGTGGAAGTATTTTGGCGCTGCTTGCGGTCGCAATTGTATATGCGATCGTCAATAGCGGCGGCGTTGGAGAACGTAACGTACTTAAAATTGGCGACGACGCACCGAACTTTTCGCTTGTTGATTTAGAAGGTAATACGCGCACGTTATCGGACTATCGCGGCAAAGGGGTATTTTTAAACTTTTGGGGTACGTGGTGTGAGCCGTGCAAAAAAGAAATGCCTGCGATGACGCGCCAATATGCGGTGTACGAGGAGCGAGGCGTTGAAATTTTAGCGGTGAACATCGAGCAATCGACGTTTGAAGTCGAAAATTTTATGCGTCAACATAACTTGAAATTTCCTGTAGCAATCGATACGACAGGGGATGTGAAATACGCGTATAGCATTATTCATTTACCGGCAACGATTTTAATCGATGAGTTTGGCGTCGTCACAAATATTATTACAGGCGAAATGAGCGAGCAGCAAATTGCCGCGCATATGGAGTCGATTAAGCCGGGCGCTACTACTGCACAAATGTCGCAACGATAAGGGGTTTTTACATGAAAATGAACATGTGTGAATGTGGACAGCAAAATCCGTACGGCACGCATTTATGTATACAATGTGGCAGACCGCTCACGGACGAGGAGAAGGAAAAGAAAGTTGCCGATATGCGCTATGAAGGCTCAGCTGTACGTTCAAAAACGTACAATGCATCGTGGATCGATAAAGTGTGGAACTTTTTCTCAAGCGTGAAAGTAGGCGTCGCACTCATCGTCATTACGCTCGTCGCCGCGGCAATCGGCACATTTTTACCGCAAGCATTTTTCATTCCCGCTACGGAGGAAAATGCGGGCGCTTATTACGAAAATGTATACGGCACGTTCGGCAAAATATATTACGCGCTCGGGCTTACCGACTTGTATACGACGTGGTGGTTCCAAGTTATCGTCGGTTTGCTCGGTGTGTCGATCATCGTCGCAAGCTTAGACCGCGGCATTCCGTTACATAAATCATTAACGAATCAGCGTGTGAAGCGCCATACGAGCTTTTTAAAGCGTCAGCGTCTATTTGCACAAGGGAGCAATGACGTTGACTTACAGCAAGCGGCTAACACGCTTAAACAAATGAAATACAACGTACGTACAGAAGACGGCGCAGTGTTTGCGGAAAAAAACCGCTTCGCTCGCTACGGGGCGTACGTTAACCACGTCGGCTTAATTATTTTTTTAGCTGGTGTGATGTTGCGCGTCATACCGGGCATGTACGTGGACGATTCGATGTGGGCGCGCGAAGGTCAAATTACAGCAGTGCCAGGTATGGACGGCTACTTTTTAGAAAACAAAGAGTTTATTTTAGAGCTGCATGATGAGCAGGAACAAACCGCCGCAATGGCAGAGCAAGGCGTCAATACGGTTGCGAAAAACTTCCAAACGAACGTCGTGCTATATAAACAGCCAGAGGGCGCATTGCCTGGTAATACGTCTAACTTAGAAGTCGTGCAGGAATATGCAATTCGCGTCAACCATCCGTTAAAGGAAGCGGGCTATGCGTTTTATCAAATGGATTACCGCTTAAACGATGAACTGAAGACGATGACGTTTGCGCTGACGAATAAAGAGACGCAGCAGTCGCTCGGTGAAGTGACGATCGATTTATACAATCCAGAAACGTCGTACGTCATCGATGAACAGACGCGCATTGACATCATCGGCTATTATCCGCATTTTACAGGCTTTGAAGAGGGCGAGCCACAAACCGGTTCGCGCTTCCCGACAAATCCCGCATTTTTATTTAAAATGTTCACGCCACAAACACCAGAAGGCGAAACGAGCTTCGTCGGCATTCAGCAAACGGTGGAGCCACTCGGGGACAATGCGTATCAAATGCGCTTCGTGTCGACGGAGTTTACGGACATTTCAGGCTTAACGATTCGTCTTGACCGCACGATTCCGATTTTATTCGTCGGCGCTATTATTTTCTTGATCGGCGTCGCAATGGGCTCGTATTGGCAGCATCGTCGCATTTGGCTGCTCGTGCAAGACGATACGCTATACGTCGCAGCGCATACGAATAAAAACTGGTTTAGCATGCAAAAAGATATGAAGCGACTAGAAGAAGCGGTGCAGCTACCGCACGTCGTCGATCAGCTAGATGAGGAACCGCAACAACAAAAGGGGGATGATGCGCAGTGACGCTATTACAGCTAAGTGGCTATTTATTATTTAGTGCCTTTATCGGATATTTAGTGGCGACGTTATTATTTGGTGGTGCGATTAAGCAATCTGCACAAAAAGGACCGCGCACGAAATGGGAAACGTACGCCGTCGCAATTACGGTCGTGTCGTTCATCTTAAACGTCGGCTACTTCGTGACGCGCTGGATTCACGTTAAGCACGCGCCGGTAAGCAACATGTTTGAATTTACAGCAGCGTTTGGCATGTTTATCGTCGGCGCATTTTTAGTCATTTATTTCATGTACCGTTTGCCTGCGCTTGGCGTTGTTGCACTGCCGCTTGCTATTTTAGTCATCGGCTATGCGGCGATGTTTGACCGTGACGTATCACCACTCGTGCCGTCGCTGCAATCAAATTGGCTAACAATTCACGTCATTTGTGCGGCGATGGGTGAGGCGATTTTTGCGATCGGTGCTGTTGCGGGGCTCATTTATTTATTAAAAAATGTCGATACAAACAAGCGGACGAAACAATCGATTGCACTAGAGGGTATTATGTATACGCTCATCGTCGTTGTCGGCTTCGTTGTGGCGACGATTACGTTTTCGTCAATGCAATATGAATCTAATTTTAATTACATCGACAAAGAAGGCAAAGAGGCGAGCATTACGTACACGATGCCAGCTATTTGGGGAATGAACGAATACGAGCAGCTAGACGATACGTTTACGCCGCTTGTCGAAACACCACCCGTTATTAATGCGAAAAAGCTAACGACGGTGACGTGGGCATTTTTATTCGGTACAGTGCTATACGTACTCATTCGCTTACTTGCGCGTCGCTCGATTACGAATATGTGCAAGCCGCTATTTCAGCGCGTCAACTCACAGCTACTCGATGAAATTAGCTACCGCGCCGTCGTAATCGGCTTCCCGATTTTCGTGCTCGGTGCGCTATTGTTTGCGATGATTTGGGCGCAGCAAGCGTGGGGGCGTTATTGGGGATGGGACCCAAAAGAAGTATGGGCACTCATTACCGCATTGTTTTACGCTGCTTTTTTACATCTTCGCCTATCAAAAGGATGGGAAGGAAAAAAATCAGCGTGGCTTGCGGTCATCGGCTTCGTCATTATTATGTTTAATTTAGTTGCCGTGAACTTAATTATTGCTGGGCTGCATTCATACGCGGCGTAAACGAGGAGAGGTGCTGTCTACACGCAGCCCTCTCTTTTTTGTCGATTGTTTTTCGGATATTTCACAAAAATATCAGAAAGGTTATGAAACATTTCGCACTTTTCATTGTAAAGGAGCGGCAGATGTATGCGCTTTTTTCATGAAAAGCGCTGATTTATCGGGCATTGTCGCTCTTTCTCTTTTCATTTGTGTCAACAATATGTAAAATGAGAAGTAAGTAAGTATGAAAGGGGTTTGCCTTGTGTCAGAAAATATTACGATTTTAGTAGTAGATGACGAGGATCGTATTCGTCGTCTGTTAAAAATGTATTTAGAGCGTGAAGGCTACCACGTTGAAGAAGCTGAAAATGGTGAGCAAGCGTTACAAAAAGCGCTAGACTTTGATTATCACTGTATTTTATTAGATATTATGATGCCGGAAAAAGATGGGCTTGAAATGTGCGGCGAGCTGCGCGAGAAGAAAACGACGCCGATTATTTTACTGACGGCCAAAGGGGAAGAAGCAAACCGCGTACAAGGATTTGAGCTTGGTGCAGATGATTACATCGTCAAGCCGTTTAGCCCGCGTGAAGTCGTGCTGCGCGTCAAAGCAATTTTACGTCGCTCAGCGGCATTTGCACCGACTGTTAATCCATCGTCTTCAAAGGATTTAGTCGTATTCCCACATTTAACGATCGATCACGATGCACACCGCGTAACAGCAGATGGCATTGAAGTAAACTTAACACCGAAAGAGTACGAGCTACTATACTTTTTAGCGAAATCACCGGATAAAGTGTTTGACCGTGAGCAGCTATTAAAAGAAGTGTGGCATTACGATTTCTTCGGCGATTTACGTACGGTTGATACGCATGTAAAACGTTTGCGCGAAAAGCTTAACCGCGTATCTGAAAACGCTGCAAAAATGATTGTAACGGTATGGGGCGTTGGCTATAAATTTGAGGTCGTGAATGAATAAAATATGGCGAAGTGTAGTCGGGAAGCTATGGGCAACCATATTGCTTCTCGTTTCATTTATTGTATTTGTTTTTACGGTGCTGATGTTGGAGTTTTTAGAAGAATACCATACCGAGCAAGCTGAGAGCTCCTTGCGTCAAACCGCGACGACGATTGCTAAGCTCATTGACGATAATGAGGATCCGGCACGTACGTTAACGATCGTGCAAGACATTTTACCACAGCATACGAACGCGCTCATTGCGACTGACAAAATGAATATTGCCTTTGCGGTACAAGAAGGCATTAACGAAGAGCATATTCAAGCAGACATTTTAACGAGTAATAAGTTTGATGATGTGTACGTAACGAATCAGCCGATTGTACGCGAGATGATGTTGCCGTCAAATATTGAAGAAGACCGCATTGAAAAATATGTCGTACTTGGTTTCCCGATTGATGCAGAAGCGGCGGAACACGGGGCAATTTTTATTTACGAATCACCCGCTGCGCTACGTGAGGCGACGACACAAACGACACGCATCGTCTTCATTTCTGCTATTATCGCATTTGTGTTGACGACATTTTTTGCGTTTTTCTTATCAAGTCGTATTACGCTGCCGTTGCGTCGTATGCGAGAGGCAGCATTTGAAGTCGCAAAAGGCAAATTTGATACGAAAGTTGAATATAAAGGTAACGATGAAATTGGACAGCTTGCGACTGCTTTTAATAAAATGGCGCGTCAAGTGCACCATCATTTAGAAGTAAGCAACCAAGAAAAAGAGCAGCTTTCAAGCATTTTAACGTCGATGACCGATGCAGTGATTACGTTTAACCGCGACGAGACAATTTTAGTGACGAACCCGCTTGCCGAAAAGCAGCTGCAAGAATGGTACGCACAAAAAGCATACGATGAATCGACGAAGCATTTACCACCAGAGCTGTATCATATGCTCGACCACGTGTTGCATTTTGAAGATCATTTATCCGAGCGCGTTGAAATTGGTGGGCGTTACTTAATTATTTCACTTAGCCCGTTATATAGTGGCAACACGGTGCGAGGGGCGCTCGTTGTCATTCGCGATAAAACGGAGCAGCACCGATTAGATAAGCTGCGTGCAGATTTCGTATCGAACGTATCGCATGAGCTGCGCACACCAATTGCAATGTTACAAGGCTATTCAGAGGCAATTATTGATGGCGTCGTGCAAAGCGAGGAAGAAAAGGACGAAATGATTCGCATTATTTACGACGAATCACAGCGCATGAACCGTCTCGTATCGGACTTATTAACGCTTGCACGCACAGAATCGGGTAAAATGCGCTTGTATAAAGACTTTTTGCCGGTCGCGTCAACGTTTGAACGCATGACATATAAATTTAGCCAAATTGCCCGCGAGAAACAGGTGACGCTTCGTTTTGTATCCGAATATACAGACGACTACTTTATCGAAATGGACGAAGATCGCATCGAGCAAGTGTTAACAAATTTAATTGACAACGCACTGCGCTACACACCGCAAGACGGTACGGTGCAAGTATCTGTTTGGCGTCAAGTCGGCACAGCTCGCATTGAAGTGCGCGACACAGGGCAAGGTATTCCGAAAGAAGATTTACCGTTTGTATTTGAGCGATTTTACAAGGCAGATAAAGCACGTACACGCGGTAAAGGTGGCACAGGGCTCGGCTTAGCGATTGCGAAAAATATCGTTGAAGCACATAACGGCACGATCAAAGTGGATAGCATTCAAAACGTCGGCACAACATTTACGTTTGAGCTGCCAATAGAGCATTAAAATGAAAGAACGTTGAATCGTGCATTTTGGCAACGTTCCAAAGCAAAGTTATTTACTTTGAATTGAAAACATGTATAATAAACGTATACAAAATTTAATATTGATTCATCTTCGGGGCAGGGTGTAATTCCCGACCGGCGGTAATTAACGTGTGTCGCTTCCGACCGTAATTGGAGGATGCGACCGTATAGCGTTTCGAGCCCGCGAGCCGATAGTTTTCGTGCAGGATTTGGTGCAATTCCAAAGCCGACAGTATAGTCTGGATGGGAGAAGGTGAAGGTGCAGTCATTCATGACGCGCATAGTCGAGCAGTGTGTTGACAACTGTTTATTTCGCTACGGCAAAATAAATCGTTCACAAACGCTTATTTCGTGTACCTATTTCTCCCTTATCAGTTCATTGGTAAGGGGTTTTTTATGTAGGTGAGCGTGTGCATGTATACTGTCCTTTCTTCTTAGCGAGATGGTCAGCAAGAGGAGAGTTGTTACTTATGGGTAAGCAAAGTCAAAAACTTCGTGCATTTGTCACAATCGGGATGTTAAGCAGTATTTCATTTATTTTAATGCTACTGAATTTCCCACTACTATGGTTTCCAGCGTTTTTACAAATCGATTTTAGCGACGTGCCAGCGTTACTTGCGACAATTATTATGGGTCCAGTAGCGGGTATTACAGTGGAACTAATTAAAAACGTGTTAGACTGGATTTTCTCAGGCGCTCCAACAGGCGTACCAGTAGGACATATGGCAAACTTAGCGACAAGCATTTTATTCATTTTACCGACGTACTACATGTATAAAAAATTAAAATCAACAAAAGCATTAGCGACAGGCTTAGTAGCAGGTACAATCGCAATGGCAGTAGGAATGAGTATTTTAAATTACGTTGCGTTTTTACCGATGTACACATATTTATTAGGTTGGGGCACGTTTGATATGTATGAAACAATCGTGCTTGGAATTTTACCATTCAACATCGTAAAAGGTGTGCTGCTAACAGTCATTATGCTTTTACTATATCGCACGATGCATACGTGGATCGCGAAGCAGCGAAAATCGTATATGCCAGCAGTGTAAACAATATGAAAATCGCCCCGCAGCAATTTGTTGCGAGGGTGATTTTTTGTTTGTTACGTCACAAGCATGTTGATACGCTAGTTAATTGGCAGGAGCGTATTGCGGACTTCGCTTTATCTTTGCGATTACGTGAGGTACATAAATTTTTGGGGCTCAGCGGCGAACACGATGTTAGTAATGAAGGCGATGACTCATGTAGTAGTGCTGATTGCCCGCACTTCTTGAGGCTTGCGTTTTTCCCGCTGGAGTTGTCGTTTCAAGCAATCTTTATACGTCAATCCTAGCTTATGATGATGAGCTGAAAAATAGGTATTTTTTTCTATCTAAATGTGAGATAAATTCGTTCGAAAAAGGATATGTTATTTTTCCTTACATGTACTTGCTTCATGAATGGACGTGGTGGTACAGTTATACATGTGAAGAGGAGGTAGTTAACATGAGTCAACAAGATAGAAAAGCGATTCCGCTATTATCGATTAGCACTGTTATGAGAATTACCGATTTAACGGCGCGTCAAATTCGCTACTATGAGGAGCATCATTTAATTTCACCACAGCGAACGGAAGGCAATCGTCGCATGTTTTCGTTAAACGATATCGACGCATTGCTAGAGGTACGTGAACTGTTAGAGCAAGGGATTAATATGGCAGGTGTCAAGCTCGTATTTAATATGAAAGCAGCGGGGAAAACGGCAAAACGATCGGATACGCTGAAAATTTCAGATCAAGAGCTGCGCGCCATTTTACGTGAAGAAATGCAGGCCCAAATGCTGCAACGAACATCAGGATAACTAGCGGAAAAATATTCCCAATATTCTGAATAGAGTAGGGCCATAAAACATAATACATATTAGGAGAGTGAAGCAAGATGGGGAAATACACAAAAGAGGATATTAAACAATTAGTGCAAGATAAAAATGTAAAGTACATTCGTTTACAATTCACAGACATTTTAGGCACAATTAAAAACGTTGAAATTCCAGTAAGCCAGTTAGACAAGGCGTTAGACAACAAAATGATGTTTGACGGTTCATCAATTGAAGGCTTCGTACGCATCGAAGAATCAGATATGTACCTACGTCCAGATTACGATACATTCATGATCTTCCCTTGGACAGCTGAAAAAGGAAAAGTAGCACGCTTCATTTGTGACATTGCCCGTCCTGATGGCTCTCCGTTTGAAGGCGATCCACGCTCAAACTTAAAGCGCGTTTTAGACGAAATGAAGGAGCTTGGCTTTACGCATTTCAACTTAGGGCCAGAGCCAGAATTCTTCTTATTTAAGTTAGACGAAAAAGGGCAGCCGACACTTGAATTAAATGACGACGGTGGCTACTTTGATTTAGCGCCAACAGATTTAGGTGAAAATTGCCGCCGTGATATCGTGCTAGAGCTAGAAGAAATGGGCTTTGAAATTGAAGCATCTCACCACGAAGTAGCACCAGGTCAGCACGAAATTGATTTCAAATACGAAGATGCAATCGCAGCATGTGACAATATTCAAACGTTTAAATTAGTTGTCAAAACAATCGCTCGTAAGCACGGCTTGCACGCAACGTTCATGCCAAAACCGTTGTTCGGTGTAAATGGCTCAGGCATGCACTTTAACTTATCGTTATTCAACGGTGACAAAAACGCGTTTTGGGATGAAGGGGCAGAGTTACAGCTTTCACATACAGCGCGTCACTTCATGGCAGGTGTATTAAAGCATGTACAAGGCTTCACAGCAGTAACGAACCCGACCGTGAACTCGTACAAACGTTTAGTGCCAGGCTACGAAGCACCTTGTTACGTTGCATGGTCAGCACAAAACCGTTCACCGTTAATTCGCATTCCAGCGTCACGCGGCTTGTCAACGCGCGTCGAGTTACGCTCAGTTGACCCATCAGCGAACCCTTACTTAGCGATGGCAGTTATTTTAGCAGCGGGCTTAGACGGTGTGAAAAATAGCATTACACCGCCAGCACCGGTTGACCGTAATATTTACGTAATGAACGCACAAGAACGTGCAGAAAACGGCATTGCGAACTTACCAGCATCACTTGAAGCAGCACTATATGCACTTGAAGGTGATGAAGTAGTAAAAGCGGCACTAGGTGAGCACATTTACTACAACTTTAAAGAGGCAAAAGAAATCGAATTTGACATGTTCCGTACGCACGTCCACCCATGGGAGCGCGACCAATACATGAAAATGTTCTAATTTATGAAAGAGTCGCGAGCGTTTCGCGGCTCTTTTTTTATGCTTAAAAGCGTATTGATTAGCGAGTAAATAGATTACAACTCGCGGTGCCTATTTACTCGTCGCAAATCAATTTACAGGCGAACACGATATTCGTTATGAAGGCGATGTGTGTAGTAGTAATTATCGCCTTCTTCAATCTTTCGCAACGCTCTTACGTCTCTTGACGCACGAGTTTTTCTCGTCGGAGTCTGTCATTTCGAGTCGTTGCTTATTATAAATCGCAATTACGGTCTATATCGTTGCTTCATTATAACAGGCGAGCATTTGCTCAATTGTCGTCTTCATTTCTTCACGCAGCGAACGAGGCTCTAGCACTTCGACGTATTGTGCCTGGGACAGTAGCCACATTTCAATGCCGCGCCCAAATACTTCGGCTGTTACGATAAAATGGTCGTTCTTTTTCGTTAGCTTCGCAGTTGGCAAACGATCGAGTACAGCTTGCGGTGAGCGTCCAGTAAATTTAAATTTTAAATAAATTAGCTCACCAGTATGCATAAATTGAACGCGCTTGCGAAACATTCCTTCTTCAAAGCGAGAACTATGCGGCTGTGAAAATTTCATTTGTAGCACGGTGAAGTCGATAATGCGGTCGATGCGAAACGTAATCGGAAAGTTATCGTCCTTCGTTGCATCGTATGCGATGATGTAAAAATAATATTCCGAAAACATAACACCAAGTGGTTTAATACGTCGATACGAAGCTGTTTTGTCATGCTCCTTTAAATAATAAATGTCGACATAGTGCGATTGCGAGCTCGCATTTGCAAGCTGCCATACGCTTTCAATGAGCGATAAAGGGGAACGCTTCTTCACTGGAGTGTAATGAATGAGCTCATTTTTTGCGAGCTCCTCCACCTTTTTACGATCATGTACAACTGTGACGTTGAGTAGCACATCTTTAATTGTATGCAGCTCCTCTTGTGTGTATGCACGTGAATCAAACAAAATTTTAAACAGCGCATACGCAATCGAGCCGTTAATCGCGCGGTTGTAAGACGATAAAGCGTATGAGTTCGTTTTTTTATTGTATGGTAGCTCGACACGGCCGTTTGCTGCAAACATCGTGCGCAAATCTTCAATGTCTCGCTGAATTGTTTTTGGCGACACTTGATAATGCTGTGCTTCGACTGATTTTTTTATATGTTCTCCACTCATTAGTCGTTCATATAGTTCCAGCAACCGTTGATTTTGACTCATATTCATTTGTGACCCACCCTCCAAAACTTAACATGTGCATTTATTATAAGGGATATTTGGTTTATTTAGAAGGTTAAAATTAGGTATAATGTTTTATTTTTATCTGTAGGTTAAAAGTACCTTTGTTAAAAGGGCAGAGGTGAAGAAGAAGAGTGCTTAAATTTTTGGGGAAAATAGGATAAAAAACACGCGGCACACATATCGTATGCCGCGCACAAATCGAGATGCAGTGATGTTAACGTATGAGTAGCGGAAGTTACAAATCGACGAAATGCCAAAAAGTATTACCCCATAATGTGATAGCCGCTATCGACGTAAATTGTTTCGCCTGTTACACCGCGAGATAGTGGTGACAGCATGACAAGTGTCATATCGGCCACTTCCGCTTGGTTCGTGTTGCGACGAAGCGGTGATTGCTCCTCGACTTTATGTAAAATGTCGTTGAAGCTTGGCACACCTTTTGCAGCGAGTGTACGAATGGCACCGGCTGAAATGGCATTAACGCGCACACCTTGTTCACCTAAATCATATGCTAAGTAGCGCATAGCAGCCTCGAGAGCCGCTTTTGCAACCCCCATAACGTTGTAGCCTGGTAGCACGCGCTCAGCACCTAAGTAGCTCATTGTGACGATGCTTGCATTTGGCGTGAAGTATGGCTGAGCCGCTTTTGCGACAGCGACAAGTGAGTATGCGCTCGTATCTTGTGCAAACGCATAGCCGTCACGAGATGTGTTAATAAAATTTGTGCGTAAGTCTTCCGCGTTAGCAAATGCAACCGAGTGCACGACGCCGTCAATTTGACCGTATTGCTCGCCGATTTGTGTAAATGCTTGCTGGATGCTTTCGTCGCTGTTAACGTCACACATGAACGTTGCTGTATTGCTGTTAGCGTAATCAGCTAAAAGTTTGTCGATTTTTGATTTTGAACGATCTTTGCGATATGTAAAAATAACAGTTGCCTGCTCTTCAAGTAAGCGCTTTGCGACACCCCATGCGATGCTGCGCTCATTTGCGACACCCATTACGACGTATGTTTTGTTTGAAAGTTGTAAAGACATTGTATAAACCCCTTTGTAATATGTAGTATTAGTACCTGTTACTAATGACTAGTGTAACATGAAATAAGTGGGGCGTAAAGAGGGAAGTACGTAAATAAAGCTTAACAACTAGGCGTGTTAATTAGCCAGTCAATTGGCATGCGCATTTTGCGGATCGCGTTCTTAGGGTGTAGCTTGAGCCTCTTCGCTTCGCTGTAGGGTCTCAAGTTTCGCTCTTTTCCGAAAAAAGTCTCGCCGCATGCGCACTCACACTAACATACAGCATGATTTCAGCACATAAAAAAGGCTAATGAACCAACCTTGCCTAATCACAAATAAAAAGCCCTACACGACTGTTACGATCGTGTAGGGCTTCACCGTTCAACTAGAGGGGACTAGCTGCTCAATTATACGTTTTGTAGCTCTTTATGGAAGTTCGTGCCGTCTGTCGTTGCAGCGATGAAGCCTGCGCGGATGACGTAATCACCGAAGTGCTCGCCTTCGTTACGCTCTTTTGCGTAGCGTTGTAAAATCGGTGTAAGCTCAGCTAAAATTTCTTCTTCGCCGATGTTTTCTTTATACATTTTGTTTAAGCGGCTGCCGTCATGTGCTGCGCCTAAGTATAAGTTGTACTTACCAGGACCTTTACCGATGAAGCCGATCTCACCAAGTGCCGCACGTGAGCAGCCGTTCGGGCAGCCTGACATACGAATGATGATTTCTTTGTCGCGAATGCCTGCTTCGTCCACAACTGTTTCAAGCTTTTCAATTAATGATGGTAAGTAGCGCTCTGCTTCAGCCATCGCTAAGCCACATGTAGGGAATGATACGCAAGCGATTGAGCTGCGGCGTAACGCGGAGTAGTGCTCGCCAGCTGTTAAATTGTATTCAGCGATTAACGCTTCAATTTTCTTTTTCTTTTGTGCAGAAACGTTTGCGATAACTAAGTTTTGGTTACCTGTCATACGGAATTCACCTGTATGAATTTTCGCAATTTCACGTAAGCCTGTTTTTAGTGGGTAGCCGTCGAAATCTTTTACACGACCGCTTTGGATAAATAATGTGAAGTGCCATTTTTTATCTTCGCCTTGCACCCAGCCGTAACGATCGCCTGAATGCTCGAAGTTGAATTCACGTAACTGTTCAAGCTCGTAGCCAAGACGGTCAAATAGCTCTTGTTTTACCGCGTCGATACCTAGACGGTCAACAGTGTATTTGAAGCGTGCGTTTTTACGCTCTACACGGTTCCCGTTGTCGCGCTGGATCGTTAGTAACTTTTCACATACGTCCACCACTTTATCTTTTGCAACGTAGCCGACGAAGCGCCCAAGCTGTGGATACGTTGTGTCATCGCCGTGTGCCATACCCATACCGCCACCAGCAAGTACGTTAAAGCCGACTAATTCGTTGTTTTCGATAATGGCGATTAAGCCGATATCTTGTGAGTATACGTCCACATCGTTTAACGGTGGGATCGCCATACCGATTTTGAATTTACGTGGTAAGTAAAGCTCACCGTAAATTGGTTCCATTTCGCGGTCAGGTGTTGCTTCTACTTTTTCACCGTCTAACCAAAGCTCATGGTAAGCGCGTGTTTTCGGTAAAAGATGTTCACTAATTTTTGCAGAAATGTCGTATGCCTCTTTGTGTAAGTTTGAGATGAATGGGTTCGCATTACACATTACGTTACGGTTTACGTCACCACACGCTGCGATACAGTCAAGTAACACGTCGTTAATTTCTTGCATGTATTTTTTTACGTTCCATTTTAAAATGCCGTGTACTTGGAACGCTTGACGTGTCGTTAATTTTAATGAGCCGTTTCCGTACTTGTCGCCCATTTCGTCCATGACTAACCATTGCTTCGGAGTTGCGACACCACCTGGAGTTCGTACGCGCACCATGAATTGATACGCTGGCTCTAATTTTTTCTTCGCACGCTCTGCACGTACGTCGCGGTCATCTTGTAAGTAAGAGCCGTGGAATTTCATTAAACGGTTGTCATCGTCGTTAATACCAGAGCTAATTGGTTCAACCATTGACTCTGCTAACGTACCGCGTAAGTAATTACTTTCCGTTTTAATACGTTCTACATCACTAAAGCTACCGTCTTGTGGTGCGATTTTAATTTTTTCTGTCATACCGTTCGTTCCCCCTCATTAATACACGTCGCGTAAATAACGACCGTCTTGCTGTAATTGTTTGACGAATGCTGCTGCATCTTCTGCTGATTTGTTGCCTTGTGCTGCTACGATGTCGATTAACGTTCGCTCAACATCTTTTGCCATATGCTTTTCGTCGCCACATACGTAAATGTAAGCGCCGCGTTTGATCCACTCGTATAGCTCAGCTGCTTCTTCTTGCATGCGGTGCTGTACGTAAATTTTTTGATCTGTGTCGCGTGAGAATGCAACGTTTAAGTTCGTTAATGTACCGTTTGCGAGCCATGCTTGTAGCTCTGTTTGGTATAAGAAGTCTGTTACGAAATGCTGCTCTCCGAAGAATAACCAAGATTCACCAGTAGCGCCTGTTTCTTCACGCTCTTGTAAAAATGAACGGAACGGTGCAATCCCTGTACCAGGACCGATGAAGATTGCTGGTTGATCTTCAGCAGGTAGCTTGAAGTTCGGGTTTTTGTGTACGTATACGTTTACTGTATCGCCAATTTCGATTGAGTCTGCAATGTGCGTAGAAGCAACACCGAAGCGCTCACGTCCATATGCCTCGTAGCCTACGCGACCGATCGTTACGTGTACTTCCTCATCCACTGCTGCTTGTGAGCTTGAGATAGAGTACAGACGGCCTGGAATTTTGCGTAAAAGATTAGCGAATTGCTCTTCGTTCCAAGAAAATGGTCCGTATGCTTCTACTACATCTAATACGTCACGTCCGTAAACGAAATCTTTTATTGACGTTTGGTTGACGATGTTTTGGAAATCGTTATGTGTTGTGAATTCAGCGATTTTTTGTAATAACGGCTTTGATAATACTGTAATTTCAAGGTCATTAATAAGTGCATCGCGAAGTGTTACTTGCTTATCTGTTACGAGTTTGTTTGCATTAAAGCCAAGTGCTGCGATTAATGCGTCTACAAGTTGCTCGTTGTTTTTCGGTACGATGCCTAAGCTGTCGCCTGGCTCATATGTAATGCCTGAGCCTTCAAGTGATAGCTCTAAATGGACTGTATGTTTGTTTGAGCCGGTCATATTTAAGTTAATTTTTTCTAATACTTCTGCTGCGAACGGCTTGTTGCGTGTATATTCTGTGCCGCCTGCTGTTGGTGCTGCAGTTGCTTGTGCTGTTTCAGCTGAAGCCGTTGCTTGTGCTAAAATGTTTTGAACGTCTGTGAACCATTTTGCTGCTGGCTCTTCGTAATCTACATCACATTCAACGATTGGTAATAACTGCTCTGCACCAAGCTCTTTTAAGCGGCTGTCGAAATCGTGACCAGTTTTACAGTAAAACTCATATGACGTATCGCCAAGTGCTAACACTGCGTAGCGTACGTGATCAAGCTTCGGTGCGCGCTTTGAATGTAAAAATTCGTGGAAGCCGATTGCGTTATCTGGTGGTTCACCTTCGCCGTTCGTGCTTGCAACGATTAATACGTCTTCTACTTTTTTTAAGTTGTTTGGCTTAAATTTCGCCATTGAAAGCACTTCTGCTTCGATGTTTTGTGCTTGTAGCTCAAACGTTAGCTTTTGTGCTAAGTTTTGTGCGTTGCCTGTTTGAGAAGCGAATAACACCGTCACTGTGCGCGTTTTTTGTGGTGCTGCTTGTACAGCTGTCGGTGCGTTGTTGTCGATCACTTCTTCAATGATGACGTCCGATGCGCTCGTTGCAGCTAAGTAGCCATTTAACCATGTTTTTTGTGCGCTCGTTAATTTTGGTAGTAAATCGTTTAACAGTGTTACTTGCTCTTCGCTAAAAGGGCTATTGTTTACTTGTAATTTCACGTAGTTCACCTCGTAAAAGATTGTTATTTTAATCGAATTTTTTCGCTTTTTTCAATTTGCACAATATAGTTATCTTGCACAACTAACGTAACGGAACCGTATTGAAGGTCACGCAACAATTTTTTCACTTGCTCGATTGATGCGTCGTGATTTTCTGTACGTTTATCCATATGCGATCTGCTCCTTTATTTGCTGCAATGTTTCGTCTGTACGTTGTGCTAAAACATGCTGCACATTTTCGTCGTATCCGAGCGGAGCACAAAGCGTTACATTAGCTGTTTCAAATTGTAGCGCATGAATTGTTTTTTCAATATGATGCTGCAATAAGCCACTAAACAGTAAGTACGGGATAATATAAATCGGTGTAGCATCGTTTTGCTGCTGAATGTGTTGGAGTGTTTCTTCAAATGTTGGTCCAACACCGTATAAAAAGCATACATCGACCGGGCGCTGAATCCGCTCGCTAAGTAAAGATGCAATGCGTGATAAATCCTGTTTTGGCGTCGGGTCACTGCTGCCACGTCCTATTAAGTAAATGCGTGCATGCTGCTCCACGGCATGCGGTGCTAAACGGTCAACGAGGCTATCGATTAATTTTTCATGAATGCCAAATGGTGCGCCGACTGTAAAGCGTACAGTAGGGAATAGCTGCTGTGCCTTATGAAGCTCCTCAGGAATATCCTCTTTTGCATGATTGGCGGTTAACAATAAAATTGGAACGACAGCAATGTGTGTAGCACCTTGTGTGACACATCGTTCTACACCTTCAACAATTGATGGTGCTGCCAGCTCTAAAAAACAAATTTCTTGAATTGGTGCCGCAACTGTTTGTTTCACCGCTTCAATAAATCGAACGGCTTCGTCAATGCCTTTTTGCACACGTGTACCATGTGCTACATATAAAACTGCTTCCATTTTGCTCACCTACTTATACAGAAATTTCTTGAAGCATTGCGTCTTTTGCCAGCTTTTGCTCAAACCATTGAATTTTGTCACGCACTTTCACAACATCGCCGACAACGATCATGCTTGGGTTTGCGATATTCGCTTCTGCGACAATATCAACAATCGTCTCTAACGTACCCGTAACCGTTTGTTGGTTATGCGATGTTCCCCAGTGAATGAGTGCAACAGGCGTCGTTTTTGCTTTGCCGTTGTTCATTAGCTGACTTGTAATGTAAGGTAAATTCCCAACACCCATGTAAATCGCTAACGTATCAACGCCTTGTGCTAAGTTCGCCCATTTGATCGCGTCGTCTTTTCCTTCGCGCATATGCCCTGTTACGATCGCAAAGCTTGATGCATAGTCGCGATGAGTTACCGGAATACCAGCATATGCAGGAGCGGCGATACCAGATGTAATACCTGGCACGATTTCAAATGGAATGTTCGCCTCAGCTAACACTTCAGCTTCTTCAGCACCGCGTCCAAAGACGAATGGATCGCCACCTTTTAAGCGTGTCACAATTTTGCCTTTTTTTGCGTGCTGTACGAGTAGCGTATGAATGCGGTCTTGAATGACGCCGTGATAGTTCGGTAACTTACCGACGAAAATTAACTCAGCGTTTGGTTTCGCATAAGATAATAATTCTTTATTAATAAGACGGTCATATAAAATGACGTCTGCTTGCTGAATGCATTTTAAACCTTTTACTGTAATTAGATCGACATCTCCTGGGCCAGCGCCGACGATGTAAACTTTGCTCATGTGAATCCCCCTCTGTTTGTTGCAATCAGTTGCTTATTGTTGAATGTGTCAAAACCGTATCCTGAATATTCAGCAACTAAAGTGTTTCGTGTTTTCCGATTTATCTAACAATTTAGGATAGTCCTATAATAATAATTAAAAACATATAAGTCAACTAGGGATTTAAGGTTTTTCGTGAAAATGAATTGTTGAGTATAGTGTTTTTTGTTGAAAGTGTACGTATGTCGCTTGTTTTCGACAGGAATTGCGTGAAAAAAATTTTTGCACCATGTAAGATGAAGATGAGGGAATGGGGAGAGGGTGGAGTGCCAGTAAAAGAAAAAACGCAAGAGACATCGCCCTTACGTTTTCATATACTTATTCGAATTTTAATGCGTCACCGTCGAATGTTTCGTCCGCGATTTTAATTGAATCGGTTGGACAGCCTTCGAATGCGTCTTGCATATCTTCTAATAAATCTTCGTCTACTGCACATGTTCCCATGTTATCATCTAAAATTACGAATGCAATGCCTTCATCGTCGTAATCATAAATGTCTGGAGCAGCTGCACCACAAGCGCCACAAGCGATACATGTATCTTTATCTACGATTGTATATTTAGCCATGTTAATCTCTCCTTAAAATTGTCTTTCCAAAAGCTACTACCTTATTCTAAAGCTGATTTGCCGACTTTTCAATAAAAACACTAAAAACGGAGGAATTAAGTTTGAAATTCAAACAACTTCTATTATATTTGCTACAACGTTTTCAACAGCAACGCACCGTTTCCGCACCGTTTCATTTGCTAAAAGGAAAGAAGTCTGGGCAAACGATCCAAGACGTCGGGTTGTTTTCATTATATCCGTACTTTAGCTTATTGCCAAAATTATCGCGCGCCCGATTTGATGAAGCGATTCAAGCGCTCGTAATTGACGGGACCATTATCGTGCATGAACAAGGAGCGTATGAAGTACTAGCTGAGCGAGTAACGGACGTATGTTATTTTAACAGCTGGCATTACCGCGGCAATGAGCATATTTTTTTCGCGCGTTTATCGCTCGTCGTCCAAACGTTATCGCAGCAGCAAGCAAACGATATGCGATTCGTACCGCTGCAAAAGGACGAATCGGTGCAGGCGTATGTGCGCGACTTTTTACGCTGGGCGCAATATGACAGTGGCACACTCGGCACCGTATTAAAGGAGGAGCTAACGATCGTATGTGAGGAACTAGACGAACAAGCAGCACAGCTTTTACTACTTCGGTTAAGTGGTGCAAACGTGCCTGGTTATTCGTGGGCACAGCTTGCACATTACCGACAGGAGGAGCTACTCGATACGCAGCTGACGTTCATTAGCGCGCTCCATCATGTGCTTCGACAAATTGAGCTGCACAACGTACCACTTCTTCAGGCGTTGACGCAGCATATTAAAGTACAAGCATTTGTTACACAATCTGCACAGCAAACCGCGCAGTTACATAAAGCGGGCTACAGCATTGCGCAAATTGCACAAATGCGTCGTCTAAAGGAAAGTACAATTGAAGATCACATCGTCGAAATGGCGATGAGCGAGGAGCAGTTTGAGCTGTCGCAGTTTGTAGACGTAGAAGAGGTAAAAAAAGTGTGGGCGCTCGTGCAGTCAATCAATACGCGCAAGCTAAAAATAATAAAGGAGCAGCTGCCACATTTAAGTTACTTTCAGCTGCGCCTTATTTTATCAAAAGGAGGGCAATGAACATGCTACAGCAACAATTAACTCGCTATTTTGGGCATGAAGCGTTTCGACCAGGGCAGCAAGACGTCATTGAAGCAGTGCTGCGCGGTGAAGATGTTGTCGCCGTGCTGCCAACAGGAAGCGGCAAGTCGTTATGCTATCAGCTACCGACGAAGCTATTACCGCATGCGACGCTCATTATTTCACCACTTTTATCACTTATGCAAGATCAAGTGGAGCAATTAAAAAAAATGGGTGAGCGCCGCGTAATTGCGTTAAACTCATTTTTAAATCGCAGTGAGAAGCAGCATGTACTCCAAACGCTGTCGCAATACGAATTTATTTTTACATCGCCAGAAATGCTACAGCAGTCAAATGTACGTCAGCTGCTTCGACAATTACCGCTGTCGCTCATTGTCGTTGATGAGGCGCATTGCTTGTCGCAGTGGGGCTTTGATTTTCGCCCGGATTATTTGCAAATTGCGGACGTGTTTTCTGACATGAAACGCCCAGGCATATTGGCACTATCTGCAACGGCGACGATGCAAGTGCTGCGTGACATTAAGCTTTATTTACACATGCAGCAGCCGTTTGAGCTCATTCAGCCAATTGACCGCCCGAATATTCGGCTAATGCGCGAGTCGTTTATGACGCAGGAGGAAAAGCTTGCATGGGCGTATGACTACATCGTACGTGCAAATGGTGCGGGTATTTTGTATACGCAGTCGCGCAAAAAATGCGAGCAATACGCCGAGGCACTCATGATGCGACAAGTGCGCGTCGCCTATTACCATGCTGGAATGGATTTGTACGACCGTCAGCTCATTCAGCAGCAGTTTTTAGACGGGCATATCGATTGGGTTGTGGCAACGAATGCGTTCGGTATGGGGGTGCATAAAGACGACGTGCGCCACATCGTGCATGACGTTTTCCCTGCGACGATGGCAAATTACATGCAAGAAATTGGGCGAGCTGGGCGCGACGGGAAGGAGGCGATTGCCGTGCTGCTGTACGCGCAAGGCGATGAGCAAGTTGTGACGTATGTTGCGACTGAGGAGCTGCCAAACGATTTGCAAGTCGATGCGTACATGTTACATGCACAGCCGCAGCAGCTCGTACAAGAAGGTGCTGTTAGCGAGACGCAATTTCGCGTGCTTCACTACTGGCTACAGCAAAAAAATCCGGCAGAAGTGAAACAATTGATGGCACAGCTACGTCTACAAAAGAGTAACGAAATTGACGCGATGCAGCGAGTTGTTCATGCAACGACGTGCTTACGACACATGATTATTGGAGCATTTGGTCAACAATTACATGAAAAAGTGGCGCAGTGTTGCGTCAATTGTGGTGCGACATATGAGCTACATGTAGAAGCGCCAAAAAAAGAAGCTTTTGCAATGGATGTCACGTGGCAGGAGCGACTAAGCGCCTTATTTCCACAATGATTCGTTCGAAACCTTGAAAATAGACGGTTTTTGCGTTTACAATTATGCTGAAATTCGTCATAATAAACGAAGAGAAAGTGAAAGACGGGGTGACTCCATAGCCATCAAGTTTACCCATTCGATTCATTTCTTCAAAATG
>NZ_MATO01000017.1 GCF_001700325.1 Caryophanon latum
AGTTGGGGGTTTCCCCCTGTGAGAGTAGGACGTCGCTTCGCACAAAAATGAGATACGAATTTATTTCGTATCTCATTTTTGTTTTTTTGAGTTTATAGAATGATGATAAATAATAACGGCTGAACTCTTTTAATAAGAGGTTGGCTGTTATTTTATATACAGACCTATAATTAACTTTTATAATAGAGCGACCGGCGATAAGTAAAATGACAAATGAGAGGAAAAAATCAGAAAAGTGAAAAATGAGAATAATCTTTCTATTCAAAGTTTCTTGACAGTAGACGCTCACGTTGATAATCTTACAATAATATTCTTTAAATAGGAGGAATTTTTCGAAATGTGGGAAACAAAATTTGCTAAAGAGGGTTTAACATTTGATGATGTGTTATTAGTACCAGCACATTCTGAGGTATTACCAAAAGAAGTTGATTTATCAGTACAATTAACACGAAAAATTAAGTTAAACATTCCAATGATCAGCGCGGGTATGGATACAGTAACTGAGGCGAAAATGGCGATTGCAATGGCGCGTCAAGGTGGTTTAGGAATTGTCCATAAAAACATGAGCATTGAGCAGCAAGCAGAGGAAGTTGAAAAAGTTAAACGTTCTGAAAACGGTGTTATTACAAATCCATTCTTTTTAACGCCAGAACATCAAGTATTTGATGCAGAACATTTAATGGGTAAATATCGCATTTCGGGTGTTCCAATCGTAAATTCAATGGAGGAGCAAACATTAGTAGGGATTATTACAAACCGTGACTTACGCTTTATCGAAGACTATTCTTTAAAAATTGATGATGTAATGACGAAGGAAGATTTAATTACAGCTCCAGAAGGTACGACACTAGAGGAAGCTGAAAAATTACTTCAAAAGCATAAAATCGAAAAGTTACCAATCGTTGATGCGAATGGTAAGTTAACAGGTTTAATCACAATTAAAGATATCGAGAAAGTAATCGAGTTCCCAAATGCAGCAAAAGATGATCACGGTCGTCTTTTAGTTGGTGCGGCAGTTGGTGTATCAAAAGACACAATGCCTCGTATTGCAAAGCTTGTAGAAGCGCAAGTAGACATTATCGTAATCGATACAGCACACGGTCACTCACAAGGTGTATTAAATACAATTAAAGACATCCGTGCTGCATATCCGGAGTTATCAATTATTGCAGGTAACGTTGCAACTGCAGAAGGAGCACGTGCTTTATATGAAGCTGGTGCAGACGTAGTAAAAGTTGGCATCGGACCAGGTTCTATTTGTACAACTCGTGTTGTTGCAGGTGTTGGTGTACCTCAAATTACAGCAGTATACGATGCAGCAAGCGTTGCACGTGAATTAGGTAAAACAATTATCGCTGACGGTGGTATTAAGTACTCTGGCGATATCGTAAAAGCTTTAGCAGCTGGTGGACACGTTGTAATGTTAGGTTCGTTACTTGCAGGTACTTCTGAATCACCAGGAGACACTGAAATCTTCCAAGGTCGTCGCTTCAAAGTTTATCGCGGTATGGGATCATTAGGCGCAATGGAAAAAGGTTCTAAAGACCGTTACTTCCAAGAAGATGCGAAAAAATTAGTTCCAGAAGGTATTGAAGGTCGTCTTCCTTATAAAGGACCTTTAGCAGATACAATTCATCAATTAGTTGGTGGTGTGCGTGCTGGTATGGGTTACTGTGGTGCTGGTAACTTAGAATTTTTACGTGAAAACTCTCAGTTCATTCGCATGACAGGTGCAGGCTTACGTGAGTCTCACCCACATGATGTACAAATTACAAAAGAAGCACCAAACTACTCAATGTAATGCAAAGTCGAAACATTGCATATGTGCCGTTACTGGTACATATGCAATGTTTTTTCGTTCAACGAATACTTTCTAATACAGAGTATGATAAAATGTCTGAAGATGTATATTATAGTTGGAGGTTTAAGCGGTGACGATGAAAAGAGCTCTTATCATATTATTAATGCCGATGTTGTTGTTTAGTGCGATTATGCAGCCTACACAACATGTAAACGCAGCGACGAACTTAACACCAAACGTGGGTGCTGCGATTTTAATTGATGCCGAAACAGGTAAAATTTTATACGAGCAAAATGCCGATGAGATTGTTGGGATTGCGAGTATTACAAAATTATTAGCAGAGTATATTTTATTAGATGAAATAGCAGCAGGGAAATTGAAATGGGAAGATACGTATAACATGACTCCAAACACGTATTTACTATCTCAAAATCGCTTATTAAGTAACGTGCCACTTCGAGAAGATGGCACATATGAGCTTTGGGAATTATATGAAGCGATGGCGATTTATTCAGCGAACGCGGCGACTGTGGCGATTGCTGAACGAGTAGCAGGTAGCGAAAAAGCATTTTTAGAATTAATGAACAAAAAAATTGAATCGCTTGGTGTGAAAGATTATCAATTCGTTAACGTAACAGGTCTAAATAATGAATATTTAAATGGCAATCATCCTGCTGGTAATGAGAAGGATGAAAACATGATGTCAGCGAAGTCAGTAGCTATATTGACGTATCATTTATTAAAAAGTCATCCAGAAGTACTTGAAACGGCCAGTGTGTTAGAAAAGACATTCCGTGAAGGGACTTCAGATGCAATTTTAATGCGCAACTGGAACTTAATGCTTCCAGGTAGTATTTATGCATACGAAGGGGTAGACGGTTTAAAAACAGGTACGACAGACTTTGCAGGGCATTCTTTCGTTGGGACGGCTGAACGCAACGGACGTCGTGTCATTGCCGTTGTATTAAATGCAAAAGAAGAAGATGGCAGCGTAGAAGATCAAACACGCTTCGTACCGACGAAAAACTTATTTGACTTTGCGTTTAATCAAACAGCACAAAAGGAAATTTTAAAAGCTGGGGCGACGATCGAAGGTTCAGAGTTTATGCCAGTCGTTAATGGTAAGCAAGAGCAGGTGAAAATTGCAACAGCAGAGGGTATTTCGTTAGTTACGACGGAGGATGCGGTGTATGAGCCAGTTGTGACGTTAAATGCGGAACGTTTAGACGCTACGGTGAAAGAAGGTACAGTTGTTGGTCATGTCGTGATGCAGCGTGTAAATGGTGAGGAATATGGCTATCTTGAGGATAAGCCGTTAAAGGTTGATTTAGTAACGACTGAAAGCGTAGAGCGATTAGGCTGGGCTGCATTATTTTTGGCAGGTGTAGGTAGTTTCTATAGCGAAATTTGGGCAGGCTTTAAAGAATTCGCCACAAAACTATTTTAACGAAAAAAGGATTCGAAGTGCGTGCTTCGAATCCTTTTTTTATGCTCATTTTTTGGTGATGTGTAGTGCGTCCATAAGCGCCTGTACAGCTTTTTGTATTTGTGTCTCATGTAAGTCGCCAAATCCTAATAGAAGCGTTGGCGAGTCGCTTGTAGCTTTTGTGGACGTGTAGTCGCTTAACGTGAAAATTTGAATGGCTGCATCGAGTGCGCGTTGTTTTAGCTGCTGCTCTGTTTCATCGTGCTGTAGGCGAATTAATAAATGCATACCTGCACGTTCACCGAATACTTCAATTTTAGGAGCGTATTGTTGTAGCTCTTCAATGAGTAAATCGTGTTTTTTTCGGTAAATTGTACGCATGCGGTTCAAATGTTTTGCAAAATGGCCGTCGCGCATGAAATTCGCTAAAATGTGTTGATCGAAGCGTGGTACAGTTGAACTGTAATAGTTAAAAAGTCTGCGATATGTTTGTACGAGCTGTGGTGGTAAAACGACGTACGCTACACGCAGCGATGGCATGAGTGATTTCGTAAACGTACTCATGTAAATGACTTTATTATTTTGGTCTAATCCACATAGCGCTGCGATTGGTTTACCGATATAACGAAACTCACTATCGTAATCATCTTCAATAATATAGCGGTTATCATATTCGTTTGCCCATTTTAAAAGCTTCGCGCGGCGCTTCATTGATAAAACAGCGCCGGTTGGAAATTGATGCGACGGTGTGACGTACACGACGTTCGCATTTGTTTGTGCCAGCTCATCGACACGTAGCCCATCCTCGTCGATGCTGACAGGAATGACATCTTGTAAGTGAATGCGTGGGAGGGCAGAGTAACCGGGATTTTCTACTGCAAATTGTGCATCGTCGCCAAGTAAGCGCATAATGATTGGCAACAGCTGTTCTGTGCCAGAGCCAATGACGATTTGTGCTGCATCACACGTAATGCCACGCGATTGATATAAGTAATGGGCAATTTCGGTACGCAGCGCTAGTTCACCTTGTGGATCACCGAGCGATAATAGTTCCTTTGATGATTCATCGAAAATATCTTTTGCGTATTTGCGCCATGATGAAAACGGAAAATGCTCGCTGTCGATTTTACCTGGATGGAATGAGTAGCGCCATGCTGGTGGAGCTTCCGTTTGTAGTGGCGCGGTCGTTGGCTTGTCGATAAGTGGAATGCTTTCTAAATCTTCGACGAAAAAACCGACGCGTGGTTTTGTGCTAACGTAGCCTTCTGCGAGCAACTGCCCATATGCAAGCTCGACAGTTGTTTGGCTAATTGCTAAAAATTGTGCGAGTTTTCGTTTAGATGGAAGCTTAGCACCGATTGGGATATTTGCTTCGATAATCGCTTGTTTAATGGAGGCGTAAAGTTGTTCGTATAATGGTGTTGAGCTGTTTTTTTTCAACTCGAATAAAAGCATGTCCATCGAATCCCTCCTTCGTACTGAGTGTAGCATACGTGAAATGATTGAAAAAAGGGAAAACTTGCTTGTTAGTTCTTGCAAAACAGCATTGAATGTTGTACAGTATGGTTAAATTTTAATAATTCATTACGATGATAGGAAGTAGTAGCAAGCACGTTTTTTTTAGAGAGTCAGCGGTTGGTGGAAGCTGATAAAAGCACTTGTGAATCCGTCCTTGAGTAGCGGTATCGAAATAATAGTAGGTACATGCCGGTTGAAAAGCCGTTATTCAATAGAAGAGGTTTTGGCATTCGTGTCGAAACAATTAGGGTGGCAACGCGGGTAGCTCTCGTCCCTTTTTTGGGATGGGGGCTTTTTTGTATTTTTCTATTTTTATATAGTAAAATAAGTTAGTTGATATTATCGTAAAATATTTTTTGGGAGGATGAAAAATTATGTTAGATATTAAACGCGTACGAGATAATTATGAAGAAGTAAAACGAGTGTTATTAACACGTAATGAAGATTTAGGGAACTTCGACCAATTTGAGGAGCTAGATGCACGTCGTCGTGAGTTAATCGCGAAAACGGAAGTGTTAAAAGCAGAGCGTAACAAAGTATCTGAGCAAATTTCAGTAATGAAGCGCAACAAGGAAGATGCAACAGAAGTGATTACGCGCATGCGTCAAGTAGGCGACGAAATTAAAGCGTTAGATGCAGAATTAAACGACGTGGAAAATAAATTTAAATATATGATGATGCGTTTGCCGAACATTCCACATGAGTCTGTGCCAGTTGGAGACGATGAGGATGCGAACGTTGAAGAATATACATGGGGCGAGCTTCCTCAGTTTGACTTTGAAGTGCAAGCACATTGGGATTTAGTAGCAAACTTAAATATCGTAGACTTCGAGCGTGGGGCGAAAGTTGCCGGAAGCCGTTTCTTATTTTATAAAGGATTAGGTGCGCGTTTAGAACGTGCGTTAATTAACTTTATGATGGACTTACATTCAGATCATCATGGTTATACAGAAATGTTACCACCGCAAATTGTTAATCGCGAGTCGTTAACGGGTACAGGTCAATTACCGAAGTTTGAAGAAGATGTATTTAAACTAGTGCGTGATGAAGATGAAATGGATTTCTTCTTAATTCCAACGGCGGAAGTGCCAGTAACGAACTATTACCGTGATGAAATTTTATCAGTGGAGCAGCTGCCACAAGCGTTTACGGCATATTCTGCAAACTTCCGTTCAGAAGCGGGCTCTGCAGGTCGTGACACGCGCGGTTTAATTCGTCAGCACCAATTTAACAAAGTGGAGCTAGTGCGTTTTGTAAAGCCTGAGGAATCTTATGAGCAGCTAGAGCTACTGACAGGACATGCAGAAAAAGTGCTTCAATTACTTGAATTACCGTACCGTCGTCTAAAAATGTGTACAGCAGATTTAGGATTTACGGCTGCGAAAAAGTATGACTTAGAAGTGTGGATTCCGGCGCAAAATATGTATCGTGAAATTTCTTCTTGCTCAAACTTCGAGGATTTCCAAGCTCGTCGTGCCAACATTCGCTTCCGTCGTGAGCCAAATGGTAAGCCAGAATACGTGCATACATTAAACGGTTCAGGTTTAGCGATTGGTCGTACAGTAGCGGCTATTATTGAAAACTACCAGCAAGCAGACGGTAGTGTAAAAGTACCAAAAGCGTTAGTACCATACATGGGTGGCGTAGAAGTCATTACGGTAAAATAATTACAACGAAAAAAGGCGATCTCGCGTGCGAGGTGGTCTTTTTCGTCCAAACGAGGGATGACAATGCAAATTAGTATATTTCGACAAGTTCCAGACGAGTATGTGACGCAATTGCAGCGTGTACATGAGGCGGTATTAGGGGACGAATTGGCCGAAGACAGCTTGTATGACTTACCGAATATGTTAGTGCTGCTTGCGATTGAGAATGGGCGTGTCGTCGGCTTTAAAATTGGTTATGATATCGAAGACCACGTATTTTATAGCTGGGTCGGTGGCGTCGATCCGACATTTCGACGTAACGGCATTGCGATGCAGCTAATTGAGCGACAGCACGAGGAATTAAAGAAGCTTGGCTATATAGCAGTGCGTACGTATTCTCGAAATGAATTAAAGGAAATGCTCATCGTGAACTTGAAGGCGGGTTTTAACATTGTCGATACGTTTACGGATCATAAAGGGCGGCATAAAATTATGCTAGAGAAGTGCTTAAATGAGGAAGAAAACAGCTAGCGACATGCGAGGCTGCTGAAAAACTAAAAAAACGCGAAAATTCGTTGTACTTAACTTTGAATTTCGCGTTTTTGTATGGAATAAAAGTTGATTTATACTAGAAAATGTAGGGTGAATCGACTTTTTCAGTGGCCTCGCGACATGCTAGCTGTTTTTTTTTGCTTCTTGCTGCTCACGTAATTTGCGCGCGACCTTTTCTTCTTTTTTGCGGGCACGCAGCTCACGGAAAAATTCTGTTAAAATATTGCTGCATTCATCGACGAGCACACCTTCTACGACGTCACATTCGTGATTGAAGCGGGAGTCATTGAGCAGGCGATATAGCGAATCGACGCAGCCAGCTTTCATGTCGCGCGCGCCGTAAACGACTGTTCGGACGCGTGATTGTAAAATAGCACCGGCGCACATTGGGCACGGCTCTAGCGTAACGTACAGCGTCGTTTCTTCAAGTCGCCAGCTGCCGATTACGTCACACGCTTGCTCGATTGCCATAAGTTCCGCATGAGTTGTCGCGCTTTGTGTCGTCTCGCGCAAATTGTGGGCACGCGCAATAATTTCGCCTTTATAGACGATGATAGCACCAATTGGAACTTCGCCGAGCGCGTATGCTTTTTGTGCTTCTAGTAGTGCTTGTTGCATAAAAACTTGATGTTCGTTCATGATTTATCCCTCATATTTCTTTAAATTATTAAGCGTATTGATTCGCCATTCAATTGGCATTTCACGTATTGCGGCTCGCGGGTGCCTCTGCGGTTACTCGCCGCAAATAAATTTCCTTAGGCACTGCAGCGAACACGATGTTTGTTTTGACGGTGGTCGTTCGTATAGTAGCGTTTACTACCTTCCTTACTTCGTATCGCTCAACCTTTTCTGCTTACAGGTACTGAGGTATGGACTTTTCGCTGCACACTCCTTGCCATTACAATGTCTCATGTATTTCTATTTTGTCACTGAAAACAACTGTAGCTGTATAAAAATAGTTAACTAGCAGATGTTAAATTTCGTAATAGTAGTTACTGTTTTTCGTGTAGTGGCTATGTTAGAATAAAAGGCATTGACTAAATCAAGGTAAAGGAGGACTTCTTGTGACGGTTCCGTTTGTTACAGTAGAAGGTCCAATTGGTGTCGGGAAAACATCGCTATCAAGCATTGTTGCCGAGACGTTACAGTACCATTTGCTAAAAGAAATTGTAGACGAAAATCCGTTTTTAGGGAAATTTTATGACAACATTGAGGAATGGAGCTTTCAAACAGAAATGTTCTTCCTTTGTAATCGTTATAAGCAGCTAACGGACATTCATTCGATTTTAGATCAGCAGCGCCCAGTCGTTGCCGATTATCATATTTTTAAAAACTTAATTTTTGCTAAGCGCACATTAAAGCTATCTGAATATGTGAAATACGAAGCCATTTACAACATTTTAACCGCGGATATGCCGGTGCCGAATGTTGTTATTTATTTGCATGCAACTGTTGATACGTTAATGCAACGTATCGAAATGCGTGGACGTGAATTTGAACGACTTATTGCGCGTGATTATATGGAGCAGCTTGTGAATGATTATCATATTTTCATCGAGCAGTTTGAACGACAGCACCCAGAAATTCCGGTTATTCGTGTAAACGGAGATGACTATGATTTTGTGAAAAACCCGAACGATTTACAACAGGTGATGGCGATTGTCGCTGACACGTTAAACAAAAGGAGCATTACGAAATAATGAATTTACGAGACAAATATAACATACCAGCGAACGCGGTTATTACGATTGCAGGTACGGTTGGTGTCGGCAAGTCAACGATGACAAAGGCACTTGCTGAGGCGTTAAACTTCCGCACGTCGTATGAGAAAGTCGATGCGAACCCGTATTTAGACAAGTTTTATGATGATTTTGAAAAGTGGAGCTTCCATTTACAAGTGTACTTTTTAGCGGAGCGCTTCAAAGAGCAAAAGCGCATTTTTGAGTACGGCGGTGGTTTCATTCAAGACCGTTCGATTTATGAGGATACAGGAATTTTTGCGAAAATGCATTTTGATAAAGGCACGATGGACCCGACTGATTACGAGACGTATACGAACTTGTTTGAGGCGATGGTCATGACGCCGTACTTCCCGCACCCGAACTTGCTTGTGTATTTAGAAGGACCGGTTGAGGACGTTATCGGGCGCATTCAAGAGCGTGGGCGTGAAATGGAGCAGCAAACGCCGCACGATTATTGGTATGAAATGCACGGACGCTACGAAGACTGGATTAACAACTTCAACTCGTGCCCTGTGCTACGCTTAGATATTAACGATTATGATTTAATGAAAAATCCAGAGCAAATTGAGCAAATTGTCGAGCGCATTGCACATATGATTCAGCTGACGAGTCATTATCAGAAGTTTTAAGGATCGATGAGTAATTAAAAATGTTAGAGATTTTTCTCTAGCATTTTTTTGTTTGTGCGTATAATAAAAAAGAAAAGGGGTGTTTTGAATGCATGTAGCAATTTATTGTGGTTCACAAATGGGGAAAAATGAAGCGTATAAAGAAGCGGCAATTGAAATCGGAGGGACGCTTGCGAGTGCAGGGTATGCGATTGTGTACGGTGGTTCGAAAATCGGGCTAATGGGGTTAATGGCAGATGCAGCGCTTGCACAAGGTGGTCATGTAATCGGGGTGATGCCAGAGCATTTGCAAAAACGAGAGCTGGCACATGAGCAATTAACAGGATTATATGTTGTTGATTCGATGCATACGCGTAAAGCGCAAATGATTGAGCTGTCGGATGCATTAGTAGCGATGCCAGGTGGCTGTGGTACGCTTGATGAATATTTTGAAGCGTTTACGTGGGCGCAAATTGGGTTGCATAATAAGCCAGTCATTTTATACAATGTCGATGGCTTTTATGATGCGCTCATTGCTCATTTTGAAAAGATGATAGGCGAAGGGTTTATTCGTCAGGAGCAGCACGAGCTCTTCCATGTTGTGACGAATGCGCAGGAGCTAGTCGCACTGCTTGAACAATATGAGCGTGTCGTATAAATGAAAACAGGCAAAGTGAAGCGTAATAACTTCCTTTTGCCTGTTTTGTTATGTGAAATATAATAATAAAAAAATGGGTACAGCAAGAAGTAGCATTAAGCCTAGACTCCAGACGACTTGCTGCGTGGCATTCATGTTTTTTGGGCGAATCGTGTATTGATCGTATAGCTTTTGCAATGCTTTTTGTTCTTTACGATAAAGCATGCTTTGAAACTCCTCAAAATCTGGCAAAAAGTTTTGTGGTGGAATGGGAGAGAATCGTAATGCGCGTACGTCCTCAGTTACATCTTCACCGTCTAAAAAGTAATACAGTGTCGGGGCGATTCCACCTTGTGTTTCCGCTTTGACTGTATAGGTTCCACGTTTAATCGAATACGTTGCAACGTTTTGGTTGTCGACATGTTGAATGACTAGCTTGTTTTTGATCATGTGCATACCTCGTTTCCTTGTAACGATTTTCTTTTAAGTATAGCAAGTTGGTTAGTTGCACGAAAGCGATGTGTCGTTTGCGTGCGTGTGAAAAATGACGATGTGTTATTTTTGAAAGATGAAGCGGTCGTTTTGCTCGTTCACTCGACGATATGTGCGACGAAATACAGTAGGCAAAGGACGGAATGTTTTTTATCATTAAGTGTATACATAAGAAGGGGTGAGAGCATGTTAGAACGTTTAGCAAAATTACCGACAACCGCTTTATCTGATGCAACAGGAGGATATACGAACGTCGCAGCAACAATTAAACCGTTAGCATCACATTTTAAAGTAGCAGGTCGTGTGTTAACAGTACGCTTACCAGATGGGGAAAACGGTGCGGTGCTTGAGGCGATTAGTAAAGCAGAGCGCGGCGATGTGTTAGTCATTGATGCAAAAGGGAATACGAACCGTGCAGTAGCAGGCGACTTCGTAATGCAACTAGCACAAGGTGTTGGTGTACAAGGCTTCGTTGTGGATGGGGTAATAAGAGATAGTTTAGCAGCAATTGATATCGGCTTCCCGGTATTTTCAAAAGGCACGACGGTAGCAGCCGGTGTGAAAAACGGTACAGGTAAAGTAGGGGTGCCAGTAGCAGTTGGTGGCGTACCAGTGCAAACAGGCGATTATGTAGTCGGCGATGCAGATGGTGTGATCATCATTCCACAAGCGGACATTGAAGCGGTCATTGAAAAGGCAGAGAAAAAAGTAGTGAGCGATGAAGCGCGTGAGCAAGAAGCACTTCATGACGGTGAGACGTCGATTCGTGCGTATTTACAAAAAGTTGTAAAATAAACGTTTTTCATAGAAGCTGTCCGATAAGTAATTTTCGGGCAGCTTTTCTTTGTTTTTGAAAATAATATTTCAAGCGTGTTGATTAGCCATTCAACGGGCATGTCGCGTATTGCGGCTCGCGGTGCTCCTGCGGTTACTCGTCGCAAAAGTCCTGGGGCTCGGCGGCGAACACGATGTTTGTCATGAAGGTGATGCCACATGGACGTGGCGCTCATCACCTTCCTCAAGCCTCCGCACCGCTCCTATGTCGCGGCTTACGGGGTCTTGAGTCACGAGCTTTTCCCCAAGGAGTCTCGCCGCACGCTACATGCCACTACAATGCTGCATTCATGTCAGTTTTTCTGCTGAAAATAACCGATTCAGCTGTATAAAAGTGGCTAATCAACAGACCTGATTAAATATAATTTTAAGATAAACAAAAAGGGCCTCTTTTGTTAAATTCCACACGAAAAGATAAATCCGGCTTTGTCCGCCAATTCAAAGTGTATGAATGTGAAGAATGTACGGGCTGTCCGTTTCGTTCATCGTGTACCAAAGCCGCCGAGGGCACAAATCGAAAAAGGGAGATTGCCTAGAGCAATCCCCCTTTTTCGTCGAGACTAGAAATACTTATGTCCCAGCCTCTTTTATTATGCTTTTTGAGTTGTCGGTTGTGCTGATAAGTTTGATACGTATGCATCGTATTGTCCTTGATCAAAGCGTTTTTCCCACTTCGACATAACGAATACGGATAACGTGTTACCAACAACGTTTACAGCTGTACGAGCCATATCTAAAATACGGTCGATACCTGCGATGAACGCAAGACCTTCTAACGGAATACCTACAGAACCTAACGTTGCAAGTAATACAACGAATGATACGCCTGGTACACCCGCGATTCCTTTAGATGTAATCATTAATACTAAAATTAATGTAATTTGCTCCATTAACGATAACTCAATACCGTACATTTGTGCAATGAAGATTGCTGCAATTGCTTGGTAAAGCGTTGAACCATCAAGGTTGAATGAATAACCTGTTGGAATAACGAACGATACGATGTCACGTGGACAGCCCATCTTTTCTGTTTTTTCCATTAAACGAGGTAATACTGTTTCAGAGCTTGATGTTGAGAACGCTAAAATAAGCTCGTCTTTTACAACTTTAATTAATGTGAAAATATTGATTTTTACAAGCTTTGCTGTAATACCAAGTACAACGATTACGAAGAAAATCATCGCACCGTATACTAATAGGGCAAGCTTACCTAATGGGATGAGCGAGCTTAAACCGAATTTTGAAACCGTTACGGCGATTAAACCGAATACCCCGATTGGTGCGAATTTCATTACTAAGTTTGTTACCCAGAACATCGCATCTGCTACACCTTGTGCGACGGCGAGTACGGGCTTACCACGTTCTCCAATGGCTGCAACACCTAAACCGAAAATAACAGAGAAGAAAATAATAGCAAGCATATTACCTGAAGCCATTGCGCTCACAACGTTTGTTGGCACGATGCCGACGATAATATCGAATGGACCACCGTCTTCTTCTACTGCGTGTGCTGTATCAACATATGTCGAAATATCTGTTTGTTGTAATTCGTTCATGTTGATGCCAGCACCTGGTTGGAAAATGTTCGCTGCTAAAATACCGATGACGATTGCAATTGTTGTAATAACCTCGAAGTAAATTAACGTTTTACCACCAAGGCGTCCTAGCTGTTTCATGTCGCCAGTACCTGCTACCCCAACGATTAATGTTGATACGATAATCGGTACAACAATCATTTTAATTAAGTTTAAAAAGATTGTACCAAGCGGCTGAAGGTATGTGACAACGTTTTCATTTTGATAGAAAACAGCACCTACGATCACACCGAGTACGAGACCGATTACAATTTGCCAAGCGAGACTAATTTTAAATTTCTTTTTCACTCGTCGTTCCTCCAAACATTTCTTTTTTGTAATGTAATATAAATTGTAAGGAGGAACGACAAAATCCTACGAAAAGTAATGAAATATTGATTTAATTTATTTTCGAATGCGCATCAACGAACAAAACTTGCACGAATTTTTTCGTATTGACCTTCACTTTTTGTTCTTTGCCCTCACGTATTTGTGTCATGAGCAAGCGAATTTCACTGAAATCGAAGTAACGCGGTGCATAGTATTCGAATTCGGTGCTCGTATAGTCTACAAGACCTAAGTTCGCCAAGTTGACCATCGCAGCTAAAATGGTGCGTCGAATGCGCTGCTCAATCGCCTTACACTCCTTTGAAATGTCGGATTGTGATGGATTACCTTCCTTTTTGCGAATGGCGACTTGCTCATATAAGTCGCGCAGTGGTGGAAGCGGTGACATTTTATCGTGCGTACCGTCCAATATATCCATCATATTTAAAATGTCTTTACTGCCGACGTCTCCGATAATGCTTAAATCGTTCAAAATGGACTGCACTTGATCGCGCAATGTGACGCGATGCACAGGTTTGTAGTGCTGTGCATCAATGCTCGTTAACGATTGGCGAATAACACGCAGCGACGATCTTAAATAAAACTGCTCGTTCATACGGCGCAGCACCGATTCGACTTCGACTTTATTAATTGGCTTATGAATGAAAAAGTCGATTCCTTGCTCGTATGCTTCACCGACCATTTGCTTATTGACTACTTGCGAAATCATAACGAACTGTCCTTCGTAATGCGTTTTTTTCAGCTGCTCGACTGTTGAAATGCCATCAAGCTGTGGCATGAGTAAATCAATGAGTACAATATCTGGCTGAATGAGCGCAATTTGTGCAATCGCATCGTGTCCGTTATCCGCTTCTCCAATGACTGTGCCTAAGTTTGTATGCTCAATAATGTGCTGAAGCATTTTTCGTGTTGCTCGGTCGTCATCGACAATGAAATAGCGCATAATTATCCTTCTTTCTTTATATAAATCGTTTTTACTTTGACGACGAATTGCGTGTGACCTGGCGTTGATTGTACATCGATTGTGCCTTCTAAACGTTCGAGTATTTGCTGGACGTGTGACAAGCCGATGCCGGTTGCAGCGACACCTTCTGCATTAAACTTTGTCGTGTAGCCAGGCTCAAAAATAATGCCAATCGTTTCGGCTGACATACCAGAGCCGTCGTCGGTTACGGTGAAGTACGTATATTCGTGCTCGCTATGCACATGTAATATAATCGTTCCCTGTTGTGCAATCGCTTCAATCGCATTGGACATTAAATTATTAATAATCGCAAGAAGCGGCGTAATTCTTAGCATCGTAAAATTTTCATCGCTTGTTGCTTGAATCGTAATCGTTTTATTAAGTAGCGCGGCATACTGACTATTGGCCGTCGTTACTAAATGCAATACGTCGTTCAACGTATATTCTTGATGTTCTTTGTGTAACAGCAACTTCGAAATGCCTGCGAAAATGCGCTCCGTATCTTTTTTGACTTCATGAATTTGCTGGGCAAGAAGCAATGCTTGCATGCTATGTGCCCGTAAATTTGCTTGCTGTAGCTCGCGGTATAACTGATAGCTGTTTGACGTAATTTGCTCAATTTCATTCATCGCTTTTTGAATGTAGAGCGATTCGACATATAAATTCGAATCCATTTTGAGCATGCTTTCAATTTGCTTTTGCTGCGTATTAATGACGGTCGTACTATAAATGCCCATTGTTGTGAATGAACGGACGAATGCGACGACAAGCATAATTAGAAATTGCTGTGAATCAATAAGTGACACTTGAAGTAGTATCATGCTCAAAACGTGTTCGATGACATTGCTAAATAAATCAATGCACGTTGCGAATATGCTTAACCGAAGCGGACGATGTTGCAACTGCTCTACGTGTATGAAATGTAGCATAACGCCGTAGCCAATGTAATATACGCTGCTCGGTATGTGATTCAACAATGCTTCATATAACGTTGTGTCCACTGTTAATAAAGAGAGAAAGATGCGTGACGACAACACGAATGCAGCTGTTAAAAGTGATGTTTGAATATATGCACGTCGCTGCACTAATAACAGCAATAAAAAGACGACAGGTCCTAATCCGAAGCGTAAGTGACCGTCTTGAAAAGGCATCACATATACTTGGCTTAAAATAGCTGTCGTTACCGCGATGAAAAGCATCCATAAAAATGTGTCCGGTGTCGTAGATGTTACTTTAACGGATGGCATATACAACCTCCTTGTTTAGCTTCGTGCTAAAATAAAAAAATCCACCCCGTTAGTTCGGTAGTGGATGAAAATTCGAAATGGAGGAGGTAGAGGGATTCGAACCCCCGCGCGGTGTTACCCGCCTGTCGGTTTTCAAGACCGATCCCTTCAGCCAGACTTGGGTATACCTCCAAAATATGACGTTAAATGCTTTCAACAAAAAATAATTTATCATGGAATTTTATCGACGTCAATCATTTTTGTACAAATATTCAGCGCATATAGTTGTTGGAAATTAAACGATTCCTGCTAAAGTTAGTAGCCCAATAAGTAGTGCGATAGCGAAAATAGCAGAAAGTATGAAGCGACCTACTGCGGATAGCAATTTACCGACGATGATGAGTAAAACTAAAAAACCGAGTATCATGATGAAATCCATTTTAACATCTCCTTTTAAGTTTGTTGATGCACTATTTTTATACAGTGAATTTAGCAATCAAGCTGAAGTAAATGCTGTATATGAGTAGCAGGAAGCGTGCGGCGAGACTTCTAGAGGAACGGCTCGTGTTTCATGGTCAACATCGTGTTTGCCGCCGAGCCCAAGGAGATTTGTCTGCGACGAGTAACCGCAGGAGCAAAATCTTTTCTGCCTCGAGTAACCGCAGGGGCACCCGCGAGCCGCCATACGCGAAATGCCGATTGATTAGTTAATCAACCCGCTTGATAAAATAGTTTTTAGACAGAACCTAAATATTATGTAAAGTATGAAGTGAAATTTCTACAGCGACAACATACTTCAATTAGGAAGCGGACATTCGCTTTTTATGATAGCAAATAGATCGACTGTTTTCCTACTATATAGACAGTGAATGTATTTTAGAGTTTTGTTAGTCGGCTCTCTACATCGAGGCAGGCTTTCCGCAGACGTGGCGTGAGACTTTTGTGTCACGCTCACGCTTTTCCCGATGGAGTCCGCCTCTTATTTCGAGCCTCGTTCGCATTCTAAATTTTAATCACCTTGTATATAAAAATAACTGGTCTATTGATTAGCCACTTTTATACAGCTGAATGGGTTGTTTTCAGCAGCAAAACTGAAATGAATGCAGCATGGAGCGTGCGGCGAGACTGCTTGGGGAAAAGCTCGTGCCGAAACACCCCACAGACGTGAGGTACGAACGTCGAGGAGGCTTGAGGAAGGCGATGCCACATCCATGTGGCATCGCCTTCATGACAAACGTCGTGTTCGCCTCCGAGCCCCAGGAAAGCGAGCCGCCATACGCGAAATGCTAGTTTAATATTTAATCAACCCGCTTGTAAAAATAATTTAAAAGAAAAGTAGCGCCTTTAGTTGCAAAAAGGTGTTGGCATTAGTATACTTATAAATGCCGTGCTAGGTGGGGAGGTAGCGGTGCCCTGTAACTTGCAATCCGCTCTAGCAAGACTGAATTCCTACTTGAGGCTGTCCGTATTGTTTGGTCTGCCTTTTGCACGTAGTGTTGACGACCGGGTCCTGCGCAATGGGACATTACGAACCATGTCAGGTCCGGAAGGAAGCAGCATTAAGTAATCCATCCCATGTGCCGTGGGGTTGCCTGGTTCGAGCTGGCGACAGGAGTAACGCTTATGTGCGGCTGTCAAAAGTAGGTGCACGGTATTAATCGTGAATTTACAGCGTCCATCTTCTAAGATGGGCGCTTTTTTTATTGGCAAAGGAGTTACTACGTATGGGACGAATTGAAATGTTTTTGCACGTATTGATGTGGAGTTTGCTTTCAATGACGGTGCTACACCAGTTTACCGCAAATGAGCCTCCGTTATTTTTGTATGTTAATGCAATCGACGTTGCCATCTTTTTTACAGTGTCGATTGTCGCGTTACCGTTTTACCGACTGATGAAGCGCACGATGTTTGGTGGTGCGACGCCGTTATCGCGCCGAGGTATCGCGATCTTTTTAGGCGTTGAAGTTGAGCGCGTGCAGCAATGGCATTTGCCAAAAGTAATAAACGGCGGTGATGATACGCAAGATAAATTGATCGTCATGTGGTCGTATAGCTTTTTGTTGTACTTTGCGACGATGACTGATGTGCTGCGTGAATTACTGATATGGCAATACGGCGAAATAGAGCAGCAAAAATTTTTAATTGGCTTACTAGCAGTTGGTGTTGTGAGCTTTTTATTGTCTTGGCTATTTCGTCTTCCTAGAAGAAAGGAATAACTTCATATATAATAAACATAGTGATTTTAAATAAGAGGGGAGAAAAAATCGTTGACATATCAAGCATTTTATCGTGTTTATCGACCGCAGTCATTCCGTGATATGTCGGGTCAAGCACATGTGAAACGAACATTGCAAAATGCTCTCCTAGCGAATAAAACGACACATGCGTATTTATTTTCAGGACCTCGTGGAACAGGAAAAACGAGTGCAGCGAAAATTTTCGCAAAAGCATTAAACTGTGAGCAAGCACCAGCGAGCGAGCCATGTAATACGTGTGCGACATGCTTAAGCATTACAGAAGGGTCGCATACAGACGTCATCGAGTTTGACGCCGCATCGAATTCACGTGTTGAAGAAATTCGTGACATTATTGAAAAGGTGCGTTTTGCCCCGGCGAGTGCGCGATTCAAAGTGTACATTATTGACGAAGTGCACATGTTATCAACGAGTGCCTTTAACGCATTATTAAAGACGTTGGAAGAACCACCTGCACATGCGGTATTTATTTTAGCGACGACTGAGCCGCATAAGCTACCAGCGACGATTATTTCACGCTGTCAACGCTTTGATTTTAAGCGCTTATCGTCACAGGACATTTTGGAGCGCATGCAAGTTGTACTGGAAGATATTCAATTGCCGTATGATGAAACAGCGCTAAAAGTTATTGCACAAGCAGCAGCTGGTGGTATGCGTGATGCACTTAGTCTGCTTGATCAAGTTGTGTCATTTAGCGGAGACAAACTACAGTTAGATGACGCATTGCTCGTAACTGGCTCTATTAGTCAGGACGTCTTTTATGACATGACAAAGGCGCTGCGTGAGCAAAACATTGCGTATGTGATGGAGCAGCTCGATGCACTCGTTGTAGATGGTAAAGATCCACTGCGATTATCAGAGGACTTCATTACATTTTTCCGCGACTTGCTTTTAATGCAGTCGGGTGAGGCGCTGTACGATTTAATGGAGCTTATTACGCCGCAGCCAAAATTTGAGGAGCTTGCGAAGTCATTTGCACAAGATACGCTTTATCATTATATTGATGTGTTGGCGAAAACACAGCAGGAAATGCGCTTCTCACACCATACGAAAGTGTATTTAGAGACAGCTTTACTGAAAATGTCACATACACCGCAAGCGACGGTACAAATGCAGGCAACATCTATTGATCCGCAGTTAAACGATAAAGTCATTCGCCTTGAGCAGCAAGTTATGCAGTTAATGCAGCAGCTGGAGCGCGGTGGCAATGCGAAACTAGTACAGCAAGCACAGCCGCGTCAAAAAGCAGGAGGCAACACGTACAAAGCACCGGTTGGACGCATTACTGAAGTGTTGAAGGATGCGACGAAGGAAAATATTCAGCAAATTAAAAATTGCTGGGCACAAGTGATGCAGCAGCTTCAAAAATCACAGGCGGCACTTTTAGCAGATGCAGAACCAGTAGCGGCATCAACAAGTGCTTTTGTGGTAAAATTCAAGTATGATATACATTGTCAAATGGTCGCAGATAACTACTCGTTCGTTGCTACAATGACGCAGCAAATTGCAGCATTGACTGGCTTGAACGTCGAAATGCTTTGTATTCCAAATGACCAATGGCTAACGGTTCGTGAAGCATTCATTCGTGACCACGGCTTAAATAAAAAGCTAGAGCAGCCTCAGCAAGACGAGCCGAAACAGCCGTACATTGAGGACGATACGAAAATTGCATCGCAGGAACCCCATATTTTGGAGGCTGAAAGTTTATTTGGACGAGATTTCGTTGAAGTAGTAGACGACTAATTTAAATTTAAGGAGGAATTTTATATGCGTGGAATGGGTAATATGCAAGGTATGATGAAAAAAATGCAAAAAATGCAAAAAGAAATGATGGATGCGCAAAACGCGTTAAACGAGCAGGAGTTTGAAGGTGTTGCTGGCGGCGGTATGGTAACAGTGAAAATGAACGGTGAGCGCAAAGTGTTAGACATCATTTTAGATGAGTCGGTTGTTGACCCAGAAGATATTGAAATGTTACAAGATTTAATCGTCATCGCAACAAATGATGCATTAAAAAAAGTAGAAGATACAACAGCAGCAACAATGGGCAAATTCACACAAGGTATGAACTTACCATTTTAATAAACACACTGTATAGTCGAGGTTTTTGCCTCGGCTATACGACTGTGTATATAGAAAAGGAGGATGCACGATGCATTATCCAGAACCAATATCAAAGCTCATTGATAGTTTCATGAAGCTGCCAGGCATCGGACCGAAAACAGCGGCGCGTCTAGCATTCCATGTATTAACGATGAAGGAAGATGCCGTATTAACATTTTCAAAGGCATTAGTCGATGCGAAGCGTAATTTAGGATACTGTTCAAAGTGTGGGCATATTACCGATATCGATCCGTGTCACATTTGTTCAGATAAATCGCGTGACGGCTCGATGATTTGTGTCGTACAAGATACGAAAGACGTCATCGCACTTGAAAAAATGCGCGATTATAACGGTCTTTATCACGTATTACACGGGGCAATTTCACCGATGGACGGCATTGGCCCAGAAGATATTAACGTCTCATCACTTTTAGTACGCTTACAGGACGAAACCGTGCAGGAGCTTATTTTAGCAACGAACCCAACGATTGAGGGAGAAGCAACAGCGATGTACATTTCACGACTTGTAAAGCCATCAGGTATTCGTACGACGCGTATTGCACACGGTTTACCAGTCGGTGGCGATTTAGAATATGCGGATGAAGTAACGTTATCAAGAGCGTTAGAAGGTAGACGCGAACTATAAAGGGGGAAGAGCGAATGTTTTTCCGTAAACCGAAGCTAAAAAAACTAAAAAAAGAATATGATGACGAGCTCGTAAAACTCATTAAATCAACAAAGGAAGATTTCGAGCAGTCAAAGGTGCTAGCGGAGTTACTCGATGATTTCGATGACGACTTACTTGCACGCGTGAAAATTGCCGAAAGCGTTCATTTTTATTTATTTAAAGAAGCTCGTTATCGAAAAGTGTTATTAAAGTAGTAGGATTTCCATGATCCTGCTGCTTTTTTCATTTTTAAAAAACAATGAGAAGCAGTTTTTATTATTTACATTTATATAGAAGAAACAGTAGTTTTTTTGAAATAACATAAAAAAATTAAAAAAGGTGTTGACGTTTTGGTGCAATGAATGTAATATAAAGAAGCTGTCGCGAACGAGTAACTTCGCTTCATCGCTTTAAAAAATAAATTAAAAAAGTTATTGACACTAACTAAAAAGTTATGTTAGTATAAAGAAGTCGCTAAGGTGACTTACGACATGAACCTTGAAAACTGAACAACAAACGTTGATGAAACAT
>NZ_MATO01000018.1 GCF_001700325.1 Caryophanon latum
TCACCTTCATGACCAACATCGTGTTCGCCGCCGAGCCCCAGGAATTTATCTGCGACGAGTAACCGCAGGAGCACATGTTTTTCTGTCTCGAGTAATCGCAGAGACAAAGCGAGCCACCATACGCGAAATGCCAGTTTAATGGCTAATCAACACGCTTGGCACCGCCTACTAGTATTTTGTTCGATTTTGCTCGATTATGCAGAAGTTATCAAGATATACTACTGTTGACATAGGGAAAAGTACCCCGTATAATCCAACAAGTATTAAGGAGGTGCTCTTTTTTAATGACAAATTATACCACTGGAAATTCCGTATCGCGTGCATTGCGAAAAAAGCGAACGTTAATTTCTATTGTTTTATTCACATTAATAATTGGTTTTGTCCTTTCAGAAAGTACAGGGAAAGCCATTACACTACAAGTAGATGGACAAATTCAACAATTTACGACAAATGCACATACGGTACAGGAGGCGCTTGATGAAATCGGCGTCGAAGTTTCGGCATATGATGACGTACAGCCGCCACTGGACACGACTTTGACAGCAAAAATGATCATTGATGTCGAAAAGGCGAAAAAAATTGAGATTTCCGTGAATGAGGAAAAACGCAATGTTTGGACGACCGAAAATGTTGTGAAAAATATTTTAGCAGAAGCAAACATTGACGTAGCAGAAGACGATAAATTGTCGCATAGCCTACATCAGCAAGTTGGTGAGGACGGCAAAATTGATGTTGAGCAGGCGTTTGAAATAACGATTGTAGATGGCAGAAAGGTTCGACAAGTAGCAGCGACATCGACGACGATCGCGAATGTTTTACAGGAGCAAGGCATTCAATTAGGAGAGCTAGACCGCATCGATTACAGCTTAGATGAGTACGTTACACCAGGGCAGACAATCGAAATCGTTCGAGTGAAAAAAGTGACCGATGTTATGGAAGATAAAGTAGCATTTGAAATCGAGATGAAAAATGACGACACGCTGTTAAAGGGGCGCAAAAAAGTGCTTCAGCGAGGTAAGCGAGGAACGTTATCACGTACATATGAAGTTGTGCTTGAAAATGGCAAGGAAGTTTCGCGCACGTTAGCGGAGGAGAAAGTTGTGTCAAAGCCGGTGAATCAAATCGTTGCAGTCGGTACGAAAACGGCAGTGAGCACAACGAAATCGACCGTTAGTAAAACAGCACCAATAACATCTGTGCTACATAACAATCAAGTAGCGAAGGAGCCGTCAGCAGGTCGCGAGCTAACGATGACGGCAACCGCTTATACAGCGACATGTAAAGGCTGCATCGGCATTACGAAGACGGGTATTAACTTACTGAAAAACCCACATTTAAAAGTAATCGCAGTAGACCCGAAAGTCATTCCGCTTGGCTCAGATGTTTGGGTTGAAGGATATGGCTATGCGGTTGCTGGCGATACAGGTGGTGCGATTAAAGGAAATATTATCGATTTATTTATGCCGAATGTTGACGATGCATATGATTGGGGACGCCGCACAGTTCGTGTGAAAGTGTTAAATTAATTGGAATGGTAGAGACAATGATAGCATTGTACTCTGCCATTTTACATTTTTGCGACATCATTGCAATTGGACAGACGATACAGAGCGATGTAAAATAAAGCACAGTATGACGTTAAAACAAGGAAAGAGGAATTGAAGCTTGCGTATTCAAGAATTTATCGTTGTTGAAGGAAAAGACGATACGATTGCGATTCAACGTGCTGTTAATGCGGACACGATTGAAACGAACGGCTCGGCAATTTCAGAGGACACACTTCGTCGCATCGAGCATGCACAACAAATTCGTGGCGTCATCGTCTTCACCGACCCAGATTATCCTGGGCAACGCATTCGGGCCATTATTGAGCAGCGTGTGCCAGGAGTGAAGCATGCGTTTTTAACGAAGGATCAAGCGAAGGCAAAAAACGGCAAAAAAATCGGCATTGAGCATGCGGCGGACGAGGACATTCGCTATGCGCTACAAAACGTCTACACGACGACTGAGAACATGCCTGTAGAAGAAATTACACGAGAAGATTTAATGTATGCGAAATTAATCGGTCACCCGAGCGCAAAGGCACGCCGAGAACGTTTAGGCAGCATTTTAAATATTGGCGCAACAAACGGCAAACAGCTGCATAAGCGATTGCAGGCGTTTCAAATTACAGTAGAGCAATTTGCAAACGCAATGCACACGATTGATCAGGAGGAAAACAATGTATAAAGATATCGCCACACCAGTGCGAACGAAGGCAATTTTAGATAAGTACGGATTTTCATTTAAAAAAAGTTTAGGGCAAAACTTTTTAATCGATCCAAATGTTTTACGCAACATCGTGTCACAAGCCCACTTAACAGAAAATAGTGGTGCAATCGAAGTCGGCCCTGGTATTGGCGCATTAACGGAGCATTTAGCACGAGGAGCAAAAAAGGTTGTGTCATTTGAAATCGACCAACGCTTGTTACCGGTGCTAGAGGACACACTTAGCCCGTATGACAACGTAACGATCGTGCATTCAGATATTTTAAAGGCGGACGTAGAAGCGGTCATCGCAGAGCAAATGCCACACATCGACGACATTATGGTTGTAGCGAATTTACCGTATTATGTAACGACGCCAATTTTAATGAAGTTATTAAACGATCGCTTACCGATTCGCGGATTTGTTGTTATGATGCAAAAGGAAGTAGCAGACCGCATTACGGCAAAGCCAGGCACGAAAGCGTATGGCTCGCTCTCGATCGCGATTCAATATTACTGCACAGCGGAAGTAGCGATGATCGTGCCAAAAACGGTATTTATGCCACAGCCGAACGTCGATTCAGCGGTTATTCGTTTAATTAAGCATAACAAACCACCAGTTGAAGTCATTGATGAAGACTTTTTATTCGTCGTAACGCGTGCGTCGTTCGTACAGCGACGTAAAACGATTTTTAATAACTTACAGGCGGGTTTACAACACGGCAAGGCGAAAAAGGATGAAATTTTAGCAGCACTTGAAGCGGCTAACATTGATCCGAAGCGCCGCGGTGAAACGTTAACGATTGAAGAATTCGGTCGCTTAGCAGACGCATTGCACCCGCATTTCGCCTAAACGTAAAGGATGTGTTGCATGTCAAATCGACAGTAGCACATCCTTTTTTCAAGTGTGTTAGTTAGGTTCTGTCTAAAAATGATTTTATAACGGCTTGGAACTCGTTCGTCACGATCAATTGGGATTGACGCATACTTGAAACGAGAGGCGGACTCCAGCTGGAAAAGCTCGCGTCGAAAGACCCCGCAGACACGAGGAACGAGTGTTGAGGAGGCTTGAGGAAGGCAGTAAGCGCCACTACACGAGTCACTGCCTTCAGAATAAACATCGTGTTCGCCGCAGAGCCCGCGGAAAGGCTGCCTCGATGTAAAGAGCAACGCCATGTTATGACAAAGAACGCGATTTCGTTCCTCGCTATTATGTATACTGAATTCTGGAGTTTTTAGACATGTCCTAATAGAACTTTAAAATACATTCACCGTCTATCACGTCTGTTGATTCGCCACTTTTATACAGCTGAATCGGTTGTTTTCAGCAGCAACACTGAGATAGAAGCCGCGTAAAAATGGCATGGCGCGTTCGGCGAGACTTCTAGGGGAAAAGCTCGTGCCTCAAGACCCCGCAAGCCACGACGCAGGAATGGCGCGGAGGCTTGAGGAAGGCGATAAGCGCACGTCCATTTGGCATCGCCTTCATGACCAACATCGTGTTCGCCGCCGAGCCCCAGAAAAGCGAGCCGCAATACGCGAAATGCCAATCGAATGGCTAATCAACACGCTTGACCGTCTATATACTACGAATTGTAGAAAATAGGCACTTTCCATCCCTTATAAACGCCGAGATTGCAATGGTTTTAGTGCAAAATACGAAAAAAATATGCGATGTATAGGAAAGTAATTGACATTGTATATACGGAAGATTATAATATTATATTTTGATTGACAAATATAATATTTCGTAATATACTGACATATAGTGAGGTGTATGCGAAAATGCCAAAAACATTAGCTGACATTAAAAAGTCGTTAGATAGTCATTTGGGAAAACGTTTGCAATTAAAAGCAAATGGTGGTCGCAAGAAAACCGTCGAGTGTACGGGCGTACTTTGTGATACGTACCGCGCGATTTTTGTCGTAGAACTCGATCAAGACGATAACACAACGAAACGTGTGTCGTATAGTTATACAGATATTTTAACGGAAGCTGTTGAAATTACTTTTGAACAAGAAGTAATGACAGCTAAGTAATTTGTTTTGATTTATATGGTTACATAACGAGCACTCATGGCAACGCGCCTGGGTGTTTTTTATGTGTACAGAAATGTGACAGCTCGGTACAAGTTCTGTGCGGTCGTTTTTCGTTGTTGTATGGTAGAATAGAACACATGAAAATTAAAGGATGGGCTCGGCAATGGACGAGTTCATTTTCCATGCGGCAGGAGGAATAGCAATGCTTTACGTAAAGGCACCAGCAAAAATTAATTTAACATTAGACGTATTACATAAACGTCCAGACGGTTATCACGAGGTTGAGATGGTGATGACGACGGTAGATTTAGCAGATCGCATCGGTTTAGAATTGCGCGATGATGAGGAAATTGTCATTTTATCAGCAGATCGTTTCGTACCAGATGACCATCGCAACTTAGCGTATCAGGCGGCAAAAGTGTTAAAGGATGCGTATAACATTAAGCAAGGCGTATCGATTTCAATCGATAAAGAAATTCCAATTGCAGCAGGGCTTGCAGGTGGAAGCAGTGATGCCGCGGCGACGTTACGCGGTTTAAATGAATTATGGAACTTAAATTTAAGCATCGATACGTTGGCGGAGCTTGGAGCGAAAGTAGGCTCGGACGTATCATTTTGTGTGTACGGCGGAACTGCGCTTGCGAAAGGGCGAGGAGAGAAAATTCAAGAGCTATCGTCACCACCTGCTTGTTGGGTCGTGCTTGCGAAGCCATCAATTGGTGTATCAACGGCGGAAGTGTATGGCGGCTTAAAGTTAGACGAAACAGTTGAGCATCCGAACACAGCAGCGATGTTACAGGCAATTGAGGAAGGCAGCTTTTCAAAAATGTGCGATTCGATCGGCAATGTGCTAGAATCGGTAACGTTAAATATGCATCCGGAAGTAGCGATCATTAAAGAGCAAATGAAGCGCTTCGGGGCGGACGCAGTACTGATGAGCGGAAGCGGACCGACAGTATTTGGGCTTGTTGAGCATGAGGCGCGTGCTGCACGTATTTATAATGGCTTAAAAGGCTTTTGTGAAGAAGTATACACAATCCGCTTAGTCGGCGAACGCAATGCACTTGTATAAAACCGTACATTCATGGTAAATTGTGTATAAAATATTCGTATTTATAATAAGGAGTGGGTTATATGAAATGGAAGCGCAGTGAGCGACTTGTCGACATGACATACTATTTGCTTGAGCATCCACATCAACTAATCCCGTTAACTTACTTTTCAGAGCTTTATCAATCGGCGAAATCCTCGATTAGTGAAGACTTAACAATCGTTAAAGAAACATTTGAAGAAAAAGGAATCGGGCTATTAGTAACTGTGCCTGGCGCAGCCGGTGGTGTGAAGTACATCCCGAAAATGTCAGATCAGGAAATTCAACAGATCATCATTAATTTAATTGACCAACTTAGTCAGTCGGATCGTTTATTACCAGGTGGCTATTTATTTATGACCGATTTGCTCGGCAACCCAGATTTAATGAACCAAGTTGGGAAAGTGTTCGCAAGCGCGTTTGCGGACCAGCAAATTGATGTCATTATGACGGTAGCGACGAAAGGTATTTCGATTGCGCATGCGATTGCACGTCATTTAAATGTACCGGTCGTTGTTGTACGTCGCGATAGCAAAGTAACAGAAGGCTCAACGGTGAGCATTAATTACGTATCAGGCTCTTCAAGAAGAATTCAAACAATGGTATTATCAAAACGTAGCATGAAAAGTGGACAGCGTGTGCTCATTACCGATGACTTCATGAAAGTTGGCGGCACGATGAACGGCATGAAAAATTTACTAGAGGAGTTCGATTGTGAGCTTGCAGGCATCGCGGTGCTTGTTGAGGCAGAGCATGCGGACGAAACGCTCGTAGATGACTACTATTCACTCGTCAAGCTACATGAAGTAAATGAGAAAGACCGTACTATTGCTTTAAGTGAAGGAAACTTTTTTTCTAAGGAGAGAGATTAAATGATGAAGGTAGTTTCAACAACAAATGCTCCAGCTGCAATTGGACCATATTCGCAAGGTATTATCGTAAACGGCGTATTTTATTCTTCAGGTCAAATTCCACTGACAGCTGCAGGCGATTTAGTAGAAGGCGATATTCAAGCACAAACGAACCAAGTGTTTGAAAACTTAAAAGCAGTGCTTGCAGAAGCAGGCTCTTCATTAGACCAAGTTGTGAAAACGACTGTATTTATGAAGGATATGAACGACTTCGTAGCGATGAACGAAGTGTATGCACAACATTTCGGTGAGCATAAACCAGCGCGTTCAGCAGTAGAAGTGGCACGTTTACCAAAGGACGTAAAAGTAGAAATCGAAGTAATTGCATTAGTTAAATAAACGCAGGTCTGTTGATTCGCCACTTGTATACAGCTACATTGGTTGTTTTTAGCAGTAAAACAACAATAAATGTGTCTTTATAATGGCAGAGAGCGTACGCCGAGCCCTAGGAATGGATCTGCCTCGAGTAACCGCAGAGGCAAAGTGAGCCGCCATACGCGACTTGCCAATTCAATGGCTAATCAACACGCTTGAAATAATATGAAAAAAACCTCATTCGAAGAGCCTCTCGAATGAGGTTTTTTTGTTGTAATGATGAGTACTAAAAAGTAATTGAGGGAATGGAAGATTATAATCATTTTTAGTAAATAGACGGTTCATTACTGTAAGCTGAGGTTGATGCATAAAGGTTGCTTGAAATAAAAGTCGGACTCCAGCGGGAAAAGCGCGAGCCTTGAGCCCCCCATACACGAAGCATGAGTGTCGAGGAGGCTTGAGGAAGGCGGTGAACGCTATTACACGCGTCATCACCTTCATGACAAACATCGTGTTCGCCGCCGATTCCCAGAATTGATCTGCCTCGAGTAACCGCAGAGGCAAAGCGGGCCGCCTTACGCTTCTGTCGATTGATTGGCTTGTTATTAAATGAACGAATCGGCATTTTAAAAAGGGGTGTAAAGTATGGATATAAAACAGCTTTTAAGAGAGGATTTAGAGCGTAAAAATCGTTTAATGACAATTATTATTGTTATCGCTGCTACATTGGGGCTCGTATTTAATTTATTAATGAAAAATCACATTGTCGTACCGGTAACATTAGCCGCTATTGATCTGATCATCGTAACAATGTTTTTTTTACAAAAAAAATCAACAGCGATTCGAGCAATTTTTCCGTATATTAGTGTTTTTTTAATTGCATGTATAGCTATTACATCGCTCATATTTGACGAGCCGAAAGTGGGTGCGATTGGGGTAGCCTTTTTAGCGTTAGTTGCCTCGTCAATTCATAGTCGCATGTCCGTATTTCTGTTTGGCTATGCTGTGACGTTAGGTATTATCGTTACAGTTGGCTTAAATGGGGCAGGAACGTTAGTCGTTTCGTATACGAATGTGTATTTATTGCATTTATTATCGTCAATTGTGTTATTTTCCCTTGTTCGTTTTACAAATCAAATACACAGTCGTGCAAATGAATTAATCGTAACGGCAGCTGAACGTGCACAGCAAGATGGGCAGCAGCGTGAAATATTAATGCAGGCAGTTGAGGCGATGACAGCGAACTTGCAAAAAATCACAGCTTTAAATGACACATCATATGGCGCACAGCAGCGAATGACAGAAGCGGCAAATGATGTGTTAAGTGGTGCAGAAGAGCAGCAACAGCAAATTCTCGGCGTTGTAGAAACGACAGACGCGACAAAGCGCAGTGTAGAGAGCATGATGTTTACGCTTCAAAACGTCGTTGAGCAAGCTTCTACAGCAGCAAATGAAGCGACAGTAGGAGCAACGAGCATGCAGGAGATGAAGAGTGAAATCGAAACATTCCATTTGTTTTTCAACGAGCTAAAATCGACGTTTGATGACTTGACGATGAAAATTACAGAAACGAACGTGCTTGCTAATGCGATTCGTGAGATTACAACACAGACGAATTTGTTGTCACTTAATGCCTCGATTGAAGCAGCGCGTGCAGGAGATTTTGGTAAAGGCTTCGCAGTTGTGGCAGAAGAGATTCGTAAGCTTGCGACGGTGACTGATGAAACACTCGTGCGCATCGATGATAATTTAGCTGAAGTTAATCGCTATAATGAAGTTGCATTACAAAAAATAGAAAATGGCGTGCAAACGATTAGCATGCAAGTACATCGCGCAACTGCGACGAATGAAACGTTCGAGCAGCTATATACGGTAATGCAAAGTTTGCAAGACGTCGTTGAGCGCTTAACGAATGAGGCGATTCAAATTGATACGAACAGTACGTCAGTTGTACAAAAAGCAACGCGCGTGAAAGAAATTTTACACAGCAGCGATACGTTAATGCTACGTTTTAGCGATGCGATTGCGATGCTAGTGCAAAATCAGCAAACGAGTAGTGCTGCAGTTGAGGAAACGTATGAACAAACGAAAAGGCTCATTTAACATCGCAATTAACGGACGTACAGTAGTATTATGTTTCTGAGTTACATTAAATAGGTTCATCACCGTAAGCTGGGGTTGACGTATAAAAGTTGCTTGAGCCGCGCCCGCGGAAAGCCTGCCTCGACGTGAAAAGCAACCCCAAGTTATGGTGAAGAGCCATTAAATAGTCAATTTTGCGTATAAAAAAACGCTGTTATTTCTCGTAAAGCACTATTTTTTAGGAAGATTCCAAATTATATAAAAATATCTTTTTAAAAGAAGGATTTATGTCACTGTTTATAGAATAACATCACATTGGAATAAACTACTAAAAATAAGGATGGTGCAAATAATGGAAGTAACAAATATCCGTTTACGCAAAGTTGAAACAGAGGGGCGCATGCGTGCAATCGTATCGATTACGTTGGATGATGCATTTGTCGTGCATGATTTGCGCGTAATTGATGGCAACAACGGCTTGTTCGTAGCGATGCCTTCAAAACGTACAAAAGAAGGCGAGTTCCGCGACGTAGCACACCCAATTAACATGGAAATGCGCGCTAAAATTCAAGATAAAATTTTAGCAGCATATGCGGAATCTGAAGTGACGGAAGCATCACTGTTAACAGAAGATGTTGTAAAACAAGAAAAAGAAGCAGTAGAAGTATAATCGTTATACAGGTGAAAAAGTCATTCGAAGCAGCGATGTTTCGAATGACTTTTTTGTTTTTGTAGAACCTCCTCAAGCCTATGCACCGCTCCTATGTCGAGGGTTACGGGACGAGCTGTTCGCCAAGGAGTCTCGCCGCACGCTCCATTCCATTATCACGTTGCATTCATTTCCGTTTTGCTACTGAAAACAACTAATTCAGCTGTATACAAGTAGCGAATCAACAGACGTGATTATTTTTTACAAATTGTCACACATTATTCAGATTGTTGGCAACAAGTCAGACCTCATCATAAAAATAGCAAATGCATGAAAATTCTATAAATTTTTATAACGTAAAATGTTGCGCGTTTACGTCATCGTTTGCTTGTAAACGTAAAAGATTTCTTAGTTTATTTGTTATGTTACAGTAATTTTTTGCTAGTGATTTTTGTAGAAATGCGTTGAAAACTATTGACAATATGCTTGACGTGAACTGATAACAACTTGAAATAACAGTGCATTTGCTTTATAGTCATAATAGAAAATCAGCGTATTGGAGGACTCAACAATGGCTAATATTTACGCGGTGATTTTGGCAGCAGGTCAAGGTACACGTATGAAGTCCAAGCTATATAAAGTTCTTCACCCAGTATGTGGTAAACCAATGGTACAGCATGTCGTGGATCACATTGAGACATTAGATGTTGAACGTATTGTAACGATCGTTGGTCACGGCGCAGAATTGGTGAAAGAGCAGCTAGGTAACAAAAGCGAATACGCATTACAAGCTGAACAATTAGGGACAGCTCATGCCGTACAACAAGCTGAAAGCGCTTTAGGTAATGAAGAAGGTACAACGTTAGTTATTTGTGGTGATACACCATTAATTCGTCCAGAAACGATGCAGGCATTACTTGCACATCATAATGAACTGAACGCAAAGGCGACGATTTTAACAGCAGTTGCAGACAATCCAACTGGTTATGGTCGCATCATTCGTGATGAAAATGGGCAAGTATCACAAATCGTTGAGCAAAAAGATGCGAACGATGAACAAAAGCTCGTAACAGAAATTAATACAGGCACTTATTGCTTCGATAATAAAGCTTTATTTGAAACGTTAAAACTTGTTGGAAATGACAATGCACAAGGTGAGTATTACTTACCAGACGTTATTGAAATTTTACAAAAGCAAGGTGAGGTTGTTGCAGCTTATGTGACGCCGGACTTTAACGAAACGCTAGGTGTAAATGATCGCGTAGCACTTGCGGAGGCGGAAACGTTAATGCAAGCGCGCATTCAAGAAACACATATGCGTAATGGCGTGACAATTTTAGCACCAAATAGCACATCAATTAGTGCTGACGCTATAATCGGTCGCGATACTGTATTAAAACCAGGTGTAGTCATTGAAGGTAAAACAGTAATTGGTGAAGATTGCATCATCGGTCCGAACAGCCAAATTACAAACAGTACGATTGGTGAACGAACAGAAATTAAACAGTCTGTTCTAACAGATAGTGTTGTCGGTAATGATACAGCAGTTGGTCCGTTTGCACATTTACGCCCGCAAGCACAATTAGGTAACGATGTGAAAATCGGTAACTTTGTGGAAGTGAAAAAGAGCGTAATTGAAGACGATTCAAAAGTTTCGCATTTAAGCTATATTGGCGATGCGAAAGTAGGAAAAGGCGTCAACATTGGCTGCGGCTCGATTACGGTAAATTACGATGGTAAAAATAAATTTGAAACGGTGATTGAAGATAACGTATTCATCGGCTGTAACTCAAATTTAGTTGCACCAGTAACAGTTGGAGCAGGCGCATTCGTTGCAGCTGGTTCAACAATTACAAAAGATGTGCCAGCGGAGTCGTTAGCGATTGCTCGCGCACGTCAAGAAAACAAGGTAGATTACTACGCAAACAAATTAAAATAATAATTTATAATTAAACAGGAGGCCGTCATGCCATATCAATATGCTGACTCAAAATTAAAACTTTTCTCATTAAATTCGAATAACCCACTTGCGCAAGAAATTGCTGAAGAAATGGGCGTTGAACTTGGTAAATCTTCAGTAAAAACTTTCTCTGATGGTGAAGTACAAATTAGCATCGAAGAAAGTATTCGTGGTTGTGATGTATTCATCGTGCAATCGACTTCTGCGCCAGTAAATGAGCATTTAATGGAACTTTTAATTATGATTGATGCTTTCAAACGTGCATCTGCACGCACAATCAACGTTGTAATGCCTTATTATGGATACGCTCGTCAAGACCGTAAAGCTCGTGCTCGTGAGCCAATTACAGCTAAATTAGTAGCAAACCTTTTAGAAACAGCTGGTGCAACACGCGTAATCGTTTTAGATTTACACGCACCACAAATTCAAGGTTTCTTCGATATTTTAATCGATCACTTAGTAGCAGTACCGTTAATTGGTGACTACTTCTCAGGCAAAGGCTTCAACTCAGAAGACCTTGTTGTCGTATCACCTGACCACGGTGGCGTAACACGTGCTCGCAAATTAGCAGAGCGCTTAAAAGCACCAATCGCAATTATTGATAAGCGTCGTCCAAAGCCAAATGTGGCAGAGGTAATGAATATCGTTGGTAACGTTGATGGGAAAATCTGTATCTTAATCGATGACATTATCGACACTGCAGGTACAATTACGATCGGCGCAAATGCATTAAAAGAAGCTGGAGCAAAAGAAGTATACGCTTCATGCTCTCACCCAGTATTATCTGGTCCAGCAATCGAGCGTATTGATAACTCTGTAATTAAAGAATTAGTTGTAACGAACACGATTCAATTAACGGAAGATAAAAAATCTCCAAAAATCGTACAGCTTTCAGTAGCGAAATTAATGGCAGATGCAATTTCTCGTGTTTATGAAAACAAATCAGTAAGTATTTTATTTGATTAATTTGTTAGTTATATGGAGCCGTCCGAGATCATTCTCGGGCGGTTTTTTATTTTCGGCGAGGCGGATTCACCAGTCAATTAACAGGTACGTATGGCGGCTCGTTTTACGGATTCTGGAGTCACATGCTCCTATTGTTACTCGTCGCAAAAAGAATTTTAGCTGTTCCCCTAGAAATCTCGCCGCACGTGCACTGCCAATAAGGTAGCGCATTATTTTTGTTTTATTAGGTTCTGTCTAAAAACTATTTTATAACGGCCTGGAACTCGTTCGTCACGATCAATTGGGATTGACGTATAAAGGTTGCTTGAAACGAGCCCGCGGAAAGCCTGCCTCGACGTTGAAAGCAACCTTGAATTACGCTTCATGTTTCATACTGAAAACAATTGGGTAAAGATACTGCATGGCAAAAAATATTTGTTCTAATACTGAAAGGGGACTATGAACGATGCAAACAGTCATTACAGCAACAAAGCGTGAAACTGGAAGTCACTCAATACTAACCCAATTAAGGAAAGACGGGAAATTGCCAAGCGTTCTTTACGGCTTTAACGTAGAGGAAACAACACCGATTTACTTCGATTACAAAGCGATGGCGCGTGAAGTACAGCGCAATGGAGTAAACCATATTTTCAAAATTCAGCTCGGCGACAAAACGTACAATGCGATCATTGGTGAAATTCAGCGTGATGCATTGAAGGGTAAAGTGAAGCACTTTGACTTGCATTCAATTAACATGAAAGAAGAGTTAGAGGTCGATGTGCCTGTGTCGCTTATTGGCGATTCAGTTGGTGTGAGGGAAGGTGGCGTTATTACGCAGCCAAACACTGATTTGAAAATTCGCGTGAAGCCGTCTGATATTCCGGATTCAATTGAAATTGATGTGTCAAGTTTAGGAGTTGGCGATACGCTATCACTTGCGGACGTGCGCGACCAAATTCCATTTGATACTTTAAATGATGATGATTATACGTTAGCGACAGTAACACCACCGACACCACCAGCAGAGGATGCCGATTTAGAAGCAGCTAGTATGACGGCAGATGATGTGGAGGCAACCGGTGAAAAGCTTGATCCGAACAAGCCAGGTCGCACAGATTAACGATAAATAATAAGATTAAACAGATGGACGAGAAGCAATTTTCGTCCATCTTTTTGATGTGCGTAACGTAAAAATGTTCAAACAAACTTTAACCAAATTGTCGAGTATTTATGTTAAAATAAGCTACGATTAGAAAATAACAGAGGCGTGAAATAAACGATGAAATTAATTATTGGCTTAGGGAATCCCGGCAAACAATATGAATATACTCGCCATAACATTGGCTTTGAAGTAATTGATGCGTTAGCGAAGGAATGGAACGCACCGCTCACTAGCACAAAGTTTAACGGCATGTACGCAACTGTGCATCGTCCAGAAGGTAAAGTCATTTTACTGAAACCGTTAACGTATATGAATTTATCAGGCGAATGTGTGCGTCCGATAATGGATTATTTTGATGTTGATGTAGAGGATATAATTGTCATTTATGATGATTTAGATTTAGAAACAGGCAAGCTACGTCTTCGCCAAAAAGGCAGTGCTGGTGGACATAACGGCATTAAGTCATTAATTCAGCATTTAGGCACACAACAATTTAATCGCATTCGTGTAGGGGTAGACCGTCCACCTGCTGGCATGAAAGTAGCTGATTACGTATTAGCGAAATTTTCAAAGGACGATGCGCCGATCGTAGCAGACGCTATTGCAAAAAGCGTAGCGGCGGTAGAAAAATCATTAACGAAGCCATTTATCGACGTGATGAATGAGTTTAACTAATAACGAAGCGATGTGAGGAGGCTGTTCTTTAACGACACCTCCTTTTTCTGTATAAAGCGGCACTACTGAAGGGAGGCTTTTCATTTTATATGGAAGCATTAACGCAACTTTTATATGACGATCAACATATTCGTTCATGGATTACGACGCTAGAAAAACAAGGACTACATCATCTCGTAACAGGGGTAACGGCGGGAGCGAGACCTGCATTAATTTATACTGTTTTTGAAAAATTAAATAAGCCTATTTATATTTTGACATCAAATTTACTGCAAGCACAGCGCTTAGTGGAAGATTTTAGTGCGCTTGCAGGCAGCGACAATGTGTATTACTACCCGGCTGATGAATTTATCGCAGCAGATATGACGATGGCGAGCCCAGAGCTACGTGCACAGCGCATTTTAACGCTTGATGCATTAGCACATCGCAAAGTCGGAATTTATGTCATTCCAGTTGCAGGTATGCGAAAGCCGATGACACCTCTTGAGGAATGGCAAAAACAAGTACTACAAACGAGTGTTGGGGAACAGGTCGATATGGATGCATGGCTTGAGGCGCTCGTCGTTATGGGCTATTCACGTACGGAAATGGTTACATCACCAGGACAGTTTGCGCTGCGTGGTGGTATTTTTGATGTGTACCCACCGTATGAGGAAAATCCATTGCGTATTGAGTTTTTTGATACAGAAATTGATTCGATTCGTACGTTTTCAGCAGAAACACAGCGCTCGATTGAAAAGGTAGAGCAAGTTCGTATTTTACCAGCAGCAGAGTTTATTTTCACACAGTCGCAAAAAATGTCGATTGCACATCGATTATCAGATGCGTTAGAGCGTAGTGTTGCAAAGGTGAAAAAAGCTGAGACGAAAGAGGAGCTGCGCATTCACGTACAGCACGACATCGAACAGCTTCAACAAAATATCATTCCAACTTACGTGAATAAATATGGAACGCTTTTATATGAGCAAGAAACGTATTTGGGCGATTATTTCTCACAGCACGGCGTCGTATTCGTCGATGAGCTAGGGCGTGTTCAGGAAGTCATGGATGCGTGGGAGCGTGAGGAGCAGGAATGGTTCATGTCGTTAATTGAGGACGGCAAGCTTGTTCATGATGTGAAGGTGAGTGTGTCATTTAAAGAAGTACTAGCGATGCTAAAGCAAACGATCGTGCATTTAGCATTATTTGCGCGTTCATTTGACGGTGTCACGTTCCAACATACGGAAAACTTTACGTGTAAGCCGATGCAGCAGTTCCAAGGGCAAATTCCGCTATTTAAGCAAGAAGTAGCACGATGGCGAGCGGAGAAGTTTACGGTGCTATTTTTAGCGGATGGGCAAGAGCGCGTAACGAAAATGGTCGAGCTGCTTGCTGATTATGATGTCGTGCTAACAGAAGGTGCGTTAAACGGAGCGGGGCTATACGCGCGTGATTTATCGTTTAAAGCTGGCTTTGAACTACCGCAGCAAAGGCTCGCAGTCATTACAGAGGACGAATTATTAAAGCTGCCGGCGAAAAAGCGTACACGTCCGCAAAAAATGACGAACGCAGAACGCATTAAAAGTTATACAGAAATGAAAGAGGGCGACTACATCGTTCACGTACAGCACGGAATCGGGAAGTATATCGGTGTTGAAACGGTCGAAGTAGGCGGTATTCATCGTGACTACTTACATATTCGTTATCGCGGTGATGATAAGTTGTATGTACCGATTGAGCAAATTGATTTAATTCAAAAATATGTCGGTTCAGAGGAACGTGAGCCAAGACTGCATAAGCTCGGCGGCCCGGAATGGAAGCGCACGAAGGCAAAAGTGACGAAAGCGGTGCATGACATTGCGGACGACTTAGTAAAGCTATATGCAAAGCGCGAAGCTGAAAAAGGCTATGCATTTTCACCAGATGGCGATGAAGTGCGCGCGTTCGAATCGGCATTCCCATATGAGGAAACAGAAGATCAGCTGCGCACGATTGCGGAAGTAAAAGCTGATATGGAACGCGAACGCCCTATGGATCGCCTCGTTTGTGGTGACGTAGGGTACGGTAAAACAGAAGTTGCCATTCGTGCTGCATTTAAAGCGATTATCGACGGCAAGCAAGTAGCATTTTTAGTGCCGACGACCATTTTAGCGCAGCAACATTATGAAACGATTAAAGAGCGCTTTGCGGATTTCCCGATTACAGTCGGACTGCTTAGCCGCTTCCGCACGCGTAAGCAGCAAACGGAAACGTTAAAAGGTTTAAAGGACGGTGCAGTTGATATTGTCATCGGTACGCATCGTTTATTATCAAAGGACGTTATGTATGCCGATTTAGGGTTGCTAATTGTCGATGAAGAGCAGCGTTTTGGCGTAACGCATAAAGAAAAAATAAAGCAGCTGAAAACAAACGTTGATGTATTAACGTTGACGGCGACACCGATTCCACGAACGCTGCACATGTCGATGGTTGGCGTGCGTGATTTATCGGTTATTGAGACACCCCCTGCAAACCGCTTCCCAGTACAAACATACGTGATGGAAGACGGAGGTGCGTTAATTCGTGAAGCAATCGAGCGCGAAATGGCACGCGGTGGGCAAGTGTTTTACTTGTTTAACCGTGTTGCTGAAATGGCAAGCAAAGTAGAGGAAATAAAGCAGCTCGTTCCAGAGGCGCGTGTCGGTCATGCGCATGGGCGAATGACGGAGACAGAGCTAGAGAGTATCATTATCGAATTTTTAGAAGGACAGTATGATGTGCTCGTAACGACGACAATTATTGAAACGGGTGTCGACATTCCAAATGTGAATACGCTCATTGTGCACGACGCTGATCGCATGGGCTTATCGCAGCTGTATCAATTACGAGGACGTGTCGGGCGCTCAAACCGCGTCGCTTACGCATACTTCACATATCAACGCGAGAAAGTGTTAACGGAAATAGCGGAGCAACGCCTGCAAGCGATTAAAGAATTTACAGAGCTCGGTTCTGGTTTTAAAATTGCGATGCGCGACTTATCGATTCGTGGTGCAGGTGATTTACTCGGCTCACAGCAGCACGGCTTCATCGATTCAGTCGGCTATGACTTGTATTCACAAATGCTAGAAGAAGCAATTGAAGAACGTCAACTTGGCGACGATTACGAGCAAAAGGTAGATATTGAAATTGTGCTGCCGATGAACGCATACATTCCAGATACGTACATTCCAGACGGTTATCAAAAAATTCAAATGTACAAACGTATTAAAAGCATGGGTTCTGACGCAGATTATATCGAAATTACAGATGAGCTAACGGATCGCTTCGGTGATTTGCCATCGGAAACGATTTTATTGTTGCGTGTTGCGCGTGTGAAAGCGTGGGGGATGCATACCGGTTTACGTTCCATTAAATTGAAAAAATCGATCGTGACAATTAATTTCACATCGGAGGCGACAAAGCTGTTTGACGTTGCGGAAGTAATGCAAGGCACGAACAAATACGGTCGCGCAATCGGTTTTGGTATGGATAGTGCAACGAAATCGCTCGTCATGACGATTGAGGAGAAGCATTTATTATCGACGCATCGACTGTTTGACGTAGTGGAAGATGTAATGCAGCAAGTTTATGCGAATCGTAAAGAGGAAGTTGCTTCTATATAGACGGTGAATGTATTTTCGAGTTTTGTTCATCGGCTCTTCACATCGAGGCAGACTTTCCGCGGGCGTGGCGTGAGCCTTTCGTGTCACGCTCATGCCTCTGCGATTACTCGAGGCAAAAAGAATTTTCGCTATTCCCGCTGGAGTCCGCCTCTTGTTTCGAGCTTTGTTCGCATTGTAAATTTCAATCACCTTGTATATAAATAAAGAAAAAAGCATTCGACGCCATTTGTCGAATGCTTTTTTTATGTGTTATTTACGTTGTGCAGCTGGCTGTAATGTAAGCCGTTCGTATAATTCATGCGCTGTAATAACTCCTCTTCTGTACGGAATGTGTTGCGTTTTTCTAAAAAGTCGCGCTCCTTCATTGATGGTGTTTTTAAATGCGCTCGTTCAAGCTGATCTAAAAAGGATACGTCGTCAGTAAGTTGCCGCTTCGAAGGATTTGCTTCCGTACCAGTGCGGTAAAGATGCAAATGTTCTAAATACGCATATTGCATTTGTTTGACAGAGGATGGAGTAGCGGTTACACGTTCTACTTGGAACATAAACAAACACCTCCATAGTTTGATAAATTGTGTTACAGTTTATAGTTACCCGAAAATGATGTAATTAAACATCTTTTTGCCTAGTTTAACTATAAAAATATATGATTTTTTGATGAAATGATTAAAAAGTACTCATTTTTTCGGTTTTTTTAGTTGTTAGACCTATGTGAAAAACGTGCTAGTTATGTCGAATTGTTCAGAGGGGATCCCCTACAAGATGAAATGTATTTCCAGTTGAATGTGGTATACTTTTACGTTGTAGTAAACATAAAAGAAAGAGAGAACATATATGGCTGGAAGTTGGAGTATGAAAGGCTACATGAAAGGGGCGGCCCTCCTAACGATTTCTGCGCTCGTCGTAAAAATTTTAGGAGCGATTTATCGTGTGCCGTTTCAAAATTTAGTTGGAGACGAAGGTTTTTATATTTATCAGCAAGTATATCCGTTCATTTCGATTTTTGTTGCATGGACGGCAAGTGGTTTTGCGGTTGCCATTTCAAAGCTGCTTGCAGATGCGGACACGCTCGCGACGCTTCAGCTGCGAGAAAATAGGCGCTTTCAAATTATGAAAATAGCTTTTTGGTATTTAGTCGTGTTGTCGCTCAGCTGCTTTACGTTACTGTACAGTGGAGCTGGCGTTCTCGCAAATATGATGGGCGATGACAAGCTTGCACCGCTTATGCGTACAGGTTCGTTCGTTGTACTATGTATGCCGATTTTAGCGGTCGTCAAAGGTTCTTTTCAAGCGAAAGGACGCATGGAGCCAGTCGCATATGCACAAATTGTCGAGCAAGCAGTTCGCGTCACGATTATTTTAAGTGGCTCATGGCTTGTGATGAAATATAGCGGCTCGCTGTATGGTGCAGGACAAGTAGCGACTGCTGCGACGGCGGTCGGCGAGTTTGTTGGCGTCGTTATTTTAGTAACGGTATTTAAAAAGATGGCATTGTTTCCACAGCGCGATAAAAAAGCAGAACGCGTTGCAGTATGGCCAATCGTGAAAGAGCTAACGTTATATAGTTTAAGCGTTAGTATGAGCGGGCTCGTACTATTGTCGTTTCAAATGATTGATTCATTTACGATTTATAACATATTGCTTGAAAATGGGCTTAGTGAAACACTCGCGAAGGAAACGAAAGGGATTTATGACCGCGGTCAGCCACTCGTTCAGCTCGGCGTCGTCATTGCAGGCTCGCTTGCATTAGCGATCGTGCCACTCGTTGCGATTATGTGCAAAAAGAAGGAAGGACGAAACGCGGATAGCTTTATTCAGCTAACGTTTCGTGCGGCAGTGCTGTTTGGCTGGGCGGCGTCATTTGGCTTAGTGCTTGTTATGCCGTACATTAACGTTATGCTATTTAAAACAGATAGCTTAACGTCCGTACTGAGCATTTTTGTGCTACAAATCGTACCGCTGTCGATTACATTAACATTTACAGCAATGCTACAAGGGTTTGGTAAGTTAAAAGTACCTGCACTCATTTTAGTGACAGGTTTCGTGTTGAAAATGATTGGGAACGTAACGCTCGTGCCGTTATTTGACGTGCTCGGCGCAGCGTTTGCGAGTAATATCGGGCTATTCTTTATCGCGTTTATGTTGATGCGCTACTTAAAGCGTGTGCATCCGATTACGTTAGCACCCGCATCGTATTATAAAAAGCTATTTTTAGCGTCATTGTATATGATGATTGCGGTGTATGCTTGGAGCTTCGTCATTGATATTGTATTGGCGTTATCAACACGTTTAGAATCGGCAATAATCGGTGGCTCGGCCGTTGCAATCGGTGCGTTCGTATTTTTAACAGCAGTTGCGAAAATGAAAGTGCTTGCCGACAAAGAATGGTTTTTATTGCCGTTCGGTCGGAAAATGGCAAAATATCAATTATGGTTAAATCGAAAATAAGAGGAGGATTTTATGCGTAATATTACAGTAATCGGCTTAGGCGCGGCAGAATTCGAGCAAATGCAGCTCGGCGTTTATCGCAAGCTACAAGCTGCAACGAAAATTTACGTTCGCACGATGGATCATCCTGTGCTAAACGTATTACAGCAAGAGGGCATGATGCTACAAAGCTTCGATGCGATTTATGAAAAGCACGGCGGATTTGAGGCGGTGTATGATGAAATTACCGACACGTTAATCGAGCTATCGGAGCAGGAGGACGTGCTATATGCAGTGCCAGGACATCCACTCGTTGCAGAAAAAACAGTGCAGCTATTAATTGATGCACATAATCGCGGCGACATTCAGCTAACGATTGAAGGTGGGCAAAGCTTTTTAGACCCGATTTTTGGGGCGCTGCGCATTGATCCAATCGAAGGATTCCAACTGCTTGATGGCACGAACATGTCAATGGACGACATTAACATGCGCCAGCACATTTTAATTGCGCAAGTGTACGATACGTTCAGTGCATCAGAGGTGAAGCTGACGTTAATGGAGAAATACCGCGACGACTACCTAGTAACGATCGTAACGGCGGCAGGTTCAAGTGCGGAGAAGCTAACGACAGTGCCGCTGCACGAGCTTGATCATGAAGTGGAAATTAACAACTTAACGACGATCTACGTGCCGCCTGTAAGTGACAGAGCAGAAGCGTATCGCGACTGGACGACGCTTCGTCAAATTATCGCAACGCTGCGCGGTCCAAACGGCTGCCCTTGGGATCAAAAGCAAACGCACGAATCATTGAAGAAATACTTTTTAGAGGAAGTGCATGAGTTTTTAGCGGCAGTTGATGCAGAGGATGACTTTGCGATGATTGAGGAGCTTGGTGACGTATTACTGCAAGTATTCCTTCACGCACAAATTGGTGAGGATAACGGCTACTTCACGATTGAGGATGTGCTCGCATCGATTTCAGAGAAGATGATTCGCCGCCACCCACACGTTTTCGGTGATGCACAAGCAGACGATGCGGATGCTGTTGTCGCAAACTGGGAAGCGATTAAGCGCGAGGAAAAAGGTGACATCGATGCGTCAGTATTACACGATGCATACCGTGAAACTTCTAGCTTACAAACTGCGTATAACTATCAAAAGGAAGCGGCGAAAGTTGGCTTTGATTGGGACGAAGCGGCAGATGCGATCGCGAAGTTTAACGAGGAATGGGCGGAGTTTACGGCGGAGCTTGAGCATGGTGACGCAACGACGCGCATGGACGAGCTTGGTGATGTATTCTTCACATTAGTGAACATCGCGCGCTTCTTTAAGCTATCACCAGAAGAAGCGATGCTGCATGCGAATGAAAAGTTTGCACGCCGCTTTAAGCATGTTGAAAGCTGTGTCGCTGCATCAGGCAAGGCGTTTTCTGATTTTACGTTAGATGAGCTCGACGCTTTTTGGAACGACGCGAAAAAAATTGAAAAGGGGCTGTAACGTATGCGCTTAGATAAATTTTTAAAAGTATCACGCTTAATTAAACGCCGCACGCTCGCAAAAGAAGTAGCAGTGCAAGGACGTATTACAATTAATGACAAAGTAGCAAAAGCTTCAAGCACGGTGAAAGTTGGCGACGAGCTAGCGATTCGCTTCGGGCAAAAAATTGTCACAGCGCGTGTTGAAGAAATTCGTGAAACATCACGCAAGGACGACGCGGCGAATATGTTTACGATTTTAAAAGAAGAGCGTCTAGAACAAATCGAGCCGGAATTTATCGACGACGAAGAATAGTAGCATGCCCTACAGACAAATTGTTTGTAGGGCTTTTTTCGTGATGACACTTATTTGTAATGTTTTAGTAACACCTAAACGTTTTTTTCCGTGGTATGATATTAATGAAATCTATAAAATAGGTGGTGGCGTACGTGCAAGAAAAAAAGAAACCACAGAAACAAAATGTAACGAAAATGGACAATGATTACATTCGTCAAAACGAGGAGCGCAAAAAAGCTCGAAGTAAGACGAAATATTACGTAAAGCGACGTTTGCTTATTCTCCTAACGCTTAGTGCAATCATCATTACAGCTGTTGTTGTAAACACGAATGCAAAAAAAGAAGAGCTTATTGAGCGCCAAAAAGTTGAAAAACAAGTGGCGTTAGAGCTAGAAGATATAAAACGTGATCAAGACATGTTAAAAACACAGGTGAGAAAATTAGAGGACGACGAGTACATTTTAAAGCTTGCTCGTAAGGAATATTTCTTATCTGATGAAGGTGAAATCATTTTTACAATGCCAAGTGATAGCGGAAGAAGCGAGAAGGAAATCGAAAAAGGTAGCGAAGAATAATCATAAAAAATAAGATTCGTCGTGTTGACACACCTTTTTCGTGGGATATAATGAATAATAGAAGAACCGAATATTGAGTCGTTTCTAACAAAACATGATTAACAGGCTAACAATAGCCGCTTATATTTTAAGGAGGAGCATTTTTTTTATGTCAATTGAAGTAGGCAGCAAAGTAACAGGTAAAGTAACAGGAATCACAAATTTCGGAGCGTTCGTCGAGCTGCCAGGTGGCTCAACAGGACTCGTTCACATTAGTGAAGTGGCTGACAACTATGTAAAAGATATTAATGAGCACTTAAAGGTTGGAGACGAAGTAGAAGTTAAAGTGATGAACGTTGAAGCGGATGGCAAAATCGGCCTTTCAATCCGTAAAGCAAAGCCTCAACCTGAGCGTCCGGAGCGTCCGGAACGTCCAGAGCGTTCGGATCGTCCACAGCGTCCTCGTGGCAATAACAACAACCGTTCAAACGATCGATTCAATGATCGTCAGCCAAAAGAAAATTTTGAACAAAAAATGGCACGCTTCTTAAAAGATAGCGATGAGCGTCTTGCAACATTAAAGCGTGCAACGGAATCAAAACGTGGCGGTCGCGGTGCAAAACGAGGCTAAGTTCTGCTGGCTATTTTGATAAAAGAAAAAGTGTGATATATGTGGAAGGCTAGCATCGTTTGCTAGCCTTCTTTTTTGTGGAAAAACAAACATGCTTTAGGCTCTTCATCATAACTTACGGTTGCTTTCCACATTGAGGCAAGCTTTCCGCGGGCATGGCTAAGCTCATGCTTTTCCAGCTGGAGTCCGCTTCTTGTTTCAAGCAACCTTTATTCGTCAATCCGAGCTTGCGGTGATGAACTACGTTTTAACAGTGACGCAATGTGTGTTGCTAAGGCATTTATGTAGCGTTGAAACAAGGACGTGAATGCTGCCGTTTTAAACATAGAAAAAGCTGCCCGACAATTTGTCGGACAGCTTTTTTATGCGTATGACCCGTACGGGATTCGAACCCGTGTTACCGCCGTGAAAGGGCGGTGTCTTAACCACTTGACCAACGGGCCGTTGGTGGCTACCGAGGGAGTCGAACCCACGACCTTTCGGGTATGAACCGAATGCTCTAGCCAGCTGAGCTAGGTAGCCATATTACAAGTTGTTCAAGCGAACTTTTTATATAATACAATGCGCATTGTATTTCGTCAATAAAAAATTAAAAAATGTAAGTGAAGTTTTATTAAACGGGCAACAAACCGCTTAAGAGACGAATTCACAGACACTTGCGCACTCGTATTGTAATATAATACAACAAGTGTGTTTCGTTCGATTACTAGCGGCTAAATGCAAAAATATACGCTTCATAGACTAAGTCGTTGAAGTATGAACAAAAAGGTAGAGGAGTTCGTTATGAAAACGTTACAGCAGGCAGTGCGCCAGCTACAGCAGTATACACAATGCATTGAACGGGGAGACCGCTTGCTCATTGCGTGCTCAGGTGGCATTGATTCAATGGCGTTGCTGCATTATTTTTATGAGGAAAAAGAGCGGCTGCATATAGACGTGGCGGCTGTTTACGTTGATCATATGCTGCGAGGTGAGCAGTCAAAGGAAGATGGAAAGTTTGTTGCGCAGTTTTGCCGTGCACGTGGCATCCAGTTTTATACGAAGGCGATTGCGATTGCGGACATTGTTGCCAAAACGGGAGATAATGTGCAAAACGTTTGTCGCATAAAGCGTTACGAATATTTTGAGGAGCTAATGGCGCAGCACACAAAGCTTGTGACTGCTCATCATGCGGATGATCAGCTAGAGACGATGCTTATGGCGATGACAAAAGGTAGCTCGCTTGCAGCATTAAGTGGCATTCGTGTGCGCCGACCATTTGCGCAAGGCGAGATGGTTCGTCCATTTTTATTTGTGACGCGCGCGCAAATTGAAGCGTATATGAATGAGCGTGGGTTGCTGCATCGTGAAGACCCGAGTAATGCGAAGCTTGTTTATACGCGCAACCGAGTTCGACATACGGTGACACCGTTGTTAAAGAAGGAAAACGAGCATATTGCCACGCACGCAGCACAATTGTCAATTCAGTTACAGCAGGACGATATGTTTTTGAATGAACTAGCTGAGCAATATGTAACGCAATATGTAAAACAGCAAGCAAGTGGTGCGTATCATTTTGAAATTAACATGTTCCAACGAATGCCACTTGCTTTACAAAGAAGGTTCATTTTAATACTATTAAGCTATGTATACAAAGATGTGAATGTGTTGCAAAGTCACGCGTTAACGACGTCTTTATTAACGCTTTGTAGCACGGTCAATGGGAATGCGCAGCTTCACTTGCCAAATGGTGTTGTAGCACGTAGACAGTATGGCAATATGCTCATCGGAGACATCGACAATGAAGAGCTAGAAACACGAATGCTTTTGCCGTACGAGCCAGTTCGAGCAGCCGATTATGAAATCGTTTTAATGCAGGCAGGGACAACTGTTTTAGCGACAGATGATGTATACTATATTACGTTAACCGCGCACGAGCAGTTATACATTCGTTCACGCGAGCATGGCGACCGTATATGGTTAAAAGGAATGGAGCAGCCGAAAAAGGTCGCTCGTCTTTTTATTGATGAGAAGATTCCTGTTGCGAGGCGGCAGGCAATTCCGTTACTTGTATCGAACAAACGTGGTATACTCTCGGTGATTGGCGTACGAGCAAGTGTATACGTATCCGATGTGCAGCAATGCCATCAATGGCAAATTGTTATACGCACGATTGCTTTGTAGGAATAGCGGTTGAAATGTATTTGAGGAGGAATCGATGATGATTCAGCAAGATATTGAAAAAATTATGATTACAGAAGAAGAGTTACAAGCTCGCATTCAAGAGTTAGGTGCAGAACTAACAGCGGCGTATAATGACAAGTTTCCTTTAGCAATCGGTGTATTAAAAGGCGCACTGCCGTTTATGACAGATTTAATGAAACGTTTTGATACGTATGTGGAGCTTGATTTTATGGATGTATCAAGTTACGGTAACGCGACAGTTTCTTCAGGTGAAGTAAAGATTTTAAAGGATTTAAATACGAGTGTTGAAGGTCGAGATATTTTAATTATTGAAGATATTATCGACAGTGGTTTAACATTAAGCTATTTAGTGGAATTATTTAAGTACCGCAAAGCAAAATCGATTAAAATCGTCACGTTATTAGATAAGCCATCAGGTCGTCGCGTTGAATTAAATGCGGATTATGTAGGATTCCAAGTTCCAGATGGATTTGTAGTAGGCTATGGTTTAGATTACGCGGAGAAATATCGTAATTTACCATACATCGGTATTTTAAAGCCTGAAGTGTATTCTTTCTAAGCATGCACGCAGGTAACATGGCGCAATTTAGTTAGAGCTTTTAATTGTGTCATGAAATGCCAGTATGATAGTATTTTATGTATATTTTTCTGTAATGTTATGAGGAGGCTAGGGATGAATCGAATTTTTCGATATACGATATTTTATTTACTAATTTTCTTAGTGATCATCGGTATTTTTGGCACGTTCAACGGCAATGGTAACCCAACCGAGGAGCTGTCGTATCACGAATTTCTAGAAGCCTTAGACAATGGAGAGATCACTGAAGCGAAAATTCAGCCTGATCAATCAGTTTACATTGTTACGGGCACGTTAGAAGGCGCAGAAGAAGGCGAAACGTTTATTGCTAACTTACCGCGTGATAACCAATCGTTAATGACACGTATTGATGAAGCGGAAGCACAAAGCTCAACAATTAATTTCGTACCTGCACCAGAAACAAGTGGATGGATTACATTCTTCACAGGCATTATGCCATTCATCATTATTATGGTGTTATTCTTCTTCTTATTAAGCCAATCACAAGGTGGCGGTAACCGCGTGATGAACTTTGGTAAAAGTAAGGCGAAGTTATACGACGATCAAAAGAAGAAAGTGCGCTTTAACGACGTAGCGGGGGCAGACGAAGAGAAAGCCGAGCTAGTTGAAGTAGTAGATTTCTTAAAGGATCACCGTAAATTTACAGAAATCGGTGCTCGTATTCCAAAAGGTATTTTACTTGTTGGTCCTCCGGGTACTGGTAAAACATTACTTGCACGTGCTGTTGCTGGTGAAGCAGGCGTACCATTCTTCTCGATTTCAGGTTCTGACTTCGTGGAAATGTTCGTCGGTGTCGGTGCATCTCGTGTACGTGACTTATTTGAAAACGCGAAGAAAAACGCTCCATGTATTATTTTCATCGATGAGATTGATGCAGTAGGTCGTCAGCGTGGCGCAGGTTTAGGCGGCGGTCACGATGAGCGTGAGCAAACGTTAAACCAATTATTAGTTGAAATGGATGGCTTCGGTGCAAACGAAGGTATTATTATCGTCGCTGCAACAAACCGCCCAGACATTTTAGACCCTGCATTATTACGTCCAGGTCGTTTTGACCGTCAAATTACGGTTGGTCGTCCGGATGTAAAAGGTCGTGAAGCGGTACTTCAAGTGCATGCTCGCAACAAGCCTTTAGATGAAGCGGTAGATTTAAATGCTATTGCACAGCGTACACCAGGATTCTCAGGTGCTGATTTAGAAAACTTACTGAACGAAGCAGCACTTGTAGCGGCACGTCGCGGTAAAAAGAAAATCGATATGACCGACATTGATGAAGCAACAGACCGTGTAATTGCAGGTCCTGCGAAAACGAGCCGCGTCATTTCGAAAAAAGAGCGCAACATTGTAGCGTTCCATGAAGCAGGTCACGTTGTTGTCGGTTTAACACTTGACGAAGCGGAAAAAGTACACAAAGTAACAATCGTTCCACGTGGACAAGCTGGTGGTTATGCGGTAATGCTTCCAAAAGAAGACCGTTACTTCATGACGAAGCCAGAGTTACTTGATAAAATTGCTGGCTTACTAGGAGGTCGTGTAGCAGAAGATATCGTCTTTGGCGAAGTATCAACTGGTGCGCATAACGACTTCCAGCGTGCGACAGGTATTGCGCGTTCAATGGTAACAGAATACGGAATGAGCGATAAGCTTGGACCGATGCAATTTGGTGCAAACTCAGGCGGTAACGTGTTCTTAGGACGCGACTTTAACTCAGAGCAAAACTACTCTGATTCAATCGCTTATGAAATCGACAAAGAAATGCAAGCAATCATTGTTGAGCAATATGAGCGCACGAAACAAATTTTGACAGAGAAACGCGATTTATTAAACTTAATCGCTACGACGCTGTTAGAAGTTGAAACATTAGATGCACAGCAAATTGAGCATTTACGCGACCACGGTACGTTACCGGATCGTCCAGTTGCTTCATTAGAAAAACTAGAAACGACTACAGAGCAAGTGCATGTAGAAACAGCTGGTACACCTTCTCTTGAAAAGCAGTTAACAGGCGAAGCGGACGTAACGACAGGTGACCTTCCAAAAGAGGGCAATGTAGATGACCAATTCGGTGATATGAACGAAAAACGCTAAACGCGTATGACGAAGCTGTCCAAGCATTCACTTGGGCAGCTTTTGTTGTATATAGACGGTCATTAAGGTTTATAACGATAGTAGGCTCGAAGTAAGAGGACTCTAGCGGGAAAAGCGAAAATTCTTTTTGCGACGAGTACTCGCGAAAGCATGAGCGTGACATGAAAGGCTCGCGTCACGTCCTCCTTCATGTGAAGATCAACATAACAAAACAATAAGGTTGCTCGCTAAACGTAATGCGAGCTACGACTGGAATATAAGGAGGTTGTGACATGATTTTAACGATGGACGTTGGCAATTCCCACATCGTCGTTGGTGTATTTGAGCAGGAGAAATTACGCTACAAATGGTCGATGGAAACGGTACAGAAAAAAACAATCGATGAGTATGCGATGCAGTTGCATGCATTTTTCCAATTTGAGAAGCTACAGTTTCAGCAAATCGAAGGCATCATCATTTGCTCGGTCGTACCGTCGATGATGTATACGTTCGAGCAAATGTGCGTGCGTTACTTTCATCAAAAGCCATTAGTCGTTGGACCAGGTGTAAAAACAGGGCTAAACATTAAATACGAAAATCAACGTGAAGTCGGAGCAGATCGAATCGTTAATGCGATTAGCGCGCTCAAGCAGTACGGTGGTCAGCCAATTATCGTCGTTGATTTTGGCACAGCAACGACGTATTGCTTTTTAAATGAGCGTGGTGAATACTTAGGTGGAGCAATTGCGCCGGGCTTACACATTTCAACAGAGGCGCTGTACGCACAAACGGCAAAGTTGCCGCATATTGAAATTACGACGCCGCCAAACGTCATCGGACGCAACACCGTTCATGCGATGCAATCAGGCATTGTATTTGGTTGGATTGGGCAAGTAGAAGGAATTGTTAATCGTATGAAGGAACAAAGTGAAGTGGAGCCATTTGTCGTTGCAACTGGTAGTATGGCATCGTTCATTGCGAATGCGACGACCGCAATCGACATAGTGGACGAAAATTTAACGTTAAAAGGGCTTCATCTTCTATATAAACGCAATTATGAGAAGTAATATTTCTTTTAACGAAAAACGTTCTGTATTATCATTTAGATGATACGTTTTACGATCAAAATGAAAGCAAGAGAAAAGAGGATTTAATATGAGTGATTATTTAGTAAGGGCAATTGGCTTCAACGGTCAAGTGCGTGCGTTTGCCGTGCGTTCTACTGAAACGGTAGCAGAAGCACAACGCCGCCATAATACGTGGCCGATCGTATCAGCGGCGCTAGGTCGTTCAATAACAGCAACAGTGATGATGGGTGCAATGTTAAAAGGTGACGATAAAATTACAGTGAAAATCGAAGGCGATGGTCCAACTGGTCCGCTAATTATTGATGCGGATGCAAAAGGGGACGTACGTGGCTATGTAACGAACCCGCACGTACACTTCGAGTTAAATGAGCAAGGCAAGCTAGATGTGCGTCGTGCAGTCGGAACAGCAGGTACGTTAACGATCGTAAAAGATTTAGGTATGCGCGATATGTTCTCAGGGCAAACACCAATCGTATCAGGGGAGATCGCAGAAGACTTCACATATTATTTCGCAACGAGCGAGCAAGTGCCGTCATCAGTTGGCTTAGGTGTACTTGTAAATCCAGATAATACAGTGCTTGCGGCAGGAGGTTTCATTTTACAGCTAATGCCTGGGTGTGAGGACGAAACGATTACAGCGATCGAGCAGCATTTAGTGACGATTGAGCCGGTGTCAAAAATGATTGAAAAAGGTTATACGCCAGAGCAAATTTTAGAGGCAGTATTAGGCGAAGAAGGGCAAGTTGAAGTATTAAGTAAAATGCCAGTGCAGTTCCAGTGTCAATGTTCAAAAGAGCGTTTCGGTGCAGCAATTATCGGTTTAGGTGTTGGTGAAATTCAGCAAATGATTGATGAAGATGGGCAGGCAGAGGCACATTGTCATTTCTGTGAAGAGAAGTACATGTTTTCAAAGCAGGAACTTGAAGGGTTAATTCAAGAAATCAATGGCTAAGCCAAACAATAAACAAACACCACCGAAAAAATCATTATCTGATCTTCGCATGAAGGCAAAACCTGCACTTGCAATTATTAGTTGTTTATTTTTAGGGAATATTATTTGGTTTGTTGCCTGGCTTTTTGCGCTAGGTGATGATTCAATCGAGACGATGAATAAAGAATCGGTTGCAACCGTTGCAGAGGAGCATATTACGCGCCAAGAATGGTTAACGGCAATGGAACAGCGCTACGGTAAAGAAGTGTTACAAACGTTAGTGAGTGAGCGCGTTATGTTAGAGGCAGCAAAGAAAAATAATATTACTGTGTCTGATGAGGAAATTGACATTGAGCTTGCGTTAATGCGTACGGTCAAAGATTCGACGGATACAACGATTCAATCGCTTTCAGATAAAGAGCTACGAGAGTACATTCGCACGCAGCTCATTTTAGAAAAAGTATTAACGTATGATGTTGTCATTAATGATGAGGACATCAAAAACTATTATGAAGAAAATAAAGCAATTTACGACGTGCCAACTGCTTATCGTACGAGCATTATCGTATCAGAAACAGAAGAGGAAGCAGAAGAAGTTGTGAAGGAGCTTGAGGACGGCTCTGAATTTGGCGTATTAGCCCGCGAGCGTTCACTTGACCGCATATCAGCTTCTTTAGATGGTGACTTAGGTTACGTAACAGGCAGTGTAGAAGAGCAAGACCCAGCTATTATTAAAGCTGCTAAAAAGGTGAAAGAAAATGAAGTAAGTGATGTGTTTGAGTTACAAGATGGTCACTTCGCTGTTATTTATGTTAGTGAAATTCAAAAAGGGCATTCATTTAAGCTAAAAGACGTGAAGGAAAATATTAAGCGTACGCTTGCTTTAGAACAGCTACCGATGTCAGTATATCCAGAAACGTTTTGGGATGAATTTGATGCTACATGGTTTTACGGAGATGCAAAGTAACAGTCGTGGCGGAGTGGAGAGTGAACATATTCTCCACTCTTTCTTACATTTGTGAAGTATACAGAAAATTAAGATTGACATTACATATCGTAGTTGATACACTAAGTTCAACAAAACCTACAAACAAACTAGGGATTAGGAGTGACGACGAAATGAGCAAATTAGCAAATTCAGTAGCAGATTTAGTTGGAAATACACCAATCGTAAAATTACAAAACGCAACAGGTGAAAACGAGGGGAACGTTTACGTAAAACTTGAGTTCTTCAACCCAGGTTCGTCAGTAAAAGACCGTTTAGCTTTAGCGATGATCGAAGCAGCAGAAAAAGATGGCACATTAAAGCCAGGTGGCACAATTATCGAGCCAACTTCAGGTAACACAGGTATCGGTTTAGCGATGATCGCAGCAGCAAAAGGATACCGCGCCATTTTAGTAATGCCTGAAACGATGTCTTTAGAGCGTCGCAACTTATTACGTGCATACGGAGCGGAGTTAGTATTAACACCAGGTCCAGAAGGTATGAAAGGTGCAATCGCAAAAGCGGAAACGTTAGCAGCTGAAAATGGCTACTTATTACCACAGCAATTCAAAAACGCAGCAAACGCGGAAATTCACCGTTTAACGACTGGTCCAGAAATCGTTTCTGCATTCGAAGGTTTAAAATTAGATGCATTCGTAGCAGGTATTGGCACAGGCGGTACAATTACAGGTGCAGGTGAAGTGTTAAAAGCAAACTTCCCAGGCATCGAAATTATTGCAGTTGAGCCAAAAGATTCTCCAGTGCTTTCTGGCGGTAACCCAGGACCACATAAAATTCAAGGTATCGGTGCTGGTTTCGTGCCAGACGTATTAGATACGACAGTTTACTCTTCTGTATTTACAGTAGAAAACGAAACAGCATTCGAAGTAGCGCGTAAAGTAGCTCGTGAAGAAGGTATTCTAGTTGGTATTTCTTCAGGTGCAGCAATTCACGCAGCGATCGAAACAGCAAAACGTTTAGGTGCAGGCGCTAACGTATTAGCAGTTGTACCATCAAACGGTGAGCGTTACTTATCAACTCCTTTATACCAATTTGAAGACTAATTCAAATAATACAGATGGCAATCGAAGCGACTTCGTTTCGATTGCCGTCTTTTTTTGTGCCTTTTTCGTTTAAGTTGAATGTCAAGCATGTTCATACACGATTCAGCTGGCAGTGCGTGGTTTGCGGCTCGCGGTGCTTCTGCGGTTACTCGTCGCAGAAGTCCTGGGGCGTGGAGGCTAACACGATGTTAGTCGTGAAGGTGATGAACACATGGACGTGGCGTGTATCACCTTCCTCGAGCCTCCTCGCTGTCGGGTCTTATCCCTAAAGAGTCTCGCTGCACGCGCTCTGCTACGACAGTACCGCATTGATTGTGTTTTTACGATTAAACTCAAGCGATCTAACTGTCCAAAGATGGCTAATCAATACACCTGTTTGAAAGTAGCGCGCAACGAGTTCAAAGTAAGCGGACAGCATTCGTACAATTTGTTATGATAAACGTTGATAACGTAACGAGGGAGAGGCAGCATGAACTTACAACATTACAAGCCACTAACAATTAACGGCGTAACGCTCGATTTTTCACGTGAAACATTTGTGATGGGCATTTTAAATGTGACGCCGGATTCATTTTCAGATGGCGGGCAATTTAACACGTTCGAAGCGGCAATTGCACAGGCAAAAAAGATGGTAGCAGACGGTGCGGAAATTATCGATGTCGGTGGCGAATCGACGCGACCAGGCTATACACGCATTTCCGATGAGGAAGAAATTGCACGCATTACACCGGTCATTAAAGCAATCGTGCGCGACATTCCGAACGTTATTGTTTCTGTCGATACGTACAAATCACACGTTGCAAAAGCAGCAATCGAAGCGGGCGCACATATGATCAATGATATTTGGGGAGCGAAGGCAGACCCGAACATGGCGAAAGTTGCTGCGGATAAAAACGTGCCGATTATTTTAATGCATAACCGGAATGACGAAAACTATCGCGATTATTGGGAAGACTTTTTAGCGGATATAAACGACAGCATTCGCATTGTTAAAGAAGCAGGGGTGCCGGATGAGCATATTTTTCTTGACCCTGGCATTGGCTTCGTGAAAAATTTACAGCAATCGATCGAGACGATGCAAAAGTTGTCACAGCTCACAGCACTTGGCTATCCGGTGTTGCTGGCGACGTCACGCAAACGATTAATCGGTGCAGTGCTTGACTTACCGGTAGAGGAGCGACTAGAAGGTACGCTTGCGACATGTGCGTTCGGTGTGCAGAGCGGCTGTCATATGATGCGTGTGCACGATGTGAAAGAAACAGTTCGCACTGTAAAAATGATGGACGCGCTCGTTGGGAAATTGACGGTAGACGGCGAGCTACCATCACGACATTAAAGGAGGAACAACAATGGATTACATTCATGTACGCGATATGCAGTTTTACGGCTATCACGGAGTTTTAATAGAAGAGACACGTTTAGGGCAACGATTCCGCGCAACTGTGTCACTTGCAGTAAACATTGAAGAAGCAGGCAAGACGGACGATTTAAATAAAACGGTAAGCTACGTCGGTGTGTACGAGCTATGCAAAGAAATTATTGAAGGGACGCCGTATAAGCTCATTGAAGCGGTTGCCGAAACGATTGCGACGCGCATTTTAGCAGACTACGAAGGGCAAGTGTTCGGCTGTCGCGTCGAAATCATCAAACCAGACCCACCAATTCCAGGGCATTACAAAGAAGTAGCAGTTGAAATTACGCGAGGGCAATTCGTATGAACGTAGCATATTTATCGATTGGAACGAATTTAGGAGAGCGCGAGCAAAATTTAGCGCATGCGGTTGCATTATTGCAGCAGCAAGTTGATGTGAAAGATGTATCGGCAATTTACGAAACAGCTCCAGTTGGCGTGACGGACCAACCATCATTTTTAAACATTTGCGTAAAGCTTGAGACAGATAAGGACGCACAGCAATTGCTGGATGTATGCCAATTTGTTGAGCAGGAGCTTGGGCGCGTTCGCTTATATCGCTGGGGTCCTCGAAGCATCGACCTTGACATTTTATTGTTTAATCACGAAAATATTGAAACAGAGCGCTTAATCGTGCCGCATGAGCGCATGTTTGAGCGTGCATTCGTGCTCGTGCCGCTTGCAGATGTTAGTGACGGTGATACACCGCAATTACAGCAAGCCGCACAGCTACTGACGCAGATGGATTTACAGCAAGAAGGTATTGTGAAATGGGCGGAGCAAGTGAGCGTTTCACAATTTGTACAAGACGTGCAATAATCTTCTTGCTTCTATATAAAGTGATGTGTTGATTCGTAGTAGATGTTGCTTTGAGCGAGAGGCGGACTCCAGCGGGAAAAGCGTGAGCGTGAGACTACAGGCTCACGCCACGCCCGCGGAAAGCCTGCCTCGATGCGAGAAGCATTAACACATATACAAGTCGGTGACAACATTCCGAGGAGGAGCAACAATAATGACGAATGAGCAAAAGCCATTTCAAATTGGCGATATCGTCATGGATAACCGCGTTGTGCTTGCCCCGATGGCAGGTGTATGCAACTCGGCATTCCGTTTAACGGTGAAGGAGTTCGGCGCGGGCTTAGTGTACGCTGAAATGATTAGCGACAAAGCGTTAAATACGCGCAACAAAAAAACGATGGACATGCTTTACATCGATGAGCGTGAGCATCCGATGACGCTGCAAATTTTCGGCGGCGACAAAGAAAACTTAGTTGAAGCGGCGAAATACGTCGATCAATATACGAATGCAGACATTATCGACATCAACATGGGTTGCCCGGTGAACAAAATTATTAAATGCGAAGCCGGTGCACGCTGGCTGCTCGACCCGAATAAAATTTACGAAATGGTCGCAGCCGTTGTCGATGCGGTGAAAAAGCCAGTTTCAGTAAAAATGCGCATCGGTTGGGACGAAGAGCATGTATTTGCGGTCGAAAATGCACAAGCAGCAGAGCGCGCGGGCGTATCAGCAATTGCGATGCATGGACGCACGCGTACACAAATGTATGACGGTCATGCGAACTGGGACATTTTAAAAGAAGTAAAGCAAAACATTAACGTACCATTTATCGCAAATGGCGACGTCGAAACACCACAGGATGCAAAGCGCATTTTAGATCATACCGGTGCAGATGCGGTCATGATTGGTCGCGCTGCACTAGGCAACCCGTGGATGATGTATCGCACTGTGCGTTATTTAGAAACGGGCGAGCTACTAGAGGAGCCAACTGTACAAGAAAAAATGAACGTTTGCTTACTTCACTTTGAGCGTTTAAGTGCGTTAAAAGGTGAAAAGATGGCAGTGCGTGAAATGCGTAAGCACGCCTCGTGGTATTTAAAGGGCATTCGCGGCAACGGGAAAATTCGTACAGCGATTAACCAAACTGAAACAGGTGCGGACTTTTGTTTACTACTGCGTGGCGTCATTGCCGATGCAGACGCAGGACGTTTAGAAGGCGAAATTGAGCCGACACGTTCGGTGACACAAGCTTAGTGAAAACGAGTAATTTGCAATAATTCAATCGAAACAGATGAACCGTAGCTAAATTTTGTGTACAATAAACGAATATGAAATCAGGTTTATACAATAAGGAGTGACAAACGTGTCAAACATTGAAGAATTAAATGACCAGCTAATCGTACGTCGTCAAAAAATGGCGGACATTAGCGAGAGCGGTCTTGATCCATTCGGTAGCCGCTTTGAGCGCACGCATTTATCAAATGAGGTAATTGCAGAAAATGAGCAGTTCGATAAAGACTATTTACATGACAACGAGCGCGAAGTAGTGATCGCGGGTCGTATTATGACGAAGCGCGGTAAAGGGAAAGCAGGCTTTGCACATATTCAAGACTTAGGCGGTCAAATTCAAATTTACGTACGTAAAGATGCAATCGGCGACGAAGCATACGAATTATTTAATAAAGCAGACTTAGGCGACATCGTAGGGATTAAAGGGCTTGTATTCCGCACGAACGTAGGGGAATTATCAGTAAAAGCAACGGAATTCACGTTCTTAACGAAATCATTACGTCCATTACCAGATAAGTTCCACGGATTAACAGACGTAGAACAACGCTACCGTCAACGCTACGTAGACTTAATGACGAACGAAGATTCAAAAGCGACATTCATTTTACGCTCGAAAATTATTCGCGCAATCCGTAACTACTTAGACAACAACGGCTACTTAGAAGTAGAAACACCGATGTTACACACAATTGCTGGTGGTGCGGCGGCTCGTCCGTTCATTACACACCATAACGCACTTGATATGGAGCTTTACATGCGTATCGCAATCGAGCTTCACTTAAAACGTTTAATCGTTGGTGGCTTAGAGAAAGTATACGAAATCGGACGTGTATTCCGTAACGAGGGGATTTCAACTCGTCATAACCCAGAATTCACAATGATTGAGTTATATGAAGCGTATGCAGATTACAACGATATTATGGACTTAACGGAAAATTTAGTAGCACACGTTGCACAAGAAGTGTTAGGTACAACATCAGTTCAATACGGCGAAGATACAATTGAACTAGGTGTTGGCTGGAAACGTATGCACATGGTTGACGCTGTTAAAGAAGCGACAGGTGTTGACTTCTGGCAGCCAATGACAGTGGAAGAAGCGCGCAAGCATGCAGCGGACCACGGCGTTGAAATTAAAGACTCTCATGAAGTAGGTCATATCATTAACGAATTTTTCGAGCAAAAAATCGAAGAAACGTTAGTACAACCAACATTCATTACAGGTCACCCAGTGGAAATTTCACCACTTGCGAAGAAAAACCCTCAAGACCCACGTTTCACGGATCGTTTCGAGTTATTCATCGTTCGTCGTGAACACGCAAATGCTTTCACAGAGTTAAACGACCCGATTGATCAACGTGAGCGCTTTGAAGCTCAAATGGTAGAGAAAGAAGCGGGCAACGATGAAGCGCACGAAATGGATAATGATTTCATCGAAGCATTAGAATATGGTATGCCGCCAACTGGTGGTTTAGGTATCGGTATTGACCGTCTTGTTATGTTATTAACAAACTCACCATCGATCCGTGACGTATTGTTATTCCCAACAATGCGCCACGCATCAAAATAAATACGCTACGAGCTGTCATCTACATTGGCAGCTCGTTTGTTTTTTATTCAGAAGAAGCTTAAGTCAGGCTCTAAATAGACTAGGACGTGTCTAAAAACTCCAAAATTCAGTATACATAATGGCGAGGAACGAAATGGCGTTGCTTTCCACATCGAGCCCGCGGAAAGCGAGCCACCATACGCGAAATGCCAGTTTAATGGTTAATCAACACGCTTGTTATATTTACATAGTAAATAGTTATTCTGTTTTTTGAAGGGAAATGTTATTTTAGCTGCTTTGTGTACACTTAATCATACTTCGCGCTTGTGAGTGTAGTTGTATGTCTGTTTTTTTGAAAAAAATTGCGAGAAGTAGTTGCTTTTTTTAGAGAAAAGGATTATTATTATCAATGTTGCTCCGGTAACAAACAAACATCAAAATATGATTTCGAAAAAACTTTTTGAAAAGTGTTGACGGATCATTGAAGAGATGATATGATATAGAAGTTCGCTTGAGACGGCGACATGAACCTTGAAAACTGAACAACAAACGTTGATGAAACAAAGCTAGATAACTCTAGCAAACAATTTTGGACATCATAATTGATGCCAGAAACATTTT
>NZ_MATO01000019.1 GCF_001700325.1 Caryophanon latum
CAGTTCGATTTAACGCATTAAATTATTTTAATGCGACACTAGTGGTTGAAAATATCTAAGTTCTCAAAAATAAGCTCATAATAACGCGACTTCGGCAAATATAGCGTCGTCGCATCTTCAACGTATTCAACCGCGAGCACGCATTTATAAATGTAGTTTTCCCAGTCGAATTTTTTTAGCACAATGTTTTCGAAATCGCGCTCGCTTTGTAGCACTTGTGGATAGTGCTCGATAATATACGCTCGCTTGTAGCCGACAAGGAGCGAATGCCAAAAGCGCTCATTTAAATGAATGTCGCGGTCGATGTTTACATAATGCGCCCCGAGTATATGAAACGCCTGTAAAAAATCTTCGCGCTTTTTCGACTCAAGCCCTTTTGCCATATAAATCGGAAAATCAGGCGCTGCTGGCAACGTCACAACCTCGTCTGAAAAAAACGATTCATCGAGCTCTCCTGCAACGAATGCCTCATATAGCTTTTCGTCCTTTTTGTAGCTTTCGTGTAATAGCTTAATCTTCATTCGCAATCGCCTCCTGCACAGCGGCAACGTATTTTTCAATGAGGTCATGTGAAATGCGCGCAATGACTTCATCTAATTCATCGATCGTTAACTCGCGCACCGATTTATTGCGCATTAACGTATACAGTTTAAAATCGAGTAAATCTTCTGGCGGCGTCATGTTCGTAATATCGACTATATCGTCCTCTGCATATGTCTCGACGAAGCGGTGCAGTGCGATGCGCAGCCCTGTATACAAATACGGATTTAAAAATGCACTACCTTTTGAGACAAATTGGAACTGCATTTGTTCATTGCGGAAATGAATAATGATACATTCTGCTCCGAGCTCGAATTTAATCGCACACGGCAACGTTGGATCAAGCCGCTTTTCAAAAAGCTGTAGCGGATTTTTCATTCCACCTTCAAACGTCACGATGTTTGAATAACCGAGCATCGCATATTTTGGCACCGTAATGGACGACTTCAAGCGATCATAAAATGCGCTAAGCTCGTCATTTGTATGAAATGCAATCGCATCTGTTGCGACAATTTGTAGCTGAATCGACGTGCGGTTAGACAATGACATGCGCTGCTTCGGTAACGCGACAAATAAATCGTTTAACGAGAGTGGGAAAAATTTTGTATCTTTTGATTGAATGACGACGATGTACTGCGCGCGCCCTTCATGCAACAAGCGCTCTAAAAAATGAGACGTCATCGTTGGCTCAAAGTAAAAACGGTATTGTCCACCGTCCTCCTCAAATGTCACCTTTAACGTAAAATCACTTTCCTCATACGAAAACGATGTCGACGAAAGAATCGGATATGGAAAATTGGCATCCTGTTTATAAATCATGTGCTTACACCTCTACGTAATAAACAAATTTTAATGTGCGGTTATATGTTGGTAATAACGAAAGCCGCAGCGACACGATACCACGCTCAATCGGTACACCTTTAATGACATCGCGCGTAATTTCACACGGTTTTTCGGTAGAAGCATCTTCGGCATGTGCATAGTTTTGCAATAAATCAAACTCGCCGACACATTCCTTCCCCATACCATCAATGACGTTCAGCTTAATGTTACACCACTTTTTATTGCCAACTTCCTCATTGCCTTGTAAATTAATGCGAATGTATTCCTCATTTGACAGCAACAAACGCTCGACGCGGTATGCATTAATTTGATATTGATCGAGCGGCTCTTGCTCCTCCGCCTTTCCGTCCCCATCATGTTTCGCCTTACTCGTGCGGCGTACACCTGTAGGCGATGCGTTCGTCGGTCGCGCTTTCTTTTCACGCGGCTTGCGCTTTTCCTTTCCTGGTGCTGTATCGTCCGCCTCACCGTTATGACTCGTCACGACGTTTAAGCCGTTTTGAATTTTCACTTTGCCAAAAGATTTCGCCAAGTTCTCTTTAAAATCAATTTCCGTCGTATATAGTACGTCCGCTGTATTCATTTGCCCGTCAACAGGATTTCGACGGCGTATTTCTTCCTCAATCACTTGCACAATTTCCTTCGTCAGTAATCGAATAAACTTGTTCGCCTCGCGCTTTAACTGCGGATCCTTTAAACCCTCACTTGAAATTTTCGTATGCGATTCATTTTCAAGCGACTTTAAATACGTATCTTCCTCGGTCCCACCGATCAATACTGCATTATAAGGCTTCGTCGCATTATTTTTCGCCGCAAAATCTTCAATTTTCATGCCGATTGTGCGCACGATGCCGACGCGACCTTTCGCAATTTGCTCGTCGTATTGGAAATATAGCTGAAACGTCAAAGCGGTGTCACGATGCGGAATCGTAATTGTGCGCGGCTCCTTCGTCATAAACGTATTGACGTAAAGCGGCGTAAACACTTTTTTCATCATCGGCACGCGCTGTTCATAATATTGCTCCTGCTTCACAATATGCTCAATCGAAGTCGCATCAATCGTTAAATCGTTCACATGCACAATGAGCTTTCGCTGCAAAATGGCAATGAAAAAACTATCGCACACTGCACGAATGACCTCCATTTCGTCGTAAAAGCTTTCTCGTAAAAACGGAATGACAATTTTGAGTCCGCGCGTATTTTTTTCAAACACATGCCCGTACGTATTTTCATACGGCATAAACGTCGTCTGTTCCAGCTTCGCAAAATAACCTGTCGAACGGTAATACGCATCGTGATAATAATGCTCAATTAATTGAATCGTGCCACCTAAGTGCTGCTCTCCATTTGCATCACAGTTCGCAAAAAACATTAAATGTAAATCCGATGCCGCATTCGACGCAATTTTTCCGACACCGTGCGAGCCACCACGCGATGCTTCAAACGCTTCATCTTTTTCTTCAAAATGCACGCCTTTGTTATACGCATAAATGCCCCACGTATGCTCTGGATTGTTGCTTTGTCCGTACTTCGCGCCGGTCAATCCTTTCGTATGCGCATCTTCAAACGAAATGTAACGCACTTCCTCATCAAGCATCGACGCTTTCATATGCGCAATCGTTTCTTTCGTATAACTATTGCGCCCTTCTAAACTGTTAATGCGCGTCACAATTTCCTCAACTCCTGGAATGTGCGCTCGCTTCATCATGCCGAGCTGAATCGTTACAACGACCGGCTCTTCACTATTTGGCAAACGCCCGTCCAGCGAGTTTTGAATGTTTTCACGCGTCAGCCCTGCTACACCTAAACTGTAAAAACGCTCTAGCACTTTATTGAAATTCGATTCCTCAATGTTCGGAATTTTTGAAAACTGCCACTTCATTACTTCTCACTCCACTCTATTTCACATACGTTTCATTGTAGCGATATAGGTCGTATAGATCAAACGAAAAAGGTGTTTGAGCAAATATACTCAAACACTCAATTTGACGTTAACATTGAAGTCAATACCTACCTTGAATTTCCTATTACATTTTTACATACTTAAAAAAGTTTTTCTAAAAAATGAAACTTTTTTGCGTTTGCTCCGTCAGTACGGCATCAAAAGGAGGAAAAAACATCATGAAACAACTCATTATTAGCATTCTCTTCACCGTACTTTGTATCGTCGTTGCACCTGCAATGGCAAACGCCAACGAAGTACGACTTGTTACAACTGACACATTGCCAATGAAACAATCGGACGCGGCAGATGCCAAAACGATTCAAATATTAACGAAAGGTCAGCACGTTACAGTACTCGATGGCTCCGTGTACGCAAACGGCATGGAAGGCTACGTCGACCTAACAAAGCTCGGTGACGTCATCGCATCGAACATCGCTGTATACGAGCCGACATTCACCATTTTAAAAGTAAAAGATCGATTTACGATGAACCGTAACGGCAACGTGCGCACATTCGAAAATGATGCATACGTTTACCGTGCTAGTTCTTATTTCAACACGAAAATTTCACATGCGGACGATGTAGCGGATTCATATTTAACGCGCATTCCGCCAACACCGCGCGCATCGAAATCAAAGCTCGTTGTAAAAGACGGCGCTTATCGTACAGCGAACACATTGCTCACATTACCTGCAAACACAGTCGTTGAATCATACGGAACATTACCAGGCGGTTGGCGCATTATCCGTTACGGCGATACGATTGGATTTGTAACAGCCTCTGTTATGAATGCGATCAAGCCCGTAACATCATACGTCACTGTGGAAGGGCTCGCGCTTCGTGATCGCCCACATAGCAAGGACGGACGCATCTCCTTCTTTTTAACGAAAGGTACAGAAGTAAAAGCGTACCCATCTGCAAGCGGTTGGTCATACATTGAAGCTGGTACACTCGGCGGCTACGTACAAACCGACTTGCTCGTTACGAAAAAAGTCGCAAAATCGACAGTGAAACGCGAAGGTACACCGATTCATCTCGGCGCTGTCAAATCATACGTCACAAAAACGACGCGCCATACAGACGACAACCGAAAAATTTATTTCAAACATTCGTTGAAGCAATTTGATCCAACGACGAAAAGCTATGTGAACGCAACTGCAATTCAATATGCAGGCGAGCCAACGATGTACCGCACTGCCAACGCGGTCACGTTCGAAAGTGTCAAAGCCGCCATTATGCTATCGAAAAAATACCGCACGACGTTTTCAGCTGACTGTGCCGACAATGCGCCCGTTTGTCACGAAAACAAAGGTACGTACACATTCAAGCATAGCGGCGAGCCAATCGCTAACATTCATCAAGCGAATGTCAAAGTTGTCGGCGAACGCATGCAATTTGTCATCGACGACTACGTATACGACGAAGCGAACGCAAAAGGCATTTCCACTTGGACGTTCGACTTTAACACAACGACAAAAAGCTTCACACCACTTGCGACAACATTCGTCGCAGGCGGCAATCGCAACGAACATGACAGCTCTTGGAAAGAATACGACGATTACAAGCAACTGATCACACGCTGGTACGCCGAGCCGAAATATTTGTTGCCTTAATATAAAGAAGGAACTGCACGCAAATCGATGTGCAGTTCCTTTTTGTCGTTTCATTGTGAGAAAACGTAATAGCAATCCAATTCAACATTTCATTTGACTTCTATTTTAACATCAATGTTAATATTCAAATCAAATGTAATGTAGCATTTATTTATGCCATTCATATACTTCTTCGCTCGTCGGAAGCCCTGTCATCGCCCCTTTTTTCGTCGTCGCCAGCGCCCCGGAAATATTCGCTAACTTCAAAATGTCTGCCATTTCTTCATCTGAAATTTCCGTTAACGATTTTCCTAACGTATCAATATAGTACAAAATGCTCGACATAAACGCATCTCCTGCGCCGGTCGTATCAATGGCTGTTACGGAAATCCCGTCCACTGTTGCAACTTGTCCATTGAAGCGATACATGCAGCCTCGCGCACCTAACGTAATAAGCAATAACGGCACGTTTGGTAATTTCTTTATCCCTGTCTCTACATCTTCACAATCTGTTAAAAATAATAACTCTTCGTCCGATAGCTTCAAAATGTCCGCATATGGCAACGTCGCATGAATGACGTCTTTTGCATGCTGCGGCGATTGCCATAAACGAAGGCGCACATTCGGATCATATGAAATGATGAGTCCGTTTGCCTTTGCAAGCTCAATCGCACGTAATGTCGCTGTTTTGGAAGGCTCGTGAATGAGCGAAATCGAACCGAAATGAAATAAACGATGCTCGTTAAATAATGCCGCATCTATTTCTTCAGCCATTAATTGCGCGTCTGCACTTTGTTCAATATAAAAATGAAAATCACGCTCGCCCGACTCCGATAACGTCACAAACGTTAAGCCCGTTCGTGCACGTTCATCAAATTGCATCTTCGTCTGAACTCCATAATTTTTCAACGTCTCATATAAAAAATGTCCTAGCACATCATCGCCTACTTTGCCGATAAATGTCGCCTTTCCACCGAGCTTTGCAATACCGACACTCACATTCGCCGGTGCGCCCCCAGCTGCTTTAATATACGTATCATTTTGTGCACTCGTTGGGATCATATCGACAAGCGCTTCTCCTAAACAAATTATGCCATTCATAGTTATCATCCTTTCTATACACATTGTAGCATGCTCATTTTTAAATCAACATTAACATCGAAGTCAATTTCACATTTTTTTAGCATTCAAATTTAATGTTAAAGTTAAATTAAAATTTGAATTCAATCTTTTATTATATATTTCCAAGCGTGTTGATTAGCCAATCAATTGGCAGAAGCGTATTGCGGCTCGCTTACTGCCATTAATATGCAGCATTTATTTCCAGATGGTTGCTAAAAACAACCGATTTCACTGTATATAAATGGCTAATCAACAGACCTGATATATTTCAATCAAAAATATTTACATATGTTTACCGCTGCTTCATTTATGTTTTTTTAGAAAAACGAAGATTCACAGTTTACACAAGCGGAGGATATTGCAGCAAGTAAAAAACGTTATTTCGAATCATTTAAAGAAAATGAACGCGACGTAACAAAGCGGCTAAATGATAGCATTAAACCGCGTGAAGTAAAATTGCAGCTGCCTCCTCTGCAAAAGAAAGCGCGAACGAAACACAAATTGTTTTAACACTTATTCGCACAATCGCAGACCGAACAAATTTGCTCGGCTTAACTGCAGCGAATGAAGCAACACGGGCTAGCGAACACGGGAAAGGCTTTAGCGTCGTCGCCGATGAAATACGTAAGCTTGCAATGCAACACGTAATATCGTAACAAGTTTAGAAACGATGAAAGATTTAATCGAAACGATTTTAATACATATGGACAACATGAACACGTTAATGACGAAGCAAGTAACACTCGTGTCAAACGTCAGTGAATCGGTCGAAGCAATAGATGAACGTAGTCACAACTTAAAAAGAATTTCCACAGCAACATTAAATCTTTTATAAAATTCAACGTTGACATCAATTTCGATATTAAAAATAAGGTGTGTACGAACAGCAATATGAACGCCTAGTACACACCTTCTATTTTTATTTTAATACTCGATATTTTTTATAAACGTAACCATCCAACTCCATTGTCGAAAACGAATGCTTCATATGAGGAGACCAATTTGGAATAACGGTTTGACGCACTACTTTCAAACGATCTAGCTCAATGAATGTTCCACTGCGCTCACATGCGATTAAATATACGGTCTGTTGCTTTAATAACGTATTAATTACGCCTGGCAATAAATCGCAAAATATATCCCATAAATAAAATGTTTTCGATCGCTTCGGTAATTTAAACACTTCATAAATAACGTCATCTCGCTCTGCTAACAAAGTTAACACTGCTACTATTTCTGCTTCTTTCATCTAGTTCCACCCCTTATAAGTATATACGAAGCAGTTATGTAAGAGATTCAATCATACACATTGTATGCACGACTTTTATGTTTTCATAAAAGTTCATCATTGACTTCAATATTAATTGCAATATGAAAATCCACTTCGATATTATGTACAAAGTGATTGAAATTTACAATGCGAATGAGGCTCGAAACAAGAGGTGGACTCCAGCGAGAAAAGCGTGCCTCAATGTGAAGAGCCGATGAACAAAACTCGAAAATACATTCACCGTCTATCTAGAAACTATTTTCTAGCCGCCTGCAACGATTGAAAGCGATGCGAATTTTCAAGTCCAAATAGCATTTGATCTAATACACAGCCTTAAAATCAATCCATTTCATCTATTTCCGACATATAATAAAACTGATGATTTTGTTTTTTACATTTAGACTTAGTTATTGCGTTTTTAGACATGTTCTAATCTTCCCAGTAAAAAATCGCATCCCACACGATGTATTGACCTTTCCTACGTGACAACGTCGGAATATTTGCCGCAAACGATAATGGCGCATCGACGTCCTCTTTTTGCAACAGCGTAAACTGATATTTCATAAACAGTCGCACTAAGTCGTTATATAGCTCCTGAAACTTCTTATCAATATGTAATTCATTTGGATCATCAAGCATCGAATGACTACCACCTACTCGTTTCCCCGAAGCATCAACATACGTAAATTCCCATGCGTTCCCACCAATCGCAATCACTGGTGCTAGCCTGCTCACAAGCACATTTAAGCCAATCCGCTCCTCTTTTTTCTCACCATTTGTTTCCGTAATCGTTACAAACTCATCGCGATAGCAAAACAGTTGAATGTATGACGCATAGCCACTGCCAAAATGATTACTGTCGATTGTATAACGAATATGCGCCCTCGACATGTCTGCAAGAAGTCGTTTTAAATAATGTACGAGTGTCTCATCGTCGTTTTCCGAATACGGATATTGCTCACTCACTTTTTGTTTCCGAATCATCGCCTGTAGCTGCTCCTCTGTAAACATATACAACACCTCTCTTATTGACTGAATTTTCGAATCAATCATAACATACCATTTTTTAAAAACTAACGTTGAAGTCAATGTTAAAATCCATTTTAATGCTAGTTTCCATAGCAATGACGATATGTATAATAAGCTCTCCTTCTGCTCGGCAATGAGACAATGTTTCGCGATAGCAAGCTAACGATGATGAGTATTTCATCGTGTAACATTACTTATAATAATAGTTCTCACTAAAAAATGATACGTACTTCGTTTACCTCATAACATGAAAAATAGTTTATTCATTTACACTTACGCCGGCTATGTATACATATTCATTTATTTTTAATGTTAATGTTGACGTCAATTCCAAACATGATTTTACCTTTATTACTTCACTTTCCGTCGAGTTTTTTAGCTCATTCATTTTTTTGACATCGTAACTTATTTTATTTTTCCTCATATCATTTTGCCTTTACTGCTTCAATTGCTCGCTTAAAAGTCCATGTACAATAAATTGACATTTCTCTATGATGAAATCACATGTTATTTAAAAAATGATCTATTGGAGGCACATACATAATGTTTACAAAGAAAAAAAAGCGCGCTCTTGCGACATTTACCGCGGCAGCACTTTTATCTTCCATCGCTGTACCGTACGTAGTAGAAGCAGCTGAGCCGACGACGCGACAAAGCATCTCTTACAGCATGGTTGCTGATCCGAATGGTCCGATGGCTGATTTCATTACAAATTATTTAAATCCGTATTTTTCAAACGCACAGCACGTCGTAATCGATGGCAAAAGCTTCATTGAACTAACGTTAACAGAAAAGGCATACGGTTTTTCACAGCTTCAATACGCTGATGCAACGGGGAAATTCGTTGACATTGATGTCGTAAGTTCGACTGGCGAAAAACTAGAGCAAGTGCGCGTCGTTCGCTTACCACTCGTTCAACACGAAAATGGCGTTACGAAAATTTTCGTCAACTCTGGGGAATTAGGCTACGGTGCTTACACGTTATTTTTCACATTTAACGTACAAAAAGTAAATGCACCGAGTCAGGCAAATCCGTTTACAGATATTGATACGCTATACAGTAAGGACGATATTTTAGCGCTATACGCGGCGGGCATTACGACTGGGACGACAGCGACAACATTTAGCCCGAACGCCAATGTTACACGCTCACAGTTTGCCGTTATGATTGCACGCGCACTCGGTGTAACGTCAAATAATCCAACACCGTTTACAGACGTACAAAATAAATGGTTCATTAAAGAAGTGCAAGCATTAGCTGAGCTTGGCATTGTTACGGGAGCAACGGCGACAACGTTCCAGCCAGGCAATAACGTCACACGCCAACAAGCAGCTACAATTCTTTATCGCATGCTAAAACATAAAGGCTACAAAAGCACAACGACTGCCGCATCACTTACATTTAACGACGCTGCACAAATTTCAGATTACGCAAAAGAAGCGATTGCGGAGTTACAAGCACAAGGCATTATGACGGGCAGCAACGGCTACGTTAATCCGAAAGCAAATTTAACACGTGCGCAAATGGCAAAGCTGTTAAAAAATACTGCTGATTTAGTTGGATTGCTTGATTAAATTGCACACACAAAATTGAAGTCAATATTAATGTCAAATTTGTATTCAAATCCAAAGTTAATATAAAAGCCCTCGTTGCTGTACAATAAGCAGCGAGGGCTTTTAAGTCATTTATGTTTAACATCGATCGTCTTAATTTGTGCCGGGTGTGATTCCATAATCGTTCCGTCATACTGTACGGTTACAACATCACCGACTGAAAATGTTTCGTCTTCATTCACTGACAAATCAACAACAATATCCATATTCCCTCCACCGATTACCGCATCTACAATTGCTTGCTCACCGGTAATCGATACAATGGTGCCGTCAAAGAAAAACTGCTCCTCTTTCGTCGCGGACATGTACGCTGCAACTATTGCAATGACGAGTACAACAACTAGCCACTTTTTCATTGGAATCGCATCCTTTCAAACGTGCTTTCTTCTTTATACGTTGTTTCGTCACAAATGTTTCAGCAAAGTACACCTAAATACAATGTATACTTGTCAAAAGGAGGAATTGCATTGAAGCAACTATTATTATATTGCATATTAACGATAACATTTTTTCTCGGTGCGCCGACTATACTTGCCGCACTCAATGACGAGGCACTAAACGTTTCGCCGACGAAGGAATGGACGATTACGTTTAGTGACGTCGTAAAACAATCGACCGTAAACGACCAGTCGATTTACGTAACGAACGCAGCAGGAGGAACAGTTGACGTAACGTATGACATAAACGGCAACACGGTCATCGTTACACCTGTTACACCGTATGAGCGCGGCGCTACATACACGCTCAGCATTACCGAAAGCGTTACAAATGAAATGGATTTACCGCTACAGCAGCCAGTCGATAAGCCGTTTACAATTGCTTTGCCATTTGTAGCAGCTTCAGCTGACGGCGAGGCGATCGCATCATTTACAACATTCGCCGAAGCAAAAGCGGCATTACCGGAAAACGGCTTCATTACTGAAAACGACCGCGTCATTCATATGACAAAAGGCGTTGTCGTAACGACTTCATTGACGACACTCATTTACGGTCATGAGACGATGCGAAAAGAATATGCCGGCGTTACGCGACATACGGAGCTGCTGTACGTCGATTCGACAGACAAATATGTCAAAGTGCTACACGCAGGTGAGCATTTTTACGTTAAGCATAGCGATGTGAAGCTGTTGCCAAATGAAAGTTTGAAATCCTACTACGTTTCAGGTAATTCAGGGCTTGGGCATGTGTTATACAACCACGTAACGAACACATCGTCATCTTACATTATAGGTAAAGCTCCAAGTTTCTTAACAAAAGGAAAAGCATACTATAGCACAGACGGTCATCATTTCTACGATAGCGAAGGCACATTTGTCGGCGAAAGCTATAACTATTTCCAATACGTGTCACCGCGCGTAACTTCGTCTTATAGCGCAAAAGACATCGATGCATTCATTATGCGTGAGCTAGAAGCAAAAGAAAAAAGCGGTGTGAAGCGTTACGAGCATGCGACGACAAAAAGTGCGTTAATCGGCTTCGGTAAAACGTTAAAGCAAGTCGAGCAGGAAAAACGTGTCAATGCATTGCTATTACTCTCATTAGCTATTCATGAAGGCGACTATGGCATGAGCTGTCACGCACTGCATTACAACAACACATTCGGCTTTAACGTAACGGACACAAACGATGCATGCGACCGAGCAAACGTCGATACGTCGAACAAAAAATATTACGCATCGATTGCCGATAACGTACATGCCGTTGTCGACAGTTTACATGAGCGCTATTTAAACCCTGCACATTTGCAGCCTAATTCGACAAACATTCAATATAACGGTGCCGCTTTCGGTGACAAGCTAGTCGGCATGAACGTGCGCTACGCAACTGACCCGTACTGGGGAGCAAAAACAGCCGCGCATATGTACAAAATCGATCAAGCATTAGGTGGCAAAGACTATAAAGCGTATGACGTCGGTTTTACGACAAAACATGACGTTACACTGTACAACGAAAATATGGCGAGCGTGTATACGTACGCTTACCGAGAAGATACGAAACGATTCGGCATCATGCCTATTACACTTTCGAAAACACCATCGACAAAAGACGGCTATGTACGTGTCGTATCCGAGTTAATGAACGACAGTGAAGATGTGTACATTGAAAGCGATTATGTACGAATCGTTCCTACACATTAAAATTACATTCATCGTTGACATCAATATTAATATCAAATTTAGCACGATACAGCTGTTTCTTTAAAAGAGCTGTATCGTTTTTTCTATTGGCACACTGCTGCAAACAATTATATTCATTTCAGACATATGTCCTTTCTGTTAAACTAAACATCATGTATCGTAAAAAAGGAGACAGGATGATGAATGCATTACAAAATGAACAAGCGATCGCAAACTATAAAACACGAATTCAACAAAAATATGACGTCGATGTTCGCCTGCTTGAATGGTATGTCGTTCAGCGTGGACAATGTATATGCAAGCAAGGTTTTCCACTACACTATTTAGCGTTTCTCGTTAAAGGAAAAGTAAAAATTCATATGACATCAGAGGAGGGCAAACAGCTCATTGTTGCGTTTAATACGCCGCTTGAGCTATTCGGTGACGTCGAGCTCGTTCAGCAAATCGATACGCTACATACAATTGAGGCAGTGACAGACGTTCATATCGCTGCATTGCCGTTTGCGACTGCACATCAACTGCGAAAACAAGCAAGCTTTAACGACATGTTACTGCAGTCAATTAGCCGCAAATTTGTGACGAAATCGATGACGTTATCGTTTCACTTAATGCATACGGCAGACGTCAAACTCGCTAGCTATTTCGCGGCGATTTCTCACGATGAACATGGCAATTTTAATCAGCCGCTCATTCCAAAAAGCGAGCTAAAAATGATTGCCGAGTTTATTGGCATTACCGTTCGTCATCAGAATCGCTGTCTCGAACAATTTGAAGCAGAAGGAATCATTCGGCGTATACGAGGCTTTGTCGAAATTATTGACGAACAAAAGCTACGACTGTACGCAAAACATATGTATGACATGCAATAGGAGGAGTTATAAATGAAAGCAATTATTTTTGATTTTGACGGCACATTAGCTGATTCTGGGCAATGCGGGCAACTCGCTACACAACAAGCGTTTGAAACATGTGGCTTAACTGTTCCGACAAAAGAACAAATCGATTATTATATGGGCATTCCAATTGAGCAATCATTTCAAGAGCTAACAAATCATTCATTAACAGACGAACAGTTCAATAATTTGTTAAAGCAATTTCGTGAAGCGTATAAGGAGCTCGAGGAACAAACAATTACAGCATTCCCTCATATGGCAAATGTTTTGCAACAGCTGCAATCAATGTTTTCATTATTCGTTGTATCGAGTAAAAAAACAGACGTCCTTTACCGCAATTTACAAAAGCTTCAGCTCGATACGTTTTTCACCGATTGGATTGGCTCAGATAACGTAACCCATTATAAACCGCACCCAGATGGCATTTACAAAATTGCTGAACGACACGGGCTACAGCCTTCACAATGCACCCTGGTTGGCGACGCAACGTTTGATATTCAAATGGGAAAAGCTGCAGGCTGTAATACAATTGCAGTCCATTGGGGCAGTCACGAAGAAGCTGAACTACGACGTGAACAGCCAACGTTTTATGCGTATGAAACACGTGATCTAATAACCATTTTAGTAAAATAAATCGACTTCAATTTCACATTCAACGTTGAAGTCAACTTTAAAATCAAAACAGCGTGCAATCCTTGAATTCAAAGGGTTACACGCTGTTTCTTCATTACTCAGATTCGAAATATAAGTCTAGTAACTCATTAATTAAATCTGATTTTTGCCCTTTTTCTTTCAGCGTGTTAAAGCGCTTATAGTTTTTTGGCGTTAAGTAGACTGTCACTTGTTTATTCGATTCCTTCTTCTTCGCCGCTAAACGCTGCTTAATGAAAGCTGTATTTAAATGCGGCTTATCTTCACTTACTTCAGCTGTAATTTCTGCTGCTGGCTCCTCTACATTACTAAGCAATGCATCTATGCTACTGCTTCGTGGTAATGCATTATTTTTCGGTTCGCGTGCCATTACTTAATCTCCTTCCATAAATCAAAATACTCTAACACATGATCACTTTTCTTCTTCGTTAATAGCGGTGGTAATGCCTCGTAATACACGCTGTTTGCGATTTTAATTGTGTTTGGGATAAATGTCTTTAAATAACGTTTACGGCTCGTTTGGACAAATGTACGTGCAGTTCCAATAATTGACGCATGAATATTCGTTTGAGTCTTCACTTTTGTCGCAAATACACCACCAAACGTCGCACTCGGATTTTTTTCCTTAAACGAATCAAATGCTCGAATCGTTTTCCCGACAGATCTTAGCGCATATGTTTCTGGCTCAAATGGCACAAATACTTCGACATTATCAACCATTAGCACATTCGATACCATTAACGAATAGCTTGGCGGAGTATCAATGACAATATGCGTATAATATTGTGCAAGCTCTCGACATACATCACGTAATAGCGTAGTCGGATTACGATAAATATCTAAATTCGTTAAAATCGTCATCTCTAGCAAATCACAGCGCTCATTCGACGTTAAACAATGAATATAACGCTCGTCATTTTGTCTGTACAGCTCATGTATCGTATGTTCAATTGCCTCAAAACCTGTTACATTTTCTCCATCCTCATTCGTATAACCAAGCATCGCTGCACTCAAATCTTCATTCTCTGACAATAAATCAGCATCTAAACCAAATGACGTAAAAATATTTGCCTGTGGATCCCATAGCCATCAAGTTAAGAAAATATGTTTGAAAAATGAAG
>NZ_MATO01000020.1 GCF_001700325.1 Caryophanon latum
TTCGAATTCCGCCGTCCACCCGTTCAACTAATGGACGATCCAGACGCCGCTTCGAACGCATAAAAAAATCCACCCTCACCTCGAAATGAAGTAAAGTGTACCCTTTGTAAAGGACATTTTGAAAAAGAGCTAGCCAACTTGTTGGAGCTGCTGTCTGTATTTTACAGGCGGCAGCTTCTTTAAGTTCCATTGCCCTCGATAATGATTGTAATACGTCATATAACTTTTGATTTCGCGTTTTACGTCTTCGAATGTTTCGCAATCTTTGATGTTCGTTTCATCTTTAAAATGCCCAAAGAATGATTCTTGGGGAGCGTTGTCCCAACAGTTTCCTCGGCGTGACATCGACTGACCTAACCCCATCTTTTTCACAAGCGTTTGGAATTGCGGGTTCGTATAATGGAATCCTTGATCAGAATGGATAAACGCATCTTCTGTTAAATGCGTATGTTTGCTTAGTTTCTTTAACGTGTTCAACGCAATCTCTACATGTAAAGAAGGGGATACCTCATACGCGAGGATTTCGTTCGTTTCAGCGTCTTTAATCGTTGATAAATACGCACGTTTTCCGTTTCGATACGTTAAATACGTGATGTCTGTTAATAACACTTTCCCTGCAACACCTTGTTTAAAGTGACGTTGTAGTTGATTCGCACACGTTCGGTGTTCCTTCGTTGCTTTCGCCATACGACGGTAAGGATTGGCTTTGCGAATGGGACAGATGATGCCGTATTTCTTCATGATGCGGCGAATTCGCTTTACGTTGTAGGTAATGCCATAGTGATTTTGAAGCGTCATTTTAATTTGACGTGCGCCTTTTTTACGCTTACGGAAATGGTATGCCTTTAAAATAATGGCTTGCACTGCCTCATCTGACTCGTCTTGAAGGAAACGATTTCTCACCGATTCCTCGCTGAAATAATGATAGAATCCTGAACGAGAGACCCCCATTACTTCGCATAAATAGCTCACCATGCGCTTCAACTTATACTTTCGTCGTGTTTGTTCGATTAATTCAAATTTTCGTTTCGTTTCGATTGTGATTTCTTTTTCAACATCTGCCTTTCGAGTAGATCGAGCTTTTTTAATAATTCATTCTCTGCACGTAGTAGCTGGTTCTTCGCTTCCAAACGGGCGATCTTTTCCTCCAAACTTAATTCTTTTTCTGAAGGACGCCCTGAATTGGTTTTGCGTGTATCTTGTAAGCCCTCTACACCTGTTTGTCGATACGCGGCACGCCAACGTTTACCAGCAGAGCTAATGCGTTGTAAACCAATCAAGTCGACATGTAGACCCGCCTCTTCAAAGATTTCTCTTGGTGATGTTCCTTTGTCATTTTCAGCGATGAAATGACGTTTAAATTCATCTGTATACGTAATGGCCTTCTCGCTAACCGCTTGAACATAGGGATTGCATTTTAGCTGTTCTTGTTCTTTTTTAGTAAAGATTCTTTTTGTCATCTTTTATCCGCTCCAACATCTTTTTTCTCATTATAAAGAAAAATACCCTATACGATAGTCTTTTTTCAAAGTGTCTATCGTATAGGGTACATTTTA
>NZ_MATO01000021.1 GCF_001700325.1 Caryophanon latum
TTCCGAAATAGCTCAGTTGGTAGAGCATCCGGCTGTTAACCGGCAGGTCGCAGGTTCGAGTCCTGCTTTCGGAGCCATATTTAGGCCCGTTGGTCAAGTGGTTAAGACACCGCCCTTTCACGGCGGTAACACGGGTTCGAATCCCGTACGGGTCATACGCAAAAGCATTTAGCATTCGCTAAATGCTTTTTTCGTTTTCTAATATTTTTTTAGACGTAATAAGTGTAATGATTGTACAATTACAATCGAATTCGGTAAAATAAATCGTATACGATATATTGGAGGTGGGAAGCATGATTCAGACAAAGTTAGATGAACAGCTCTGTTTTGAAGTGTATCGTGCAGCAAGTCATTTTAATAAGTTGTATACACATGTTTTAGCGCCGTTTCAATTAACGTATTCGCAGTACTTAGTGTTGTTAGCTTTATGGGAGCAAGACCGTGTAATGACAAAGGAGATTGGGGAGCGTTTGAATTTAGGGATTGGCACGTTAAATCCAATTTTGTCGAAATTATTTGAACGTGGATGGATTGAGAAGAGCATTTCGCCGACAGATAAACGTGCGACAATCATTTCATTAACAACGTATGCGAAGGAGCAGCAGCCGAACATTGAGCAGGCCATTGTAAAACAACTTGAAGCATGTGGTTATTTGATGGATGAAGGTAGAGCACTACGTCAACAATTGCATGAGCTAAATGAGTTTTTTGAAAATTTTTCTTTAAAGTGAAATATGAAGGCTCTTCACGATAACTTAGGGTTGCTTTCCACGACGAGGTAGGCTTTCAGCAGACGCGGTGGCGAACACGATGTGCGAACTTAATGGCCTTCCTTTTCAAGATTGAGGGGGGGGAGGCTCATGCTGTTACTGGTGGAGTTTGCCTCTCGTCATAAGAAATTGCAGGTCTGTTGATTAGCCATTTTTATAAAGCTGAATCGGTTGTTTTCAGTAGCAAAACTGACATGAATGCAGCATTGTAGTGGCATGGGAGCGTGCGGCGAGACTCCTTGGGGAATAGCTCGTGCCTCAAGACCCCGTAAGCCGCGACGTAGGAGTGGTGCGGAGGCTTGAGGAAGGCGATAAGCGCCACGTCCATGTGGCATCGCCTTCATGACCAACATCGTATTCGCCGCCGAGCCCCAGGAAAGCGAGCCGCAATACGCGAACTGCCAGTTGAATGGCTAATCAACACGCTTGAAGAAATTGTTATGCGTCAATCCTAGCTTACGGTGATGAACCGATATAATATGAAGGAGGAAAAACGGATGAATATTTATGATTTTAATGTAACATTAGCAAATGGTGAGGAATATTCACTTGAAAAATATAAAGGTAAGCCGATGTTAATTGTTAATACGGCAACGAAATGTGGGCTGACAGGGCAGTTTGATGAGCTAGAGCAACTATATAAAAAATATGAGGATGATGGATTAGTCGTGCTAGGTTTCCCATCGGATCAGTTTAAGCAAGAAGTAAAATCAGGTGCGGAGGCGGCAGAGGCATGTCGTTTATCGTATGGTGTGACATTCCCGATGCATGATTTAGTAAATGTGAACGGTTCGGAAGCACATCCATTGTTTAAGCACGTAACAGAGGCGACAAAAGGGATACTTGGAAAATCGGTAAAATGGAATTTCACGAAATTTTTAGTCGATCGTGATGGCAATGTCGTGAAGCGTTTTGCGCCGACAGATAAGCCGATGAGTTTTGAAAAAGAAATTAAAAATGTACTATAAATGAGGACAGAGCGTTGTACACATAATATGAGTACACGCTCTTTTTTCGCGAAAATGGCTGATTTCCATTATACATTTTACAACGTGTATATTATTATTTTAAGTAGAACGTATTTTACATAGAGGAAGGACTTACAAGTATGCCAGAAAAGAAAGCAGAAAAGACGAGTGCGCTTCAAATGATGACAAAAGTAGTGATGATTATTTTAGGAGGATTTATTGCAGCATATGGTTTAGAAGCTGTATTAATTCCAAATAACGTATCGGACGGTGGCGTAACCGGTTTAAGTATCGTTGGCTCGACAGTGTTTGGATTGCCGTTAGGGGCGCTAATTGCAATTTTAAATATTCCGTTTATCTTTTTAGGATATAAGCAAATTGGACGAACGTTTGCGATTTTATCGGTGGTTGGAATTGCGGCGTTGTCACTTGGTACGATTTTTATGCATAAAGTGCCGACGATTATTGAAGGTGACACACTATTAATTACTGTTGTTGGTGGTATTATTTTAGGATTAGGTATGGGGATTGCGTTGCGTAACGGTGGAGCATTAGATGGTATTGATATGTTAGCTGTGCTATTATCACGCAAGCTGCCATTTAGCACGAGTGATTTAATTTTATTTTTAAATGCATTTGTATTTATTATTGTATCGTTTGTATTTGGTTTAAAGGGAGCAATTTTATCGGCAATTGCATATTTTATTGCATCTAAAGTAATCGTAATTGTAGAGGAAGGGTTAAGCGGTTCAAAGAGCTTCCGTATTATTACGTCAAATCCAGATGAGATGGTTGAAGTGATTCGTAATCGTCTCGGTCGTAGTGCAACATTGAATACTGTAGAAGGTGCGTATTCAAATCAAACGTTTAAGGAAATTAATTGTATTATTAACCGTTTAGAAGAGCGTAAAATGAAAGAAATTATTCGTGAAATCGATCCGAAAGCATTTGTTGCGATTTATGAGGTTGTCGAAGTGAAAGGCGGCAACTTCGCTAAACGTGACGTGCATTAAATAAAGGTTCATCACCGTAAGCTGGGGTTGATGCATAAAAGTTGCTTGAAACAAAAGGCGGACTTCAGCGGGAAAAGCAACCCTAAGTTATGGTGAAGAGTCACAAAAAAAGGGGTGTGCTAACAGTAGCACACCCCTTTTTTATTGTGCGCCCAGCATGCGCATAAACTTTAGGGTGT